>NZ_MPZM01000014.1 GCF_002936955.1 Oceanisphaera arctica | reverse complement strand
GATATAGACGGTAGAGCCGGGGCCGACACCGGCGGTCACGCAGCCGTGGAAACCGGTAGGGAAGATGTCGGACAGCAGGGTCAGGTCGCGAATTTTTTCCATCGCCTGGTTAGGATCCGGAAACTTGAGCAGATTGAAGTCCGCATAGGGCACCATCACGTATTCGGACTGGCCACCGACCCAGCCGCCCATATCCACATAGCCGTAGGCAGCGCCGGGGCGGGCCGGGTTGACGTTCAGGCAGATGCCGGTTTTGCCTTCCTTGCAGTTGCGGCAACGGCCACAGGCGATGTTGAACGGCACGGAAACGATGTCGCCCACTTTCAGATACTCGACATCACGGCCGCATTCGATGATCTGCCCGGTTATTTCGTGGCCCAGCACCAGGCCGGCTTCGGCGGTGGTTCTCCCACGCACCATGTGCTGGTCACTGCCGCAGATGTTGGTCGACACCACCTTGAGGATCACCCCGTGGTGACAGGCTCGATTACCGATGGCCAGCTCGGGGAAGGCGATGGATTGCACCTCGACCTTGCCAGGACCGGTATAGACAACACCTCTGTTTCCGTGAATTGCGCACATAAATCAACATCCTTTTACTTAACGGGAGTCAACGCCGGCACCTGGCCCGCGCATCACAAACCGCGACAGGCAGTCACCTCAGTGCCCCTGCTCGGATACCCGACAGTAAACCTCCGTTACACTCTGGCAACATTGCTGATAAAGACACAAACATGCCAAAACGAGACATGGGTGGCGCCACAGGTCATGCAGATAGGAGGAGTTGCAGGATAAAATGCCAGGAGGCAAAGACAGCATGATAAGGCCGGCACCGGGTACACCGGCAGTACCAGTCAGCCCAGATTGGCGGTCATGATCGAGTTATAGTCGGAAACGGCCATATTCCCTGATAGAGGGAGCTCAGTTGCTGGACACCTGCATGGGAGACATTCTGAAACAGGGCGTGGAGCGGGTCATCCTCGGCTGTACCAAGATCCCCTTCGCACTCTATAAAACGAATTCGCCGCACGCCCACCCGGGCATGGATGCTATCAGGGCGCTGGCGGCCGACTGCATCCAGTGACACAGAGGATGTCGTGGCGGAGTAGACGGTATAGGGCTGCGCACTGGCAGCCCTATACCCGGTGGTCAGTCGACGGAATATTTTTCCACTTCTCTGCGCCAGCGGTTTTCCAGGCTGTCCAGCTGGGTCGCGCCATAGACGGCTCGCTCCGCGCCGGAATACCAGGCCCACAACTGATTGCCAAAATCGAAATGCCACCATTCGCTGGGCAGGTTGGTGAACCCGGCCAGGGTCATGACGCTATACAGCAAGCGTCGGTTGTTGATCACCTCCGTCTCTCTGGCATCGGGGGCGGCAATCTCTTCATAGGCGTGGGTATGTGACCAGACGCTGGCTTCATCGAACTGGGTTCCCATATCCAGCATCAGGCCATGCCGGTCCACCAGAGTGACATCGACAGAGCCACCTGTAAGATGGGGGCTCGGCGCGTCCACCCGGGTACTGGGCAGCGAAACAAACTCCCGGGTCATCTGCTCCAGTTCTGTCGCCGTTTTATTCGGCAGCCGGGTTTCGAGGGCGTCATACAGGGTGTCGTACAGGTATTGTTGCACCGCATAGGGCCGCCAACTGTCCAGCAGTAACAGCGATATGCCGGCGGGCAGTGCCTGTGCTGCCTGCAACAGGCGTTGGTAAACACCGGTGCGCACATGGCACTCGGGCACCGAATTCGGTATGCCCATCTTGTAGTAGGCCGGATACACCTGCAGCGGCGCCGGTGCCAGGCTTACCGGTACCAGAGGCTCCTGGTTCTCTTCAATGGTTATCTTGATCACATCCGGCCAGACGGGATCGGGAGTCAAGGGTATCCGGATCTTCATGCGTAACCCCCCAGGACTCTCGGCAGCCATAGGGTCAATGCAGGAAACAGGATCAACAGCAGCAGCACACTCAGGGCAAGCAGCACAAAGGGCCAGATGGTTTTAAACAGGGCTGTGATTTCGAGCTTGCTGACCGCTGCAGCCACAAATACACAGGCACCCATGGGGGGAGTAATCAAGGCGATGGTGATATTCAGGGTAATGACCACCCCCAGGTGCACGGGGTCAATGCCCGCAGCCATGGCAACCGGGACAAAAATAGGTGTCAATAGCATCAGCGCCGATACTTCTTCCATAAACATGCCGGTGATAAAGGTAATGCCACTCAGCAACAACAGTACCAGTACCGGCTGCTCGATAAAGGGTTCCAGCAAGGCTACGAATGACTTGGGCACCTGAGCGTAGGACAGCAGCCAACTGATGGTCGCGGATGCCGCCATGATCAGGAAGATGGCGCTGGTCAGACGGGCCGTTTCAATCAATGCAGACCAGAATCGGGCTAGGGAAAGTTGGCCTGCGAGCAGCCCGACCATGACCACATAAAGCACGGTCAGGGCACCCGATTCGGTAGGTGTGACCACACCGAGCACTATACCGCCTACGATAATCAACGGCGCGAGCAGGGCCGGTAAAGCTCCCCAGCTGGCTGACCACAGTCTGGCCAGGGTCGGCTTTTCACCTGAAACGGGCAAGCCAGCTCGTCTAGCATAGACCCAGTTCATCATCATAAACGCGCATCCCAGGATCACGCCGGGAATGACTCCTGCCAGAAACAGAGCGCCAACCGAGGTATTGGTCAGCGAGGCATAAAGGATCATGAAGATACTGGGAGGAATAATGGGACCTATCAGCGAGCTGCCCGCCGTTAGCCCTGCGGCATAGGGAACCGAGTAACCTTCTTTTTTCATCGCCGGCACCAGCAGGGAACCGAGCGCCGAAGTATCCGCTACTGCCGAGCCGTTGACCCCGGCGAAGAATACGCTGGAAACTACATTCACATAGCCCAGGCCACCACGCCAGTGACCGACCAAGGTTCTGGCCAGGGTCATCAACCGTTGTGTCAGGCCTGCGCTGTTCATCAGGTTACCCGCAAGGATGAACAAGGGAATTGCCATTAGAGAAAATACATTGATACCGCCAAAGAATTGTTGGGGCAACATGCGGCCTATCATGTCTGCATCAATAAAGAAAAAGCCGACGACGGCGGTGAGAAGCAGCGCCAGGAACAGGGGCAAACCCAAAAGGATATGCACAATAAAGGTGGCAAACATCGCCAGAGTCATAACTGCATATCCTTTCTTTCAAATGGGCCACGTAAAATGGCGAACAAAAATAGCATCAGGAAACCAAGCGGCATGCTTAGCATCGGCCAGGTCCGGCTTATCCCTAGCCCCATGGTAGTGAAGCGACTGACGGAAAACGCGTAATGCCAGGAAAACCAGACAAATGCGCCACTGATCACCACAGTTAGCAGCCACTGGTAGAGTTTCAGGGCCGAGGCCCACTTCAACGGCAGCTTCTGTTCCAGAAGGTTGATGCGCATGTGTTCATTACGAATCCACACCACACCGGCCGTCAGCAACACGGTACCGATAATCAGGAAACGGGAAAGCTCATCCATCCAGATAGGTGAGCGGCCAGCCAGGTATCTTGCGGCAACGCCATAGAGCAGCACCATGAGATTGCTGGCGATAAGCAAGCCTGCCAGGGTTTCCGACACGCGACTCAATACACGAAGGGTTTTTATGATCATAACAACAAGGCGGTGCCAGGCACCGCCACCTTATCGGAAGGTAATTAGTTGGATTTCACATCCTGCAGGGCCAAATCGATCCATTGTTGATCGATATTCTGCTCCTGCAGCCAAGTGACATAGGAAGGCTTGGCTTTTTCCCGGAAGGCCGCTAGCTCTTCCACCGTCGGACGGTAGACTTCCATACCCTTGTCGGCCAGGAACTGGACGCGCTCATCAACCTTGGACTCGACCGATTGACGGTTAATCTGGTTGGCTTCTTCTACTGCTTCCGTCAGGGCTGCCCTCTGCTCTTCTGTCAGGGAGGCCATCAGCTGATCATTGGCCACCAGGAACTGATCGGAATACTGAATGTTGGCCAGGGTCAGGTATTTTTGTACTTCCTGCAGACTGCCCAGAATGATGTACATGGGCGGGTTCATCTGGCCATCGGCGACGCCCGTCTTCATCGCCATGTACACTTCGGTCCAGGGAATCGGGGTTCCGGATGCACCAAAGGCTTCGTACAGTGCCACCTGGCTTTTATCCATCGCTCTGAAGCGCAGTCCTTTGAAATCATCGGGCTGCCTAATAGGCCGCTTGTTGTTGGTAAACGCCAGGAAACCGCCTTCTTCCACTACCGCCAGCAGGCGGGTGCCGGTACGCTGATAGAACTCATCCTGAGCTGCTTTCCAGTATTCGCCCTGGTCAAAGAAACGGCGCGCCTCATCAAAGTCCTTGAACAGGAAAGGAATAGCACTTACATAGATTTCGGGAAACAACGGCGAAATGCCGGCAAAAGAAGCGATATTGAGGCTGGGCATGTTCATGACCTGCTCCATGCGCTGCTCTTCTTCACCCAGCATGCTATTTGGATACAGCTTCAACTCCAGCTCACCCCGGGTTTTTTCTTCCACCAGTTTTTTCAGGTTGGATGCAAACAGGTGCACCGCATTCTTGTCCGCATCGGGCGCGCCGTTATAAGACAGGTCAATGGTTGTGGCCGCTCCGGCCAGACCACTGATAAGTAAGGCTCCAGCCCCACATGCCACTGACATCAATTTTGTCAGCTGTTTGATTTTACAAGTTGGCATAGCCTCGATCTCCATATCCAGATTGGGTGTTGTAATACATCTCCGCCAGATTAAGCGTTGTCGTGTTGACTTTTCAATGCCAAAAGCGTTGATATAAAGTCAACGCAACACTTAAAACCAATCTAACCATTAATTAAAGAACAACATTCCATCATGGAGATGATTGATCAGGGCTTCGGCCGACACCGTCAGCTCACGGCCTTTATGGCTGACGATGTGAGCACTTGCCCCAGCCAGCACGGGATGAGGTACAGGAACACAGGCTATCCTTCCCTGCTTTATCTCGCTGTGTACCGTCAATCCGGGCATGAAGGTCACGCCCATACCAGACAGCACAAAATTCTTTAGAACAGCGACAGAATTAGTTCTTAATTGGGGCTCAAAACGGATATGTTCCAGTTCCTCGACCAGGCTGACCAGTTGCCCCATGCCGAACTGCTGATCGATAAGGGCCAGGGGATAACCTGATATCTGTCGGATGGACAGCGGCGCCAGTCTGGTGAGAGGGTGCCCTGGAGGGGTGATCAGTTCCAGGGGCTGGCGGGTGACCACATGGGAATAGAGCTCGGCATCGGGCGAAGGCGCATAGACCAGCGCCAAATCCACCCGATCCTCCTTGACCAACCGTGTCGCCTCATTGGCTCCCGCCATTTCCACACTGATCTGAATGCCCGGATAGCGAGCCATAAAAGCCTGCAGCGGCGCGGAAATAAGATCGGCAATAAATCCTTCACCAACGGCAATACTGACACGTCCCCGTTTCAGGCTCTGTAACGCTTCGATACGGGACAGGGCGGCGGCTTCACTCGCTTTTTGCTGTCGAAAAAGTGCGACCAGCTCTTCGCCGACCTGGGTGAGAACAAACCCCTGCCCACTGCGCATGCCAACGGCCGTGCCCAGCTCTTCCTCCAGCTGCGCCAACTGACGACTGATGGCCGAGACATCGACATTCAAATGGGCGGCGACTTTACGCAATGAGCCGAAGCGAGCGACTTCATTGAGGTATTTCAGTGCCCTGGGATTAAGCTTCCACATCTTGGGATTCCGTGATTAATCATCGCTGACATTTATACATTCATGAAAAGCGCCTGGTTCAGGCGTAGCCACCATATCCCGTCATGGCACGCAGGCCAAGCTCATTAACATGGTATCCGGCCGCTCATCAGCGTCATCCCAACCAGAGGCTCACCGGCGGCATCCGGGCATTTGCAACCGTGCACCCCCGACACATGTTCCTCCCGGCAAAAGGCGGTTAAACTCTGCAACATAGCAAAACCGGACACTGACCCCATGACAGACCCAGATGACGCATTATTCGGCAGCAAAAAGGCATTCGACGACCAGAAACCGTTGATCGACGCGGTTAACGTGCGCAGTGTTTCGCTGATCATACTGGCGTCGGTGGCGACCGTATATTTCATCGACTGGGCGCAGGCGGTGCTGCTGCCGCTGATGGTGGCGGTTTTCATCAGTTATGCCCTGGACCCGCTGCTCTCACCCTTCGACCGACTCAGGGTGCCTCGCCCCGTCAGCGCGGCCGTGGTGATGTCCGTGTTGCTGGCGGTCATGGTCAGCGCCAGCATCCCCTTGCAGCGCGAAGCCGTGACCATGCTGGACAAGGTGCCGGTGGCCATCAGCAAGTTCAAACGCAGTGCCGCCACGACCCCGCCCAAAGAGGCGGGTATCATAGAAAAAGCCCAGGCAGCGGCCAAAGAGATTGAAGAGAGCACCAGTGACAAGAAGAAGGTCAGAACGCCGGGGGTGACGGCGGTGCGTATCGTGGAAAAGCCCTTCGATGTGCAGGAATATTTGCTGGGCGGCGCTTCGGCGGCGCTGGTGATGGTGTCCCAGAGTTTTTCTGCCCTGCTGCTGGTGTATTTCATGCTGGCGGTGGGCAAATTATACCGCCGCAAGGTGATCCGCATCTCGGGCCCCTCGTTTGAACGCATGCGCAAGGCCGCCCGCATCATGGATGATTTTCATCATCAGGTACGCCGCTTCCTGTTTGTAATGCTGTTAAGCGCCGTCTTTGTCGGCGCCTTCACCTGGCTGGCATTCTGGATTCTCGGCGTCGAGCAGGCCGGGCTCTGGGGCGTGCTGGCCGGCGTGGCTAGCGCCATTCCCTATCTGGGCCCGCTGCTGGTACTGTTGGGCACCGGCATGGCGGCCTTTTTGCAGTTCGGCACCCTGGACATGGCGTTTATCGTGGCCGGTGCCTCGCTGGTGGTCACCAGCATTCAGGGCTATCTGCTGACCCCCTGGTTGACCAGCCATCTTTCCAGCCTCAACCCGGTGGCGATTTTTGTCGGCCTCTCGTTCTGGGGCTGGATATGGGGCCCGGTGGGGCTGATTATCGCCACCCCCATGATGATGGTGCTCAAGTCACTCTGTGATCACGTCACCAACCTGCGGCCTATGGGCGAGCTTCTGGGGAAATAGGCGGCAACATTGACAGCGGTGCTTCGGCGGTGTTAATAGCTGGCTTGTGGACTCACTCGCATACAACACACAAGAAAAATGAGAACAAACGATATGGATATCCGCATCTTGATTGTGGAAGACGACGACACCACGCGGGATTGCCTGGTGGAGTACTTCAGAGTAGAGCAGCACCAGGTGTTTGCGGCCCAAAGCGCGGAAGAAGCCGAGCTGATACTGAGCGAGCAGGATGTCGACCTTGTGCTGTTGGACATCAGGCTGCCGGGCAAGGACGGTCTGACCCTGACCCGGGAGCTGCGTGCCGGCTCCGAGGTGGGCATCATACTGGTGACCGGCCGTCAGGATGACATAGAGCGCATCATAGGCCTGGAATGCGGTGCCGACGACTATGTGTGCAAACCCTTCAACCCCCGCGAACTGCTGGCCCGAGCCAAGAACCTGGCCCGCCGGGTGCGGGCCGTGCTGCCCCGGGGCGACACGGCACCCGCTGCCAACATTCGTCGGTTTGACGACTGGCGCATCGATCTGGACCGGCGGGTGCTGCTCGATGAACATGACCGGCAAACCCCGCTGACCCACGGCGAATACCAGCTGCTGTGTGCCTTTTTACATCATTCGGGGCAGACCCTGTCACGGGATCAGCTGCTGGATCAGATAAAAAACCGCGAGTGGGCCCCCAACGACAGAACCATAGACGTGCTGGTGGGCCGGCTGCGGCGCAAGCTGAAAGACGACCCGGCTAATCCCAGAATCATCCTCACCATGCATGGCGCCGGCTACGTCTTTACCCCAAGGCCGGTGCCATGCCACTGATCCTCGCGCTGCTGCTTGCCCTGTTGCCGGTACTGCCCTCTAAGGCCCAGGCTCAAGGCACAGCCAGAACCCTCACCGCCTGCGGTCACCCCATGTATCCGCCCCTGTCGTGGGAGCAAGAGGGCGAGCTCATCGGCATTGCCCCCCACCTGGCCCGCAAGCTACTGGCCGAACACGGCTATTCGCTGAACATGCGGGTATTCGGCAACTGGGAACGCTGCCAGCTGGCGGCGCGCCAGGGCAAGGTGGACCTGATTGTAGCCGCCTACAAGACCCGACAGCGGGAGCGGGACTTCCGCTTCAGCGACACCCCCATAGTGGCGGATCCCGTGGTGCTCTTTACCCATTTTGGCAACGCCAACCCGTCGTCCTGGAACCTGTCCGACAAGACACTTGGCCTGCTGTTTGGTGACAGCTTCGGTGACGATTTCGACCGGGCCGCCAGCCGCCATCCCCATGTTGAGCGAGTCTCTACCGGCGAGCAGAATTTTCGCAAGCTGGCACTGGGCCGTATCGATTACATGCCCATAGGACTGACCACCGGCACGCTGCAGGCACAAAAACTCGGGCTGACCGGGCAGCTGTTCCCCCTGCCCGAGCTGCTCACCCTGGAACATTACCACCTGGCCCTGCCCAGAGGCTCGGTACTGGAGCCGCTGCTGCCGGCCCTGTCCGCTCGGCTACAAGAGCTGACCGACGATCATTATATTCAACGCATCACCGCCCATTTTGAACGCCGTTATCTGGATACACCCTGAATGAAAGCCCTGTTGACCCTGTTGCCCCGCTACCGGCGGCGGCATCCTCTGAGTTTTCGCCTGTTTCTGCTGGTGCTGGGCGTCAGCCTGACCCTTTCGCTGCTGTCCACCGCCTTTCAGCTCTTGCTCGACCATCGCCAGATAAAACAGGATTTGAACGACCGCCTCACCCTTATTGAGCAAAGCTACCTCGACAGCCTGACCCAGAGCCTGTGGGATCTGAACCTGCCGCAAGCCCGGTTACAGCTGAAAAGCATGCTCGACATGCCGCACATGGCCCGGCTGACCGTGACCGGTGACGCCCTCCCCGACCCCTTGGTGCTGGCCCGTAATAACAGCGGTGAGGGCATGCATGAACATGACTTCGATTTAATCTATCCCAGCCCGGCGCTGGGGCCCCAGCGAGTGGGCCGGCTGGAGCTTGCCTTCAGCAAGCGCAGTATTCGCCAGCAGCTGATCGATCACGCCCAGACCATACTGCTGGGCCAGACCCTGACGATACTGGCCATCGCCTTTTGCCTGATGCTGGTGTTTCAGCGCAGGGTGACCCGTCATCTGGAACGCATGGCCCGTCATGTGGCGCAGATTGGCGAAGGCCGGCCCGGCAGCCCCCCGCTGACGCTGGCCCGTTCGCCCGGCCAGCTGCCCGACGAGCTGGATACCCTGGTGGGCGCCATCAACACCATGCGCCGCTCGGTCGAGCGTCGTCAGAACGAGCTACAGCACGACAAAGACCGGCTCGAAGCCCTGGTGGACAGACGCACTCACCACCTGCGTCAGGCCAAGGAGTCGGCCGAGGCGGCCGATATGGCCAAAAGCCGTTTTATCGCCAACATGACCCACGAGCTGCGTACCCCCATGAACGGCATTCTGGGTACCCTTGCCCTGCTCAGGCCCGCGCTGAAAGACAGCCCCGAGCAAGAACTGCTCGACATACTGCAGCACTCGGCCGAGCACCTGCTGATGCTGCTGAACGACGTGCTCGATTATGCGGCGCTGGAGCAGGGCCCGCTGTCCGAAGCGCCGGCTCCCTTCGCCCTGGGTGAGTTGCTGGAGAGCAGTGTCGCCATGATGCAGGGCTACGCCGAGGCCAAGCAGATCCGACTGCAACTGGACGCGCCCGACGCCGGGCTTTGGCTCTCGGGCCACGCCGGCCGGCTGCGTCAGGTGCTAATCAACCTGCTGTCCAACGCCACCAAGTTCACCGATGAGGGCGGCCGGGTCACGCTCGGTGCCCGGGCGGTAGACGGAGGCTGGCAATTCAACGTAGAAGACAATGGCATCGGCATTGCCCCCGAGCAGCAAGACCGCATTTTTCAGCGTTTTACCCAGGCCGATGAAAGCATAAGCCGACGTTATGGTGGCACCGGACTGGGACTGGCCATCTCCAAACGGCTGATCGAGGCTATGGGCGGCAGCATGACTCTGCAAAGCACCCCCGGACAGGGCAGCCGCTTCGGCTTTATCCTGCCGCTGACACCCGCCGCTACGCCGACCACAGAACAAGAAACCGAGCTGTCCACCCTGCCCAGCCTCAGTCTGCTGCTGGTGGAAGACGTGGCCATCAACAGGGCCATTCTTGCCGCCATGCTGGAGCAGCACGGTCATCTGGTAAGCCAGGCAGAAAGCGGCGAGCAGGCACTCGAGATGGCCCGTCATCAGGCCTTTGACCTTATTCTGATGGACATGCATCTACCGGGCATGGACGGCCTGGAAGCCAGCCACAGTATCCGCCATCAGGCTCAAGGGCTGAACCAGGAAACGCCTGTGGTTGCCCTGACCGCCAGCGTGGGCCCCGACGACATTCGCCGTTATCTGGCCGCCGGGCTCAGGGCCGTGGTGGCCAAGCCGGTACAATGGCCAAGGCTCACCCTCGCGCTGGGTCAGGCGCTGGGCATTCGCATACAACCGGAGCTGGAGCAGCCGCTGCTGCAGGAACACCTGCGGGTGCTGGGCCGCCCCCGGCTGCAGGCCATGCTGAGCCGCTTTGCCGGCGAGCTGCCGGCTGAGCAGGCGGCCCTTGAGCAGGCGCTGGCGGAAGAAGATCACCTGGAGCTGGGCCAGCTGGCACACCGGCTGGGCGGCACCGCCCGCATGCTGGATCAGACCCGGCTGGCCGGGGTGCTGACACAGCTGGAGCTGGCGGCCGAGGCCCAGACCCTGCTGACACACGGCCTCGCCATCGAGCTGGCCCAGGCGGTAACAGAGACTCAAAAAGGGCTTTCCGCGCTAACCGCTCGCCTCGGGGGTAACCGCTGAAACAACTTTGTTACAATTTTTTACATTTACCCCATAACTGTCATACATGGCAGCCTTAGTCTGACGATGTCCCCCGGGATATCTGGCGCCGGCCGGTTGCACAAACCGGCCCGTCTCACAGGCTCAAGGAGAGAACCATGGCAACATCACCCCCTCGTAAACCCGGCTTCTGGCTGGCCTGCCTGCCCATTGCACTGACCTTTGTCGTGCTGGGTGTGCAGCTGTTTCACTTTGGCAACTTCACCCCCCATATTCCGCTCGCCATCGGCGTGGCCATCACCGCCCTCATCGGCTGGCTGCGCGGCTACCGCTGGCCCGAGATGGAAGACGGCATCATGCACGTGGTGCGCCTGGGCCTGCAGTCTGTGGGCATTCTGATTATTGTGGGCATGATCGTCGGCATCTGGATTGCCAGCGGTACCGTGCCTTATCTGATCAAGCTGGGCCTGAGCCTGATCTCGCCCGAGCTGTTTCTGGCCGCCAGCGTGTTGATCTGCGCCGTGGTCTCGGTGTCGCTCGGTACCTCCTGGGGCACCACCGGCACCGTAGGCCTGGCGCTGATGGGCATCGGCAACGGCTTCGACATCCCCATGTACTGGACCGCCGGCGCCGTGGTGTCGGGCGCCTTCTTCGGTGACAAGATGTCACCGCTGTCGGACACCACCAATCTGGCCCCGGCTGTGACCGGCGTGAACCTGTTCGACCATATCCGCAACATGCTGCCCACCACCATTCCAGCCATGCTGATTGCTCTGGTCATCTATCTGTTCGCCGGCTTCAGTCTGATTGGCGATCAGGCCGTGGACTTCGGTCGCATCGAGAACATCATCAGCGGCCTGGATCAGCACTTCAACCTGTCATGGCCTTTGCTGCTGCCCCTGGGCGTGACCGTACTGCTGGCCCTGAAGAAAATGCCCGCCCTGCCCACCCTGTTTGCCGGCGCCATGCTGGGCCTGGCCACCGCCATGCTGACTCAGGATGTGGGTCTGCAACAGGCCTTCAACTTCATGTTCAGCGGTTATCAGATTGAGACCGGCGTGCGCGAAATAGATGCCCTGCTCAACCGTGGCGGCATACAGAGCATGACCTGGGTGATCACCCTGATGCTGGTGGCCCTGGCCTTTGGCGGCGTGCTGGAACGCACCGGCTGCCTGGAAGTGATAATGGAAAAAATTCTGACCCGCGCCAAAAGCTTTGGTGCCATTCAGTCTTCCGCCATCGCCACCTCGGCCATGACCAACGTGATTGGCGGCGACCCCTACCTGTCCATCGCCCTGCCCGGCCGCATGTTCGCCCCCGCCTATCGGGCCAAGGGCTACTCGGCGCTGAACCTGTCGCGAGCGGTTGAGGAAGGCGGCACCCTGATATCGCCGCTCATTCCCTGGAACGCCGGTGGCGCCGTGGTGATTACCGCGCTGGGGCTGGGCATTGCCGAAGGCAACACCGAGAACCTGCTCTACATTCCGCTGGCCTTCGCCTGCTGGCTGTCGCCGCTGATCGGCATGACCTACGCCCACCTGGGCTGGTTCTCGCCCAAACTCAGCGCGGAAGAAGCTGCACAATGGCAACGGCAAGAAGCCGAACTCGTCCCCGAGCCGGTGCCGGCGAAATAACACACCGCAAGTACAAAAAACGGGCCTCTCGGCCCGTTTTTTGTGTTGAAGCCTTTGCCCACTCACTTCGTCACCTCCGATCCTTACCTTTAATCACCTCCGCTCTTTACCCTTGGTCATCTCCGCGAAGGCGGAGATCCACGACCATCAGCACTGGACTTCCATTCAGACATACTCGTTGTGTCTGATCTCATCCAGAACCGTGTATGAACTGGATGTCCGCGACGACTATCTGCAAACCGGGTTGGCCAGTGCCATAAACAGAAAATGAGCTTCGGCGGTCAATTGCGAGCAATGTTGGTCGATTGAAATCGACCAACAAAAACCAGAGCCATGAGATTTGGCTCCTATCTGTGTTCTCGCGCAAGGCAGGGTGGCGGGCGAAGGGATATGATGATGAGGTGAGTCTTGGCTCAGTCGGAGCAGCAACACAATATTGTCAGATTGCCTGATTGCCAGGCGAGAGGAGGAAAACACCATGGCAGGAGGATGGTCACGAGACGGCGCCGTGCAGGATCAGATAGATGCCAGTGTGGAAGACGCGGTGCAGGATGCCCGAAGCCACCTGAGTGGTGGCGAAAGTCTGACCCACTGTGAGGAATGTGACGTCCCCATTCCCGAGGCGCGGCGTAAGGCGGTGCCGGGCGTGCGGCTGTGCATCGCATGTCAGTCCGAGCAGGAAAAGCAGCGCAAGGCGGTTGACGGCGTCAACCGGCGCGGGAGTAAAGACAGTCAGCTACGGTAGGGTTTGAGAGTGCAAGGCACTCCACTTCCGTCGGCCAAAGGGCCAACACAATAATTAGACGCTGCAACAGGAGTAATAGGTGCCATTCGATATTCTTGCCTGGGTAACCGCCACCAACCACCACTACCGGGAACAGCGCCGTTCCTGTACCCAACTTGCGCAGCACTTTGGCGGTTTTTTCGGCGATGAACTGCTGAGTCATGCCGGCTTTGTCGTCGTGGAGCAATTACCCAGACCGCCTGATATGGTGGTCAGGCATTTAGGTCTGGGTGAATTGTTAAGTCCCGGTGCTATGGGGCTGACGCTGGATGATACCTATTACCTTAAGCCGCGGGCCGCGAGTCAGCTGCGAGTTCATTTTCACGAACTGGTGCATGTGCTGCAGTGGCGGAAATTGGGTGCCGATGCCTTTATTCAACGTTACCTGAACGAGATCCTGCAGCATGGTTATCGTCAGGCACCGCTAGAGCAAAAAGCCTACCGCTATGAGCAACACTATGCGAAAGCGCCAGGCTCGCCTTTTATCATCGAAGGGCAAGATACTGTGTAGTTGCACACACTATCCGACAGGGACTGTAGACCAGACTGCCAATCAGCCCGCCAGTCGGGGATAGATCAGCAGGCTGTCGTCCGGGCCGGGCAGAATTTCTGCTTCTACTCCGTACAAGGTCTGGATCAGCTCGGCTTGCAGGCACTGGTGCAGCGGGCCGAAGGCCTGCAGCTTGCCGCCCTTCACCGCCAGCACGTCGTCGGCACAGCGAGCCGCCAGGTTCAAGTCGTGAATAGCCACCAGGGTCACCATGTTCTGTTCACGGGTGAGACGTCGCAATACCGCCATGATGTGCAGCGAATGATACAGGTCCAGCGCACTGGTGGGTTCATCCAGCAGCAGTACCTTTGGTCTGCGGATCAGCGCCTGGGCGATAGCCACCATCTGGCGCTGACCACCGGACAGCTGCTCCAGATAACGGGGTGAAAGATGCGCTATCTCCAGCTCGTCCAGCACGCCACGCACCAGCGCCAGATCCGCATCGGTCACCCGCACCTTGCCGTGCACCTTCAGCGCCATCAAGATGGCTTCAAATACCGTAATCCGTACTCCCACCGGGGTGGTCTGGGGCAGATACACCAGCTGCCCGGCCCGACGGGCACGGCTCAGGTTGGCCAGATCCTGACCGCCCAGCAATACCCTGCCCTGCTGCGGGTCCAGCAGGCCGGCAATGCCCTTGAGCAGGGTCGACTTACCGGTGCCGTTGGGGCCCAGCAGCACGCTCAAGCGACCAGCCTCGGCAGTCAGGCTCAAGTCATCCACAATCAGCCCCTGACGGTAGCCCAGGCTCAGGTGTTCCAGTGTCAGGCTCATGACCAGCTCCTTCTACGCACCACTACCAGCAAAAATACGAAGAACGGCACCCCAATCAGCGAGGTGGTGATGCCGATAGGCAACAGAATGCCGGGGATGATGCTCTTGGAGAGAATTTCGGCGATGGTGAGCAGAATGGCGCCGAACAGCATGGATCCGGGCAGGAAGAAGCGCTGATCTTCGCCCAGCAGCATGCGCGCCATGTGCGGCCCCACCAGGCCGACGAAGCCGATGATGCCGACAAAGGCCACCGCCACCGCCGCCAGCAGAGACGACAGCAACAGCACCACCAGCCGGATGCGGGTCACGTTCACCCCCATGGCCTCGGCCGCCTCGTCACCCATGCGCAGGGCGGTCAGCCGCCAGGCGCTGCGCGACAGCAACACGCAGGCCAGCAACAACAGCGCCGCCGCCACGCCCACCTTGGGCCAAGTGGCCCGGCCAAGGGAGCCCATGGCCCAGAACACGATCTGCTGCAGGGTCTCGGCGCTGGCCGCAAACTGCAGCATGGCGTTGAGGGCAGAAAATACGAACAGGATGGCGATGCCGGTGAGGATCATGGTTTCTTGCGTGGAGCCGCGCATGCGGCTGACCAGAAATATGACCCCGGCGCTCAGGCAGGCGAACAGGAAGGCATTAAGGGTAATCATGTAACCCTGAGCCCATTCCCAGGGCAGCAGCGGCGCACCGAAGGCAATGGCCAGGGCCGCACCAAAGGCGGCGGCATGGGAAATACCCAGGGTAAAGGGTTCGGCCAGCGGATTGTTGAGGATGGTCTGCATCAGGGCGCCGGCCCCGCCCAGGGCCGCGCCCACCAGTACCGCCATCAGCGCCACCGGCAGGCGGATATCCCAGATAATGAAACGGGACTTCATATCTGCGCCATCCGGATCCATCAGGGTGGCGGCCACCTGCGCCAGACCCAGTTTTCCCGGGCCCAGGGTCATGTCCAGCAGAAAGATACCCAGCAGCAGCATGGCGCCGATGGCCACCCACTGCAGGCGCCGTCCCTGGTGTTGACGATAGTGATGGCGGTCTTCCTGACGGGCCATGATGGCGTTGGTACTCATTGCATTTTCACCCAGAAGCGACCTTCATAAGGGAACGGCATAAAGCGCTCGTGAAATTCGCGAAAATCCGCTTCGGCGTCTATGCCCTGCATGCGCTCGGGGTGCATCCACTGGGCCATGACTTCGATGGCGGCAAAATAGGTCGGGCTGTTGTAGAACTGGTGCCAGATACCGTAAAACGCCTTGTTGGCAACGGCGTCTATGGCCTGCCAGCCGGCGCGCTGGCTCAGGGCCTGGAATCCCCGTTGCAGATCCTCGTCCTCGGCCTTGTAGCCCAGATTAAGGCTGGTGGCCTCGGGATAAGCCTCTTGCCAGTTGGCGCCGGTACCGATAATCAGATCGAAAGGCTCGGTGACCAGGGCTTCCGGATTGATCGCCAGCGACAGGGCCTGGGTCTTGTTACTGCCCCAGTTGTTGCCGCCGGCCAGCTCCACATAGTGGCCGAAGTTGTTGGGGCCAAACACCTGACAACAATCGCCCATGCCGGAGGCGCGCTCCATCAGCACCAGCGGGCGTTCTTGTGCTTTCAGTCCTTTCATGCGCTCAGCCACCCGGGCCATTTTGTCGGCAATAAAGCTGTTGACCGCCTCGGCTTCTTTCTCCTTGTGCAGCACCTCACCCAGAATACGGATGCTGGGCAGGGTGTTCTCGGTCGGCGCATCGCGGAAGTCGACAAACAGGGTGGAAATTCCCGCCTTCTCCAGCTTGTTCAGGGTGCCGTTTTCCTGCCAAAGCTGATGATAGGCCTGGTTGACCACCACCAGCTGGGCATCCAGGGTCAGGGCCTTTTCAACGTCGAAGGTCACCTTGCCGGGATGGCCAAAACGCGGCAGCGTGTTGACGGTGTCGGGAAAGGTCTCGGCCAGCTTGATGTAGGTATCGGGGTCGGCCCGCTCCATATCGTCCGACCAGGCCACCACATGGGCAAAGGGGTCGTCCTTTTGCAGCGGCATCAGTATGTACATCAGGCGGGCTTCGGAAAGAATAATGCGGTCTACCTGGCTCGGCAGGGTCAGGGTGCGACCCAACAGATCGGTTATCTGGCGCTCGGCCGCCAATGCCGGCAGCGTGATAAAACAGGCACAAAGCAGCAGTAAGCACTTTCTGAACATGAGCAGTCTCGAAGAGGAAAAATAAGGGATGCTAATGGTATTGCTAACCATTGCTATTTGCAAACACTTATCCCCACTGGCACCGGACAGCCAGGCGGCGCCGGATCATTACATCTGGCCAAAATTCTTATACAATGGCGGTCGTTTTTTCCTTCCTTTTTCTCTGTCGACTCTCACGCTATCCATTCTGAGTTGACACATGACACACCGGAGCAGCACGTTGGCGCAAAAACCCGAACAGTTTAAAGATCTTGGGCTGGATTCCCGTCTATTGACCGCATTGGATCACATGGGTCTCACCACGCCCACCGAGATCCAGGACAGGGCCATTCCGGTCATATTGACCGGCCATGATCTGATCGCGTCCTCCAAAACCGGATCGGGCAAGACCCTGGCCTTCCTGCTGCCGGCTTTGCACCGGCTGATGAAGACCAAGGCGCTGAGCAAGCGCGACCCGCGGGCACTGATCCTCGCGCCCACCCGGGAACTGGCCAAGCAGGTGTATGTGCAGCTGCGCTCGCTCACCAGCGGCAGCTCCACCAACATCGCCCTGGTGCTGGGCGGCGAAAACTTCAACGACCAGATCAAGGCGCTGCGTAAGGAGCCCCATGTGGTGGTCGCCACCCCGGGCCGGTTGGCCAACCATCTGGATGCCCGTTCGCTGATGCTGGGCGGCCTGGAGCTGCTGATCATGGACGAGGCCGACCGCATGTTGGATCTGGGCTTCGCCAAGGAGCTGAACCAGATCAACGAGGCCGCCGATCACCGCCGCCGCCAGACGCTGATGTTCTCGGCCACCCTGGATCACGCCGAAGTGAACGAGATGGCCGACAAGCTGCTCAAGTCCCCCAAACGGGTGGCCGTGGGCGCCGCCAACGCCGAGCACCTGGATATAGAGAAGCGCTTTTATCTGTGTGATCACCTGGATCACAAGCAGGCGTTGTTGCAGCATATTCTGACCACCGAAAGCTATCAGCAGGCGATTATCTTTACCGCCACCCGGCCCGATACCGAGCGGCTGGCGGCCCTGTTGCACGAGCAGGGGCTGACCACCGCCGCCCTCAGTGGCGACATGAGCCAGGCCGAACGTAACCGAATCATGGACAGCTTCAGCCGTGGCCAGCAGAAAGTGCTGATCACCACAGACGTGGCCTCGCGCGGGCTGGACTTGTTGCAGGTGTCGCTGGTAGTGAACTTCGACATGCCCAAGCAGGCAGAAGAATACGTGCACCGCATCGGCCGTACCGGTCGTGCCGGCGCCAAGGGCACGGCCATGTCGCTGGTGGGCCCCAAAGACTGGGACGCCTTCAAACGGGTCGAGCGCTTCCTGCAGCAGGATATCAACTTCGTGACCATCGAAGGGCTGGAAGGAAAATTCAAGGGCGTGAAGCCGGCTGCCCAAAAGTCCGGCCCCAAGGGGGCGGATAAGTCAGCCGCCAGAGGCAACGGCTACAAGGGCAAAGGTGGCCCCAACGCGTACAAGCCGGCCAAAAAGCCCGTGAAGGCGCAGAAAGATCGCAGTGATCGACTGCCGACCGGCGCCGGTCTGGGATCCAATGACGGCATGGCGCCGATGAAGCGCAAGAAACCGACCAGCAACGACTGATCCTACCCGTCATCCAACCAGGCGCGGTAACAAAAGGCCGGGGCGTACAAGCGCTCCGGCCTTTTTTCCCTCACGCCTCACATATTAACTACTGCATATGCCAGCCGTGGCTGACCACCATCGCCTGCCCGGTGAGGGCCGCCGACGGAAAGGCCGCCAGATGCACCGCCAGCTCGGACACATCTTCCAGGGTGGTGAACTCGCCATCGACGGTGTTTTTCAGCATCACGTTGCGAATCACTTCTTCTTCGCTGATACCCAGCTCCCTGGCCTGCTCCGGGATCTGCTTATCCACCAATGGCGTGCGAACGAAGCCGGGGCAGATGATGTTGCTGCGCACCCCGTGTTCGGCCCCTTCGCGCGCCACCGAGCGGCACAGCCCCAGCATGCCGTGCTTGGCGGTCACATACGGCGCCTTGAGCGGCGAAGCCTCCATGGAATGTACAGAGCCCATGAACAGCATGACCCCGCCCCGTTCTGGTACATTTGCTGCAGCGCGGCGCGGGTCACGAGGAAGGCGCCGCCCAGGTGCACGTTGAGCACCCGGTTCCAGTCATCGAAGGCCAACTTGTGCAGCGGCGCTATATGCTGAATACCGGCGTTGGCCAGCGCTATGTCCAGCCGGCCCCAGTGGCGAACAATCCGGGCCATGCCCTGCTCTACCGCCTGCTCGTCGGTCACGTCCATTTCCAGGGCGATGGCGCTGCCACCGGCCGATACGATGGACAAGGTCACCTGCTCTGCACGGCCCAGATCCAGATCCGCTACCGCGACTCTGGCGCCTTCCCGCGCATAGTGCTCGGCAATAGCCCGGCCTATGCCCTGGCCCGCACCGGTAATCAAGGCCACTTTGTTTTCAAGACGCATCGTCATTTCTCCTTTTAAGCACCATATTCGTTATTTACAGGCCGCCGTAGACTCGGGTCGGCAGCCAGGTGGCCAGGGGCTCGTAACAGAACACCAGCACCAGGCCCAGCAATTGCAGGGCAATAAAGGGCAACACTCCCAGGTAGATATGGCGGGTGGTAATGCCCGGCGGGCACACGCCCTTGATGTAAAACAGCGCAAAGCCCACCGGCGGAGTAAGGAAAGAGGTTTGCAGGCACAGGGCAAACAGCACCGCGAACCACACCGGCTCGACCCCCAGCGAAAACACCACCGGCGCCACCAACGGCAGTATGATCAGGGTGATCTCCACCCAGTCGAGAAAGAAGCCCAGCAGAAAGGTGATGAAGAGTATGGTGATCATGATGCCGGTGGTGCCGAACGGCAGCCCGGTAATGGCGTCACGAATCACATCATCGCCGCCTAGCCCGCGCAGCACGGCGGCAAACACGGTAGCACCGATGAAAATACCGAAGATAAAGGCGGTGGTACGGCTGGTCTGGTACAGGGATTCCTTCAATACCTCCAGGCTCAGGCGTTTGCTCAGCAGGGCCATCAACAGGGCGCCCGCCGCCCCGACCGCCGAGGCTTCGGTGGTGGTGGCAATGCCCATGAAGATGGAGCCCAGCACCGCCACTATCAGCACCATGGGTGGCACCACAGAGCCGATAACGTCCAGCCAGGCACGGGCATCCATGCGCTCGCTGTATTTCGGGGCCGGAGCCGCGTCCTTCTTGATCCAGGCCAGCAGCACGATATAGAGCACATACATCAGGCCCAGCATCACACCGGGGATAAGCGCTCCCATGAATAGCTTGCCCACCGAAGCGGCCGGCGTGCCCAGGCGGTCGGCCATCAGCACCAGCATGATGCTGGGCGGCACCAGAATGCCGAGGGTGCCCACCGAACAGGCCGTGCCCACCGCCAGGCTCTTGCTGTAGTTGGCCTGCATCATGGGCCCGAGCGACAGCATGCCGAGCAGCACCACAGAGGCGCCGACGATGCCGGTCGAGGCTGCCAGCAGCATGCCGACAATCACTACGGTAATGGCGTAACCGCCGCGCAGCGGGCCCAACAGTCGCACCAGGCTGTGCATCAGTTTTTCGGCAATGCCGGAGCGGTCCAGCATGATGCCCATGAAGATAAACAGCGGCAGCGCCACCATCAGTTCGTTGGCGACAATGCCGAAGATGCGGGCGTCCAGCACCCCTATGGTGCCGTTCCAGGTGAATCAGAGATTGGCGTCAAACTGCTCTACCAGCACATGGCCGGCCAGCGCAAACAGCAGGCCGGTGCCCGCCAGCACCCAGGCCACGGGAAAGCCCAGCAGCAACAGCCCCATAAAGGAGGCAAACATGGCCACCACCAGTAAGGTTTCCAGCTCCATCGTGACCTCTTTTATTTCGACTGAGAAGAAGGATTCGTGCCCGGCTTCGCCGTGGGCAGCACGGCCCGGGGAAAGGCAAACAACAGGGTCATGCAACGCAGACCACGAGAAAACAGCGCCATCGCCACCAGCAGCAGGCCGATGGGCAGGGCACTCTTGAAGATAAAGCGATACGGCAGGCCGCTTGGCGCCTGGGAACGTTCGTTATAGATAAAGGCCTTGTATGCGTAGGGAACCAGGGCGTCGATCATCAAGGCAATGATCGGCAGCGCCAGCAGCACTATGCCCGCCAGCTCTATGATGGCCTGGGCGCGCAAAGAGAATTTTTCACGCAGCACGTCCACCCGCACGTGGTCGTCTTTTACCACCGCAAAGCCCAGGGTCAGCATCATGGCGATGCCGAACAGGTGCCAGGACAGTTCTTCCAGCGCGATGGAACCTGCCGACAGCACGAAGCGGCTGAACACATTGGTCAGCACCACCACCAGCACCGCCAGCCACAGCCAGGAGCTGAGTCGGCCCACGGCCGAAACGAAGGCGTCCAGCCGTTGTGACAACCCGTTGACCGGCAGCTCGCCGGTGTCGGCCGCATGTTCTTGTGGTGGCGTAGCATTTGTTTGACACGAATGTTGAGACGAAATCTGAGACGGACCTTTGGACATCATCACCTCCAGGCAAGATCAGCGATAAGGCGGGCTCTACCGAGCCCGCCCCCCGAGGCACTATTTAGTCGTACTGGTAGTAGTCGCGCGGCAGGTAACCCTTGCCGTGCCAGATGGAGTGATGCTTCATGAAGTCGCGCTGACTGGTCAGCACCCGCTTGAACATTGCGTCTTCGGCGGCCATGTCATCCATCACCTTGTTGGTGACTTTTTCCAGCTCGCGCAATACCGGCTCGGGCAGCACCTGGGCCTTTACCCCTTCCTTCTCGTAGTCACGCAGCGCCGTGGGCTGGGCCCATTCGCTCTGGGCAAAGCCCTTGAGGGTGGCCGACTCACAGCCCATTTCGATCAGGGCGCGGGTTTCCGGCTCCAGGCCCTTCCACACATCCTGGTTCACCAGCAGGTGCGAGGTGGTCAGGGTCTGATGCCAGCCGGGCATAATGTAGTTTTTGACAATTTGATCCAGGCCCAGCATCTTGTCGATGGCCGGCTGAGAGAACTCGGTGGCATCGATGGTGTTGCGCTCCAGCGCCTGGAAGATTTCCGCTCCCGGTACCATGGTCACGGATGCACCCAGGTTCTCGAGCACCTTGCCGCCGATACCGGCGAAGCGAATGCGCAGGCCCTGAAAGTCGTCCAGGCTGGTAATCTGCTGCTTGAACCAGCCGGCACCCTCAGGACCTATGATGCTGCACAACATGGGATGGATGTTGCGCTCGGCGTAGATCTCTTCCAGCAGGACCTTGCCATCCCCTTCGTAATACCAGGCCAGATAGGCCGGCGGCTCCATGTTGAAGGGCGCGCCAGAATACAGCGGCAGGGCGGGAATGGTGCCCTGATCGTAACCGACCCAGGTATAACCCGCCGGATACTTGCCAGAGCTGACCGCATCCATGATCTCGAACGGCGGCACCAGCTCGCCCGGCTCGTAATAACGCAGTTTCACATTACCGCCAGAGACGGCAGCCAACGATTCGGACAGGTGCTTGACCGGCGTGGTCAGCCCCACCAGATGGGAAGGAAAGGCCAGCGGAACCTGCCAGCGTACCTTTTCGGTGGCGGCTACCGGGGCACTGATCACGCTGGCGCACAGGGCGGCGGCGGTCATGGCATAGGTTAATCTGGACAGCTTGTGCTTGATGGTCATGGATGTTTCCTTCTGCTTGCTTCAGTCCTTTGGCTCCGCCTGCCGAAGCAGTGGAGCACGATATATTCCATCCAGATATAAGCACGAGCCATGCCAATCATGTTAAGCGAATGTTAATCAATGTGTTGTGATAAGTGACTGATTTAACAGTGCTGGCAACTGCCCGGAAAACCGGACAGCTTAAAGAGAGGGGATTATTTAACCATCCTAAAACCCGGACATGTGTCTGTTTTTCAGGACAGTCGAGCGAGCTTGTCGTAGAACACGGAACGGGAGACGCCCAGCAGCCGTGCGGCCTGGGTGCGGTTGTTCCGGCATCGGGCCAGGGCGGCCCGAATGGCGTCGGCTTCGGCGTTGGCCAGCACCTCTGCCAGCGGCCGTATATCCGAACTATCACTGTCCGAACTATCACTGTCCGGGCACTGAATGTCCGAGCTATCCAGAGCCGTACTCTCGGTTTCGGCCGGCGCCTCGGCCAGCCGCTCCGGCTCCGAGGTCGGCTCCGGCAGCACCCGGCGCATCGTGTCTTCGTCCAGCACTTCGGCGCTTTCGCTCATGGTAAAGGCCCGCTCCAGCACGTTGCGCAATTCACGCACATTGCCCGGCCAGTCATGCTGGCTCAGCAGCACCACCGCCGCATCGGTGATCTCGGTGCGTTCCTGACCGCTGCAGATGTTTTCCAGCAAAGATTCGCACAGAATGCCGATGTCGGCCCGCCGCCCCCGCAACGGTGGTATCTTGATTTCCAGCACGTTGAGGCGGTAATAGAGATCCGAGCGAAAACTGCCCTCGGCCATCATGGCATCCAGATCCCGGCTGGTGGCGGCGATGACCCGCACATCCACCGGCACCACCTGATTCGAGCCCAGCGGCTCTATCTCTCGTTCCTGCAGGGCTCGCAGCAGCTTGGCCTGCAGGCCCAGGGGCATGTCTCCCACTTCATCCAGAAAAAGGGTGCCGCCCTGGGCACGCTGAAACTTGCCCTCGCGCATGCGCTTGTCGGCACCGGTAAAGGCCCCGGGTGCCACCCCGAAAAATTCGGCCTCCAGCAGGTTCTCGGGAATGGCCGCCAGATTCACCCCCACGAAGGGCCCTTCGGACCGGGCCGACAGAGAATGAATGGACTGGGCCAGCACCTCTTTGCCGGTACCGGTTTCGCCCAGCAGCAGCACAGGGATATCTCGCGCTGCCGCCAGCCGGGCCCGGCGTTTGGCCTCCAGCGCCGCCGGGCTGGCACCGATAAAATCACCAAGGTGGTAACGGGTGCTCCGCCCGGTTTTGGCCAAGGCGCGCTTGGCGGCCAGCAAGTCCTGATGCAGGCGGCGGTATTTGCTGACCAGAGGCGTGAGGGGCTGTAGATCGTCGAGCAACACAAAGGCCACGGCGCCGCTGACCTCCCCCCGCTCATCAAAAAACGGCAGCCGGGTCACCACAAGCTGCTGGGTATGGTATTCCATGATATCGAGCAGCTGGCATAACGGCTGTTAATCCAGGTGATGCAACTGTTTCTGTCGACGGCAATGGCGCCGGCGCTGGCCTGCTCGAACATGGGGAACAGCACTTCTATCAGCTCTCGGGTCAGACCCTGGCCGGCATGGGATTCAAACAAGATAGACATGATGTCGGCTCCGTGACGCGCAATGGCTCGATGGTAGCCAAAAGACCGACCAAGTTCGTCTGTTTTTCTTTACCGGGGGCTTTCATTTATTAAATTAATGTTAATAATGTGCCCATTGATTTATACAATGATGAGATTTAAAGATGAAGAACCTGCCCACGGATCTGCTGCGCACCTTCGTCACCATCAATCAGCTGGGGGGCTTTACCCCGGCCGGGGAGCGACTGGGCCGCTCGCAACCCGCCGTCAGCCTGCAGGTAAAACGGCTGGAAGAACTGCTCGATATCCGGCTGTTTCACCGTTCCAGCGGCCTGCAGCTGACGGAAGAAGGTCAGCTGCTGCTGGGCTATGCCCAGAAGATGCTGGATTTGAACGACGCTGTGGTGTCGCGACTGAGTTCGCCCAAGGTCAGCGGCTCGGTGCGGCTGGGGATTCCCAACGACTTTGAAGTCTCGTTTCTGGCCACCACCATAGGGCGTTTTTCTCAGGCCTACCCCAACGTAACCCTGGACGTGAGCAGCGACATCAGCGCCAACCTGCTGCATGACTACGGCAAGGGCGAATACGATCTGGTGATGGCGATAGAAGAAAGCAACCGGCCCCAGCCGCAGCTGACCGATTACATCATAGAGCCGCTGGTGTGGGTACGCGGTAATAACCTGATACTGGAGCCCGAGGCGCCGCTGCCGCTGATCCTCTATCCCAAGGGCTGCCTGTATCGCAAGGCGATCATCAACGCCCTGACCCAGGCCAACCTGCCCTGGCGCATCGTGTACTGCACCTCCAGCCTGCTGGGGATTCATGCCGCCATCAAGGCGGGCCTGGGGATCAGCGCCTTGACCAGAAGCACGGTACCCGAGGGGCTGGAAGCCTCGGTCAGCTATGCCCCCTGCCCCACCCTCGGCAATCTGTCCATCGGCTTCTGTTACGACGCCAATGCGCTGACTTCCGCTTCCCGCATGCTGCTCGACTACCTCAAGCATGGACTCAACGCACTCTAGATTAACGAAGGAAGAGCTTATCGTTCGAACCTCTCTGTTGAGAAAGACGTTGCCATCTGATCAAATTCCTCTTTCAAAGCGGTCTGAAACTGATGGCAAAGCCGGGAGACCAAATGAAATTTCGGTAGAATGATAGCCACTTCGAACTCGACTTGCGGCGTAAAAGGCCGTAACACCACTGTGTTGTCATTTCTTTTTCCATATTCCATCGCAGTGACCGGATCGATCAGCGCATAGCCGACCCCCTCATTGACCAGAGCCATCGCCGAGGGGAACAACTGCGTTTCTGCGACCACATTGAGAGAACAGTTGTGTTTGTAAGCCAGGCTGCGCAACTGCATGGTGCTCTGATGCGCATCACCCAGGGTAATGATCGGCCTGCCCTCCAGATCTTCGATGGTGATTTCCTTCTTGTCGGCCAGTGGTGAGCCTGGTGGCAACGCACAAAACATCCGGAAACTATAGGGAAAGATCTCCAGCTCATTTTTTGCTTGTGGTTTTTCCACTATTCCAAGGTCGAAATGGCCGCCGGCAACCCATTCTTCTACCTTCCGGGATGGAAAGGTCTGCAAAGACAGCTTCACGTCTGGATTGTTACGCATAAAGCCGGCAACAATCCTGGGTGCCAGGGTTGCCAGTCCCGGCATGCAGCCTATCTGTAACTTTCCGACCCTGCCATTCTTCAGGTTTTCGGCCAGCTCCTCCAGATTACTCAGCGCCTTCAGTGCTCGCTCAACCCCTTCGGAAAAGGTCTTGGCCTCGATGGTCATCTCGGTGCCGTAGTGGTTCCGCTTGAACAACATAAAGCCCATATCACTCTCAAGGTTGGCAATGGCCGAACTCACCGCCGGTTGCGTAAGACCCAGGCGACGCGCCGCCTTGCTGATACTACCGCTACTCATAACCTCTTGAAATATATAAAGTTGTTTTGCATTTATCTTGGGAATCATGAATAACCTCGAGCAGCGTATGATGTTAACCAACAGGGTAAAGATTTATCTTATACATCCATCAAAAAGTATTATTTGATCTTATACCTCAAGGATTAACATAATGAATACATTCTCACAACAAAAATGGACGTAGGAGAGTGTTATGCACTACTTGGATGTGATGGGCCTGCTGGCCTACTTTATATTGCTGGGGTACATCGGTTACCGAAGTGTCAAAAAGGTAAACTCCAGCGCCGACTTTGCCGTTGCCGGCAACAAGATAACCTGGCCCATCCTGTTTGCCACTCTGGCCGCCTCCTTCCTCGGCGGTGGTGCCTCCATGGGCCGGGCCGGACAGGCATTTGATCACGGCTACGCCTTCATGTTCGCGGCCAGCGCCTTTCCGATAGCTACCGTATTAACGGGGATATTCATTGCTCCCAAACTGAAGCGGTATATTGGCGCTCATACGGTTGGCGACATCATGGAACAACAGTTCGGTCGTTATGCACGGCTGATTACCGGTATCTTTTCACTGATATTCTGTATCGGGATCCTGGGTGCCCAGGCACTGGCGGTCGGGACCGTATTCAATGCCATTATCGGCATTGATATTACCACCGGCATTCTGATCGGCATGGGCGTCGTGCTGCTTTACTCCACCATTGGCGGCATGTGGGCGGTAATACAGACCGACGTGGTCCAGTTTCTGATGCTGGCCATCTTCATGCCGATCACTCTGATGATCGGCATCAATGAAGTGGGTGGGGCAGAACAGCTGATTGCCCGGTTACCCGACAGCCATTTCAGCATCATGGGCGACTACGGCCCCGGCATGTTCCTGAGCCTGTTTATCGCCTTCCTGCTGGGTGAAACCCTGGTGCCACCCTATACCCAACGCGCACTGGCGGCACCCGACTCTCGCAATGCCAAGATAGGCTATACCATCTCGGGTGTGTTTGGTTTTCTGTTCTATTTTGTCAGCTCGACTATTGGTCTGATTGCTCTGATCCTGTACCCGGATATCAGCCCGGACCTGGCCATGCCCGAACTGATCAGAACCGCCTTGCCCCTGGGCATCACCGGTCTGGTACTCGCCTCCCTGCTGGCAGTGGTGATGTCGACTGCCGATTCCTACCTCAACTCGGCGTCGGTCATCTTCGTCAAGGATATCTATCAAGGCTTTATCAACCCCGATGTCGGCGAGAAAAATAAACTGTGGATTGAGCGCCTGGTAAACCTGTTAATTGGTATCGGCGCCGTTGTGTTCGCCCTGTATGCGACCTCCATCATCGATGCTCTGCTGATCAGTTATTCACTGTGGGCGCCAACCATACTCATTCCTTTTGTGCTGGGTGTGCTCCTTGACCTTAAATGCAGCAAGTCGGCCATCGGTGCCATCATCGCCGGTGCCCTGGTCACCATTGTGTGGAAATGGGGCCCCTGGGATCTGAGCGGCATGACGGGACTGTCCGCTCTGGTCGCCGGTGTATCGGCCAATCTTCTGACCTTTACCGTGATTTATCACACCTTTAAAAACAGCCGGCCGGCCACACTCATCACCAAAAACAGTTAACAAGGAGTTCATATATGCATTGGTTCGAATTCGCCATTTATGCCACATCCGCCACCTGTATTCTGACTGCGCTGGCTATCGGTGTTATGTCCTACAGATTCTATAAAGAAAATTAATTAGCAGGGGGGCGCTGCCCCCCTATCAACCCTTATTGCCCTGTTAAATAACCGATGCTCGCTACTTTAGGCCGCAATCAGCTTCCCTCTGGTGCGCCTGGGGTCTGAGCCGATGGGTTCGGCAACATCACGAGCCGTTATTTAACAACGCATCTTGTCACTGCCATTAAAATCAATCAGGTGGTTTTATTAACATGAAACATGTCATCGTGGTCGGCGCAGGTATTGTTGGCCTGTCCGTCTCTAAAACATTACTGGACAAGGGTTATCGAGTGACCTTGCTGGATGAGAGTCAACCCGGCTCGGGTACCTCGTCGGGCAATGCCGGTCTTATCGCCAATTATGCCACCACTCCACTATCCAACCCCGACAGTCTGCGCTCCATGTTCAAGGAAATAATCCGCAGCAAACGCGCATTGTCGATCGCTCCTCATTATCTGCCTGAGCTGACCAGCTTTGGTCGCGCTTTCCTGCACGCCATAGGCAAAGGCCCCTTTACCGAAAACAAGCGAACCCTGGTCGAGCTGGTTGCCAGGGGAACCCTGTTGCAGCAGCAGTTACTGAAAAGCCTGGGCTCGGATGAGGTCTACCAGACCAGGGGATGCCTGCAAGTCTATCGCCAGGCTGCCGCCATGGGCCCGCAACTGGCAAAACTGGCCGCCGCCAAGCAACGAGACGGGGTGCAATGTGAAGCTCTGGATCGGGAGGCGTTGCTGAAACTGGAGCCGGGACTGAACCCCCAAGGTCTGGAAGGAGGCCTCTGGTATCCTGACACCTGGTCGTTGCGTCATCCCCGGCAGCTCTGCACACAACTCCACGAGCAACTGCTGGAGCAAGGTCTGGATTATCATCCGTTATCGGTTGATACGCTCAGGCAGTCGGGTGACAAGGTGCTGGTCCGGGCTGGTGAGCAGGAACTCGTTGCCGATGCCGTGGTGCTCTGCGCCGGTATGGGCAACCAGCAGCTGCTGGCCCCTTTGGGGGTCAAGCTACCGGTGGTCAGCGAGCGCGGCTATCACCTGATGCTGGACGATCCGGATCTGGTGCTGAACCGGCCCGTCGGCTGGCTCGCTCATTATTTCTATGCCACTCCCATGGACAACGGCATCCGCATCGCCGGTACCACACAATTTGCTCAGCCTGCAGCATCTGAAGCAAAAGACCGATATCGGCATATGCAAGAGTGGGCATCAACCCTGTTTGGTCGCCCGGTCTCGGTAGCCTCACGATGGATGGGAGTACGCCACAGCACCCCCGACTCATTGCCCGTTATCGGTCCCCTGCCGGACAATAAACGCGTCATCCTGGCCTTTGGTCATGGCCACTTGGGCATGACTCTGGCCGCGGTGACCGGTCAGTTGGTGGCTGACTGCCTGGCCGGTCGACAACCTGATGAACTGGCCACTGCACTATCACCGGCACGCTTCCTGTAACTGTCCACAATCTCGGTCCGAATAACATGAAAAAGCCCGGAAGATCCGGGCTTTCGATTTAGCTATTACTTGACCATTCAGCGACTCAGTAGCTACGTGCCATGGCGGCGGATGCCACTCCCTGGGTAAGCTTGCTCACCGCCACGTAGATGACGCTGGAAGCCAGGCAACCGTAGAGCGGCCCTTCTACCCAGCCCACATCGGTGAACAGCAGGAAGCTACCACTGGTGACCAGCCCGGTGAACATGGCTGCCAGGGCGCCATAGGCGTTACCCTGCCAGAAGGAAGAGATAAACACGGGGCCTATCATCACCGCCAGCAGGGTGCCGGAGCCGAGAATACCCAGCCAGGACAACATGAAGGGCGGCGCGAACAGCATCATCAGGAAACCGACCACACCGAGAATCGCTACCCAGCTGCGGTTGATCCACAGGATACGCTGGTTGCTGGCGTTACTGTTGGGGAACAGGGCGGTACGCAGGTCGTGAGACGCGGCGCTCGACACCGTATGCAGCAGCGAGTTGGCGGTGGACTTCATGGCAAACAGGATGAACAGGGTGATGATCCCCGCCAGCGCCGGATGCAGGAAGGTAGCCAGATATGCCGGCATGGCCTGATCCGAGTCGGCCAGTTCGGGATGAGCGATGCGCACATAGAGGCCGATAATCGGCACCAGGCTCAGCAAACAACCCAGAGGCGCAACCCAGATAGCCACATGATGCATCTTCACCGACGGTTTGAACGCCAGGAAGCGCACCGCCATATAAGGCAACACAGCGGTAAACAGGAAGGCATAGGGCAACACCAGGAACACCGAGCTCTTGCTCTCGCCGTAAGGCGCCGCGGTCGAAGGATTGAGCAGCTCCGGATCAACCGCGTTCAGCCGATCCACGAATTCGGTCAGGCTGACGTCGGTGAAAATCTGCACCATCATCACCACGGCGCCGATGCACATGCCCACCACCATCAGGGTATCGGTCCAGGCCACGGCGGCCAGGCCACCCAGCATGGTGTAGAGGATGATCACCCCAATCATCAAGACCGCGCTTTCCGTCAGGCTGATGCCCAGCCAGGAAGCTCCCAGCAGACCCACGGCCTTGATCTGACTGGTCAGAAACACCAGCAGCAGCACTATGGTAATGGCGGCGGCAACACCCTTGACCCAACGCTCGATCCGCGAACCACCACCGTGCACCTGAGATACATATTCGGGGATGGTACAGCTGCCCAGTTCTTCTGCCCGCTTGCGCAGGAAGTTGGCAAAATACAGCACGGCAATCACCATGGCCGGGGCAAAGAAGAAGTTACCCAGCACTTCTATCGAACCAAACTCGTAAGCCACCCCGGGGGAGCCCATGAAGCCCCAGCCGCTGAAGCCGGTGGCCACTATGGTACCCGCACCCACGAAGGGCCCCAGGCTGCGACCCGCGACCAGAAAGCCGGCGGCGTCGCTGTCTTTGATCGCCCGACTCGACAGGTAGCCGATCAAAATCAAAACGCCAAATGACCCCAGTAGCAGAGACCAGTTCAAAAATTGATAATTTTCCATCACAAATTCCCTTTAATCCAGGTTTGTCCGACAAACAGGCATCATGGCTCAGCGACCACGACCACCTTTGTGGATAAACTCGCGGTAGCCGTAAGCCAGTACGGACCAGACAATAATCGTGGCATTCAGATAAACGAACCATTCCATGGTCCAGGATTGAGACAACATAATTTCTACCTCTTTGAGCGGCGTATCGCTACGCTGGTTGCACATTCCCTGATTCCACCGGTTTACACCGGCCTCACCAGAAGTAGTCTGGCAATAACGAGTCTCCCTATTATTGCCGGTATCGATATTCTGTTGTTTAAGGTTGTTTAAAGACAAAAAGGGCCCGCCTGAACCGGCGAGCCCCAATCAATTAGCCCTTGATGATGTTGTGCTCGGGACCGAACGGGAAGCGGGTGATGTTCTCTACTCCGCTGTCGCTGATCACCAGGATATCGTGTTCACGATAACCACCGGCACCCGGCATGCCTTCCGGCAGCATGATCATCGGCTCCATCGACACCACCATGCCCGGCTCCAGTACTGTTTCGATATCTTCACGCAGTTCCAGTCCGGCTTCGCGGCCGTAGTAGTGGCTCAGGGTACCGAAGGAGTGACCGTAGCCGAAGGTGCGGTATTGCAGCGCATCCTGCTCGGCGAAAATTTCGTTCAGCTCGTGGGCGATGTCACAGCAGCGAGTACCGGCCTTGATCAGTTCCAGACCGCGGCGGTGTACCTTGCAGTTGAGTTCCCACAGCTCCAGGTGACGGTCAGATACATGCTCGCTGAACAGGGTACGTTCCAGCGCGGTGTAATAGCCACCGATCATCGGGAAGGTGTTCAGGCTCAGGATGTCGCCGGCTTCAATCTTGCGGCTGGTGACCGGGTTGTGGGCGCCGTCGGTGTTGATACCGGACTGGAACCAAACCCAGGTGTCCATCAGCTCGCCATGAGGGAAGGTTTTAGCAATTTCGCGCACCATGGCCTGAGTACCGGCCAGGGCCACTTCGTATTCCGGCACGCCAACAGCGATGGCGTCACGGATGGCTGCGCCGCCCACATCGGCCACACGGGCACCCTGCTTGATCACGGCGATTTCTTCCGCCGACTTGTACATGCGCATCTTCATGGTGGGCACGCCGATATCGACGAACTCGGCTTCCGGCAAGGCGGCCTTGAGCTTGTCCAGGTTTTGCAGGTTGATGTGGTCGAATTCTACGCCCACGCGGCGGGCGCCGCCGATCAGCGACTTGACCGCATAGAAGAAGTTGTCTTTCTGCCAGTCCGTGTACACCAGGTTGTCGCCCAGGGCGTTGCGGCGGTAAGGCTGGCCGCCGTCAATGTTGGCGGTAATGGTGGTGTGAATGTTCTGGGTCACGGCCAGGCCATAGTCACGGCCGAAGCGGCAATAGACGAAGTCACTGAAGTAGTTGATGTTGTGATAAGAGGTAAACAGCACAGCGTCTACGTCGTTGGCGGCCATGTAGCTGCGCAGCTTGGACTGACGTGAGGCCATTTCTTCTTTGGAAAACATGCCCTGGACTTTTTCGCCGTTGGGAATATTCAGGGTCTGTGGCATTTGCATGATAAGGCTTCCTTCCTCTATGACAGTAACTGGGTTGTTTGCGCTGCTGGAACAACCGGGCTTAGCGCATGACCTGATACTAAGTTCGGCCTTGTCATAATAGAAATGAATACTTTAAATCCCATCATTAACAAAGTTAATGATGTGTTATGCAAAAGTGAATGCGATTAACCCACAAACAGGGCATCAAGCAACACCAGACCCCATACCAGCCCCATCAGCAGCATGGTCAGCAGCACCGCCGCCGATCCCATGTCCTTGGCCCGGCCCGACAGCTCGTGATGCTCGGGGCCAATTCTGTCCACCACCGCCTCCAGCGCCGAGTTGAGCAGCTCCACTATCGGCACCAGCATCAGGCTGCCGATCAGCAACAGGGTTTTCACCAATCCCGGGCTCCAGATCAGCGCCACCGGCAGCAGTACCGCCACCAGCCAGCATTCCTGACGAAAGGCCGCTTCATGACGATAGGCGCTCTTCAGCCCCTGCAACGAATAGCCGCCGGCGGCGATGATGCGCGCCAGTCCTGTTTTACCCGGTTTCATAAGCTGCAGTTCCGTTGGTTTGTGTTGTTAAGGCCGTCGATTATATGCCAGAGCGCCCTGCGCCAGCCAGCAAGAGGCTCATCATGATGTGGGGCCGGTGAAAAAAAGGTCGAAAAACGGCGGGCCGATTTGACCTTTTTTTTACCTGCAGGGGCATAGCATGAGGTGATAGTCATCACTTCACCTCAGACAGGGAGCCTGCTCATGGCCTCATTAACCGAGTCGCCGCAAACGACGACACCCCAGCACAAGACCGCAAAAACCGGTTTGTCGCTGACACCGACCCGCTTTGTTTTTTTCGTTTCCTGCTACTTTTTTCTGATACTGAATGTGGCCCTGCTGGCCAAACTGGTCACCATTATCGGGGGTCTGGATCAGGTCCGGCTGGGATTTGTGCTCACCATACCGCTGTTTTTTATCGCCTGCTTCAATGCCATCTTCAGCCTGTTCACCGCCTTTCGTTGCGAAAAACCGGTGATAGTCACTTTCATCCTGGTGTCATCGCTGCTGAGCTATGCCATGTATAACTACGGCATCATTGTGGACCGGGACATGATCGTCAATATTCTGGAAACCAACACCGGCGAGGCCAAATCCTACCTTAATTTCACCGCGGCACTCTGGTTTGTGCTGACCGGCGTCCTGCCTGCAGCCCTGGTCCTGAAAGTGAATATCAGGCGCAGCAGCGTCGTCGGTGAGCTGTTGATGAAGCTGGCCTCCATTATAGTGTCGGTGCTGGTGATCCTGGCCATAGCGGCGTTTTACTACAAGGACTACGCCTCGGTCGGACGCAACAACGCCTACCTCAACAAGATGATCATCCCGACCCACTTCGCCCATAGCCTCTATGGCTATGTGAACGAAAAATACTTCAAGGAAGAAATTCCCTACCGGACCCTGGGTGAAGACGCCAAGGTGACCGGCAAGACCCAGGATGGTCGCAAAAACCTGCTGGTGCTAATGGTGGGCGAAACCGCTAGGGCCGACAACTTCCAGTATGGGGGGTATGAGCGCGACACCAATGCCTTTACCCAACCGCTTGGGGTCACCTACTTTCAGCAGGTGTCCTCTTGCGGTACCGCCACCGCAGTATCGGTGCCCTGCATGTTCTCTCGTTTGTCCAAGTCGGATTTTTCCGACACCCAGGCAAAACATCAGGACAATCTGATGGACATAGTGCAGCGGGCTGGCATCAATACGGTGTGGCTGGACAACGACGGCGGCTGTAAAGGGGTCTGCGGCAATATAAAGACCATCGAATTCAAACCCGATGCCAACAATCCGGTGTGTGACGGGGACTATTGTCAGGATCAGGTGCTGCTGGACGGACTGAGCGACCAGCTCGATCAACTGACCGAACAGAACAACATCATAGTGCTGCACATGGTGGGCAGCCACGGCCCGACCTATTACAAGCGCTACCCTGCGGAGTTTTCCCACTTTCAGCCGGATTGTCAGCGCAGCGATATCCAGAATTGCGATGCCCGCCAGCTGAACAATACCTACGACAACACCTTGTATTATTCCGATTACATCATGAGTGAGGTGATCAAGTTATTGAAGCAACGGCAGGATCTGAGCGCGGGCATGTTGTATCTGTCGGATCATGGCGAATCCCTGGGTGAGTCGGGCCTGTACCTGCATGGCATGCCTTATTCGCTGGCGCCCACAGAGCAGACCCATGTGCCCATGCTGACCTGGTTCTCGGACGCCTTTGTGGCCGACAAGCAGATAGATGAGCAATGCCTGGGACAGGCGGCCAACACCAACGCCTATTCGCACGACAACCTCTTCGACTCCATTCTCGGTTTGATGGATGTGTCGACAGACCTCTACCGACCGGTGCTGGATATGTTCAACGGCTGTCGAGGCCAGGGCCGGCTGGCACTGAATCAGGTCTCGTCAAAATAAACCGTCACCCGGGTGCCGGCGGGCTCATTGGCCGATAACGCCAACCGCCAGCCCTGGTGCTCACAGATACGCTCGACGATCGCCAGACCCAGCCCGAAGCCCGTGGGGTTGGCTTCGCTAATCCCACGGGTGCGCACCTGGTCCTGCAAAGCGGCGGTAATACCGCTGCCGGTATCGGATACCTGCAGTGTGTGCGCACCCAGACGGAGACAAATTTCTCCCTCGGTGGTGTGTTGCATGGCATTGCGCAGCAAGTTGTTCAGCACGGCTATCATCATGGTCGCCGGTCGCTCCCCCACCTCGCCGTTTATCTCAAGCCGCAGCGTCAGTCCTCTGGCATCGGCCAGCGGTTGCCAGTGCGCTAGTTGCCGGGCGGCAATGTCCGCCAGGGGCATGGTCGCATCACTGCCGGACAGCGAGTCGGGGGTGCGGGACAGCTGCAGGAACAATTCCGTCTGCTGCTGCATTTGCTGCAGGGCATCGTCGATTCGCTGCAACTGGCGCAGTACGGCCGCTTGCGGCTCGCTTTCTTTCAGCATGTCGACCGCGCCCCGAATGACCATCATGGGGGTGCGCAGCTCATGACTGGCATTGGCAGAAAACTGCTGCTCCCTGAGCAGCAACTCATTCACTCGCAGCACATAATGGTCAAAGCTGCGCGCCAGCTGGCCGGTTTCGTCATCCGGGTAGTTCATCTCGAGTCGGTGGCCGGGCTGCTGCGGCAAGGTGGCCACCTCGGTAGCGAGTCGCGACACCGGCTGCAATATCTGTCGGCTCAAGCGGCGGGACAAGACAAAGCCCAGCCCCCAGACCAGCAAAACACCGAGGCTCACCCCGGCAAACACCATCAGCTCGTAACGCTCGAACTCGCTCTGATCCTGCACCAGCACATGTGTCCAGCCGCCGTCATGACGCACGAGCAGGTTATAGGCCTTGTTGGGCAGCAGCACTTCGTGCCCACCCTGGGGGTAACCGCGAAAGGCCTCAGGCAACAGCCGCTGATCGGCTCTGGGCAACTTGTAATAGGTCGTATCCGTCATCGGCAATACCAGCGGCTTGGTCACCGCCTGATGGTTGCGGATCTGGTCACTCAGGTCGCTTTGCAGATGGTTGTAGAACAGGGTGTCTTCAAACCAGAAAATCAGCAATACCATGCCCACCGCCGCCAGCGAGCTGGTGGCCACTATCACCAGGTTCAGCACCAGTTGCAGCCGGGACTTGATGGTCATCGGCATATTAGTCGTCCCCGGCCACCAGGCGGTAACCCTGGCCGTGTACCGTTTGCAGCAAGGCGCGGTCAAAAGGTTTGTCCAGCTGGCTGCGCAACAGATAGATGTGGGATTTGAGGCCGTCGCTGTCCGGCGGATCATCGGCCCACAACTGGTCGAACAGCGATTCGCGACTCACCACATTAGGCGAGTAACGCATCAGTATTTCGAGCAGTTTCAGACATTTGGGGTTGAGGCTGAGCAAGTGCCCGCCACGGCTGGCCTGACGGCTGTCGAGATCCAGCGTCACGTCCGCCACCTGCATCCGCCGCACCTGTTGTTTCTGGCTGCGCTTGAGCACCGCCTGAATGCGTGACCACAACTCGGGCAGGGCGAAGGGCTTCACCAGATAATCGTCGGCCCCCACCTCGAAGCCGCCGAGTTTGTCGTTCAGGGTATCCCGCGCGGTCAGCATCACCACCGGCAGCGGATTCTGCTCGGCGCGTAGTTGCCGGCACAGCGCCAGGCCATCCATCCCCGGCAGCGACAGGTCCAGCACCAGCAGATCATATTCCTGCTGTCGGATCTGGTTCAGGGCGGCGGCCCCGTTGTACAGGGCATCCACCACACAGTGTTTCAGGGTCAGGTAATCGACGATATTCACCAGAATATCCGGATTGTCTTCCACCACCAGTATCCGCATCTTGGCTCCTCAGCCTGCCGGCAGGGTTCGGCTCTGCAATTCCACCCCTTTGGGGGTGACCACCAGTACACTGTCCTGAGTGTACCAGTCGCCAAGCACGATACGCTGGGCGGGCTCGTCCTCGATATAAAGCTGATGAATGGCGGGTCTGTGGGTATGACCGTGAATGAGCGAACGCACCTTGTAACGCCGCATCTGGCGCTCTACCTCGGCCTGATTCACGTCCATCACCTGCATCACCTTCACTTCTTTTGACTGGGCACTTTTGCTGCGAATGCCATCGGCAATCCCCATCCGCCGACTCAGCGGCAAACGTAGAAACAGCCATTGCAGCCAGCCCCAGCGCGTGATGCGGCGATAACGCTGATAACCGGCATCGTCGATACAGAGGGTATCGCCGTGCATGATCAGCGTCGGCTCACCGTAGAGATCGATCACCTGATGCTCCGGTAACAGCCTCATGCCAGCTTCGCGGGCAAAACGGCGGCCGACCATGAAGTCCCGGTTACCGTGAATGAAATAGACGGGGGTGCCCTGCTCGGCGCAGGCCTTGAAGGCGGCGGCCACTTCGTCATTCAGCGCACTGGGCTCGTCGTCGCCGATGGAGAATTCGAACAGATCCCCCAGCACATAGAGGGCGTCGGCCTGGTTCGCTTCTTCCTGCATGAAGCGCAGAAAGGCGGCGGTAATGTCCGGGCGCCCAGCGCTCAGGTGCAAGTCGGCAATAAAGAGAGTTCGGGACATTGAACGGGGTTCCTGGATTCAAAGACGACAATGCCCGCCATGGCGGGCATTGTTACAAGACTGGCAAAGACAGGCTTATTCGCTGACGGTTACGCCGGTGATCAGCACGTCGTCCATCGGTACGTCCTGGTGAACATAACCACGAGTACCGGTGGCCACGCCCTTGATCTTGTTGACCACGTCCATGCCTTCAACCACTTCAGCAAACACGCAGTAGCCGTAACCCTGGCTGGTGGCGGATTTGAAGTTCAGGAAATCGTTGTCGTTTACGTTGATAAAGAACTGGGCGGTGGCGGAGTGCGGTTCCATGGTACGGGCCATGGCGACGGTGCCTACCTTGTTGGACAGACCGTTGTCGGCTTCGTTTTGTACCGGGGCGCGGGTTTCTTTTTCTTCAAAACCGGGACCGAAACCGCCGCCCTGGACCATGAAACCGTCGATGACGCGGTGGAACAGGGTGTTGTCGTAGTGGCCGTCGCGGCAGTACTGCAGGAAGTTGGCAACGGTGTCCGGGGCCTTGTCGGCGAACAGATTCAGGGTGATGTCGCCGTGAGTAGTGTGCAAAGTGACCATAATAGTTATCCAGATAGTAGGTTCAGGGCTCGATTTTAGCGCAAGCGGCCGCTTTAGCGAACCCCTGTGGTCGCAAGGCTTGCACCGAATGGCCATTAAAGGTTCAATACGTGTCGACCCATCTCCCTCAATATCTCACCAAGACGTGGAATCATGCTGAAAATCTACAACTCCCTGACCCGACAAAAAGAAGAATTCATCCCTCTGGTACCCGGCAAGGTCGGCATGTACGTCTGTGGTGTCACTATTTACGATCTCTGTCATATCGGTCATGGCCGTACTTTCGTCGCCTTCGACGTGGTCACCCGCTACCTGCGTTATCTGGGCCTTGATCTGACATTCGTGCGTAACATCACCGATATTGACGACAAGATCATCAAGCGTGCGGCCGAAAACGGCGAAAGCTGCGATGCCCTGACCGAGCGGCTGACCGCCGACATGTACCGGGATTTCGACGCCCTGCATATCGCCCGCCCCGACATCGAGCCCAAAGCCACCCAGCATATCCCCGAAATCATTGCCATGGTGCAGAGCCTGATCGAAGACGGTCATGCCTATGTGGCCGACAGCGGCGATGTGCTGTTTGCAGTGAACAGCTTCCAGGATTACGGCAAGCTGTCGGGCCAGAATCTGGAGCAGTTGCAGGCCGGCGCCCGGGTCGAAGTGGAGCAAAGCAAGCGTAACCCGCTCGATTTCGTGCTGTGGAAACCGTCCAAGCCCGGCGAGCCGAGCTGGGAATCGCCCTGGGGACCGGGTCGCCCCGGCTGGCACATCGAATGTTCGGCCATGAACGGCAAGCATCTGGGCAAGCATTTCGACATTCATGGCGGCGGCTCCGATCTGCAGTTCCCCCATCACGAAAACGAAATCGCCCAGAGCTGCTGCGCCAACCACAGCCCCTATGTAAACACCTGGATGCACTCGGGCATGGTGATGGTAGATCAGGAGAAGATGTCCAAGTCACTGGGCAACTTCTTCACCATTCGCGACGTGCTGGGACATTTTGACGGCGAAACCATCCGTTATTTCCTGCTGTCCGGCCACTATCGCAGCCAACTCAACTATTCGGACGACAACCTGAACAAAGCGCGCAGCGCACTGGAACGCTTCTATACCGCCTTGCGTGGTCTGCCGGTGACCGAAGCGGCCGGTGGCGAAGAATTTGTCGAGCGTTTCAGGGCGGCGATGAACGACGACTTCAACACCCCCGAAGCCTACTCGGTACTGTTTGATCTGACCCGCGAGATCAATCGACTCAAGGGCAAGGACGACACCACCGCCGCCGGTCTGGCCGGTCGTCTGCGTGAACTGGCCGGCGTGCTGGGTCTGTTGAGTCAGGATCCCGAGACCTTCCTGCGCGGTAACGCCGGGGCCGACGACGAAGTAGCCGAGATAGAGCGTCTGATCCAGGCGCGCCTCGATGCCCGCAAAAACAAGGACTGGGCCGCCGCCGATGCCGCGCGAGACAGCCTTACCGCCATGGGTATAGTGCTGGAAGACGGCCCTCAGGGTACGCTCTGGCGCCGCAAATAAGCCGTCGTTCGGGCTGTCCGCTCTCGGGAATATATTGAAAAAATGATTCAGGGCGCCATAATTGGCGCCCTGTTTTTTTGACTGGCCATGTAACGGTCATCATCGACCTCTTTAGGAGCCTTGCTATGCGCACCTTTATTCCCATCGTATTACTGGCAACTCTGCTCGGCCTGACCGGCTGTGAGCCTGAAGGCCCGGCGAGTGATATCGGCGACAACATCGATCAGGTGCTGGATAACGCCGTCTCATCCTCAGAACCTCAGCAGGTTGAAACTGTCGCGCCCACCAGTGCGCCCGAGCCTGAAGTAATTGAACAGCAGAAAGAGCAGCTGCAGCATGCGGTGGAAGAAGCCTCGCAGGAAGCCCAGGATCGGCTGGACGAAATACTGGAAAACACCCTGGATCAGCCATAACCGATCAGTCATAAACGACGAGCCGCAGCAGGACCCGTCTGGTTCGCTGCGGCCCCCGAATACCCCCGCATTGCCTCTTTTTTAGGCGTCAGATGACAGCCCCCGTCATATCCGTTGCTGCCTGCCCCGCTCCACTTACGTCATTCTGGTTCGCAACTTGTTATTACTAACTGATTTATTTGGTTATTTTGAAAGAACCCTGCGTTTTTAAATCATTGACCTACTGTTGTTTCATCACCGTCTGGGCTATTACTAGTAAGGTAAAAACACAACAGCGGCTCCCGGCCGCACACTATCCCCAGTGAGGAGCAGAAAATGAAGAAATCATGGCTTAACATATTATTACTGACCTCTGTTGCCGCCTTTGGCCTGTCTGCCTGCGATAACAAGGGAGATGCAGAGAAAGCGGGTGAAAAGATGGATGAAGCCATCGAAAACGTGCAGGAGCAGAGTCAGGAAATGGCAGACGACACCAAGGAAGCTCTGGGTATTGAAGAACAGGGCACCATGGAAAAAATGGGCGAAAAGCTGGATGAAGCCGCCGAAAACGTCAAAGACGCCGCCAGCGAACAGGCAGCAGAAATGGAACAGGCCATGGATGACGCCGCCGCCGAAGCCGACCGCAAGCTGGACGCACTGATGGATGACACCAAAGAGTAATCGGTCGTCACAGTGTAATAACCAAAAAAAGGGAGCCTCGGCTCCCTTTTTTCATGACGGCGTCTTTAGTAACAATCCCGGACAAAGGGCCCGCTCCACCGACTCGCAATGAATCCCTCCATGGAGGCTCTCTGTTTCATCCCTGAAACAGAAGGCCGGTAGAGCAGATCCCTTTGTCCTCCTTGATGCATCAGCATCGTCTGTTTCTTGGTGGAATGGGTATTAATCCTCCGGTTGCTCCATTTCTCCGCCGCAATATTTGCAATAGATGGCATCCTGATCATGCCCGCCTTTGTCACACTGCGGACAATGGCGATGTTCATATTCTCGCCGCATTTCCCGCCCCAGCTCGGCACTGAGAATACCGGTGGGCACCGCAATAATGGCGTAACCCATCAGCATGGTGACGGAGGCAATGGCCTGTCCCAGGGGGGTTTGCGGTGTGATATCGCCAAAGCCGACTGTGGTAATGGTGACGATGGCCCAGTAAATACTGATGGGAATGCTGGTAAAGCCGTTTTCCGGCCCTTCCACCACATAGAGCAGTGAGCCGAACAGGGTCACCAGAATAAAAAGAGTGCTGAAGAACACCAGTATCTTGCGGCGGCTCTGATAGATAGAGCGCAACAACACATTGGCTTCGTTGGCGTAGCGCATCAGCTTGAGAATACGGAAAATCCGCAATACCCGCAGCAAACGGATGATCATCAGGAAACTGGCGCCGGGAATGAAAACGGCCAGATAGGTCGGTAGCACCGCCAACAGATCGATAATACCGTAAAAGCTTCGGACGTAGGCGAGCCGGTTCTGGGAGCAATAGACCCGCACGCCGTATTCCAGGGTAAAGGCCAGGGTAAAAAGCCATTCCAGCCAAGACAGCACACCGCCGTATTGCGCCCGAACCGAACTTATCGAGTCCAGCAGCAAGACGGCGATAGACAGCAGTATGGTGACGATAAGGGCAATATCGAAGCGGCGGCCCGCCGGTGTTTCGGTGCCGAAAATTACCGTGTAGAGCACATCCTTGTCGGGCCACTGCATCGGTTGTCCTTACTGACTGTTTTATTGGTGGTGTTTACTGATCGTGATAGCGTTCGCAGGCGATCAGGGTGTTTTCAATCAGGGAGGCCACTGTCATCGGACCCACGCCGCCGGGCACGGGGGTAATATAGGAAGCCCGCTCGGCGGCTACCGCATATTCCACATCGCCCACCAGACGACCATCGTCCAGCCGGTTGATACCCACATCGATCACCACGGCACCGGGCTTGATCCAGTCACCGGGAATAAAGTGCGGCTTGCCCACCGCCACCACCAGTAGATCGGCTCTTTCCACCTGCGCCTTGAGATCTTCGGTGAAGCGATGGCAGGTAGTGGTGGTACAGCCGGCCAGCAGCAGCTCCAGGGTCATGGGGCGACCGACGATATTGGACGCGCCCACCACCACGGCGTTGAGGCCATGGGTCTTGATATGGCTCCGCTCAAGCAGGGTGATGATGCCCTTGGGGGTACAGGGGCGCAGCGCAGGAATGCGCTGGGCCAGACGGCCGATATTGTAGGGATGAAAGCCGTCCACATCTTTGTGCGGATGAATGCGTTCGATCACCGGGGTGCTGTCGATATGGGCCGGCAGCGGCAGTTGCACCAGAATACCGTCTATGGTGACGTCCTGGTTCAGCTCATCAATCAATTCCAGCAGTTGCTGCTCTGTGGTTTCCTTGGGTAAATCGTAAGACTTGGAAATAAACCCGACCTCTTCACAGGCCCGGCGTTTGCTGCCGACATAGACCTGAGAGGCCGGATTGGCACCCACTAGTATCACCGCCAGACCCGGCGCGCGTTTGCCCGCACGGATTCGTTCGGCCACTCGTTCGGCTACCTGGCTGCGTACCGCCTGTGCAATCGCTTTTCCATCGATTATTTGAGCTGACATCTGCGTTGATTCTCACCTTTATAAACCTGCGCCAATTGTCGCATTTTTTCCCGGCTTTGATAAGCAAGCGCCAGCGGCTTTCGCTCGGTAACCCCGGCCGGATAAAGCCGTTGACCACCGCAAGGCAAATAGGTATCATCCCGCCCCGTTACGCCGCAGCCTTGCTGCCGCTTAATGTCAAAAAGCGCCCTTAGCTCAGCTGGATAGAGCACCCGCCTTCTAAGCGGGTGGTCGCAGGTTCGAGTCCTGCAGGGCGCGCCATCTTTGGTGACCGTAGCTCAGTTGGTAGAGTCCCGGATTGTGATTCCGGTTGTCGCGGGTTCGAGCCCCGTCGGTCACCCCAGTTTCCAGACAGTAATACCGCTCTCAGCCTCAAGGCTAACCTCTTCCGCAATACCTCATTGATTCCAAGCCACAACCAAAACACCGACGTTCGTCGGCGGCTCTGCTATTCCTGCAATACACCGATCGGTATTAAGCGCTCTTAATCCAACAGCGACTGGGCTATCTGCTGCCATTCTTCCCGGGTGGTGCAGCTCGGGCGCTTCTTCCTGGCGCGTCCGTACCAGTAGTCGGCATTCCAGAGCACACCTTCGACATGGTGCAGGTAGGCGTGAACCCAGGCAGAGGGCTGGTCACTGTTATCGCGCACCTGATCGTGCGCGGCCTCCCACTGATCATTGGCGTCCAGCCATAAGGCAATGAGGGCATCAGACAGCCCCTGCGGCGGCTTCGTCTGGCTGAGTGAGGCGTGAAATTCTTTAAAGTTCATAGTGGTGTCTACCGTGCTGTTTTCTGCGGAGATATGGTGAGTCAATAGACCCCGTAGCCTACCATAGGCGGACCACAGGGCTCGTATCGGGTTGAGTCGTTGTCGCATGGCTGAATAAGTACCGCGCTATACCAAACAGATTAAATAACCGATCTATTCGGCTATTCTGTAAAGGTCGGATAAATGGCCCGCTCCGCCGACTCGCTATGAATACCTCCATGTACGCTCTCTGTTTCGTCCCTGAAACAGAAGGTCGGCGAAACAGATCCCTTTATCCTCCCTGATGCCAAGGAGTTGCCTGTTTGCGTCGTCTACAGACAACTCGGTGCTCGAGAAGAGGCAACAGAGAACGACTACCACGACCGTGAAATGCCATGGACGGCATTTCCGAGCCCCCATGGGGCAGCTTGCTGCCGTGTATCTTTGTTGGGTAATGGACCGAATATCCAGTGAATATTCGCAGCCGTTACCCAGCAAAGATGGCTAGCCCAGTGGCGTGTCGTGGGAGGCGGCTGTGTTACCTCTGAGCCCAGATGTAAAAAACGATCAGACTTTTATTCAAATTGACATTATTGCCCGCGGTTCGTCATCAACCGGGCCACCTTGTCGACTAGGGCACGGCGAATGCCGCCCAGCTGTTTTTTCTCGTCGCCCTGCCAGGGCACGGGTCGGCACAGGCTCATGGTTTGCAGCCCCAGCCTGGCGGTCAGCAAACCGGCGCCCACCCCCTGACCGGCCCGTGCCGACAAGCGCCCGGCCAGCTCCAGCCCGAGCAAGTCCATACCGGCGTCGATGGCCGCTTCCGATACCCCGACATAGAGCATGTGGTGCAACACCTGGCGGATCAGCCGCAGTCGGCTCAGGCCGCCAAGGCGAATACCATAACAGGCGCTAATGTCTTCAATCATCTTCAGGTTACGCCACAGTACCAGCAGCATGTCTACCGCCGCCAGGGGGCTGGCCGCCACCATTACCGCCGCCTCGCCGGACCATTTCAGCACCCGGGCCCGGGCCTGCCGGTCCTGCACGCTCAGCACCTGCCGGCTATAGAGCGTAAGGACTTCGGCGTCCTGCTCCTGGTCGGTCAGGCCCTGCTGCCAGCTCCGAAAGGCATCGGTTTCTTCCAACCCGCTGCGCGCGGCCAGCTGCTCGCAGAACGCCCGGGCCTGACCGCAGCCCTGCTCCGTCAGCAACTGTTCGGCTCTTGCCTGCTGGCGCGATACCCGGTCCAGAGTACGCAGCAGCCTCAGCTCTCGCCATAAACGGCCCAGCGCCGCCAGCGCCAGCAGTATGATGGTCAGGCTCCAGGCCACGCCGAGCAGACGGTTGTCCTGCCAGGTCTGCCACAGGCCAAGGGCGGAGTGCACCAGCAACAATGTCAGCAGCAGACTGATGCCGCTCCACCACAGCCAGTGCCGACGACCGGGCCTCAGACTCTCGGTCAGTATCGGCTCCGGGATCTCGTCCAATGCGATAAAGTCGTCCTGCTCCAGTTGCCGGCCGGGGCGCAGAGGCGCGGACCCCGGTTGTTGCTGCGCTTGTTTCAGCGGTTGATCCAGGATCACCTTGCCTTTCAAACTCACGATAATTTGTCTCCCAACAGGAAAGCCAGTGCCTGATCCAGGCGCAAATGGGGCAGCGGCTGTTCCGGCTGCCACTCGGGCGGGGCGAATTCGGTAAAGTCGAAGCCCTGCTGCCGCCAGAAAGCCTCTTCGGGCAAGGACTCGGGGACTTCGCCCGGATACAGAGCCACCGCGTCCAGCTTGTCCAGCCGCCGCCCCTGCAGCGCCGGTATGGTTTCGCCCTGGTGACTGACCTGGCCGCTGCTGGTGGCGCGAATGGCCGCCAGTGCCAGGGTATGAATGTCGATACCGGACAACCGCGCATGACGATGGCCGCCCCGCACCAGGGTGCCGAGCAGGGTGGCCAGTCGGCCGTGCTGATCCGGCGTCAGATGATCGGCCTTGGTGGCGGCAAACAGCAGCTTGTCGATGCGCGGAGCAAACAGCCGCTGCCACCAGCCGCTTTTGCCGTATTCGAAACTCTGCAGTATGGCGTTCAGCGCCCGGCGGAGATCGGCAAAGCTGTCGGGGCCGCGATTGAGCGGCGTCAGGCAGTCCACCAGCACTATCTGGCGGTCGAAGCCGGCGAAGAAGTCCTTGTAAAAGCCCTGCACCAGATGCTTTTTGTAGTGTTCGAAGCGCGCTTCCATCATGCCGTAATGGTGGCTGTCATTCAGCCCGCCCGGCACCGGGTCCCACACCCAGGGCACAAACTGCAACATGGGGGCATCCCGGTACTCGCCGGGCAGAATGAAACGCCCCGGTTGCACCAAATAGGCGCCGCACTCGCGCTTGATGTCGTGCAGCCATTGGGTATAGGCCGCCGCCAGCGGCGCCAGTTTGCCATCCTCGGCAGGGCCGTCGGCGGCAAGTAAAGCCCCGGCCTGCAACCAGGGCGTGGCCAGCTCGGCCAGCGCCGGTGTCTGCAGCAGCTGGCGCTGTTGCTCGCTCCACTGGGCATAGCTCATGCCCAGCAGCGGCAGATCCAGCAGCCATTCTCCGGGGTAGTCGACAATTTCCAGATAGAGGGTGGCGGTGTCCTGCAGCTTGCGCTTGAGCCGGTTTTTGGGCCGGTAACGAATGGCGAGGGTGATTTCACTGATGCCTCGGGTCGGCTCGGGCCAGCATGGCGGCGTGGCCGACAGCTGACCCAGCGCCGCCTCGTAACCGAAGGCCGGCACATGATGATGTCGGCTCGGCACCCGCTGTATGCCGAGCAGTCGCCCCTCCGCCGCCGGCGGCCAGTGCGGCAGCCGGGCATCCAGCCCGGCGTGTTCCAGCTGGTTGACCAGGCTGGTGATAAAGGCGGTCTTGCCGCTACGGCTCAGCCCCGTCACCGCCAGCCGCAAGCGTTGGTCCAGACCCCGTTGCACCCAGGCTCCTGCCTTATTTCGCCATTGAGCGTTTCGCCATTGAGAATTGCGCCACTGATCCAGTGGCGTCCTGCTCATCGATCTTTACCCAAATCATTGAACTCCCGTCGCAAACGAAACTCTTGCGAGGTCAGCAATTGTTCCATTTTTGCCACCCGGCCATTCAGCTGCTGCAACCGGTTGTCCAGCCGGGTCAGCGCCTCTTGTGGCGACAGGCCCGACTGCCAGCCGGCGGTTTTGACATGAGACTGCTCCGCCTCTTCCACCAGGGGCCTGTCTTCCAGCAGCAGCCAGGCGGCAATATAAAGTACAAAGGTCAGAAAACTGGCAAACACCAGGCCGGTGAGCGCCAGCACCCGCACCAGCCAGGGCTCGACTTCGGCCTTGCGGGCAATGCCGGCACAAACGCCGCCGAGTTTGCCATTGCGCTTGTCGCGATACAGATTTATCAAGGTTGACGCCATCCGGGTACCTCCTGATCCAGCAGCCGCTCCAGGGTGGTAACCCTATCGGCCAGTTGCTCCGCCTGCGTCAGACTCTGTTCCAGGCGTTGACGGGCGGTCTCGCCCAGTCCCTCATCGAGCCGGCGCTTGCTGCGATAATGCAGCACCAGCCAGATGGGCACCACCAGAAACAGAAAGATATTCAAGGGGGCCACCAGGGCCCAGGCCAGCTCCGACATCACTGCTCCTCACTCTTGTTCATTTTGGCTTTCAGCTTGTCCAGCTCACGGTTGATGGCGTCGTCCACCTCCAGCTCGGCAAAGGACTGCTCCAGCCCCTTGCTCTTGCTGTACAAGTCCGCCCGGGCTTCCAGCTCGTCTATCTTGCGTTCCATGCGATCGAACTTGTCGACCGACGAGCCGGTTTCGCTGTGACGTACCCGCTCCTGCACCTTGATGCGACTCTGGGCGCTGCGCTCGCGCAACTGCATCGCCTGCTGGCGTGAACGGGCGTCGACCAGCTTGGCTTCCAGGGCGCTAATGGCCTCCGACAGCTTGTTGATGCCTTCTGCCACCGCCTCGTGTTCATGTTCCAGGGCCTTGAGCAGCTCGCTCTGCTTGCTCTTTTCCAGCAGGGCGGCCCGGGCCAGATCGTCGCGCTCACGGCTCAGGGCCAGCTCGGCCTTGCTCTGCCATTCACTCACCCGCTCCCGGTGGCGTTCAATCTGGCGCAACACATCTTTTTTCTCGGCCAGAAAGCGGGCCAGATTGGAGCGCTCGCGCACCAGCTCGTCTTCCATTTCCTGGATGATGAGACGTACCATCTTGGCCGGATCTTCGGCCTTGTCCAGCAGGGAGTTGAGGTTGGCGTTGATGATATCCGCCAGTCGGGAAAATATGCTCATGGTGTTGTCTCCTCGATACCGATGATAGAACAAGACTCGGGTCGTCTTGTATTCTTCCCCTATACATAACAAGTTATGTGCCAACCCGGCAGAAGCCACTAATCATTTGAAATATAGATAAAAACCATAAACAAGCATCACTCGGGCATTGGCCGAAGTCGGCGAATAACGCTATCATCTAGCAAATTTCGCCACTTTGGTGTGCCATGACAGACAATGATCTGATCGGTCAGTCCAATGCCCTGCTCTCGATACTGGAGCAGGTGTCGCTACTGGCGCCACTGAATAAACCGATACTGGTGGTGGGCGAGCGCGGCACCGGAAAGGAGCTGATCGCCCACCGGCTGCATTATCTGTCGCCCCGCTGGCAGCAGCCCTTTATTTCCCTCAACTGCGCCACCCTGGCCGAGACTCTGCTGGAAAGCGAGCTGTTCGGCCACGAAGCCGGTGCCTTTACCGGCGCCCAGAAGCGCCACCTGGGCCGCTTCGAGCGCGCCGACGGCGGCACCCTGTTTCTCGACGAGCTGGCCAGTACCAGCCCCCGGGTGCAGGAAAAGCTGCTGAGGGTTATCGAATACGGTGAATTCGAGCGGGTCGGCGGCAGTCAGCCGGTCCGGGTCGATGTGCGACTGGTCTGTGCCAGCAACCAGGATCTGCCGGTATTGGCTCAAAAGGGAGACTTCAGGGCCGATCTGCTTGATAGACTGGCCTTCGATGTGGTTACATTGCCGCCCCTGCGGGCCCGGGATGACGATATTTTGCGCCTAGCCGAGCATTTTGCCGTTTCGCTGTGCATGGAGCTGGGCTGGCCACTGTTTGCCGGTTTCAGCCCGGCAGTGCGCCGGCATCTGCTGGCGCACCCCTGGCCGGGTAATGTGCGGGAGCTCAAGAACGTGATTGAGCGCAGCCTCTATCATCATGGCCGGCCGGAGGTGGCGCTGAGCGAGCTGTATCTGGATCCCTTCGCCTCGCCCTGGCGACCAGCGTCGCCGACCCGGGGCAATGCCGATACCAGGCTGCCACTCGATCTCAAGGAACATCTGGCCCGAGAAGAAGTCCGGCTGCTCGGGCTCGCCCTGGAGCGGGCCCGTTATAATCAGCGGCAGGCGGCCGAGCGACTGGGCCTGAGTTATCATCAGTTACGTGGCTTGCTGCGTAAATACGCTTCTCTGCTGCCAACCGGCGAGCAGGAAGACCTCAAGGATTAAGCATGCGTTTATGGCTATGGAGCCTGCTGGCCACCCTGTTACTGGCAGGATGTGACGGCGGCAACCGACAACTGGCACAGGAAAGTCTGCTCTATTGTATAGAAGGGACGCCGCTCACCTTTAATCCACAACTGGTCACCTCCACCGAAACCCTGGACGCCACCGCCCATCAGCTCTACGACCGGCTGCTGGATATCACCCCAGACAGCCAGCAGCCGATACCGGCGCTTGCCACCGAATGGGAACGCAGCGACGATGGCCTGCGCTATCGTTTTACCCTGCGCCCCGGCGTGACCTTTCATGATACCGACTGGTTCAGCCCCAGCCGCCCATTGACCGCAGAAGATGTGGTCTTTACCTTCTCCCGTCTGATCGATAAGCAGCATCCTTATCATGCGGTAAGCGGGGGTCGTTACCCGTTTTTCGACAGCATCGGCTGGCAGGCGCTGGTCAGCGAGGTACATGCGCTAAACGAGCACGAGGTAGAGTTTGTGCTTACTCGCCCCAACACCTCTTTTCTGACCAATCTGGCCACCGATTACGCTGTGATACTGTCGGCGGAATACGGGGCGCAGTTGCTGGCGGCAGGTCAGCCACAGTTGCTGGATCAGCAACCGGTCGGTACCGGGCCTTTTCTGCTCAACCTATACCGCGCCGACGAGTTTATCCGCTATCATCGCCATCCCAGCTACTGGCGCGGCAGCGCCCGGCTGGCCCAGTTGGTGTTCGACATTACGCCCAAATCGTCCAAGCGACTGGCCAAGCTGCTGACCGGCGAATGCGACGTCATGGCCCATCCGGCCACCAGCCAGCTGTCGGTCATTAAACAGCACTCCGAGCTGGCCCTGAGCTATGCAACCGGCATGAACGTGGCGGTACTGGCGCTCAATACCCAGAAACCTCCCTTCGATGATATCCGGGTGCGCAAGGCGCTGAGTCTGGCGCTCAACAGAACGGATATTCTGCAGGCCGTGTATTTCGATATCGGCGCGCTGGCCGAGTCGCTGCTGCCGCCGGTGTCCTGGGGCCATGATCCCAACCTCTTGATGCCGCTGCCGGATCAAAGCCGGGCCCGCTGGCTGCTGGAGCAGGCCGGGCTGAGCGATGGCTTTGACATGACCCTGCTGGTGCCTTCCGGGGCCCGTACCTACAATCCGGACGGACTCAAGACCGGCCAGCTTATCCAGCGCCGGCTGGCGACGCTGGGCATCAGGGTGAAACTGCTCAGCCTGGAAGAGCAAATACTGCGCCGGGAGCTGCGGGAAGGAGATCAGGATGCGGTGCTGACCGGCTGGTCGGCCGATACCCCGGATCCGGATAACATGCTGCGTAACCTGCTCAGCTGCCAGGCCATTGCCGCCGGCACCAACGCCAGCCGCTGGTGCCACCCGCTGTTTGAACAACAGCTGGATCTGGCGCTGACCGAACCACAGATGACCCGCCGTATCGGCTATTATCAGCAGGCACAGCAGCTGGCCTATCAGGACATGGCGGTGATACCGCTGGTCCACAGCCAGCGGCTGCAGGCCTATCGTAAACAGGTCAAGGGGTTGCGACTGTTGCCCTATGGCGGTGTCGCCTTTCATCAGGCCTACAAGGAGTAACCATGCTGCGTTATCTGTTGCGGCGCCTCGGCCTGCTGCTGACCACACTGTTGGTGCTGACCCTGGTCGCCTATGTGCTGGAGTTTAAACTCCTGGAGGATGACCAGAACGACCTCATGACAGGCTACCTCGCCTTTCTGCAGCAGCTGCTGGCCGGCGACTTCGGTATTTCCAGCGCTACTGGTCTGCCGGTACTGGAGGCGATAAGCCAGTATTTTCCCGCCACCCTGGAGCTGTGCCTGGCCGCCTTTACCATTTCGTTACTGGTAGGGGTACCCTCAGGTACCCTGGCCGCCCTGCGCCAGGGCCGCTGGCAGGACACCCTGATCCTCACCGGTACCCTGATCGGCTATTCGGTCCCGGTATTCTGGCTGGGTCTGTTGCTGGTGATGTTTTTCTCGCTCCATCTGGGCTGGCTGCCGGTATCGGGTCAGCTCAGCCTCTTGTACGAAATAGAGCAGGTGACCGGCATCATGACCATAGATACGCTGCTGGCCGACAGCCAGTATCGCTGGCCCGCCTTTCTCGACGCGCTCCGCCACCTGATACTGCCGGCACTGGTACTGGCCATAGTGCCAACCACAGAGGTGATCCGACAGATCCGCAGCGCCCTGCTGGAAGTGCTCAGGCAAAACTATATCCGCGCCGCCCTGACCAAGGGGCTGAGCGAAACCCATGTGATACTACGCCATGGTCTGCGCAACGCCTTTCCCATGGCCATTCCCACCCTGGGATTGCAATTCGGTACCGTGCTGACTTCGGCCATCATGACCGAAATCGTGTTCGACTGGCCCGGTCTGGGCCGCTGGCTGGTGGGCAGTATCGCGCTGCAGGATTATGCCGCCATCAAGGGCGGTACCCTGGCCATTGCCACCTTCACCATAGTGGCCAGCTCCGCCGTGGAGGTGCTATCCACTCTGATTTACCCCGCCAGAAGGAGGGCCATTTATGTCCGGCAGAGCTAATATCTACCCGGAATTGCATGTGCGTTCGCCGCGCGAGCAGGCCTGGGAGCTGTTTCGCAAGAATACCCTGGGCATGATTGGTCTGTGGGGGCTGGGGTTGCTGTCGTTGCTGACCTTGTTCGCCCCCTGGCTGGCGCCTTATGCCCCTTACGAGCAGTTCAGCCAGGCGCTGCTGATGCCGCCATCCTGGGCCGACGAAGGCAATATCGACTTTTTTCTCGGCACCGACGATTTGGGCCGCGACATGCTGTCCCGACTGGTGTTTGGTGCTCGCCTCACCTTCGGCAACGCCGTACTGGTGGTACTGGTGGCGCTGCTGGCAGGCGGTTGCATCGGTATTGTCGGGGGCATGAGCAAGGGCTTCAAGGCCAGCATTCTCAACCACTTTCTCGATACGCTGCTGTCGATCCCCTCGCTGCTGCTGGCCATCATTTTCGTCGCCATTCTGGGCCCCGGGTTGTTCAATACCCTGATCGCCATTACCCTGGCACTGACCCCGCAGTTTGCGCGCGCCATCTATAATGCCGTCTCTGACGAAATGCAGAAGGAATACATTACCGCCCTGCGCCTCGATGGGGGTACCCGCTGGCGTATACTCCGATTTGGCATCTTGCCTAACCTGAGCGACACCATCGTCAGTCAGACCACCCGCGGGCTGTCTTCCGCCATTCTGGACATTACCGCCGTCGGCTTTCTCGGTCTGGGCGCCCAGCCGCCCCGCCCCGAATGGGGCGCCATGTTGTCGGACGCCATGGATCTGGTCTACCTGGCGCCCTGGACCGTGACCCTGCCGGGGCTGGCCATACTGCTCTCGGTACTGGTGGTCAACATGGTTGGCGAAGGCCTGCGCCAGGCAATTAACGAGGTAATGGACTGATGCCGCTGCTGGATATTCGTAATCTCACTATAGAGATAGAAACGCCCCAGGGGCTGGTCAAGGCGGTGGATAAATTCAGCCTGACCCTGGCCGACGGTGAAATTCGCGGCCTGGTGGGTGAGTCTGGCTCCGGCAAGAGTCTGGTGGCCGAAACCATCGTCGGCATCGCCAAGGACACCTGGCGGGTCACCGCCGATCGCATGTATCTCGACAACATCGACCTGCTCAGCCTGTCTCACAAGGAACGGCGGCGCATCATGGGTCGGGATATCGCCATGGTGTTTCAGGAACCTTCCAGCTGCCTGGATCCGTCCGAGCGCATCGGCGCCCAGCTGGAAGAAGCCATTCCCGAACGCAGTTTTCAGGGCAAGTGGTGGCAGAGCTGGCACTGGCGCCGCAAGCAGGCGACCGCGTTACTGCACAGAGTGGGAATTCGTGAGCCAAAAGCCGTGATGAATGCCTACCCTTACCAGCTGTCCGAGGGGGTCTGCCAGAAGGTGATGATCGCCATGGCCGTCGCCAACCAACCCAAGCTGCTGGTGGCGGACGAACCCACCAACGCCATGGAAGCCTCCAATCAGGCTCAGATACTGCGGCTGCTGGAGCGGGTCAACAAACTATCGGGCACCACCATCTTGCTGATCAGCAACGATCTGACCACCTTTGCCCGGCTAACCGACAACATCACAGTGATGTATTGCGGCCAGGCGGTCGAGTCCGGCACCCGAGAGCAGATCCTGACCCGGCCTCGCCATCCCTATACCGCCGCCCTGCTGCAGATGATGCCGGATCTGGATGGCAGTTTGCCCCACAAGTCCCGGCTCAACATACTGCCGGGGGTCATACCGCCATTGCAAAACCTGCCCATCGGCTGCCGGCTGGGCCCTCGCTGCCCCAAGGCCCAGAAGCAATGCGTAATAACGCCCCCCCTGGCCAAGATCAAGGGGCAGACCTATTACTGCCATTTTCCGCTCAACATGCCAGAAGGTAAGCCCAAATGAGCCAGGTGCCACTGCTCAAGGTCGATAATCTCAGCAAGGTATTCGTGACCCACAGCGGGCTGTTTCGCAAGGTCACCAAAACCGCCTTCCACCCGCTGTCCTTTACCCTGGAACGGGGCCAGACCCTGGCGGTGATGGGCGATTCCGGCTCGGGAAAAAGCTCCCTGGCCCGGGTGCTGGCCGGGGTTATGCCTCCCTCTCAGGGCAGCATTTACATCGACGGTGACAAAATAGAGCCGGGCGATGACAAGAAACGCTGTCAGCTGCTGCGCATGATATTTCAGGATCCCAACACCTCGCTCAACCCCCGCAACCGCATCGGCCAGATCCTGGAAACCCCGCTCATCCTCAACACGAATCTGGATGCCGAACAACGTGAAACCCTGGTACTGGATACCCTGCGCATGGTGGGCCTGCTGCCGGATCACTACCACTTTTACCCTCAGATGATTTCCACCGGTCAGAAACAGCGGGTAGCGCTGGCCCGGGCGCTGATCCTCTCCCCCAAGATCATCGTGGCCGATGAAGCCATCTCCAATCTGGATATTTCGGTGCGCTCACAGATCATCAACCTGCTGCTCAGCCTGCAGAGTCGCCTGGGCTTGTCTTATGTGCTGGTGGCCAACGACCTGGGCGTGGTACGCCATATCAGCGATCAGGTGATACTGATGCACGAGGGTCATGTAGTGGAAGCCGGCCCCACCCACAAGGTGCTGGCCAACCCCCAGAGCGAGCAGGGTTTGCGCCTGCTGCAGAGTTACAACAACGAATACCGCTGGCATCACAGCGACTCGAAGCGCTAAGCGTTACGCTTCGGCCAAAAGGCCCGCTCTACCGACTCGCCGTGAATCCTTCCATGGAGGCTCTCTGTTTCATCCCTGAAACAGAAGGTCGGTAGAGCAGATCCCTTTGTCCTCCTTAATGCTCCGGCGTCGCCTGTTAGCCCCCTGCAGACAACTCGGTGTATCAAAGGAGGCGGCTGTGTTGCCTCTGGCGCTCCGCCCCAACACCTGATCAGATACTGAATGAGTTGGTATTAGCCAGCCACAGGTACGCCGCTGTGAAAACGCAGCTCTTCGTCGGGTGCCTGTATCAGCTCCGCTTCCCGGGCGCCGAAAAATGCCACCCGTTCATCGATATTCTTGCCGCTATAGTCGGCGGCTAGCGTCAGGTAGTCCTGATAATGACGGGCCTCGGATCGCAACAGCGACACATAGAAGCGGCTCAGCTCTTCATCCAGATACGGCGCCAGCCGGGCGAAGCGCTCGCAGGAACGGGCCTCGATATAGGCGCCGATGATCAGCCGGTCGACGATGGCCGCCGGCTCATGGGTGCGCACATGCTGCAGCAGGCCCCTGGCATAGCCGGATGCCGACAGGGTGCTGTATTCGATGCCTCTGGCAGCCATGATCTCCAGCACCTGCTCGAAATGGTGCAGCTCTTCCTGGATCAGACGCACCATTTTCAGCAGTAGATCGTTCTTGGCCAGCTCGTCGAATACCCGCCGATTTTCATCCAGCAAGGTCTGCTTGCCCAACACCTCGCCTTTTTCCGGCAGGGCGTCGAGCGTCTTGTAAAAATCGAGATTGGGCAATAGCTTGCGCTTTTCTTTCGGCAGGCAATAGCGGCGCACCAGGCTGTGGGCGCTCATCGCCGCCTTCATTTCGCAGTTGGCATGATCCACCAACAGCGCAGCCAGATGTTCCGGCTTCTGCGCCTCGGCTATCCATTCATCGGGGGTTTCACAATGCAGAAAGGCATGAATGGGCGCCAGCAACTGGCTAAACTCTGAATTCAGTGAATGAGGGTGCAAAATAATTACCTGTACCAGGCCGGATGGCGAGATTCAACGTGATGGATGAGACTATTTTATCAATTCGGGCCGTCAACAACAGTCCGAATCACGGCGCCGCCAACTACCCCGTCCAACTACCTCGTCTGGCGACTCCACTTCTGTGACCCACCTCACATTTATTCTTCTTCGCTCACACGAAAAGCGGATTTATTGTCTACAATCGCCCATCGAATCGATTGCGTAACCGTTTCGCTCACCATTTCTGGTTAACTTTCGGAGTCATAAAACTCCAGAACAAGGCGATACCGTGAAGAAAACCACCTTGCTTAACAGTCATTTATCCGCGCTGGTCGCCCGCGTCGGTCATACTGACGAAATAGTGCTGGCCGATGCGGGCCTGCCCATTCCCCCCGGTCCCGAGCGTATCGATCTGGCGGTCAGTCCGGGGTTACCCGGGCTGCAGCCGATACTGACGGCGATGCTGAGTGAATTGCAGCTGGAGTCAGTGGTACTGGCGGAAGAAATTAAAACCGTCAGCCCCGATCTGCACCGGCAGCTGCTGGCGCAACTGGCCGAGGCCGCCGACGCCCAGGGCCGGGAGATTGCGGTAAGCTACATCAGCCACGCGGCGTTCAAGCAGCAAAATACCGGGGCACGCGCCGTGGTTCGCACCGGTGAATGCACCCCTTACGCCAATATCATACTGCGCTGCGGCGTTCCTTTCTGAGGTGAGCATGGAACCCATACTGTCTCTATCCGGCATCGAGAAGGCCTTTCCCGGCGTCAAGGCGCTGGATCAAGCCGGGCTCAACGTGTATCCGGGCCAGGTCATGGCGCTGATGGGCGAGAATGGTGCCGGCAAATCCACCATGATGAAGGTGCTGACCGGCATCTATCAACCGGACGCCGGCGAGATCCATTACCGTGGTCAGCCCTGCCGCTTCAAGGGCCCCCGCGACTCGCAACAGGCAGGTATCGGCATCATTCATCAGGAACTGAACCTGCTGAACGAGCTGACCATTGCCGAGAACATCTTTCTCGGTCGCGAGCCGGTGAATGCCTTCGGCAAAATCAACTGGACCCAGCTCTACGCCAACGCCCAGATCTTGCTGGATCGGTTGCAAATCCGCCAGTCACCCAGAACCCGGGTCGGTGATTTGAGCATCGGCGCCCAGCAGATGGTGGAAATCGCCAAGGCGCTGTCGTTCAAGGCCGACGTCATCATCATGGACGAGCCCACCGATGCCCTGACCGATACCGAAACCCGGGCCCTGTTCCGAGTGATCGAAGAGCTGCGTGCCGATGGCTGCGGCATCGTCTATATCTCTCATCGACTGAAGGAAATCTTCGAGATCTGCGACCGGGTCACCATATTGCGTGATGGCAAGTGGATCGGCGAAGAGGCGGTGAGCGATATCGACGAAGACCACCTGATCGAAATGATGGTCGGCCGCAAGCTGGACGAGCAATACCCGCGTATTCATGTCCCCCAGGGGCCGGAAGTACTGAAGGTGGAAGGCCTGAGCGGCGCCGGGGTAAACGGCGTCAGTTTCAGCCTGCATGAGGGCGAAATCCTGGGCTTTTCCGGCCTGATGGGCGCCGGTCGTACCGAACTGGTCAAGACCCTGTACGGCGCCCTGCCCCGCACCGAAGGCCAGGTCTGGCTGGCGGGCAAACCCTATGCGGCCAACAGCCCGCAACAGGGCCTGGCCGCCGGTATCGCCTATATTTCGGAAGACCGCAAGGGCGATGGTCTGGTGCTGGACCTGTCGGTCAAAGTCAACATGAGCCTGTCGGCGCTGGCCGACCTGAGCCGGGGCCCCCAGCTCGACCACCAGGCCGAACGCGGCGCCGTTGACGAGTTTATTTCGCTGTTCAAGATCCGCACTCCGGGCCGGGAACAGCTGATCGGCAATCTGTCGGGTGGTAACCAGCAGAAGGTGGCCATCGCCAAAGGACTGATGACCCGCCCGCGGGTATTGATCCTCGACGAACCCACCCGCGGCGTCGACGTGGGTGCCAAGAAAGAAATTTATCAACTGATCAACCGTTTCAAGCAGGAAGGCATGGCCATTATTCTGGTGTCGTCCGATATGCCGGAAGTGCTGGGGATCAGTGACCGTATCATGGTGATGCACGAAGGTTGCATTGCCGGTGAATTCAACGCCACCGCCGCGACCCAGGAGCAACTACTGGCCGCCGCCGTTGGTCAGACTCAACAAGAGGAAGATGCATGAACTCCCCCGCCCTTAACAGCCGCCGCTGGTTCAGCAAAGAATGGTTGATTGCCCAGAAATCGCTGATTGCCCTGCTGGTGCTGATCGCGGTGGTCTCTGCGCTGAGCCCCAATTTCTTCACCGTCGACAACCTCCTCAACATACTGCGTCAGACCTCGGTCAACGCCATCATTGCCGTGGGCATGACTCTGGTGATCCTCACCGCCGGTATCGACCTCAGCGTGGGCTCGGTACTGGCCCTGTGTGGCGCCTTTGCCGCCAGCATGGTGTCGATGGAACTGTCTATTTTCATCACGTTGCCGGCGGTATTGCTGGCCGGTTTTGCCCTGGGCGGCGTTAGCGGCATCATCGTCGCCAAGGGTCGGGTACAGGCCTTTATCGCCACCCTGGTCACCATGACATTGCTGCGCGGCGTAACCATGGTCTATACCGATGGTCGCCCCATTTCCACAGGCTTTACCGATGCGGGTGATATCTTCGCCTGGTTCGGCACCGGCTACGTGTTCGGCATTCCGGTACCGGTATGGCTGATGGCCATGACCTTCCTCGGTGCCTGGTATCTGCTTAACCACACCCGCTTTGGCCGCTATATCTATGCGGTGGGCGGCAACGAAGCGGCGGCGCGTCTGTCGGGTATCAACGTTGCCCGGGTCAAGATGGGCGTTTATGCCATCTGTGGCATGCTGTCGGCACTGGCAGCCATCATCGTCACCAGCCGCTTGTCATCGGCCCAACCTACCGCAGGAACCACCTACGAGTTGGATGCCATCGCCGCCGTAGTACTGGGCGGCACCAGCCTGGCCGGCGGCAAGGGCGCCATCATGGGCACCCTGATCGGGGCGCTTATCATCGGTTTTTTGAACAATGCCCTCAACCTGCTGGATGTGTCCTCCTACTATCAGATGATCGCCAAGGCCTCGGTGATCCTGCTGGCGGTACTGGTCGACAACAAACACAAGTGATCCCAAACCACGATACAAAAAGGAAGCTGAATCATGAAAAAACTGACGACCCTGCTCTCCGCTGCCCTGGTAAGCGCCACCATGACCTCCGGTGCCTATGCCAAAGATACCCTGGCACTGGTGATCTCGACCCTCAACAACCCCTTCTTCGTGACCATGAAAGAAGGGGCGGAACAAAAAGCACAAGAGCTTGGCTATGACCTGATCGTGCTGGACTCCCAGAACGATCCGGCCAAAGAGCTGGCCAACGTGGAAGACCTGAGCGTACGCGGGACCAAGGTGCTGCTGATCAACCCTACCGACTCCGATGCGGTGACCAATGCCATTCGCCTGGCCAACCGGGCCGGCTTGCCGGTACTGACCCTGGACAGAGCCGCCAACCGGGGTGAAGTGGTGTCTCATATCGCCTCCGACAACGTGGCCGGTGGCCTGATGGCCGGTGACTATATCGCCGAACAGGTCGGTGCCGACGCCCGGGTGATTCAGCTGGAAGGCATTGCCGGCACCAGCGCCGCCCGCGAGCGCGGTAAAGGTTTCGCTCAGGCCGTAGATAAGCACGGCTTCGAGCTGATGGCCAGCCAGCCTGCCGACTTTGACCGCACCAAGGGCCTGAACGTGATGGAAAACCTGCTGACCGGTAATCCGACGGTGCAGGCGGTCTTTGCCCAGAACGACGAAATGGCGCTGGGTGCCATGCGTGCGCTGCAGGCGGCCAACAAGAAAGACGTGCTGATCGTCGGCTTTGACGGCACCGAAGACGGCATCAAGGCGGTACAGGGCGGTCGCCTGGCTGCCACCATCGCCCAGCAGCCGAATGCCATCGGCGCCATCGCCGTGGAAACTGCCGACAAGATCCTGAAGGGTGAAACCGTGGCCAGCCATATTCCGGTCCCGCTGCAGGTGATCAGCGAGTAAGGCTCAGGGTAAAAAATAACAGGCGGGGGCTCTGTACTGCTAACGCAGCCGGCCCCCGATTTAATGAATAAGGCAAACACCATGACATTAACCGTAGTAGGCAGCATCAATATCGATCATGTGATCCGGTTGCCGCAGTTTCCGCGCCCAGGTGAAACCCTGACCGGCAGCGATTATCGCATCGTTCCCGGCGGCAAGGGCGCCAATCAGGCGGTGGCCGCCGCCCGTGCCGGGGCCGCAACCCGCTTTATCGCCTGCGTGGGTGATGATGCCCTGGCCCAGAGCCTGGTCGACGGCTTTGCCGCCGACGGTATCGATACCGGCGCCATCGACCGCATTACCGGTATCAACACCGGCGTGGCCTTGATCCAGGTGAATGGCGAAGGCGAGAACACCATTTCGCTCGCCGCCGGTGCCAATGGCCGACTGACACCCGAACAGCTGAATCGGCACAGTGAGGGTCTGAACTGCGAGCAACTGCTGCTGCAGCTGGAAATTCCGCTCGACACCAATATCGCCGCCGCCAGCCAGGCCAAGGCTCAGGGTGCCCGTGTAGTGCTCAACCCGGCCCCGGCTCAGGCGCTGCCCGATGCGCTGCTGTCACTGGTAGATATGATCACCCCCAACGAGACCGAGGCCGAACGACTGACCGGCGTGGCGGTCAACGACGATGCGGGCGCGGCGGCGGCGGCCCAGGCACTGCACGACAAGGGCATAGCCACCGTCATCATCACCCTGGGTGCCCGGGGCGTCTGGCTGAGCGAACAAGGCGAGGGACGCGTGATCCCCGGCTTCAAGGTCAAGGCGGTCGACACCACGGCGGCGGGCGATACCTTCAACGGCGCCCTGCTGGCAGCATTGCAACAACAGCAACCACTGGAGCAGGCGGTACGCTTCGCCCAGGCGGCAGCGGCCCTGTCCGTGACCAAGCCCGGGGCCCAGACCTCGGTTCCTTACCAGGCCGAGATCGTCGCCCTGCTGGAGTCCCGTTGATGGCGACCATCAAGGATGTGGCGCGGCGGGCACAGGTTTCGACCTCCACCGTCAGCCATGTGCTGAACAAGACCCGCTTCGTCAGCCCCGAGATCACCTTGCGGGTCGAACAGGCCATCGACGAGCTCCACTACGCGCCCTCGGCGCTGGCGCGCAGCCTCAAGAGCAATGAAACCCGGACCCTGGGCATGCTGGTCACCGCCAGCGCCAACCCTTTTTTCGCCGAAGTGGTGCAGGGCGTAGAGCAGCGCTGCTTCGAGCTAGGCTACAGCCTGGCACTGTGCAATACCCGGGGTGATAAAGCACGGCTTAACGCCAGCATGGAAATGCTGCTGCAAAAGCGGGTGGACGGTATTATTCTGATGTGCACCCAGGTGCGTCTGGCCGCCGGGCTCTTCGACCGTTATCCCAGCGTGCCCCTGGTACTGGCCGACTGGGGTCCCATGGACATGGAAGCGGATCTGATCCAGGACTGTGGCCAGCAAGGCGGGCGCCTGGCAACTGAACACCTGATAGGTCTCGGTCATCGTCATATCGGTTGTATCACGGGTCCGCTGGGCAAGCGGGCAGCAGACGAGCGACTGGCAGGCTTCAGGACGGCGATGGCCAGTGCCGGCCTGACAATACGCCCGGAGTGGGTGGCCGAGGGTGACTTCGAGCTGGCCGGCGGCAACAGCGCCATGACGGCCCTGCTCGCCCTGCCCGAACGACCCACGGCGATGTTTGTCAGTAACGACATGATGGCCATGGGCGCGCTGCGGGCCCTGGCCGATGCGGGTATCTCGGTGCCACAGCAAATGTCATTGGTGGGTTACGACAATATCGAGCTGGCTCATTACCTTGTGCCGGCGCTGACCAGCATAGAACAGCCCAAGGCCGGACTGGGCGCCCTGGCGGTGGACACTCTGCTGGCCCGTATCAAGGCGCCAGACAGCCCTCGCCGGGTGCTGACCCTGACGCCCGAGCTGGTGGTAAGAGACAGCAGCCAGACTTCCGCCTGAATAGCGACGCGGCATAATATGTGATCCCGCAGCGAATGGTTCACCCTGCACGGCTGGCAATCCCGGCTCACTCTGGTTAGCATCGGGCTTTACTCACCGTCAATGCAAGTGCCATGGATAACCATCAGAAAGGATTTCTGCTTACCGCTATTGGGGTCCTCATTATTTCCCCCGACGCGCTCTTGCTGCGCGTGATCAGCCTGCCCGCCGAGCAGGTCGTGTTGTGGCGGGGCCTGCTCAATGTGCTGGGGTTCTGGTTGATAGTGGTGGCCCGCTATCGGGGCCAGTGGTGGCGTAGCTATCTGGTCTGTGGTCGAGCCGGTCTCGGCTGCGCCCTGCTGTTCAGCTTCAGCACCATCGGTTTTATTCTGGGCAATCATTTTACCAAAGCCGGCAACGTTCTGGTCATTCTCGCCTCGGCTCCCTTGATTGCCGCCCTTCTCAGCCGCCTCTTTCTGCAAGAGCGTCTGCCAATGCGCACCTGGTTGGTCATCGGCGTTTGTCTGTTTGGCATCAGCCTGATCGTACTAGATGACGCAGGTGCAGGCTCTTGGCTGGGTAGCGCCTTCGCCCTGATGGCCGCGGTAGGACTGGCTGGTAACCTGACTCTGGCACGCAGCCGGCCCGAAATAGACATGAGCCCCATGCTGGCCCTCAGCGGCCTGATAACAGCCGGCCTGGCAGGGTTCTGGAGTGGCGAGGTATTGCTGCCGGATGCGGTAAACATGAGCTGGCTGGTTCTGCTGTGCCTGATTTTAATGCCCGTGGGCTTTACCCTGATCCAGCAGGGGCCTCAGTACCTGCCCTCGGCAGAAGTCAGCCTGCTGCTGTTACTTGAAACGCTCTTCGGCACCCTGCTGGTCTGGCTGTTTTTAAGCGAACGCCCTACCAATATGGGGCTACTGGGCGGCGCCATCGTATTAATGGCCATGCTGGCAAAGAGCGGGCTGGAAAGATACCAGCCGCTCATAGTACGACGTGAAGGGTAAATCAGGGATAGCAGCAATGTTTTGCCAGCCGCCGGTGCTATGGGTAAACTGCTTTCATCTTTGTTGTACGGGTTCATTCTTCTATGAAGCAGTTTGCCGAATTTATTCCCCTGATCATTTTTTTCGCGGTGTACAAGACCGTCGATATCTACGCGGCCACCGGCGCGCTGATGGCCGCGACCTGCATCCAGATGCTGGTGGTCTGGCTGAAGCACAAGAAGCTGGAAAAAATGCACCTGGTCACCCTGGTGCTGGTGCTGTTCTTTGGTGGCCTCACCATGTTTTTTCAGGATGATGCCTTCATCAAATGGAAGGTCACCGCGGTGAATGGTCTCTTTGCCATCGGACTGCTGGTAAGCCGTTACGGCTTCCGTAAAAACCTCATCAAGCAGATGCTCGGCAAGGAAATGACAGTACCCGACACCATCTGGGACAGGGCCAATCTGGCCTGGGTCGGCTTTTTCAGTTTCTGCGGCGCTCTCAATGTGTATGTAGCTTTCAACCTGCCTCAGGAAGTCTGGGTCAACTTCAAGGTCTTTGGTCTACTGGGGCTGACCCTGTTGTTTACCTTCGCCACCGCCATTTACCTTTATCGTCAGCAGCAGGCGCTGGAAAAGTAACCCGCCATCATCGGTACCAACAGGGGAGGCTACGCAAGTGGCCTCCCCGTTTACACTCCATCATGTAACAAGGAATACACCATGTGGTATGTCATTTTCGCTGAAGACAACGCCAACAGCCTTCCGCTGCGTAAAGAAGCCCGCCCGGCCCATCTGGCCCGGTTGCAGGCGCTGACCGATGAGGGCCGCCTCCTGGTCGCCGGCCCCAACCCGGCCATCGATGCCGAAGATCCCGCCGAGGCCGGCTTTACCGGCAGTACCGTGATTGCCGAGTTCGACTCTCTTGCTTCGGCCCAGGCCTGGGCCGACGCCGATCCTTACGTGGCGGCCGGCGTCTATGCCTCCGTGGTGGTCAAGCCCTTCAGAAAAGTACTGCCCTGATACAAACCGGCTTCGGCCGGTTTTTCGATGCAAGTCCCGTTCTTCTTTAATTTTTTCGACAATATTTTTCGACTTTATTGGCAAAAAACGCCCTTATGGACAAGGCTTGATAGGGTCCGAAATGGACTAAACGCCAAACGAATCTAATACAAGGAGAGACGGGAATGAAAAAAATACTGTTATCCACCTTGCTGACCGGGTTACTGGCCGTCACGGCACCGAGCATGGCTAACGAGCCGACGGCGGCTCAGGATGCCGTGGTCACCAGCATCGATATCAATAACGCCACCCAGGATCAACTGGCCATGCTGACCGGCATAGGTCCGGCCAAGGCGGCGGCTATCGTGGAATATAGGGAAGCCAATGGGCCCTTCAAGGCGGTCGACGACCTCACCATGGTCAGTGGTATAGGCCCGGCCACCGTAGACAAAAACCGACACCTGCTCAGCAACTAAGCGCTGGCCCTCCCGGGCATGGTCGGGAGGGCCGCTATTGGTTATCATAGGCGCCCATTATTTTTTTGATGACACTCATGCCTGCAACGACGCCTCAAAACATGCCTTCACAATCCTCGATTCGTAAGGCGGTGATCCCGGTCGCTGGCCTGGGCACTCGTATGCTGCCCGCTACCAAGGCCATCCCCAAGGAAATGCTGCCGGTGGTCGACAAGCCCCTGATCCAATATGTGGTGAATGAAGCCGTACAGGCCGGGATCAAGGAAATCGTGCTGGTCACCCACGCCAGTAAAAATTCCATCGAAAACCACTTTGATACCAGCTTCGAGCTGGAAGCCACCCTGGAAAAACGGGTGAAACGGCAGTTGCTCGAAGAAGTACAGAAAATCTGCCCTCCCGACGTGACCATAATGCATGTACGCCAGGGCGAGGCCAAGGGTCTGGGCCATGCCATTCTTTGCGCCCGCCCGCTGGTCGGCGACGCTCCCTTTGCCGTGCTGCTGCCCGACGTGCTGATCGATGATGCGGGCTGCAACCTGCAGCAGGATAATCTGGCGGCCATGATCCGGGCCTTTGGCGACAACGGCCACAGCCAGATTCTGGTGGAGCCGGTGGCTGACGAGCTGGTCGATCAGTTCGGTATTGTCGATATCGGCGGTTATCAGCTGGGTCAGGGAGAGTCGGCGCCGATTGAAGCAATGATAGAAAAACCGCAGCGGCAGGAAGCGCCTTCCAATCTGGCGGTGGTGGGCCGTTATGTGCTGTCGGTCGACATCTGGCCACTGCTAAGCAAGACCCCGCTCGGCAAGGGCGATGAAATCCAGCTGACCGACAGCATCGCCATGCTGATGGCGCAACAGCCGGTAGATGCCCATCATATTACCGGCAAGAGTCACGATTGCGGCAGCAAGCTTGGGCTCATGGTGGCCAATGTTGAATATGGCCTGCGCCATCCCGAGCTGGGACCCGCCCTCACCGACTACCTGCAACAGCTCAATTTGCGGTAAGCCACTTCAGTAACGACCATGGTTTCAACACTGACCATGGCGAGCCGTCAGCTGGATTTCACCGCCAAAGCCGCCATGCAAGGTCAGGTCGAAGGGAAAAGAACAGGGGTAGCTAAGCTGGCTGGCGCTGAAGGTTCCCGCTCCCAGCGGGCCAGCATCACACCGGGCCAGCCAGTCATTGCCGGTCATACCGCCATTGGCCATCATCACCTTGTTGCTGCTGGCCTGTAACCGGAATAACGCCAGGTTCACCCGGCAGTTCAGCCCCGCATCCAGGATCAGACGATTGATGTATTCCAGGGTGCGGCCCGGGTTGTTCAGCAGGGAACCCGGCTGAATCTGATGCTGACGCTGGGGCTCATGCAACAGAAAGGCAATCAGCGTCATCACCGCAGGGGTATCCATACTCAACGGGTCGAACTCCGCCAGCAGAAGCAACAGATCCTGATCCAGCCTGACATAGTCGGCGAGCAACCAGGGTGAGCTTTGCCGACAGCTAAGCTGCCAGGTTCCCAGATCGCGCTCCGGCAACTGACGCAAGCCCTGACACAGACGACTGGCGGCCATGTCTTCCCGACGAAAGAACGCCAGATGTTCGTTCAGTTCATCGAATATCCGCCGCAGATCAGGCTTGAGACAGGCGGTAATGGCATCAAACACCTGCCGCCAGTTACGAATAGGCTTGATCAGATAATCTCCGGCACCGGCCCGCAGCGCCTGCGCCACATCGACCATCTTCAACCGAGCGGAAATCGCAATCACGGGCAGCACCGGATAGCATCGTTTCAGGCGGGTTATCACCTCGAGACCATTCGGTGCCGCCAGCAGCAAATTGATCAAGACCAGATCAGGTGCCTGCTCCCCCGCCAGCCGTATGCCTTCGTCGCCATTGTCCACTTCGATCACTCTGGCGCCCCACAATTCAAGGTAGGTCACCATCAACCGACGGAACACGGGGTCATCTTCTATGAGCAGAATAAGCGGGGAACGTTCAAACATCAGATTAGGTAACAGAGTAATGGGGGATATACTGAGCCTAGCCGAATTTCGGCCGCTCGGCAGGGGCTCCGTCATGGTGGCTGTATTCTATTGCGGCTTTGTTGGATAATAGCCTCCTCATTCGATCACAGTGGCACTATGACACCGGCAGAATATCAGGCGCTGACCTCTCCCAAACTGTCTCACCCGGCCCGCAGCCTGTATCAGCTCTATCTCAGACATCTGGCGCGAGGGGATAATACCCAACCGCTGGATTACCCCTTGCTGGGCAAGGCGCTGGCTGTGCAGGGCGACGGGGAATATCGCTATCGCGTCACGCCGATGGATCTGACCGGGCTGGTCGATGAGCTGCTGGAGGCAGGCTTGCTGAGTGTGGTGCATAATCCTCACCCCCAGCATTATCACGGGGCCGTGTTCTCGCTGCCACTGAAACAGCTCGAAGGGCTGGCCCCGCTGCCATCTCGCCAGTTTGCCATGCACCCACAGTGGCGCCCGGACGAACAGTTCGAGGGCCTGGCCAGACTCTGTGGTCTGCTCGACAGCCATATCGATGAAACCGAGCTGGGCGAGTTTATTGCCTACTGGCTGGGCCGGCCCGAAGTATTTGAAAACCAGCATCAGTGGATGCTGAAACTGGTACGCAAACTCAAGAATCAGCGCAGTATCAAGCGCGCGCCAGCGCCGCAGGATAACGGTGGCTACCAGCAGTTGCCGGCCAAAATCGACGCAGGCCCCAGCAAACGGGCCCGTGAAATGATGGCCGAAGCCCAACGTCTCAGCCCGGATAACCAGGAAGACCGCAATGAAAAAGACACCTGAAGAAATTGCCGCCGACCTGAACGACATTGCTCGTCGTCGACGCCGCCCGAAACCACAGAAAGACATATCACCGACTGCCGCCGGTGGCGATGTGAAGGGGCTACTGGGCCGACTGCAGCGGCTGCGGGCCGGTGGTAACCTGCCCGAATACGATTATCTCGACCTCAAGCGCCAGTATGAACAGCAGGCGAATATCGAGGTGCGCCAGGCTCAGAAAGAGGCGCAACAGAAACGTACCGAACGTTTGCTGGCCCAGGCTGATCTCAACCCGGAGTGGGTGTTCGACAACATGGACCGCGACGATCCTGTGCTGAGCCATCATATCGATACCGCCCATCATTTCATCAACGCCTTCGATCACTGGGAAGAGAAAGGCGGTGCCGCCATTCTAATCTATGGCGACTTCGGTACTGGCAAATCGACCCTGGCCGGGGCCATTGCCCACGATCTGATCTACCAGCACCAGAAGTCGGTGATTTTTCAGCAATGGGCCTCGGTGGTGGACAGGCTGTTTTTCGGGGTAATAGAAGATCAGGAAAGCCGCAACCAGTATCGACGTGCGCTGGAAGAAGTCGACTTGCTGGTGCTTGATGAAGTGGCCGCCAACCGCACCCGACTGGCCGAAAGCCAATCCAGCTTTCTCGGCCATCTGCTGCGTCGCCGGCGCAACCTGGCCAAAAGCGTCATCATCATCACCAACCATGATCCCCAGGCCCTGCACCGGGCGTTAGGCGATTTCTGCTTCGAGGCCATCAAGGCCTTTCATCCGGTCGACATCGCCCTGAACGGCCCCAGCCGACGACCCGATATCGGTGACTACCGAAGTTAAGTCTCGCTGCAGTTAAAGCAGGTGACTGCAAGCAAAGATACCAATGGCAGCCCTCTGATCGGCAACTACGCTTATGACTGTTCTGGTTACGGATGCCGGCCATGCCTCCTTTCTATTCACGTTTCAGCCTGCGGGTATACATCACCTGCATGTTTGCTACCCTGGTCATTCTGCTGGGTACCGTGCTTATCTATGCGCAGCACCGCCATAACAGCGCTTTTCTGCTGGCCAACAGCGAACACCGCCTGAGCGTACTGAAAAGCCAGCTGAGCCAACGGCTGGAACACGAACTGAGTAACATTAATACCAGCTTGACCCTGATGCGCGCCAATGGCGTCACCCTCGTCGGCACAGAGCAGGAGCCAGCTCGCTGGTGGCCCCTGTTGCATCCCTTGCTGGCCGCCAGCCCTCAGGTCACCGCTTTCTATGTGGGCGAATACGATGGCCGTATGCTGGTGTTTCGCATCATGCACGATCAACAAATGCGCACTGCCTTCGCCGCACCACAAGCCGCCGATTTGGTGCTGGAGATCATGACGCCGGGCAGTGCCACCCGGCGCTTCTATTTCGACCGCACTTATAGGATGGTCGACGAGGTCGAATTCTACGCCGAGTCCTTCGATAGCCGTACCCGCCCCTGGTTCGATTCCACCCTGGCGCAACCGGGTCTGCACATCACCCCGCCCTACCTTTTTCACGCGTCACAAAAACAGGGGATTACCCTGTCTCTGGGCGATGCCACCCAGCAACGGGTGTGGGCAGCCGATTTACTGCTGAGCGAGCTGGATGCACAGCTCGAACAGGGATTACCAGAGGCCCGCACCCTGCTGTTGCTGGCGCCGGAATTTCAGATACTGGCCGGCAGCCAGCCCGACTCGGTATCCGACGATGTTCAACCGGCCTTTAATGGCCTGGAGGGCTTCGAGGTACTGTCGAGCCAACCCGATCGAGAAAGCTGGACGGTCGAGCTGAACGGTGACCTCTGGCTGGGTCAGCAGATACCGCTGACCCTGGCCGCCGGCAACAACGGCACCCTGGATTTGCGGCTATCCACGCTGATCCCCTATCGCAAACTGATGGCGGAAGCGCTGAACTTTGGTCGCTCCCAGGCGTGGTTGACGCTGCTGATTGTGGCATTAAGCCTGCCGGTGGTCATCATGGCATCTCGTGCTATCTCGCGCCCCTTGCGACAAATGGCGGAAGACTTGAAAGGGATTCAGGAATTCGACTTTGACGGTCTTAAAGAACGACACTACTTCTACCAGGAGCTGGATGCCCAGGCCCACGCCATCACGCTGATGCATCGGACCCTGGCCGGCTTTATTCAGGAACTGCACAGCCTGTCGCAGAGCGATGATTTCAACAACATGCTGCAACGGCTCAGCCAGGGTATACAACATCTGAGCGGCGGACAACGCTGTCTGGTTTACCGGGCCAGGCAACAAGAAAACGCACACTGCCTGGTGTTACTGGATAAGGAGCAGGAACAGCAACATCAGATCCCCCTGCCCGACAATGCCGGGCCCGACGAGCTGTCGGCACTGCTCCTGCAAACACTGGAAGGCCATGGCCTGCGATTTGAGCCGCCCTGGCTTTTGTATGATCGCTTTGGCAAGCTCAACGGCGCCATTATGCTTGGCCTGAGCTACGGGACAGCCCGCCTTTCTGCCGGTAAACGTCGCTTTATCTCCCATTACAGCGAATTCGCCAATCTGGCACTGGAAGACATGGCTTTGTTTGAACAGCAGCAGAAAATGACCGAATCGATGATCCGCGTCATCGCCTCCGCCATCGACGCCAAGTCCCCCTACACCAGCGGTCATTGTCAGCGAGTGCCGGAGCTGACCCTGATGCTGGCCCGCGCCGCCCACCACAGCGAGACCGGCAACTATGCGGATTTTCGGCTTTCCGAGCAGGAGTGGGAGGCGCTCTACCTGGCCTCCTGGCTGCACGATTGCGGCAAGGTGGTGACCCCGGAACATGTAATAGACAAGGCCACCAAGCTGGAGACCATTTATAACCGGCTGCACGAAATAAGGACCAGGTTCGAGGTACTCAAGCGCGATGCGGACATCATTTACTGGCAGGGTCGGGCCGACGGCGAGGACGAGCACCGGCTTGCGTCGATACGGGCAGATCAGCACCGGCAACTGGATGAGGACTTCACCTTTATCGCCAACCTGAACCAGGGCGGTGAAACGGTCAGCCAGACACAACTTGAGCGCCTGAACCGCATCGCCGAGCGGCGCTGGCTACGCACCCTGGACAATACACTGGGACTGTCGTGGGAAGAAGAACAACGACGCGGCGACATCGAGCCGGTACCGGCATGGGAACCGCTGCTGGCCGACAAGCCCTGGCATCGGCTCCCCTACCCGACCAAGGAGCGCATCGACCACGACAATCTCTGGGGGATTACCCTGGTGCAGCCCGAACTCAAGCTGGATCTGGGAGAGCACTATAACCTGGCCATTGCCCGGGGCACCCTGACCCCGGAAGAGCGCTACACCATCAATGCCCACATGGTGCATACCCTGATCATGCTGAGCGAACTGCACTATCCCGATCACCTCGGCGAAGTCCCCATGCTGGCCGCCGGTCATCATGAGCGCATGGACGGCCAGGGCTATCCGCGCAGCCTGAAGGCCGGTGAATTGCCGTTACAGGCGCGCATGATGGCGCTGGCCGATGTATTTGAGGCCCTGACCGCCGCCGACCGCCCCTACAAAAAGCCCAAGAGTCTGAGCGAGGCGCTGACCATAATGGCGACCATGGTCAAGAAGCAGCACCTGGACCCCGGACTGTTTCGCTTTTTTGTCGAGCAGGAAATCTATCTGCAATACGGAAGCCGCTTTCTCGCACCCGAGCAGCTGGATCCGGTAAACAAACAGCAGATACTGGATTTAATGTGTTGAACGCAATTCAGGTAAGCAGAAGTAAGAAATATCCCGGTACCTGGACTCTGGTACCGGTTTCGGTTTCGGCATGAATGAAAGCCGACTCAGAAGCGCAGGTAGATGACCGCCAGCAAGGCCCCGCCCAGTAGTAGCTTGTTTCTGAGCTTGCGGGGCATGTTGGCCAGCCGCCATACCAGCCCGGCCCTGGGCAGCTGGCTGGCCATCTGCCACAAACCGGACTCGCTTTGTTGCTGCTGCCGACGCAATTGATTGGTCAGCAGCTTCAGCCGCAGCGCCTCCGCCTTCAGCTGTAATAACTGTTGTTCCTGTTGTAACGACTTGTGCATAGACTCAGTCCTTCAAAGACCAATCGGACATGTTTTTTTTGCCCTGAATATAGGCGACATCTTCCTGCAGCTCGTGCAGCGTCTCGGCCAGAAATTTGCGCTGGCTGGCGAGGTTGCGGGCGATGGACCAGAAAGCCCCGCACATCAGCAGCAGCAAACCCGCCGACAGCCCGAAAAACACCCACAATTTGGCCGTATGGGACAGCACCAGATTCAGACCGAACAGCAGGCTGATGTAAGACATGAAGAACAGAAAAACCGCCGCCAGCGCCAGTATACCGAGCCGCACCATCCGCTCCTTCTGGGCGACAAACTCGATGCGGGCCATCTTGAAGCGGACAAACAACAGCTCGGTAATGGTATGCAACAACTCCTTCAACGAATTGATCTGGCCACTCATTGAATCTTCCTTATGGCGTAAATCTCCGCTTGGGCGGCGCTGAACATTGCCGCCCGAGGACTTTATCCTGCCTGCTACGCAACTGGCCGCCCGCTGTGGGCCTGGCCATCACACCAACAGGCAGCAACGACTCACCGGCGGCTCAGCAAGGCCCCCAGCACCAGCCCGACCAAGGCCGCAATGCCCATGGCATGATAGGGTTTGCTGTGCACCAGATCATCGGTCTGCGCCGCCGCCTGACGGGTACGCTCCACCACTGAACCTTCCAGCTCCGAAAACTGCTTCTGCGCCCGACCCAGCTGGGCTTTCAGCTTTTCTTTCAGCGCCTTGCCTTCCTTGGTGCCATCATCGACTGCCGCCTGATAGAGTGCTTCGGCGTCTTTGAGTACCTGCTTGACGTCATCCATCAATACCGCTCTTTCCGCTTCGTAGTTCCGGCTCATGTCGCCTCCTTGTCTCGTCAGAAATAAACACTTTGATTACGCTGCACAGTGTCTGTTCACCATATCCACTAACCGGCGAAGTAGCCAGTCCACCACCATATTTTTGGCCATTAACGAAGCTTTCAACGACTGGAGCTGACCGATGACTCCCATTTGGAAGAGAGCAAAATACCGGTCTCGATACGGCCATCGATTAGTCTGCCACCGTCAGGCGGTAGTCGGGGGTGGTATTCAACGGGCAGGAATAAAGATATTCGCCGGGTTCAAGCTCGATGTCATAATCCCGGCTGGCTCCGGTCACCAGACCGCCGCCGGAGACGCTGGGCAACAGCGCCCTATCCAGCAGACTGGCTCCCCGCAGCCAGAACCCCAACTCGTAGGGCACATCCCTGTTGTGCACCCTGAAGATATAGCGACCGGGTTCCAGCTCCAGCGTGCGAGCCCGGGCCAGACGCTCAACGGCGGTCTCGGCATTGATACGATCACAATCGGCCTTGCTACGAGTGACATAGCCGTGATCGACGCCGTTCTCGCTTTCTATAAACTGGCAACCGGTCTGAGTCAGCTCGATTACCCTGGCCGTGTCGGCCTGCCCGACGACAGGCACAGCCAGCAGCAATAAGCAAAAGCCGGCGCGTATCAGTGAGTAGCAAAAGGATCTGTACATAGGAGCCTCCTTAACCGAATGCCCGGTCATTCCTCCTGTTTACGAAGCTTGATGACTCAAGCCGGAACTCACCAGAGGTAGGTTCCGGCAGTTGAAGCGGAATCAGGATGCAAGGGCGAGTCAGGCGAAGGCGGCAATCACCTCGCTATGAGACGCACCGCTCAAATTTTTATCCAGATCCCTGTATAAAGCCTTGCGCAGATGATCATCCATAACCTCGCGTAATAAGCCGAGAAACTGAGGCGGGGCCGCAAGATAAAAGCCCCGAATTTCATTGGTGTCGAGGGCATGACGAATCCGGCCGATAATGTCACGCGCAAAGCGCTGGTTCTCGGTATGTCGAGGGTCGCTTATCTCCGGAATTCTCAATACGTCGCTGGTCAGCTCACTCGCCTTTAAACGCGCTTCAGGATGGGCAAGGTCCATTACCTCCTCAAACACGCCTTCGATCCTGTCTTGCAGGTAAACAACGGCTTTTGAAGCATCAGCCACTACGATCCAGTCTGCCATATCGCACCTCCTGTTGAGGATAGGAACATCCAAGGGTAGTTAAGATTCCTAAGTATCGTCCATTTTTCACAAACCACATCGCGGACTTGAGTGCGACTTTGATCTGGCTGATATTGATACCGGCAAAAAAAAGCCCTGCTGAATAGCAGGGCTTTTTACAAGGGTTTCCAACTTAATTGTCGGTCTCCAACTTAAATGGTCGTGATCACCTTATCGCTTACTCGCCGTAGGCTTCGGTCGGCAAACAACTGCAGAACAGGTTGCGGTCGCCGTACACATCGTCGATGCGGTTGACGGTCGGCCAGAACTTGGAACGGCGCACGTCGTCGGACGGGAACACCGCCAGCTCGCGGCTGTAGGCACGGTTCCACTCGCTGTCCATTACATCATCCTGAGTATGCGGCGCATTGACCAGGGGGTTATCTTCCAGGGTCCAGGTGCCGTTTTCTACCTGACGGATTTCTTCGCGGATCTGCTTCATGGCGAAGATGAAGCGGTCGATCTCTTCCTTGGACTCGGATTCGGTCGGCTCGATCATCAGGGTGCCGGCCACAGGGAAGCTCATGGTCGGCGCGTGGAAGCCATAGTCGTTGAGGCGCTTGGCCACATCCATTTCGCTGATGCCGCTGGCTTCCTTCAGGGGACGCAGATCCACGATGCACTCGTGGGCGACGCGGTCGTTACGACCGGTATAGAGGATGGGGTAATCCTCGGCCAGGCTCTTCATCAGGTAGTTGGCGTTGAGAATGGCCAGCTGAGTGGAGCGTTTCAAACCTTCGTCACCCAGCAGCGCGGTATACATCCAGCTGATGGGCAAGATGCTGGCAGAGCCGAACGGGGCGGCAGACACGGCGCCGTTGTCACGGCTTTCCTTGTCGGTTTTCACCACCGCATGGCCGGCCACGAAGGGTGCCAGATGTGCTTTAATACCGATGGGGCCCATGCCCGGGCCGCCGCCGCCGTGCGGAATGGCGAAGGTCTTGTGCAGGTTGAGGTGCGATACATCGCCGCCGATGAAGCCGGGTGAGGTAATACCCACCTGGGCGTTCATGTTGGCGCCGTCCATGTACACCTGGCCGCCGTAGCTGTGAATGACTTCACACATCTCGCGGATGCTCTCTTCGTACACGCCGTGGGTAGACGGATAGGTCGCCATGATACAGGACAGGTTCTCGCCTGCTTCAGCTGCCTTGGACTTGAGGTCCGCCATGTCGACGTTGCCTTTCTTGTCGCAGGCCACGACGATCACCTTCATGTTGGCCATCTGGGCAGAGGCCGGGTTGGTGCCGTGGGCAGAGCTCGGGATCAGGCAGATATCACGGTGGCCTTCGTTACGGGACTCGTGATATTTCTTGATGGCCAGCAGGCCGGCATACTCACCCTGGGCGCCCGAGTTGGGCTGAATGCAGATGGCGTCGTAACCGGTGACCTTCACCAGCCAGTCTTCCAGCTCGGCAATGATCTGCTGATAGCCCTGGGTCTGATCCAGCGGCGCGAAGGGGTGGATCTGGGCCAGTTCGGGCCAGCTCACCGGCACCATTTCGGCAGTGGCGTTGAGCTTCATGGTACAGGAGCCCAATGAAATCATGCCGTAGTTGAGTGCCAGATCTTTCATTTCCAGCTTGTGGATGTAGCGCAGCATCTCGGTTTCGGAGTGATACTTGTTGAACACTTCGTGGGTCAGGATTGCATTGTCACGCTTGAGCTCGGCCGGGATCGAATTGGTGCCGGCAGCGGCTTTGGTATCCAGTACTTCTACGTCCAGGCCATGGCCTTCGCCAAGGAAGATATCGAACAGCTCGGCCACATCATTACGGCTGGTGGTTTCGGACAGAGACACTCCCAAGGCGCCGTTCAGATCGGTGCGCAGGTTGACGCCTTTGGCCAGTGCACGGGCGTTGATGGCGTCTTTGTCTGCACTGATCACGGTCAGGGTGTCGAACCAGGTGTCGTGCTTGAGGGCCACGCCCTTGGACTGGAGGCCCAGCGCCAGAATATCGGTCAGGCGGTGTACCCGGTTGGCAATACGCTTGAGACCTTCCGGACCGTGATAGACGGCGAAGAAGCTGGACATGTTGGCCAGCAGCACCTGAGCGGTACAGATGTTGGAGTTGGCCTTTTCGCGGCGGATATGCTGCTCGCGGGTCTGCATCGCCATGCGCAGGGCCGGCTTGCCACGGGTGTCCTTGGACACGCCGATAATACGGCCCGGCAGCGAGCGCTTGTGGGCGTCACGAGTGGCAAAGAAGGCAGCGTGCGGGCCACCGTAGCCCATGGGCACCCCAAAACGCTGGGCGTTGCCCAGTACCACGTCGGCACCCAGGGCACCCGGGGCTTTCAGCAGCACCAGAGACAGAATATCTGCGGCCACACAGGCAATGCCCTTCTGGCTCTGTACCTTTTCGATCAGACCCTTGATGTCGCGGATCTGGCCGGTAGTAGACGGATACTGGAACAGGGCGCCGAACACCTGGTGCTCGACCACGGCATCGGCCGGGGCCACCACTATTTCAAAACCGTAGTGTTCGGCACGTTCCTTGACCACGTCAATGGTCTGAGGGTGCACGTCATCACCGATGAAGAAGATGTTGGCTTTCTTGTTCTTGCTGACGCGCTTGGCCAGGGCCATGGCCTCGGCGGCGGCGGTGGCTTCGTCCAGCAGCGAGGCGCTGGCCAGATCCAGACCGGTCAGGTCCTGAGTCAGTTGCTGGAAATTGAGCAGTGCTTGCAGACGGCCCTGGGCAATCTCGGGCTGATAAGGGGTATAGGCGGTATACCAGCCCGGGTTTTCCAGCACGTTACGCTGAATCACCAGGGGCACATGGGTGTCGTGATAACCCATGCCGATATAGCTCTTGTTGACCTTGTTCTGCCGGGCCAGGGATTTCAGGTAAGACAGAGCCTCAACCTCGGTGCGGCTGGCACCGATGCCCAGCGGCTGGTCGTTGAGGATATTGGCGGGCACCGTCTGGTGGATCAGGTCGTCCAACGACTCGGCGCCCACCACGGCCAGCATCTCGGCTACATCTTGCTCGGTCGGGCCGATATGGCGACCGATAAAGGCATTATTCTGCTCAAGTTCAAACAAAGACTGGGTCATTTCTTCACTTCCTTAATAGGCCAGCAGCCCGGAAAAAACACAGGCGAGCGGCCCCTGGGGGGGTACTTGCCGGCAAGGTCTGGAAATTTGATTGCAGGGTCTGCTTTATTCGACCAAACACCACGGCGGGGCAGGATTTGATCAAGGAACATGGCTCCCGAGAGCAGCCGGAGCACAGGCGTTATCAAACAGAATTCGCCTATCTCGGCCGTCGGCTGGTCCATTGAAACAGACCCTGCGGGGCATTACAAAGCCCCCAAATAAGGGGGCTTGTGATTACTCTTCGTCGATGCTGCTTTCGTAGCCTTCTGCATCCAGCAGCTCGTCCAGATCGGACTCGTCGGCCAGCTTGATGCGGAACAGCCAGCCGTCACCGAAGGAGTCTGAGTTGACCAGCTCGGGGCTGTCTTCCAGATCTTCGTTTACGGCAATGATTTCACCGCTGACCGGCGCATAGATATCGGAGGCGGCTTTTACCGACTCGGCCACGGCGCAGTCTTCACCGGCATCGACGGTGCGGCCCACTTCGGGCAGTTCAACAAACACCATATCACCCAACAGCTCCTGCGCATGCTCGGTAATACCGACCACAGCCTCACCGTTAGCTTCCAGACGTACCCATTCATGGGAGCGGGCATACTTCAATTCACTGGGGATATTGCTCATCAGTTGTTCCTCTTGTTTCTTGAACTTGATTCTTAAAATTCGGCGACCGCTTTGCCGAAGCGTACGAAAGTCGGTTTTACTACCGACACCGGCATCCATTTTTTACGCATTTCAACTTCTGCATTGGCTCCTACAGAGCGCGGAACCCGCGCCAGGGCAATGCTGTGTCCCAGTGTAGGCGAGAAGGTACCGGAAGTGATAATGCCCTGCTGTTCCTGCCCCTGGTCGTCGGTAAAACGCACCGGGGTACCGGCGCGCAGCACGCCTTTTTCTTTCATCACCAGGCCCACCAGCTTGTGCTGCTCACCGGCGGCTTTCTGGGCTTCCAGGGCGGCACGACCGATAAAATCACGCTCGGCCGGTTCCCAGGCGATAGTCCAGGCCATGTTGGCGGCCAGCGGAGACACGGTTTCGTCCATGTCCTGACCATAGAGGTTCATGCCCGCTTCCAGGCGCAGGGTATCGCGAGAGCCGAGGCCGCAGGGCTGGACGCCGGCGTCCAGCAGGGCATTCCACAGGGCGGCGGCCTGGTCGACGGGCACCACGATTTCGTAGCCGTCTTCGCCGGTATAGCCGGTGGTGGCGATAAAGAGGTCGCCGGCTTGCACACCGAAGAAGGGCTTCATGTCTTCGACTGCGACATTTTGCCCGGCATTAAAGACCTGGGCGGCCTTGGCCTTGGCGTTGGGGCCCTGTACCGCGATCATCGCCAGCTCGGGGCGCTCGGTCAGGGTGACATCAAAGCCCTGGACCTGCTGGTTCATCCAGGCCAGATCCTTGTCGCGGGTGGCGGAGTTGACGATCATGCGATAGTCGTCGTCGGCGAAGAAATAGGTGATCAGATCATCAATCACACCGCCCTGCTCGTTGAGCATGCCGCTGTAGATGGCTTTGCCGGGCTGGGTGACGCGAGCCACATCGTTGGCCAGCAGTTTTTGCAGAAAGGGTTTCGCCTGGCTGCCCTTGACGTCGACGATGGTCATGTGGGAAACGTCGAACATGCCGGCGTCTTTACGCACAACATGGTGCTCCTCAAGTTGAGAACCATAGTTAATGGGCATATCCCAACCGTGAAAATCCACCATCTTGGCACCGGCTTCCAGGTGCTGAGGGTGCAAAACTGTTTGCTGAGTCATGGCGCTTCCTTTTATACCAGGCCTAGCCTGTGAGCGATAATCCGATATTGCACCCCGATTATACCCAAGCCGGCCCGGGATAAAACCGCACCGAGCCCAAAAAAAACTTATCGTTTCAGTATCAACCTCAAAGTGTGATCCAGCATGCAACAGTCGTTTCAACGAAAGGAAGTGCCAGTAGCGGCATTAACACCGCATAATTAACATTAATTTAATATTAAATGTGATCAAATGCCGATTAATAAGCATAAGCACAAGTAATGAGGAGATAAGCAGAGAAAATACACCCTCAAGAAAACTAATCCCGACAAGTACCCAGATTAGTTTTTCTCAGGTGTCGACAGCCTGGGTTGCAGCCCGCCGGTACCCAGTGCATGGGTGGCCAGCTTGCGTTTAAGCGGCGTCAGCCGGTCGGTCAGACTCAATCCCAGGCCACGCAGGCCGCGAACCAGCGGATGCGGATGGGTAAATAGGCGCTTAAGCCCTTCCATCGCCGCCAGCAGGGTCGCGGCTTCGGCCTTGCGCCAGCGCTCGAAGGATTTGAGCTCCGACAGGGCGCCGATGTCCCGCCCCTGACCATGCAGGGTTGCCAGTGTCTGGGACAGGGCGGCGGCATCCTGCAATCCCAGGTTGACGCCCTGCCCCGCCAGCGGATGTATGGTATGAGCCGCATCGCCGATCAGCGCCCAGCGTGGGCCGCAGAACTGCTGGCTGAAACGCGCCTTGAGCGGAATGGCCATGCGTGGCCCCAATACCTCGCACCGGCCCAGGCGCAAGTCGAAGTCATGAGACAGCACCTTGTTGAACTCGGCGTCTGATAACGCCAGCCGCTCCGACGCCTGTTCCGGCGCACAGGACCAGACGATGGAGCACTGATGCGGGTCGGCCAGCGGCAGAAATGCCAGAATATCGTTACCGCGGAAGATCTGCCGAGCGGTCCGGCCATGGGGCTCGGTGGTGGCCACCGTCGCCACCAGGGCGCTGTGGTCGTAGTCCCACTCGACCATGCCCGGTTGCAGCTGGTCACGCAGCCAGGAGCGGGCCCCGTCGGCGCCAACCAACAAACGACCGGTAATGGGGGTGCCGTTATCGAGCAGCACAAAGGCGCCCTGCTCGCTCACCGATACCGAGGCCGCTCGCGCCGGCATATGCAGGCTGATATGAGCACAATGACGAGCCCGGGCCAGCAGGCTTTGCTGCAACAGGCGATTTTCGACAATATGCCCCAGGTGAGGCTGATGCATCAGTGTGGCGGAAAACTCGATGCGGGCGGCGCTGTCGGCCTCCCACACTTCCATGTCGGTATAGGGGCCGAGCCGTTCTTTCTGGCTCGGCCAGGCCTGTAGCCGTTCGAGCAGAGTCTGGGACGCCAAATTGATGGCGCTGACTCTGTTGTCGGGAATGGACGGCAGTTCCGGGTCCGGTGTCTGACCTTCAATTACCGCCACTTTCAGGCCGCTGTCTTCCAGCGCCAGCGCCAGGGTCAGCCCCACCATGCCGCCGCCGATCACGATCACATCTGTCGCTTGCATGCCTTACCTCTTGCCCATGGCCCGCCAGGCCAGTTTGTCTTTGAAAGAGCCACTGGCCGCCATGGCCATCAGCCCCAGGTTACGTCCGGCGGCCAGCGCCGGATGATCGTTGGAGAACATCAACGCCAGCGCCGTGGTCAGGCCGACAATGGTCGACTGATCCGGCTGACGTGTCTGACCGTAGTCAGACAGCACCGGGTAACTGCCGATATCCCGTTCGTCTATCAACGCCTGACGCACGGAATCAACCAGGGCCGCCACGTCGCGCAGTCCCAGGTTGAACCCCTGCCCGGCGATAGGATGCAACAGGTGAGCCGCATTACCGACCAGCGCCACTCTGTGATGCCAGGGCCGCTCCACCTCATCCAGCGTCAACGGATAACAGTGCCGTTGGCCGGTGCGTTGCAGCCGGCCCAGCCGGTAGCCGAACTCCTGTTGCAACTGCTGCAGAAAGGTCTCGTCATCGAGGGTCATCAGCTGTTCGGCCCGTTCGGTGGACGCGCACCACACCAGCGAACAACGCCCCTCACCCATCGGCAACAGCGCGATGGGCCCTTCCCGAGTGAAACGTTCGAAGGCTCGGCCCTGATGCGGGACCGCGGTCTGCACATTGGCGATGATGGCACCCTGCCGATAGTCCAGCCGGCGGCTGGGAAGGCCCAGTTGCTGGCGCACCACGGAGCGACTGCCATCGGCGGCCAGCAGCAGCGAGGCCGCAAGCGATTGGCCGTCGGCAAGCGTCAACAAGACACGTTCGGGCTCTTGCACCAGGGTCTCGATACGGGCAGGACACAACAGCTCTATGGTGCTGCACTGCGTCATGTGCCGGTACAAAAGCCGCCCCACCGGGTGGAGTTCGACCACATAACCCAGCGCCGGCACCGGATAGTCGTCGGCACAGATATTCACCTGGCCAAAATGGCCCTGATCGGATACTTGGATATGGGTAATGGGGGTGATCAGATCGGACAACAGCGGCCACAACCCCAGCTGTTCCAGCAG
>NZ_MPZM01000013.1 GCF_002936955.1 Oceanisphaera arctica | reverse complement strand
TTGCGGCTGACCCAGCGGATATTCAGTTCGCCTTCCCGGGGCGGCGTGATCGGGTCCGCATCTAGGGCCAGCAGCCTGAATACCAGTGGCTCCAGGGGATCCTGCGGGCTCCAGCGCGCCGGCATATCCAGATGCACCTTCTTCCAGTCTGGTGCCAGCGCCGTCAGCGCCGGTTGAAACTTCAGCTGAAAGCCCAGCCCGGTTCCTTCGTAGCCGTGCTCTGTACTGGCGAAGAGACAGCAATAGCGTCGGGCCAGGGTCAGCAGCATGGGCACAGGAATGGCGGCGGCCTCGTCTACCAGCAGTATGTCTGCGTCTGGCCGTTGGGCCAGCAGGGCGTCCGGGGCAATAAAGTCCAGTGGCCCATCACAGTGCGCCAGCGCCTGGGCGGCGGCCCCGGGGCTTGGGGCAGTCAGCAATACCCGGTAACCGGCGGCGAGCAATCGCTCGGCTGCCAGCCCGAGCAGGCTGGACTTGCCCCGGCCCCGATCGGCGGTCAGCACCAGCGGCTGTCGGCGGCGGGCCGCTTGCAGCATCATTGCCAGCGCCCGGCGTTGCTGGTGGTTCAGACAGCCCCGACGGTCGCGCTCTCGCCGCCAGGGAGCAGGAGACAACTCGGGCAGGGCAGGGAAGGAGGTACCTTGCTGCCAGAGCAGCACAGAGGGGTCTTGTTGTAGCAGGGTGGTAAAGCGATGCAGAAAATGGCTGTAGAGCCCGGCCGCCTGTTCCGGCAGGGCTACATAACGCACCAGATCCGGATCCGCATAGCTCGGCCATTCACTCAGGGGGGGGCACAGCAGCAGCACCAGGCCACCGGCCATGACGGCACCGACAGCAGCGCCGAAGGCATCCGGATGCAGGCCGCTGTGGGTGTTGAACACCAGGCTGTCATATTCCCGGCCGAGTGCCCCCTGAAACTTGCCGATGGCACAGGACTCCTGGCCTGAAGGGGCCTGGCCCAGCCAGATGGAGTTGGCATCACCGTGACTGCTGATGAGCCTGCGGGCCTGGCTCATGGCCCAGGATTCGCAGCCACTCAGCACCAGCAGGCGGCGTTCACCATTGTGGCGCAATTGCCGGCGCCAGTGCGACCATTCAGTCAAAAATGCGTTCACCATTTTCGTCTATAACCCGTTTGGCCTTGGCGACCATCAGCTCGGCGGCCTGTTCGGCCGACGGCAGCAGATCCGAGCGGATCAGCCGATATTCCTGCAGCTCCCCGTCTTTGAGCCGGGTGATGCGACCGTGCAGCCGGTACTGGCCGCCCTCGGCCATGGGCTCGGGATAGATGTCGAAGCCCTGATAAGACGTGGGCTCAAAACGGGGAGCGGGAGCAGAGGCACCTTGTTGGCACCATTTTTTTAGCCAGTTGAACATAGTGGGTTTTCCTGTAATACCAGTTTGAATAAACATCTTATCGTTTCTTAAACCCGAGGCTCAGAGGCAACACAGCCGTCTCCCACGACACGCTACGAGTACATCCATGTAAGCTCGGACATGCCATCCATGGCATGTCACGGTCGTGGGAGCCGTTCTCTGTTGCCTCTTCTTGGGCACCGAGTTGTCTGTAGGCGATGCTCGCAGGCCACTCCCAGGCATCAGGGAGGTTAAAGGGTGCAGCTCCACCGACCCTCCGCGCCAAGGATGGCGCGGCGGAGCCCCCAGGGATGGGTTCACGGCGTGTCGGGGGAGCTGGCCCTTTATCCGACCTTTGCAGGGCAACCAAACAGGTCGGTTGTTTAATCTGTCTGGTATAACGGTGAATAACGTTGCCAGTAAAAAAGGCGCCGCTGTGGCGCCTTGCAACAGCAGACCGGGTTACTTCCTGACGCGCATTATCACGTCTTCGGCCAAGGTCACGGCGCCGCTCTGCTTGATGACTTCCTTGACCTCATCCATGTTCGAAATGACCACAGGAGTCAGGGTGGACTTGGCCTTGGTTTCCAGCAGTGCCAGATCGAATTCGATGATGGTGTCGCCTTTTTTCACCTGCTGACCTTCCTGGGCGATGCGGGTAAAACCTTCGCCCTTGAGCTCTACTGTGTCGATGCCGAAGTGGACAAAGAGTTCCAGGCCGGAGTCGGATTCGATAGAGAATGCATGATTGGTTTCGAATATCTTGCCGATGGTGCCGTCGCAGGGGGCAACCATCTTGTTGCCGCTGGGTTTGATCGCGATGCCGTCACCCACTATTTTTTCGGCGAACACCACATCCGGTACTTCTTCGATAGCGACCAGCTCACCGGAAAGGGGGGCGAAGATGTCGATGCCGCTGGTTTCACCGGTATCGTCAGACACCATTCTTTTCAGTTTCTCGAACAGACCCATAATATCAGCTCCTGGCATTATTTGATGATGATGATAACAGACGGACTTTCTCAAGATAAAGGGAGTAAATCGATCCGAAAATATTAAGCTTGGGCAAAGACTTCCATCATTGTAGGGGCTGGAGCGCCAATGTACATGGGGAAGGGAAACGAAGGGATGTCCGAGGTGGTATTAGAGGACGAAAGCGAGTGCGACATTCTCGTAAAAAGGCCGAGCAGGCAGTCGGATTTAGTAACACCGGCGCAGATAATGGCGCCGGTATCGAGGGGGCGGGGCGATTACTGCTGCAATTCCTGCTCGGTGAAGATGCCCTGGAACAGGGCGGTGCTGAGATAGCGCTCGCCGGAGCTGGGCAGTATCACGACGATGGTCTTGTCGGCAAACTCGGGCAATTCGGCCAGACGATTGGCGGCAACCACGGCGGCACCGGAGCTGATGCCGGCCAGAATACCTTCATCCTTCATCAGGCGGCGGGCCATCTCGATGGCATCTTCGCTGGAAACCTGCTCGACCCTGTCGATCAAAGACAGGTCCAGGTTACCGGGAATAAAGCCGGCGCCGATGCCCTGAATCTTGTGCGGGCCGGGCTTGATTTCTTCACCGGCCAGGGCCTGGGTGATCACCGGAGACTCGACAGGCTCGACGGCAACCGTGGTAATGGCCTTGCCTTTGGTGTTCTTGATATAACGGGATACACCGGTCAAGGTGCCGCCGGTGCCCACGCCGGCCACGAACACATCGATGCTGCCGTCTGTGTCTTCCCACAGCTCGGGGCCGGTGGTTTTTTCATGAATCTCCGGGTTGGCCGGGTTGTTGAACTGCTGCAGCAGCACGTATTTTTCCGGTGCCGTTTCTTTCAGTTCCATGGCTTTTTCGATGGCGCCTTTCATGCCTTTGGCACCATCGGTCAGCACCAGAGTGGCGCCCAGAGCTTTCAGCAGCTGACGGCGTTCCATGCTCATGGTGTTGGGCATGGTCAGGGTAATGGCGTAGCCACGAGAGGCGGCCACGAAGGCCAGTGCGATGCCGGTGTTACCGCTGGTCGGCTCAATCAGCTCTTTACCGGCCACCAGTTCGCCCCGTTTTTCGGCATCCCATATCATGTTGGCGCCGATACGGCATTTGACGCTGAAACTGGGGTTGCGGCTTTCTATCTTGGCCAGCACTCGTCCCTTGCTGACCCGGTTCAGTTTGACCAGTGGAGTATGTCCAATGGTCTGAGAGTTATCTTCAAAAATGTTGCTCATCACGGCTATCCCTAAGGTTCAGTAACACCAGAAGTATCTATATGGTCAGCTTACCCATTCTTTATAGAATGAGAAATGACGAATCGTTATAACTATATGTTATTAAGTGATAGATTTATATTCCATTGCTATCGATCCGACAGATGGTGTATTCACACCGGGTCTATTATCAAGAGAGATCATGGTGGGGATGCTATCCCTTGGTGTGTATACGGGTGTACTGTGGAACCTGGCTGGTATTGAATTCAGGGAATGGGCGAGCAGCAAGATGATGAGCGGTGAGATTTCAGGGTATCGTGTGATGTTCGGGCTGTGGCTGTTGCTATGCGTCGGCATGAGCAGCGCGGCCGCTTCCTCCTGGCAGGACGAGCCCGAAGCTCGACTGCAGTTGCATCAGCAGGGGCTGGAACTGGCGCTGGCCGATGTACATCCCAAGCTGACCCTGTGGTGGCAACAGGCGGTGTCGGTCGATACCGCCTCCGATGAGGCTGACGATCGACTACTGCTCGGCATGCAGGCATTCTGGCGATACTGGGCTTCGTTATCTTTCGTTGACCGCCAGTATCTGCGTACCACAGGCGCCTCTCTTTCGTTTCGGGAGCAGGACAAGATCGAATTGCAGTTGGCGGCGGAGCAGCAGCAGCGCCATGTTCTGGTGCAAGGGCTGGCGCCGGGTTATGCCGATCATGACCAGTTGCAGCAACAGCTGGCCCGTCTGCTGGCGCTGAATGTTCAGCCCTGGCCTGTACTGCGTACCGGTATCTTGCGGCCCGGAGATCGGGGCGAGGTGATAGCTCGAGTTCGGGAACGGCTAGGCTTGCTGGGCGACATACCGGTGGCTGGCGCGTCCTCACTCTCGGGCGTAGACGATACAACCGATGCACTCGCTGACGCCTTTCATGATCCCCAAGGGTATGATGCCGCCCTGGTAAAGGCCGTACGGGGTTTTCAGCAGCGACATGGTCTGCAGGTGGATGGGGTTATCGGTCCCCAGACCTTCGCCTGGCTGGATGTGGCCCCACTTCAGCGGGCTCAGCTGCTGATGCGAAGCATGCTGCGAACCCTGATTGGCGACAAGCTGCCGTCGTCCTATCTGCTGGTGAATATCCCCGAATACCGTCTGCGGCTTTATCAGGATCAGGTGATAGTGCTGGAAAGTGACGTTATCGTCGGTAAAGACGAGCGTAAAACCCCGATCATGACCAGCAATATCACCAATGTGGTGATCAATCCGCCCTGGAATGTACCGCGCTCTATTATCGAGAGGGACATAGTGCCCAAGCTGTACCGGGATCCCGGTTATATCGCACGGGAAGGTTTCGATGTGCTCGATAGCGCCGGCCCGGTATCCAGAGCCGAGTGGCAGGCTCGACTCTATAACGGGGGCGGCTTTCCCTATCGGTTACGACAAAGACCCGGAGCTCGTAATGCCCTCGGTTCCTATAAATTTCATATGCCCAACGATGATGCCATCTATCTGCATGACACCCCGGGCCGCAGCCTCTTTTCTCGCGACAGCCGGGCACTCAGCTCCGGTTGTGTACGGGTAGAAGGCGCCGAACAGCTGGCCAGCTGGTTGTTGAGCGATAAGCTGAGCCCGGAGCGGCTGGCGGCCTTGAAAGCCAGCCCAAAAACCCGCTGGTTACGGGTAGCTCAGCCCTTGCCGGTGTTCATGGTGTACTGGCCGGGCTGGCTGGGGCCCGACGGTTTGCCCCGCTTTCGCAACGACATCTATGATTTCGATCGAATCTTGCACAATCCCTTCACTGCCGGCTAACCTCTACTCTTAAGGCCGTCGCTTACGGCGGCCTTATAACCAATGGTTGTTGATTATTTAATCTTTTATAGGATAATTCCCGCTCGCTTTTTATGCGGTGACATCAGATAACCGAAAGGCAATGCCTGTGACGGGCGATAGTAGCCTTCTGTTCAGCTCTTCCCTTTTAGTTTAGTGCTGTGTCTTATCAACCGGGCCTCGGCCTGGCTGATGCACCCTTTTTGTATTTAAAAATGAGTTTGAATAATGTTTGAAAGAGAAAATATGCTGAAACGCGGAGTGGATCGTCGACGTTTTTTAATGGGAATGGGTGGCCTGGGCGTGGCGTCGTTGGTGTCGCTGCCGGCACAGGCCAGTCTGTCCGCTCCGGTGCGCAAGTTGAGCCTGCACAATCTCCACACCGGTGAAAAAGTCACTGCCAGCTTCTGGGAAGAAGGCCATTATCTCAAGGAAGGGCTCAGCACCTTTAACCGCGTGATGCGCGATTTTCGTCGTAACGAGGTACATGACATCGATCCCAAGCTGTTCGATCAGCTGTTTCTGTTGCAGCATCGCCTGGGGAAAGCCGGAGAGATACAGATTATCTCCGGCTATCGTTCACCCAAGACCAATGCCATGCTGCGCAACAACAGCAGTGGCGTGGCCAAGAAGAGTTTCCACATGAAGGGGCAAGCCATCGATCTGCGCCTGCCCGGTGTCCCGCTGGCCGAAGTTCGCAAGGCCGCCTTGCAGCTCAAGGTGGGGGGAGTCGGCTATTATCCCAAGTCAGATTTTGTTCATCTCGACACCGGGCCGGTACGCAGCTGGGTGTAATGATCTACCCACAGGGCGGTGGCGCCGCAAATCGCCACCGGCATGATCAGCAGGTTAATCAACGGCAAGCCGGAACAGAGTGCGACGCTGGCACCAAAGCCCCAGCTGAGCCGTCTTTTTTCCGCCAGTGAGCGCCGCATCAGATCGAAGTCTATTTTGTGATTATCGAACGGGTAGTCGCAGTACTGAATGGCCATCATCCAGGCGCTGAACGCAAACCAGATCAGTGGCGCCAGGGTTTGCCCGAAGACCGGCACCAGAAACAGCAGCAGGCAACCGATGGCGCGGGGCACATAATAGGTCATCTTGCGCACTTCCCGGCCCAGCATGCGGGGGGTGTCCCGGACCAGGGCGGCCCAGCTACTGTCGGGCAGTTTCTTGCCGGTCAGTTTCTGTTCTACCCGTTCGGCCAGCAGGCCGTTGAAGGGGGCGGCCAGCAGATTGGCAAAACTGGTGAACATCAGCGAAAACACCACGGCGATGGTGACGATGGCCAAGGGCCAGAGCAGGTAGCTCATCCACTGCAGATAGTCTGGCATCACGCCCTCAAACCAGGAAAAAAGCTCCCCCAGTTGTAAATAAAGCCAGTAAAAGGCGCCGCCGAACAGCAGCAGGTTGATCGTCAGTGGAATCAATACAAAAAGGCGTAAATCCGGCTCCCGGATCAGAGACAACCCCCTGAGCAGATATTGTGGACCGCTGGCCGTATGGTAAGTGGCTGACATGAAGGCTCCTTTGAAAAAAACATATATTAGAGAGCCATGGGCGGGCTGCCAAGCCCGGGGTGTGGAAGTCGTCGCGAAGCAGTCTGTCGTAGCGCCGGACAAGCGACAGAGAGGACGAATCTTGCCTGTATCCGGCGCCTGGCATCCAGTCAGCCGCCAGTATCGCTCCCCTGACAGATAAAGTGGTGCAAAATGAGTGTTTTTATCTATTACTCACCGAGATGACTCTTGTCAAACCCGTATGGTAAACATACCCTTGTCGTTGTCTTTGATTACATTCCGGCTCGAGTCATCAGATTACCGCTTGCGTCGGCAATATGGCTGAATACAGGCAAAAACTTTAGAGAAACGATAATGCAGGATTTGCGAATTATCTTGATCATTCTGGGTGCGGTGGCCATTGCCGCCTTGCTGATCCACGGGCTGTGGACCAGCCAGAAAGGACGCCAGAAACCGATGCGTGAAAAACCGATAGGCAAAGTCGCGAATGGACCGGCCGGCGGCGATGACTTTGATCGTGATGGCATCGGCAAGGTGCGGGTGCTCGGTGCGCGCAAGGCCGAGACCTTGCGCCGTCAGCACGATGACGAGAATGACTGGCAAACATCTCCGCATTTTTCTGCGATCAACGACGACGATGAAGACGAACCCGGCATCGGGCTGACGCCGGCGATACCTTCGCCTGCCAAGCCTGTTTCTGCGGCCAAACCTTTTTCTGCAGACAGGCCGGCCGTTGCTGAAACCGAATTACAGCAACGCGAGCGCCAGTATCGCCAGGGTGAGATTGACCCCCTGTTCGACGAGCCGGCAGCCCCGGCACCCAAGGCTGCCATCGTCGAGCCGCAGTATGCTCCCGAGCCAGAGCCCGAGCTTGCTTCCGAACCTGTCCATCATGCCGAGCCTGAGTCTGTACCCGCACCGGCCGCCCCACGGCGGGAAGTTCCGAAAACCTGGCAGGACGTTTATGTCATCAACCTGGTGGCGCGGCCCAATCAGCAGCTGGCCGGCGGCGAATTGGCCCGGGCCCTGACCGACGCCGGCTTCTGTTTCGGTGACATGGACATTTTTCATCGCCACCAGACTCCGACCCCTCAGGGTGAGGCGCTGTTCAGCCTGATCAACATGGTCAAGCCCGGCACCTTCAATCCCAACGCCATGGCACAATTCAGCACCCCCGGGGTATCGATGTTCATGCAGCTGCCGGCACCTGGTATGGCCAAGAATCATTTCAACCTGATGGTGCAAACGGCCGAAAACATGGCCGAAGATCTGGATGCCCTGCTGCTGGATGGCCAGCGTAGCCCACTCAGTCCCGATTATCTGGCTCATTGCCGAGAGCAGCTTAGAGACTACGACAGTCAGGCCCAATAACGATTATTGTGCCCTGTAACCTTGATTGTAATAATAAAGTGCGGCCGAGGGCCGCACTTTTTGTTTAAGCGGAATAGCCTCATGAACGATACTCAAGCCCGAATTCTTGCCCTGCGCGAACAGCTCGACACCTATAACGAGCAATATTATGTGGCCGATGCCCCCACGGTGCCGGACGCGGAGTACGACCGGTTGATGCGCGAGCTGGTCGCGTTGGAGCAGGCTCACCCCGAATGGCTGGATCGGGGCTCGCCCAGCCAGAAGGTAGGTGGTGCTCCGGTCTCTGCCTTCCCCGAGGTACGCCACGCTCTGCCAATGCTGTCGCTGGATAACGTCTTCAGTGATGACGAGCTGGCCGCCTTCGAAAAACGGTTGAACAGCCGGCTTGGCAGTGACGCCCCCATTGAATTCTGCTGTGAGCCCAAGCTTGACGGCCTGGCGGTGAGCCTGCTGTATGAGCAGGGCCGCCTGGTACAGGCCGCCACCCGAGGTGATGGCAGCACAGGCGAAGGCATTACCGAGAACGTGCGTACCATCAAGGCGATACCACTCAAGCTGAGAGGCGACGACTGGCCGGCCAGACTGGAAGTGCGTGGTGAAGTCTTCATGCCCAGCGCAGGTTTCGAACGGATGAACGAGGCGGCCCGGGCCAGTGGCGACAAGGTGTTTGCCAACCCGCGCAACGCTGCCGCCGGCAGCCTGCGTCAGCTGGACTCGCGAGTGACGGCAAAGCGGCCGCTGGCCTTTTACTGTTACGGGGTCGGCCTGGTGGAAGGCGAGCCGCTGGGCGAGCGTCATTTCGATATTCTGCAGCGGCTCAAGGGCTGGGGACTGCCGGTCAGTCCGGAAGTAAAGCGCATGCAGGGTCGGACCGGCTGCGAGCAATATCACGACGATATTCTCAACCGGCGCGATCAGTTGCCCTACGAAATCGATGGCGTTGTCTACAAGGTGGATGAGCTGGCGCTGCAGAATCAACTCGGCTTCGTGGCCCGGGCGCCGCGTTGGGCTACCGCTCACAAGTTTCCGGCTCAGGAAGAACTGACTCGGCTGCTGAATGTGGAATTTCAGGTCGGTCGCACCGGTGCCATTACCCCGGTCGCCAAGCTGGAGCCAGTGCAGGTGGCCGGCGTAGTGGTGTCCAACGCCACCCTACACAACGCCGACGAAATTGCCCGGCTGGGGGTGATGATTGGCGATACGGTGATAGTGCGCCGGGCCGGAGACGTGATCCCCCAGGTGGCGGCGGTGGTGCTGGAGCGACGCCCCGAAGATGCCCGGATCATCGAATTTCCGGTTTGCTGCCCCGTATGCGACTCGGACATAGAGCGTATCGAAGGAGAGGCGGTGGCCCGCTGTACCGGCGGCCTCTTCTGTGCCGCCCAGCGCAAGGAGGCGATCAAGCATTTCTCTTCGCGCAAGGCGCTGGATATCGAAGGACTCGGCACCAAGCTCATCGACCAGCTGGTGGAGCAGGACAAGATCAAGACCCCTGCAGATCTGTTTCGACTGAGTCATCAGGATCTGGCGGGGCTGGAACGGATGGGTGACAAATCGGCCACCAAGTTGCTGGCGGCACTCGACAAGGCGCGCAGTACCACTTTGGCTCGTTTTCTCTACGCCCTGGGTATTCGGGAAGTGGGGGAGGCGACCGCCAACAACCTGGCCCGGCACTTCCTGACCCTGGAAGCGGTGATGAATGCAGAGGTAGACAGCCTGCTGACGGTATCGGATGTGGGCGAAATCGTGGCCAAGCACCTTTACTACTTCTTCCGCCAGACGCATAACCTGGAAGTGGTACAGGCGCTGACTGATTCCCGGGATCAGGGAGGTTGCGGCCTGCATTGGCCGGCGATTGAGCCGGTGGCCGCCGAGGCCCAGCCGCTGGCGGGGCAAACCTTCGTACTGACCGGCACCTTGACGCAACTGTCCCGCAGTGATGCCAAGACGGCGCTGCAGGCGCTGGGCGCCAAGGTGGCGGGGTCGGTATCGGCCAAAACCAGCTGTGTGGTAGCCGGTGAAGCGGCGGGCTCCAAGCTGGTGAAGGCCCAGGAGCTGGGCATAAACATCATGGATGAAGACGGGCTGCTGGCGCTATTGGCTGAACACCGATAAGACCGGTGAGTAGGGAATGGAGATTAGGGACTGGAGAACAGAACCCGACTCCTGTTCTCTATTCCCTATTCCCTATTCCCTATTCCCTATTCCCTATTCCCTAATCCCTAATCCCTAATCCCTAATTACTGCGTTGTCAGCATGCTGAATTCCTGGCCCATGCGGCGAAAGGCGTTCAGCAGCAGGCCCTTGTCTCTGACTTCCAGATAATGCAGCTGACCATCACCGTTGAGCACCAGAGTCAGATCCTGACCGGCGCGCAGATTGCTGAGCGGTTTATAGGACGGCTCGGCCCGCACCAGGGCAATGAGATCATGGCCCGGCAGCTGCCACTGGCGGAACAGGGCGGCCAGGGTTTCGCCCTGGGCCAGGGTGTGATCGAGTCGCTTGCCGCCATCGGGCACCGGAATTTCCCGTTTTTCGGCCGAAGAGAGCGGCAGGCTCAGGCTGCCGGTGACCGGTGTCGCGATAGGCGATGGTGCCGGTTGCCAGATCAGCAACAGCAACCAGGCGGGCAACAGAACCAGTAACCCGACCTTGTGTATGCGGGGCAGCTGTTGCCAGCAGCCCAGCCCCTGACCCAGACTCTGCCTGGCAGGCAGAGTCAGTTGATTTAGTTTGGTGCCGAAAGAATCCGGCTTGTTCCGTTTCATTGCTGATTGTCTTCTGGTCATGAATAGGCACCTCGTGACCACCAGTGTATCTGCGGGCCGCGCGGTCGACAAGCGGTCGGGCAGCTCCTTTTGAAGCGGTTGATCGCGTTTGTTGACAGTGACATGTTGGCAGTGACAATGACCAACTCGATGACAAAGCGTTTAACCCGTTACAGGCGGGTGCTAAAATAGTCGCCACTTTGTTTAACCAAGGCTCATTTGGGCTTTATTTACCAGCTAAGGCAGAAAGAATGACAGTTAAAACGCGGTTTGCTCCCAGCCCCACCGGCTTTCTCCACGTAGGTGGTGCCCGTACGGCCCTGTATTCTTGGCTCTATGCCCGTCATCAACAGGGTGAATTCGTGCTGCGTATCGAAGATACCGATCTGGAACGTTCCACACAGGAGGCGATCGACGCCATCCTCGAAGGCATGAACTGGCTGGGGCTGAACTGGAACGAGGGTCCCTATTATCAGACTCAGCGTTTTGACCGTTATAACGCGCTTATCGATCAGCTGCTGGCCGAAGGCAAAGCCTATAAATGCTACTGTTCCCGCGAGCGACTCGATGCGTTGCGCGAGCAACAGATGGCCGACGGTGAAAAGCCCCGTTACGACGGTACCTGCCGTCACGGCGCTCATGAGCACGCCGCCGATGCGCCCAGCGTTATTCGTTTCAAGAACCCGACCGAAGGCACTGTGGTATTCGACGATCACGTGCGTGGCTGCATCGAAACCGGTAACGATCAGCTGGATGATCTCATCATCCGCCGTACCGATGGCGCCCCCACCTATAACTTCTGTGTGGTGGTGGACGACTGGGACATGGAAATCACCCATGTGGTACGCGGCGAAGACCATATCAACAACACCCCGCGCCAGATCAACATCTATCAGGCTCTCGGCGCCCCGGTGCCGGAATTTGCCCATGTATCGATGATACTGGGGGACGACGGTGCCAAGCTGTCCAAGCGCCACGGTGCGGTCAGCGTGATGCAGTACCGGGACGACGGCTACCTGCCTCAGGCGCTGCTCAACTATCTGGTACGTCTGGGCTGGTCCAACGGCGATCAGGAAATCTTCTCGCTGGAAGAGATGATCGAACTCTTCTCGCTCGACGCTATCGGCAAGTCCGCTTCTGCCTTCAATACCGACAAGCTGTTGTGGCTGAACCAGCACTACATCAAGACCCTGCCTGCCGAAGAAGTGGCCGAGCATCTGCAGTGGCACATGCAGGAACAGGGCATTGACACCAGCAAGGGCCCGTCCCTGAGTGATGTGGTGACGCTGTTTGCCGAGCGCTGCAACACCCTGAAAGAGCTGGCGGCCCAGAGCCGTTATCTGTTCGAAGACTTCGCCGAGTTCGAGGCGGGTGCGGCCAAGAAGCATCTGCGTCCGGTGGCAGCCGAGCCGCTGGCGCTGATTCGTGCCAAGCTGGCGGAGCTGGCTGACTGGCAGGCGCCGGCGATTCACGAGGCCATTAACGCCGCCGCCGCCGAGCTTGAACTGGGCATGGGCAAGGTCGGTATGCCGCTGCGAGTGGCGGTGACCGGTGCCGGCCAGTCACCGGCCATCGACGGCGTGATTGCCCTGCTGACCCAAGAGCAGACGCTGGCCCGCATCGACATGGCATTGGGCTTTATCGCCGAGCGTGCTCAGGGTTAAAACCGGCGGTAAGCGGTAAGCGTTAAGCTGGAAGAAAAACGGCGCTGTCCGAGATAGCGCCGTTTTTTATTGCTGCATTCCGATTAAATGCCGGTTCACGGCCTGTCTCTTGGTCACAAATTTAAAGTAGAAGAACAGATTTATTTTTAGCTCAATCTTCGCACATCGGACAAAGAGCCCGCTCCGCCGACTCGCCGTGAATACATCCCTGTAGGCTCAACCGCGCCATCCGTGGCGCGGATGGTCGGCTGAGCAGATCCCTTTGTCCTCCTTGAAGCTCCGGCGTCGCCTGCTTGTGATGCCAACAGCTAACTCGGGCGTCAAGAAGAGGCAGCGGGGATTGCCTCATTCGACCGTCAAATGCCAGGGATGGCATTTGCTGAGCGTTACATGGACCGTGTCGGAGGAGGCAACCCTGTTGCCTCTTTATCTCGATAGCTGATTTGTAACCAAGACAGGCTTACGCCTTGTGTTGGCGGCAATCTCATCAGGTAGGTCGAAAAATGACTGGTTGGGTGGTTTTTTTTATTTTCTGGTTGACACAAAAAGGCCCCCTGCCTATCATGCGCCTCGTCTGAACGGACATGTGCCGGGAAGAGCGATAAGCGGGGCTATAGCTCAGCTGGGAGAGCGCTTGCATGGCATGCAAGAGGTCCGCGGTTCGATCCCGCGTAGCTCCACCACTTATCGAATTGTGAAAAAAGAAATATCTGCCAAATGGGGCTATAGCTCAGCTGGGAGAGCGCTTGCATGGCATGCAAGAGGTCCGCGGTTCGATCCCGCGTAGCTCCACCAAATGGCAGAAGAACACCAGTAAAACAGCATTGTTTTGGGGCTATAGCTCAGCTGGGAGAGCGCTTGCATGGCATGCAAGAGGTCCGCGGTTCGATCCCGCGTAGCTCCACCAAAACAATCTGACCCGAATTCGGGGCTATAGCTCAGCTGGGAGAGCGCTTGCATGGCATGCAAGAGGTCCGCGGTTCGATCCCGCGTAGCTCCACCACTTATTTTGTGGAATCAAGAAAAGCCGCTGCAGAAATGCAGCGGCTTTTCTGTTTTTCAAGTCCCGACTTTCAGTCTCTGGCCTTTTGTGTGATCCCCACGCACAATAAACAAAATCCAAACGAGACTGACTTTGTGGAGCATTTCGACCATATCTTTCAGCGTGCCTGCGCCCGTCACGGCGGAGAAGCGGCGTTGAGGCAGCGTATTGCCACGCCCTTGTGTACCCCCGCCGAACTGGCGGCGATTTCCGATGATCGCTGGCTGTCTTCCTTCACCATGAGTCTGTTTCAGTCCGGTTTCGTCTGGCAGGTGATCCGTAATAAATGGCCGGAATTCGAGCGGGCTTTCTTCGGCTTTGCACCGGAGAAAATGCTGTTGCTGGACGAGCAGCATCTGGAGCGGCTTAACAACGATGCGGGCATAGTGCGCCACGCCAGAAAAATTGCGGCGGTGCCGGTCAATGCCCGTATGGTGCTGGAACTGGGCCGGGAACATGGCGGTTTCGGCGCCTTCGTGGCTCAGTGGCCGCAAGACGATATCATCGGGCTCTGGCAGCAGATCAAGGGGCAGGGCCAGTTGCTGGGCGGAAATATCGCCGCCTACGGCTTACGTCGGCTGGGAGTGGATACCTTCGTCTTTACCGGTGATGTCAGCGCCTATCTACGCCATCATCAGGTGATCAGCGCCGGCCTCGGCAGCAAAAAAGGAATGGCCGAGGCTCAGGCGGCCTTTAACGAGTGGCGACGGCAAAGCGGGCTCAGCTTCAGCCAAATCAGCAAGACCGTCGCCTGCTCTATCGGTTAATGCTCCAGATAGGGGGTGAGAAATTTGTGCACCTGGCGGGCGATAAGCGGCTGGGCGCTAGCGGTGGGATGAATGCCGTCGTCCATCATCATGCCGTTTTCACCGATGAGTGGAGACACAAAAAACGGCAACAGGGGAAGCCGATGCGCTTCGGCCAGGTTGCTGAAGATGGGCTCAAACTGCTGCAGGTAACGGCGACCGTAATTGGGCGGCAGCCGGATATCGGTCAGCACCACCCTGGCACCGGCCTTGTCCGCCAGTTGGATCAACGCCTTCAGGTTACGCTCGATAAGCGGCGGCGGCAGGCCGCGCAGGCCGTCGTTACCGCCCAGCTCCAGCACCACCAGGCAGGGTTGATGGCGTTCGAGCAGGGGCGGCAGCCGTTGCAGCCCGCCCTGAGTGGTATCACCGCTGACGCTGGCGTTCACCACCTCTACCTTTCGGCCTTCCTCTCGCCATTGTTCCGCCAGCAGCCGTGGCCAGGCCTGCTCTGCGCTCATACGGTAACCGGCACTGAGACTGTCGCCGAGAATAAGGACGGTGTTAGCATGGGTAACGGATGACACCAACAACAGTATCAGCAGAAGGATACGAGGCATGACAACTTCTCCGATTATCAAGGTGGCCGGGCTGACCCACAGGGTACTTTTGGGCGAGGAATCACTCACCATCCTTGAGGGGATAGGGCTGGAAGTCAAGTCCGGCCAGAGCGTGGCGCTGGTAGGGGCCTCCGGCTCCGGCAAGTCGACCCTGCTCGGGCTGCTGGCCGGACTGGACAGGGCCACCGAAGGCGACATCGAAATCAGCGGCCTGTCGTTGTCGGCTCTGGACGAAGAACAAAGAGCCCGGCTGCGCGGCCACCATATCGGCTTCGTGTTTCAGTCTTTCCTGCTGCTGCCCACCCTCACCGCACTGGAAAATGTCATGCTGCCCGCCGAGTTACAGGGCCGCAGCGACGGCGAACAACGGGCCCGAGAGCTGCTGGAACAGGTGGGGTTGAAAGCACGGCTGCGGCATTTTCCCAGCCAGCTGTCCGGTGGCGAGCAGCAACGGGTGGCCATCGCACGGGCCTTCATGACTCAGCCGGATATCCTGCTGGCGGACGAACCCACCGGCAACCTGGATCATCATACCGGGGCGCAGATCATCGAGCTGCTGTTCGAGCTGAATCGTAAACACGGCACCACACTGCTGATGGTGACTCACGACGAAGCCCTGGCGAGCCGCTGCGAGCGACGCCTGCTGATGACCGCCGGTCGTCTGGAGGAACAGCATGCGTAGCTTAGGCGTGGGGTTGATCTGGCGAGAGGCCGGCCGCGGACCCTTGCGGCTGTTCATGCTGGCGCTGGCACTGAGCGTGGCCAGCATGCTCAGCGTGACCCTGGTGGCGGATCGACTGGATCAGGCGCTCAAGGTCTCGGGACGGGACTATATTGCCGCCGACCGCATCCTGTCCGGCAGCCGCGCCGCCGACCCCGCCTGGCTGGTCGAGGCCGAACACAGGGGGCTGGCGGTGTCCCGCACCCAGGCGTTTCAGAGCGTGCTCTTCGCCGGTGACGAGCTGCAATTGGCCAGCGTGCGGGCGGTGGACGATGCCTTTCCCTTCTATGGCGACTTGCAGCTGGCGCCGGCAGGCAGGGTAAAGCCGGGCACCATCTGGCTGTCGGCGCGACTTCTGGCGCTGTTGCAGCTGGTGCCGGGTGAGCGGCTGGAGCTGGGCAATACCGAGCTGGAGGTGGCCGGCGAGCTGGTCAGGGAGCCGGATGAAGGCTTTTCGCCCATGCAACTGGCGCCGAGGGCCATGATCCATCTGGACGACCTGGCCGCCACCGGCGTCCTGATGGAAGGCAGCCGGGTGCGCTATCGCTACCTGTTCAAGGGGGCTGAGACACAGCTGCAGGACTATGCCGACTGGCTGCAGCCGCAGCTACAGGCGGGTCAGCAGTGGCGTGGCCCTGATGATGCGGATACCCCGGTCGCCCGCTCCCTCACCCGGGCCGAGCAATTCTTCCGGCTAGCCTCGCTCACCGGGGTGCTACTCGGCATTCTGGCCATGGCCATTGCTCTGGGCTATTTCTCCCGGCGGGAGCAGGACCGGATTGCCCTGCTGAAAACCCTGGGAGCGGGGCGTCGCCAGCTGGTTGGCTGGCTGAGCCGCCTGTTGCTGACCTTGCTGCTGATGGGCGCCGTGCTGGGCGCCATCGTCGGCTATGGCCTGCACAAGCTTATTCTGCTGAGCCTGGGCGAGGCGCTGGCGATGCCGTTACCGTTGCCCTCTATGACCCCCTTTGCGGTGGCGGCGGGTCTGGCTCTGCTCACGACTCTGATGTTGTCGGTGGTGCCCATGGCGCGCCTGCTCGGGGTGCCGCCGCTGCGCGTATTACGCTCCGAGGCCGAGGCCCGGCTCTCCCCCTGGTGGAGTGCCGGTATTCTGTTGACGGGGACCTTTGTGCTGAGCTGGTTGTTTGCCGGTCAGCTGGGGCTGGCCGTCGGCCTCCTGCTGGGGCTGGTTGCTCTGGTGAGCCTGCTGGGTGGCCTGTGCTGGTTGATGCTGGCGGTGGCGCGCCGCAGCAGGGGCAGCATCGCCTTTCGGCTGGCGATCGGGCGCCTGCAGCGCGCCCGTATGACTACTCTGGTGCAGTTTGGCGGGGTGGCGCTGGCGCTGTTTCTCGGCACCTTACTGTGGGTGGTGCGTGGCGAACTGACGGACGGCTTTTTGGCCCGATTGCCGCCGGATACCCCCAATCGCTTTCTGATCAACATCGCCCCCCACGAGCTGGACCCCTTGCGCAAGAGTCTGGAACAGGCCGGGCTCGACAGTTCGCAGTTTTATCCCATAGTGCGTGGTCGGCTGAGCGCCATCAACGACAAGCAGACGGTGGCGGATGTGGACAGTAATCGCGACAGAGGAATGGGCCGGGAGCTGAACCTGACCTACAGCGAGCAGCTGCCCCAGGGTAACCGTATCCTGCAGGGCGACTGGTCGGCGACGCCCGATAGCGTGTCCGTCGAGTCGGGCCTGGCCGAGCGATTAGGGATCGGCCTTGGCGATCGGCTGACGCTGGATCTTGCCGGTCAGTCGGTGTCGGCCGAGGTGCGTAGCCTGCGCGAGGTAGACTGGGACAGCATGAAGCCCAACTTTTATCTGATCTTCAGCCCCGATGTGCTGGCGGATTATCCGGCCAGCTGGCTGGCCAGTTTCTATCTGCCGGTGGAGCAGAAGGCGTTTGAAGTTGCCCTGATCCGGGCCTTTCCTACGGTCACCCTGCTGGATGTGGAGGCATTGCTGGCGCAGTTGCGGCAAGTGCTGGCCCAGGTTAGTCAGGCGCTTCTGGTGATCATGGCGCTGGTGACCGGTGCCAGCCTGCTGGTGCTGCTGGCCCAGATGGAAACTACTCTGGAGAGCCGCCGGCGCGAGCTGGTGCTGTTGCGCACCCTGGGCGCGAGCGAGCGGCTGATAGTGGCGTCACTGCGCTGGGAATGGCTGGCGGCCGGCCTGGTGTCGGGGTTGGCGGCAGCGCTGGCAGTGGAGTTGTGTGTGGCGGTGCTGTTGCCCTGGTGGCTGGGTCTGCCGTGGCAGCCCCATCCGCAGATCTGGATAGGATTGCCGCTGCTCGGCGCCGTGCTGCTGTTGCTCACCGGTCGTGCCGGTGGCATCACCCGAGGCGCTCTGATGGGACGACTGCGTCAGTGGGGATAAACCGGCGTTAGCGACTCTGAGGCGCGCACAGGGTCTCTTTCAGCGCCTTGTCGAGGGTGGGATAACGAAAGTGGAAGCCGGCCTGTTGCAACCGTACCGGCATCACCCGCTGGCCGGTTAACAACAGACTGGCCATTTCTCCGAGCAGCAGTTTCATCGCCCAGGCGGGGACGCGGGCAAAGTGCGGCTTGCCCAGCACCCGGGCCAGGGTGCGGCTGAATTGCTCGTTGGTGACCGGCTCGGGAGCGGCGGCGTTGAAAGGGCCGCTGCATTCTTCATGTTCCAGCAGAAACAGGATCAGATTCACCACATCCTCGATGTGGATCCAGGACATATACTGCTTGCCTGTGCCGATAGGCCCCCCGAGGCCCAGACGATAGCCGGGCAGCATTTTCTTCAGGGCACCGCCTTCGGCGCCCAGCACCACGGCCAGTCGAATTCGACACACCCGGGTGTGCTCGCTTTCGGCCGCCTGGGCCAGCCGCTCCCACTGGGCGCAGACATGATGGCTGAACTCGGCATTCGGATTGGAGTCTTCATCTACCAGGGCGTCGCCCTGACGACCATAAAAGCCGACCGCCGAGCCGCTGATCAGCACCCGGGGAGGATTGACGCCAGCCTTGAGTTTATCGACCAGCTGTTGAGTGATGTTCCAGCGGCTCTGGCAAATCCTCTCTTTCTGGGCCTGGGTCCAGCGTTTGTCGGCGATGGGCTCACCGGCGAGGTTAATCACCGCATCAAACTGATCGAGGTTATCGAGCTGGTCGAGAGAAGACAGGGCCTTGATGTCGTGACCCAGGCGCTGGTAGACCTTGTTGGGCGTCCGGCTCAATACGGTAATCTGATGATGAGACCGCAGGTGGCCCATCAGGCGTTGGCCGATAAAGCCGGTACCACCGGTAAGCAGTATATTCATGCACCCTCCCTCTATTAGCCAGATTGATATCGGTTAGCCAGGAGATGTCAGCCAGATCCGATGCGGTATTGATCGATAATACACCATCAGAATAACAGAGACTTACGGATATACGGCACCAGGGGTGGGGGTAGAGCGGGGAAAAAAGGCAGAAAAAAAGCCGGGGTTATCCACATAAACTGTGAGTAAGTCTGTAGATTACCCCGGACAGTATCGCTAGTTTGTTGATATTACATCAAAAAAACAGATCGAACAGGGATCCGGCAGGATCAGGACAGCGCGGCGATAGCTGCGTCGTAGGCCGGCTCGTCAGTCAGCTCGGCAACGCGCTCGCCGTAAACTACCTTGCCTTGCTCATCGATGCAGACAACGGCACGGGCAGACAGACCACGCAGGGCGCCATCGCTCAGGGCCACGCCGTAGGCATTCAGGAATTCGGCATGACGGAAGGCGGAAGCAGCCTGTACATTTTCGATGCCTTCGGCGGCGCAGAAACGGCCGAACGCGAAGGGCAGATCCATGGATACACACAGTACTTTGGTGTTGCCCAGGGCGGCGGCTTTTTCGTTGAAGGTGCGAACACTGGTCGCACAAACGCCGGTATCAACGCTGGGGAAGATGTTGAGCAGCAGTTTCTGGCCCTTGAAGTCGCCCAGACGGATATCGTTGAGATCGGCACCGGTCAGGGTGAAATCGGGTGCGGCCTGGCCGGCCTGGGGGAACTGACCGGAAACGGCGACGGAATTACCCTGAAAAGTCACTGCAGACATGTTTTATCTCCTTGTGTGAAAGGAGTTAAGTTACCAGTTTTCACCATAAGGAAAAGGTTTTTATTTTTGCACGCCGGGGGTTGTTGCCTTTAGCGTGGTCAAAAAACGCCGCCCCGAGTGCCGTGAATACACGACGATGAAGCGGCGACTGGATAGCAAAAGCGCTAGACCTTCGCCTTGTCCGCCAGTTGGGAGGACTGAATGGCGGTGAGAGCTATGGTATAGACGATGTCGTCGACCAGGGCGCCGCGCGACAGGTCGTTCACCGGCTTGCGCATGCCCTGCAGCATGGGGCCGATGGACACCAGCTGGGCCGAGCGCTGCACCGCCTTGTAGGTGGTGTTGCCGGTGTTCAGATCCGGGAAGATGAACACGGTTGCTTTGCCCGCCACCGGCGAATTGGGCGCCTTGGACTTGGCCACGTTTTCCATGATGGCGGCGTCGTATTGCAGCGGGCCGTCGATCACCAGATCCGGGCGTTTCTTCTGGGCGAGGCGGGTGGCTTCGCGCACCTTGTCCACATCGGCGCCGGTACCGGAAGTGCCGGTGGAGTAGGAGATCATCGCCACCCTTGGCTCTATGCCGAAGGCCAGTGCCGATTCGGCCGACTGAATGGCGATTTCCGCCAGTTGCTCGGCGGTGGGGTCCGGGTTGATGGCGCAATCCCCATATACCAGCACCTGATCCGGCAGCAGCATGAAGAATACCGACGACACCAGCGACGAGCCGGGCGCGGTCTTGATGATCTGCAGCGGCGGGCGAATGGTGTTGGCGGTGGTGTTGATGGCGCCGGACACCAGGCCATCCACCTCGTCCCGCTCCAGCATCATGGTACCCAGTACCACGTTGTCCTCCAGCTGCTCCCGGGCCACCACCTCTGTAATGCCCTTGGACTTGCGCAGCTCCACCAGCCGCTCCACATAGTGCTCCCGAACCTGAGCCGGATCTATGATGTCCACCCGCTCATCCAGCACCACGCCCTGCTGGGCGGCCACCCGCAGTATCTCTTCCCGATTGCCGAGCAAGACCGGCCGGGCAATGCCGCGCTCGGCACAGATGGCGGCGGCCTTGATGGTGCGCGGCTCTTCTCCTTCCGGCAGCACGATGCGTTTGGCGGCACGCCGGGCAAGTTCGGTCAGCTGGTAGCGAAACGCCGGCGGGCTTAGGCGACGACTACGGGTCGACTTGGCACTGAGGGACTCAATCCAGTGCTTGTCGATATGGCTGGCCATGTAATCCTGTACCAGCTCGATGCGGCCCAGATCGTCCACCGGGATTTCCAGATTGAAATGCTGCAGGCTAACGGCGGTCTGCCAGGTATTGGTATTGACCATCAGGATCGGCAGACCGGTTGCGATGGCGCGCTGACACAAGTCCATGATTTGGGGCTCGGGATGATAGCCGCCGTTGAGCAGCAGGGCGCCGATCTTTACCCCGTTCATCGCCGCCAGGCAGACCGATACGATCACGTCCGAGCGATCGCCCGAGGCCACCAGCAAGCTGCCCGGCTTGAAGTGCTGAACCATGTTGTGCAGGGCACGGGCGCAGAAGGTCACACTCTGCAGGCGTCGGCTGTGGAGCTTGCCTTCGTTGAGGATGGTGGCATTCAGATGGCGCGCCAGATCCACCGCCCGCGGGGACACCAGTTGGGCATTCCAGGGGATGCAGCCGAGAATGCGCAGCGGGGTCTTGCCGAATACCTGCAACACCTCCAGATTGGGGATGTAATGCGTATTGCTGCTGCTGGGGGTGAGCATCTCGGTAAGATCGGGGCGGGTATTACCCTGCTCATCCATGGGGGCGCCGACCTTGTTGATGATGCAGCCGACGATGCGTTTGTTGAGCATGCCGCCGAAGCTGGAGCAGGCCAGTTCGATGCGCTCTTTCAGCTGCTGGCTGGTGTCGTTGCCCGGCTGGGTGATAAACACCATGTCCGCATCCAGCGCCTTGGCCACATCGTAATTGATGCGGTTGGCAAAGGGCTGTTTGTCGGTCGGGATCAGACCTTCCACCACCACCACTTCGGCGCCGCTGTCCAATACGTGCTTTTCAACCCGGGCGACGATCTCTTCCAGCAGCACGTCCAGATTGCCTCTGGAGATCATACTTTCGGCATAGCTCAGGGCGAAGGGCTCCGGCGGCGCGATATTGGAGCCGTTGGCGATCACCGCCGTGGAATGATCCTGAATCTTGCTCCGCTGACGCGGCTGGGACACCGGCTTGAAAAAAGTGACGTTAACCCCGTTGCGCTCCATGGCGCGGACCATGCCGAGGCTGACCGAGGTTGCCCCGACACCGCCGCTGACGGGTATGAGCATGATGGTTCTGGCCATTCTGGTTCCCTTACTGTTGAGCGGAAAGGTGTTGTTCGGACGACAGTGCCAGCGCATCCTGGGCGATGACCCATTCCTCGTTGGTCGGAATCACCCAGGCGGGCGTGCTGTCTGCGGTGGTGATGCGGCCGGCCTTGCCGAAGCGGGCGGCGAGGTTGGCCTCCGGGTCGAGCTTCACGCCCAGCAGGCTCAGTTTTGACAGCGTCAGCTCCCGCACCAGGCCGGAGTTTTCGCCGATGCCGCCGGTAAACACGATGGCATCCAGGCGGCCGTCCAGCGCACAGCCATAGCCGGCAATATACTTGGCCAGGCGGTAACAGAAAATATCCAGCGCCCGTTTGGCCTCGGGTAGCTGATCATAGTTTTCTTCGGCGAAGCGGCAGTCGCTGCTGTGCTCGGTCAGGCCCAGCAGGCCGGACTCCTTGGTCAGCATGGTATTGATGCGATCGGTGCTGTAGCCCAGGGTGTCGTGCAGATGAAAGATGATGGCCGGGTCTATATCACCGCTGCGCGTCCCCATCACCAACCCTTCGAGCGGGGTCAGGCCCATGGAGGTATCGACCGACTCGCCGTTCTTGATGGCGCAGACCGAGGCGCCGTTGCCCAGATGACAGCTGATGATATTGAGCTCGGCGAGCGGTTTGTTCAGCCGTTCGGCGGCCTGTTGGGCAATGAAATAATGACTGGTGCCGTGCATGCCATAGCGACGAATGCCGTGCTCCCGGTACAAATGATAGGGAATGGCATAGAGGTAAGCCGGCTCGGGCATGGACTGATGAAAGGCGGTGTCGAACACAGCCACCTGGGGCAGCTCGGGAAAGGATCGGCGTGCCGAGGCGATGCCGACCAGGTGAGCAGGGTTGTGCAGCGGGGCCAGACTGGCACAGTCTTCGATGCCCTGGATCACCGACTCGTCAATCAATACCGACTGGGTGAACTGCTCGCCGCCGTGTACCACCCGATGGCCCACGGCGCACAGGTTGGCCATCAGCACCGGATTTTGCATCAGCAGCTTGTCGACGATAAAGTCCAGCGCCTGCTGATGGGCGGCACCGGCGCCAAGCGAGGCGCTGCCCTTGTGGCCGTCGAGTGTCCACTTGATGCGGGTATCGGGCAGGTAGAAACATTCGGCGATACCGGACAGTCTTTCATTGCCGCTTTCGGCATCCAGGATGGCAAACTTGAGCGACGAGCTGCCGCAGTTAAGCACAAGAACCAGCTTGCTAGTCATCAAAAAACCTTGTCGTCAGAGTGATGGAAATATTGCCGCCCGAAAATGTTCTTCAGGCAATCCATGCCGGTTAAACTCGAATCTTAACGCCTGGAACGCCATCCCCAATCGACGCCGCACCATTGCCATCCCTGACTTACCCGGCCTTTCCGGATAAAATGAGGGCGGGATAATACCGTTCTTCTGTCGTAAAATAACAGAATGCGAGCTCGGTTTTTTGACTTGGGTCGATTAATGGCCACTTACCTGCAAAGTGGCGTTCAGCCCCGGAGGTATCATGAGCACTTTCACCACCACCCTGCACAGAGGCAGCGACTACCTCGGCGTCTGGCCGAAAGAACGGCAGTTGGCGGCGCTGTTTCCGGAACATAGAGTGATGTCGGCGACCCGTCTGGGGATAAGAGCCATGCCGGCGCTGATAACCCTGAGCCTTCTGGTGCAGTTTCAGATGGGCGATCCCCAATACTGGCCTGGCGTGGTCGCCTCTGTGCTGTTTCTAGCCAGCCTGCCGGTGCAGGGATTGTACTGGCTGGGCAAGCGAGCCGATACCCGGCTGCCGCCGACCCTGGTGAACTGGTATCGACAGCTGTACGCAAAAATTGCCGCCACCGGCGTGCCCATCAAGGAACCGATAGCCAAGCCCCGTTATTTCGAGCTGGGGGAGGCCCTCAGTCTGGCCTTCAAGCAGCTGGACAAGTCCTTCATTCGGGATCTTTAAGTTCATAGGTGGGTGACACCAGCCTGCTTGCAAAAAACGCCGATATTGGCGAGTCTGAGCCATCTCTCCGTAACCCTTGGCGAAACTGATGAATTTCTTGTCCCAGGCCATTTTGGCCCAACCCGAGCCGGACTGGCCGCAACTGCAGGCGTTACCCATTGCAGAAAGTGATGAGCCGCTGGTGCCGCTGGGATTGGTGGCCTCGCCGTTGCGTGCTTATCCGGCCTATTTCCATCTTGGGGTACCCGGGGCGCTGAGCGACTGTTACGTGCGTCGCTCGGTATCGGCACAATTGCACAAGGCGGCCCGCCTGTTGCCGGCCGGCATCGAGCTGGTGGTGCTGGATGGCTGGCGCCCACTTATGGTGCAGCAATATCTGTTCAATACCCTGTCTGCGGCCATGCGTGAGCATTATGGCGATGACAGCGAGGCCGAACTGCTGACACGAATCCGCCATTTTGTGGCGCCGCCCAGCAGTGAGCCCGAGGCTCCCAGCCCGCACCTGACCGGTGGCTCCGTCGATGTGACCCTGTGCGACGGTGAAGGCAACTGGCTCGACATGGGCACCGAGTTTGACGATATCAGCCCCTGGTCTTACAGCGCCGCCTTCGAGGCTATCGGCAAGCCGTCTCCCAGAGAGGCCTATGTCATCGAAAACCGTCGTCTGCTGCACAGCGTGATGAAGCACGCCGGCTTTACCAATCTGGCCAGTGAGTGGTGGCATTTCGACTACGGCAATCAGTCCTGGGCCTGGCACAGTCAGGCTGCAGAGGCGCAGTTTGGTGCTGTTTCTCTGGTGCCGCTGGGGCAGCGCTGGCTGCGTCAGGTCGCGAACTTCGTGCAATAAGCACGTCGGCCGGGCACTTCATGGTTTCGTATAGTCTTTTTTTTTCATTTTCTATGGCCGTTTACGGCCATTATCGGCTGCTCACCTCGCGATTTATCTTGTTATTTTCGATTACAAACTCCGAACATTCTGCATGTTTTGATGTGATGTAAGTCACGATTTATGACATTTTATCTGTGCCCAATTCTGGGGTTTTTTGTGTATTTTTAAATTAAAATGCGTTTCTGGCGCTGGGTCTTGCCGCATGGATTTCTGATTTAATTCTTTTTTTAACAGTTGCTTATGACTTTACGGTCGCGTTTAGATTAATGGGGGATAGTGGTTTGGATGATTTGTTATTCAAATGTTGCTAATTATTCGGTCCATAGATTAGAAATTCTAATAGGTTTGTCCTACTTGTACTGATGGAGATTGCAGAGTATTTTTCTCCACACTTAACGATTGAACATCGCTTAATCGTTAACCAATGCCTCTTTGAGGGAATGTTCTGCTATTGCAGTACGGTTTAATCAGAACAAAGGATGTTATATGAGTGACCTGGTTAATGGCATAAACAGTTATATATGGAGTTTACCCCTGATTTATCTGTGTCTGGGGGTAGGCTTGTACTTCTCGCTGCGCACCCGCTTTCTGCAGATCCGTCATATCAAGGAAATGGTTCGCCTGATGTTCAAGGGCGAAGCTTCGCCCGCGGGTATCACTTCTTTCCAGGCCCTGACGCTGTCGCTGTCTGGTCGTGTGGGTACAGGTAACATCGCCGGTGTGGCCACCGCCATCACCTTCGGTGGTCCTGGTGCCGTGTTCTGGATGTGGATGGTGGCCTTTCTGGGTGCCGGTACCGCCTTCGTGGAATCTACCCTGGCGCAGATCTACAAGGAAAAAGACGACAACGGCCTCTATCGCGGTGGCCCTGCCTACTACATCGAAAAAGGCCTGGGCATGAAGTGGTATGCCTGGACCTTCGCCTTCGCCACTATTATCGGCTGTGGTCTGCTGCTGCCGGGGGTTCAGGCCAACAGCATCGCCTCCGGTATCGAGAATGCCTTCGGCATTTCCACCTCTGTGTCTGCCGCCGTGGTAGTGGTGCTGCTGGGGCTGATCATCTTCGGTGGCGTCAAGCGTATTGCCCACTTTACCCAGATAGTGGTGCCCTTCATGGCGCTGGGCTACATACTGGTGGCCTTCGTTGTTATCGCGATGCACATCGAAATGCTGCCCGACGTAGTCGGCCTCATCGTCGGCAGCGCCTTCGGCATGAAAGCCGGTTTTGGCGCCATTCTGGGTCTGGCTATCGAGTGGGGTGTAAAGCGTGGCATCTACTCCAACGAAGCCGGTCAGGGTACGGGTCCGCACCCGGCGGCGGCAGCCGAAGTTTCTCACCCGGCCAAACAGGGTCTGGTGCAGGGCTTCTCGGTTTATGTAGACACCCTGTTTGTCTGCACGGCCACTGCCTTCATGATCATCATTACCGGCGCCTATAACGTCATGGGCAAGGCGGGCGAGGTCATCGTCGAGCAGTTGCCAGGCGTGTCGGCTGGCCCGGGTTATACCCAGGCGGCGGTAGAGTCGGTCATGCCCGGCTTCGGTGGTACCTTCGTGGCGGTGGCGCTGTTCTTCTTCGCCTTCACCACCATTCTGGCCTACTACTATATTGCCGAAACCAACGTGGCCTACATCAACCGGCATATACATCGTCCCTGGATGATCTTCGTGCTCAAGATAGCCCTGATGGCATCCGTGGTCTATGGTTCGGTGAAAACTGCCGAGCTGGCCTGGGGCCTGGGTGATATCGGCGTGGGCATGATGGCCTGGCTGAACATCGTCGCCATCCTGCTGCTGCAGAAGCCGGCGTTGATCGCCCTGAAAGACTACGAGGCACAGAAGGCTCAGGGTCTGGATCCGACCTTCGATCCGATTAAACTGGGTATCAAGAACGCCGATATCTGGGTCAAGGACAAGAAAGCAAAAACCGATGCTGCCACTGATGCGGTGGTGACCGACGCTCAGGCAGAGCGCGGTTAATTAACCTAAACAGCATGATTGCAAAGGCCGGGCTTATAGCCCGGCCTTTTTCGTTTTCTGGCCCCCGCACCCCGGCTTGACTGGCTCCATTTCGAGATCCCGGTTGCACCTATACTCGGTAATCGATAACGTTTTGATAGCTGCGGGAAAACCTGCCAGTTCACATGTTTGAGGAGAAGAGAAATGGACAGTTCAAATCCGCTGTGGCAAACCGGCTGGTACTGCGATGGCCAATGGCGTAATGGTGCCGGTCAGTATGAGGTTTACAACCCCGCCAGCGGCGAGCTGCTGGCGAAGGTGGCGAAATGTGGCACCGAAGAGACACAAGCCGCCATTGCCGCCGCAGAGCGGGCTTTTGAACGCTGGCGGCACACCACGGCCAAGGAGCGAGGTACGGTATTGCGCCGCTGGTATGAGCTGATGATGAAGCATCAGGACGAGCTGGCCACGCTGATGGTGCTGGAGCAGGGCAAGCCCCTGGCCGAGGCAAAGGGCGAGGTGGCTTACGCCGCCAGCTTTCTCGAGTGGTTTGCCGAAGAGGCCAAGCGCGCCTACGGCGAGACCATTCCCAGCCCCAAGGCCGAAAACCGTCTCTGGGTAATAAAACAGCCGGTGGGGGTGGTGGCGGCCATTACTCCCTGGAACTTCCCCATCGCCATGCTGACCCGCAAGCTGGGCCCGGCCATTGCCGCCGGTTGTACCGCCGTGGTCAAGGCGTCGAGCGAAACCCCACTGTGTGCCAATGCGCTGGCGGTGCTGGCCGAGCGGGCGGGCATGCCACCGGGCGTGCTCAATCTGGTGTCCGGTGATTCCGGGGCTATCGGTGATGCGCTGATGGGCAGTTCAGTGGTACGCAAGCTGTCCTTTACCGGATCGACCAAGATCGGCAAACAGCTGATGAACCAGGCCGCCGGTACAGTGAAGAAGCTGTCGCTGGAGCTGGGTGGCAACGCCCCCTTCATCGTGTTTGATGATGCGGACCTGGACGCCGCCGTGGCCGGGGCCATGGCTTCCAAGTTTCGCAACACCGGCCAGACCTGCGTCTGCGTCAACCGCTTCTTCGTGCAGGACGGCATCTATGACGCCTTCGTGCAGAAGCTGGCCGATGCCGCCAGCGGCATGGAGGTGGCCGAGGGATTGACACCCGGCGCCCAGCAGGGGCCCCTGATCAATCAGGCCGCGCTGAAAAAGGTGGAACAACATGTCAGCGATGCCCTCGCCAAGGGGGGGCGTCTTGTCTGTGGCGGCAAGCCGCACGAGCTGGGCGGCACCTTCTATCAGCCCACCGTGATTGCCGACGCCAGCGAAGCAATGCTGCTGGCCGAGGAAGAAACCTTCGGCCCGGTGGCCGCCTGTTTCCGCTTTCACGACGAGGCCGAGGTTATCAGGCGGGCCAATGACACGCCCTTCGGTCTGGCCGCCTATTTCTATACCCAGGATCTGAACCGGGTATTCCGGGTCTCGGAGGCGCTGGAGTCGGGCATGGTGGGCGTGAACGAAGGCATCATCTCCAACGAGGTTGCGCCCTTCGGCGGGGTCAAGGAGTCCGGGCTGGGCCGCGAAGGATCCCATATCGGGCTGGACGAGTTTCTCGAAACCAAGTACGTCAATCTGGGTAATCTGACCGGCTGACAGTCGGCTTATCGGGCACAAAAAAGGGCGCGGATATCCGCGCCCTTCTTGTTTATATCGCGCCGCCGTTACTGGCTCAGCAGGGCTTCCATCGCCGCTTCGGCCTGCTCGCCACTCAGCTTGTCGAGGGCGGCTTTGGCGGTGGCCTTCGGCTCGGCGCTTGCTGGCGGCGGTATGGCTGCCGTTTTTTTCGCGGTTTCCAGCGCCTTTATCTTGGCCTGAGCCGCTTTCAGCTGCTCCTGAGCAGCCAGCAACTCGCTTTGTGCGGGCAGGCTGTCAGCTTTTGTGGTGGCAGGAGCAATTTTCGTGACCGCCGGTAAGGGGACGGTTGCGGCCTTGGCTGCGGGCGTCAACGAGAGCGCCGGTGCAGTATCATCCAGGCTCAACCAGCCCTGCATGGCCTGGGGCCACACGGCGGCCTTGCCGGTGTGTGGCTCGGTAAATACCTTGGTCTTCTCGCCGTTATTGAGCAGCGCCGCCATCTGGTTGGTCTGAGAGTTCCACACCAGGCTGGCGCGCTCCGACCCTTGCTGCGGATCATAGCGAGAAGCCAGATAAAACAGAGGGCCTTCCTGTTGCAGTTCGCTGGCGGTGCGCAGAAGTTTGACCGTGGTGTCGTAGTTGGGACCGAGCAGGCCGGTCATTCGGGTTTTGATCAGGGGTTGCTCCAACAGATTGCTGTTGTTGGGATCCAGTCCCACCATGGGCTTGAGCAGGGCCCACATCAGCTGGCCCTGGCCCATGGCCAGCAGGGGGGCAACACAACCGCTCAGCAGCAGGCTGAGTGCGGCCACTTTCAACAAGGGGTACAGACGCATCTGAGAATCCATTTTAGATAATAAAAACAATGGTTTGCCTAAATGAGTCCAGACAGGTGTCTGGCTGCAAGATAAGGTGCGCGCACGGTATCACAAATCGGTGAAAAAGCAGCCGGTTACGCGAAAAATAATCCGGCTGTTTGCGGCACTGTTTTGACTGAAACATCAGGACTCGTCTCGGCATAAGCGCCGGTTTAAATGGCGGTTTTGTCATCGAACGGACAGCGAGCCAGGCTCTGAAATGACCCGACTGCAGGCATGATTTCGGCGACATTTTCTGGCACTCTTGCCTTTTTTCATGGGGATAATCGATGAGAGCAGTAGTCAAAGCGGCCCTGTTGATGTTGAGTCTGATGCTGGCGGCCTGCACCGACTCGACACCGCGAGAGATCCATCTGTTGAGTGGGGCCAGCCCCGCCGAGCTGGCGCGCAGCCATCTTGCCGGGGCCGTGCTGGAACAGCAGGGGTTTACCGTGACGATTGAAGAAGCCCGGCTGGGACAAATCTGGCAGCGGCTCTGGGCCGGCAAGGCCGACGCCAGCCTGTCGATATGGCTGCCCGAGGCGTCGGCCCCCTTTGTAGAGCGTTTTTTCGAGCGGCTGCACGATCTGGGGCCTAAAGATGACGGTCTGGCGAGTGAAGCCGAATTCTGGCCGGTTGATGACCGGCCCCACACCCTGGTGCGGCGAAGCCTGGAGCAGGAGGCCCCGAAGGCTTTCGCCATACTGGTGGCGTTGCGCTGGCAACCGGAAGATCTTGAACAGATCATTGCCAACTGGCAGCAAAGCGGTCACTGGCAACAGGCGGCCAGGAGCTGGATGGAAGCCCACCCCATCGACCTTGGTATCGAGCAAAGATAGTGAGCCAAGCTCCTGCTATCTAGAAGAGAACAAGGCAGATGAGGGAGGACAGCCTTTTCCCCGGCCCTTATAATGCGGTCATACTTCGTAACAGGGACAGACCATAATGACGATGCTTGGAACTCCTCTTTCGGCGACGGCGACCCGCGTAATGATGTGCGGTGGCGGCGAGCTGGGTAAAGAAGTGGTCATCGAACTGCAGCGCCTGGGTGTGGAGGTGATAGTAGTGGATCGCTACGCCAACTCACCGGCCATGCAGGTGGCCCATCGCTCTCACGTGATCTCCATGTTGGACGGCGCCGCCCTGAGGGCCGTGATTGAACAGGAACAGCCGCACCTGATCGTGCCCGAGATTGAAGCTATTGCCACCGACACCCTGGCCGAGTTGGAGCAGGAAGGCTTTACCGTGATCCCCACCGCCCGCGCGACACAGCTGACCATGAACCGGGAAGGCATTCGCCGGCTGGCTGGCGAAGAGCTGGGCCTGAAGACCTCGCCCTACCGTTTTGCTGGCAGCCTGGCCGAGTTCAAGGAGACGGTGGCCGAGATTGGTCTGCCCTGTGTGGTGAAGCCGATCATGAGTTCATCCGGCAAGGGTCAGAGTACCTTGCGCAGTGAGGATGAGCTGGACGCCGCCTGGCATTATGCCCAGGAAGGTGGTCGTGCCGGTGGTGGCCGGGTGATCGTCGAAGGCTTCGTCGACTTCGACTATGAAATTACCCTGCTGACCGTACGTCATGTCAATGGCACCAGTTTCTGTGATCCCATCGGTCATCATCAGGAAGACGGTGATTACCGTACATCCTGGCAGCCCCAGGTCATGAGTGCTGCGGCACTGGCCGCCTCGCAACGGGTAGCCGAACAGGTGACCGGTGCCCTTGGCGGTTATGGCGTGTTCGGGGTCGAGCTGTTTATTCGTGGCGATGAAGTGCTGTTCAGTGAAGTGTCGCCACGGCCGCACGACACCGGCCTGGTGACCCTGATTTCGCAGAACCTGTCCGAGTTCGCCCTGCATGCCCGCGCCATTCTGGGCCTGCCAATTCCGCTTATTCGCCAGTACGGCCCTGCCGCCTCGGCGGTTATCCTGCCCGAAGGTCTGTCTTGCCAGACTCGCTTCGGTGGCCTGAACCTTGCCCTGGCCGAGCCGGACACAGAGCTGCGCCTGTTCGGCAAGCCCGAGATTAATGGCCGCCGCCGCATGGGCGTGGCCCTGGCCCTGGCCGACAGCATCGACGCGGCCAAAGCCAAGGCCAGCCACAGCGCCGCTCAGGTCAAGGTCGAGTTCTAAGTCTCATCCTTCAAGGCGCTCACTCCCAGTGGGCGCCTCTGTTCTCTTCAGGTTGCAACGGCCCGATACCGCCAGGACCAGCAGCGAGCAAACAACGGTAATCCGGTTACTTCGAGGCCCGATCTTTTGTCAAGTCACAGATGAGCGGTGTGACCGGCGGTTCCAGGCCCGGCAAACAGCCGTGTCTGGCTGTGCGCAGCAGCGCTTCAATCTGCTCGGCCGACTTGGGTTTACTGATGAAGTAGCCCTGAATGGAATGGCAATGCAGCTTGCGCAGGAAGGTCAGCTGAGCCTCGGTTTCCACCCCCTCGGCCACCACCCTCAGGTTGAGGTTTTTCGACAGCGTTACTATGGCCTGCAGTATGGCTTCGTGACTGGGATCACCGCCAATGTCGTTGACGAATGAACGATCGATTTTCAACACATCCAGTGGCAGTATTTTCAGATAACTGAGCGATGAATAGCCGGTGCCGAAATCATCCAGCGAGACCTGAATACCCAGTTGATTAATGGTACGCAACACGCTGACAGCCACTTCGGGATCTTTCATCACGGCGCTCTCGGTGATTTCCAGCTCCAGTTGTGACGGCTTGAGCCCGGTTTCCTTGAGTATGCTGTCCAGGGTACTCAGCAGCGATTTGTTCTCCAGCTGTCGTACCGACAGGTTGACCGACATGGAGACCTCTTCGGCCAGCAGACCGGACTGGTGCCAATGGTGGAGCTGGTGACAGGCCTGGCGCAGCACCCACTCACCGATGGGCACAATCAGCCCGGTTTCTTCGGCAATGGCGATAAATTGCCCCGGTAACACCAGCGGCTGTCCTTCCGGCTGCCAACGCAGCAGAGCCTCCAGACCGATAATCCGGCCACTGGCGATATCGACCTGGGGCTGATAGGTCAGGAAAAATTCATTCCGATCCAGCGCATGGCGCAGCCGGTTTTCCAGATCCAGGGTCTGGGTGACCTTGTGTTGCATCTCACTGGTGAAAAACTGGAAATTGTTGCGCCCACAAGCCTTGGCCTGGTACATGGCCATGTCGGCACATTTCAGTAATGCATGGGCGTTATCGGCGGAGTTCGGATAGAGGGCAATACCGATACTGGTGCCGATAAAGACCTCGTGCCCCTTGATCATGAAGGGCTCGGCCAGGACATCAATCAGTTTCTGGGCCACGACCGCCGGTCCTCGGGAGTGGTCGACCTCTTCCAGAATGACCGTAAATTCGTCGCCTCCCAGGCGGCTGATGGTGTCCCCATCCCGGATGCGGGATTGCAGCCGCTGGGCAGCCAGTTTCAGCAGTTGATCCCCGGCTTCATGGCCCAGGGTATCGTTTACCTGTTTGAAGCGATCCAGATCCAGGAACAGCAGGGCGAGGGTGTGCTGGTGACGATCGGTACGGGAGAGCGCCTGATGCAGCAGCTTGAGGAACATGTCCCGGTTGGCCAGGCCGGTCAGCGGATCATACTGAGCCAGATAGGCCAGCTGTTGCTCGCTCTGCTTGCGCTCGCTGATATCCTGAAACACCAGCACCATGCCCGGACAATCGGAGCCCTGATCATTGATTGGGTTGGCGGTGAACTCGACCGGAAAGCGATCGCCGTCCCGTCGGCTGAACCATTGCTGATCATCCTGAATACTGCGCCTGGCCAGGCAGGCCAGGTGAAGCTCACTGTTCTCGAAGGGCAATATGGCTTCTTCCACCCCCCTAATTGCCGAAAACTGGATGCCAAGCAACTCATCATGCTGATAGCCGAGCAGTCGCCTGGCCGCCGGATTGGCGAAGGTGACTCGCCCCTGTATGTCCAGACTGAGGATCCCCTCGGCCGTGGATTTCAGTAACAGTTCCTGATGACCGCGCAATTGTTTCAACTCCAGCAGACTGTGCTCCAGGAGTGTCTTGTGCTTGGACAGTTCGAGGAAGAAGCGCACCTTGCTCAGCAGGATCTGGGGCTGCACCGGTTTGAACAGGTAATCGACGGCACCCACGTCATAGCCCTTGAATTCAAAGGCTTCTTCCTTGTCGGCTGCCGTCACGAAAATGATGGGGATATGCTGGCTGTTCTTGTGGCCTCGGACCAACTCTGCTGTTTCGAAGCCATCCATTTCCGGCATCATCACATCCAGCAGGATCAGGGCGAACTGATGGCGTAACAGCAGGGAGAGGGCTTCCATGCCCGATAGCGCGTAATGAACCTCTGCATCCACTTCTTCCAGAATCCGGGTCATGGAGCGGATGTTTTCCATTCGGTCATCGACGACCAGAATGGCAGGGCGCTGTGTTTCATTCCGCATGGCGAAACTCTCTTGTCAGGGTTGTCTCAAGCCGGCGTGATGCCGAGGCCGTCATTGGGGAGAACATATTGAACATGATTATTCCGGTGCAAGTTGTGACAGCAGGCGGGCAATATCCTGCAGGCCAAGTATCTGATCTGCCTGTGTTGTCTTTAATGCCGCCCTGGGCATAAAGTCGGCCATGGCGGTATCCGGATCCTGGACTATTGCCAGTCCGCCAGCCGCTTTCAGGCGGGCCAGTCCGGTACTGCCATCGGAATTGGCGCCGGTCAGGATAATACCGGCGAGCCGGTCGGCATAGACATCGGCGGCACTCTCGAACAGTACATCAATCGAAGGGCGGGAATAGCTGACCCTGGCATCGACCGACAGGCTGAAGTGCCCCTGCTGTTCCAGCAACAGATGGTATCCGGCAGGGGCCAGATAAACATGACCGCCCTGCAGCGGTTGTTTGTCTTCGGCCTCTGTCACCGGCAGGGCACAGTGCTGGCCGAGGTAGCGGTCCAGATGACCAACAACACCTTCCAGTCGGTGCAGTACGACGATGACCGGCAGGGCAAAATCGGCCGGCAGTTGCCCGAGCAGAATCGGCAAGGCCTGTATGGCCCCGGCCGAACCACCGATGACCACGGCATCACAGGGGCGGTTCATTTATTTGTCAGCTGGCTTTGCAGCAGCCTGGTCATCATAGGGCTGCCGAGCGGGGGATGGATAAAGAAGCCCTGAACACAGTCACAGCCATGATCCTGCAGGAATGCCGCCTGCTCCCGGGTTTCAACCCCTTCGGCTATCAGGTCAAAGCCCAGGGTATGGGCCATGCTGATAATGGTTTTGACCACGGCGTCATTCTTGGCATCCTGTCCTATCTTGTTGACGAAGGGCTGGGCCAGCTTCAGGCTGTCGATCGGCAGACAATGGATTTGATTGAAGGAGGAGTAGCCGGTACCGAAGTCGTCCAGCGCGATGTGCACGCCCAACGCCCTTAGTTGCTCAAGCCTTTGGGTAATGGCCCCCTGCTCGTCCCTCAGGGCGTTTTCGGTCAGCTCCAGGCTGACACGGTGCTCGGGCAGGCCATGTCTGGCCAGTATCGCCTGTATCTTGGCCACAGCGTCAGGCTGGGTCAGCTGCCGACGGGAAATATTAAGCGCCAGGATGACCCGTTCCTCGAGCAGACCAGCCTGGCACCAGCTCTGGAATTGTCGGCAGGCCTGATCAAATATCCATTCACCCAGTTCGGTCATGATCCCCATGCGTTCCGCCAGAGGAATAAACCGGGTAGGGTTGATCATGCCCATTTTAGGGTGTTGCCAGCGCAACAGCACCTCGATACCGACCATTTTACCGTTGGTCAGATTAACCTGGGGCTGGTAGTGCAGTGATAATTGCTGTTCTTTCAGACTGAGGGCATGGCGCAAGTCCTGCTCGAGCCGCATCCGCTCCATGGCGGCTCTGTGCATGTCGGGGGCGTAAAACTGATAGTTATTGCGCCCCTGAGCCTTGGCCTGGTAAAGGGCGGTATCGGCGGCCTTGATAAGCTCTTCTGCATCGTCACTGCAGGCCGGATAGGTGGCAATGCCGATACTGGGGCTGATAAACACCTGATAGCGGTCCAGCTGGTGCGGGGGGGCCAGGGTACTCAGGATCTTCTGGGCCACCACGGCGGCGTCCTGTGGCTGGCTGATGTCATCCAGCACGATGGCAAATTCATCCCCGCCCAGACGAGCCACCAGGTCACTGCGTCTCAGGTTGTGTTTCAGGCGTTGGGCCACGCTTTTCAGCAGGCGAGCATCACCATCAACGGGGGCCACCTCGGTCTGCGGTGTCACTACGCTGTACTGGATGCGCTGGGCCACGCTCTGCAGCAGTTTATCGCCGGTATCATGGCCCAGGGTATCGTTGATATCCTTGAAGTGATCCAGATCCAGCAGCAGTACCGCCATATTGCCTTTGCGTCGCCGGGCCCGGGCAATCGACAGGCTGAGGAAGTCCTGAAACAGGGAGCGGTTGGCCAGGCCGGTCAGGGGATCATACTGGGCAAGCTCCAGCAGCTTCTGCTCGGTCTTTTTACGCAGGGTGATGTCCTGAAAGATGATAACGCCGCCGATAAAGCTGCCGGTTTCATCCTTCAATGGTGCACTGGTGTACTCGGTGGGAATGGCCTGCTGTTCCTGACTCCAGAGCAGGGTATCGTGCACCCGATAGGGCTCGCCGCCCTGATAGGCCATATAGACGGGCGACTGCTCCCAGGGAGGCGTTTCCTGCTGCTGGTCGTATAACAGTTGATGCAGGTGGCAGCCACGCAGCTGCTGCTCGGTATAGCCCAGGATCTGGGCGGCGGCGGCATTGGCAAACTGAATATGCCCCGATGGCATTATGCCCAGTATGCCTTCACCGGCACAGCTCAATAACAGCTGATATTGCCGTTTCATGGCCGCCAGTTCATGCTGATAGCCATCCAGCGCCAGAAAGACCCGGATCTTGCTGAGCAGAATATCGCTGTCGACCGGCTTGATCAGGTAATCGACCGCGCCCGACTCGTACCCCTGAAAAATATACTGGCTGTCGGTGTTCAGGGCGGTCATGAAAATAATGGGGATCTGCCGGGTTTCTTCATCCTGCCGGATCAGGCCGGCGGTTTCGAAGCCGTCCATTTCCGGCATCTGTACATCCATCAGGATCAGGGCAAAGTCGTGATGCAGGGTGACAGCCAGAGCCTCATTGCCCGATTGCGCCAGGAAGACCTCTACCTCACAGTCCTTCAGCAGACTCTCCATGGCATAGAGGTTTTCCGCCTTGTCGTCGACCACCAGGATCTTGGAACGGTAGGGTTTGATGAGCATTATACCTCCCTGCTTGCCTGTTGTTGCTCTAGTTGTTGCTCGAGCTGTTCAAGCAGCCATGCCTGCAGCAGGCTAATGTCCAGCGGCTTGACCAGACAGGGTACCGCCTCTTGCTGCAGCCAGGCTTCGGCCTGCTTTTGCTCCGCCGAGGCCAGCAGTACCAGGGCCGGAATCGGTGCATATTGACTGTCTTGCAGGGCGGTGAACAGCTGACGTGCCTGATGGTGCGGCGGCATCAAGGCCATGATCAGAACATCAATCCGGGCTTCCGGTGTCAGCCGGGCCAGGGCTGTGGGGTAGCTGTCTGCCTTGATGACGCGGAATCCATGCTGCCTGAATTGTGCCGTCAGGGTAAAGCTGTTGCGCATATCGCTGTCTACCAGCAACAGGGTTTTGCCCCGGGCCAGTTCGGCCAGCCGGGGTGAAGGTTCAGCCTGCCGGCTGGGGGAAGCCGGCTGTGGCTCGGGAAGTTTAACCGACTCGGTGTGAGGCCGGGTGGTCAGGGTATCAAGCCGGATCCTGCTGGATGAGGGCTTCAGCGGCAGCAGCAGGGTAAAGTGGCTGCCCTGTCCTGGCTGGCTCTGCAGGGTAATGTGAGCGCCGAGCAGACGAGCCAGTTCTCGGCAGATGGCCAGCCCCAGGCCGGTACCTTCATAATGGCGGTTAATGGCCACATCTACCTGCTGAAAGGCCTCAAAAATTTCTGCCTGCTTGGCATCGGCGATGCCGATACCAGTATCCGAGACGGTAAAGGCAATTACCTCGTTTTCTTCCTGACTGACGGTCAGTACGACTTCGCCCTCATGGGTGAACTTGAGCGCGTTGGACAGCAGATTTTTCAGGATTTGCTGAAGTCGCTGGCGATCGGTATGTAGGACCTCGGGCATATCGATATTCTGGGTGATAGTGAAGACGAGCTGCTTTTCTGCGGCGAGGGGAGTAAATTGGCTTTGCAGATGCCTGAGCATATCGGCAATGGAGACGGCCTCCCAGTGCATGGCCATCTTGCCGGCTTCGACCTTCGACAGATCCAGAATATCGTTGATCAGCCGCAGCAGATCCTTCCCTTCCTGCTGAATGACGCCGGCAGCCTTGATCTGATCGCTGTTCAGGTTGCCTTCACTGTTGGCGGCCAGTTGTTTGGCCAGGATCAGCAGACTGTGCAAGGGCGTACGCAGTTCGTGGCTGATATTGGCGAGGAAGGCGGACTTGTACTTGCTGGCCAGCTCCAGCGCCTCCCGCTCCTTGCGCTCGCTGATATCCAGAAACACCAGTACTACACCGGCAAAGTCCCCATTTCTGCCATGCAGGGGGCTGAGGGTGTATTCGACCGGAAACAGGTGCCCGCCTGCATGGCGAAGCCAGTGCTGATCACAGGTACTGCTGCTGGCTTCTCTGCTGTGCAGGGAGAAGGTGTCGGTGAGCCATTGAGCATCGGCCGCCTGATGTTCGGTCAACAGTAAAAAGTCGGTCAGGTTAGTGCCGGCCAGTTGGCTGACATCCAGACCCAGCAGGCGGGCGGCCGCGGGGTTGGCAAAGCCGATGTGCCCGCTCAGATCCAGACTCAGTATGCCTTCACCGACCGAACGCAGCAGTAATTCATTGTTATCCCGCAGCTGGTGGACTTCTCGCAGGCTCTGCTGCAGCTGTTGCTGCTGACGCGCCAGTTGCAGGAATACCTGGACCTTGCTGAGCAGAATATGGGGTTGCAGGGGCTTGAACAGGTAGTCGACGGCGCCGAGATCATAGCCTTTTCCCTCGAAGGACTGATCCTTGTCGGCGGCGGTCACGAAGATAATGGGTACATGCCGGCTGGTCGGATTGTCATGGATCAGGCTGGCAGTCTCGAAGCCGTCCATTTCCGGCATCATCACATCCAGCAGGATCACGGCGAAGTCATGGCGCAGCGTCTGGGCCAGGGCTTCATGCCCGGAACGGGCGGTGATGATCTCCGCCTGCAGACCAGCCAGAATCCGCTGCAGGGAATGCAGGTTTTCGGGCCTGTCATCCACGGCGAGGATCTTGGGTAATGTTGCTGCCTGCCCGGCAGATATGGTCAAGAGGGACTTAAGGGTCAATACGGGAACTCCGCGAGCGAACTCGCTTGAAAATGCGTTGTGCGTAATCCTGGTTTTCGAAGCAGTTCTGTACCGCCGAAAACTTCAGCGACTCCTTGTTGCCGAGGCACAGGAAGCCACGGGGGCTGAGGCTGTCATGCAGCAGGGTCAGGACCCTGTCCTGCAACTGCTGATCGAAATAGATCAGCACATTGCGGCAAATCACCATCTGCATTTCGCCAAAGACGCCATCATTGGCCAGGTTGTGGTTGGCGAAGGTGACATTCGCCTTGAGCGAGTCGTGTATCTTGGCCGCCCCGTATTTGGCATGGTAATAATCGGAGAAAGACTGGCGGCCACCGGCCCGGATATAATTTTCGCTGTATTGCTGCATCTGCTTGAGGGAGTAGATTCCCTCCCGGGCGATGGCCAGAGAATGATTGTTGTAATCGGTGGCGTAGATTTGCGTCCGTTCGTAGAGGCCTTCTTCCTTGAGCAGTATGGCCAGGGAGTAGACTTCTTCGCCGGTGGCACAGCCGGCATGCCAGATCTTGATAAAGGGATAGGTCTTCAATACCGGGATCACCTGGGATCTCAGTGTCGCAAAGAAGTCGGGATCCCGGAACATGTCGGTCACGGTCACCGACATGAATTTCAGAAAGTCGTCGAAAAACCCCTTGTCGTGCAGTATCGGCGGGATCAGGTCGGCTACCCGGCTGACGCCGGCTTGCTGCATGCACTGTGCTATCCGACGTTTGAGCGAGGCCTGAGCATAGTGACGGAAATCGTAGCCGTAGCGACGAAAAATGGCTTCCAGCAACAGCTCCAGCTCTATTTTTTCCAGTTCCTTCTTTGATTCCATCATTTGAACAGCCACACTCGCATCATCGAAATCAGCCTGTCGACATCGACCGGCTTGGTGCAATAGTCATTGGCGCCGGCCTCTATGCTCTTGGCCTTGTCTTCGGGCATGGCCTTGGCGGTCAGAGAAATGATCGGCAGAGATTTGAACCGTGCCTGCTGACGGATCCTGCGGATGGCCTCATAGCCGTCCATCACCGGCATCATGATATCCATCAGCACCAGCTCGATATCCTGCTCTTCTTCCAGTTTCTGCAGGGCCAGCTCCCCGTTGTCGGCCATGCTGACTTCCAGGCCATGTTCACGCAGCACCTTGGACAGGGCGTAGGTGTTGCGCAGGTCATCGTCGACCAGCAGGATCTTGCGGCCCAGCAGCAACTGCTCCGGGCTGTGCAGCATCTGGATGATATTGCGCTGATTGAGCGGCAGGGAAGACTCCACGCTGTGCAGGAACAGGGTGGTTTCATCGAGCAGGCGTTCCGGGGAGCTGACGCCCTTGATCACGATACTGCTGGTGTATTCACTCAGCTCCTTGTATTCCTCGGTTGTCAGTTCCCGGCCTGTGTAGACCACGATGGGCGGCAGGGCGATTTCTTTATTCTGGCTGAGTTGGTTGAGTAGCTCGAAGCCGCTGATGTCGGGCAGGGTCAGATCCAGGATCACACAATCGAAGCCGCCGGTCGCCAGCTTGTCATAGGCTTCCCGGCCGGTGCTGACCGCGCAGATCTCCACATCCTTGTTGGCAATCAGCCGGGTAATCGCCAGACGGTTATGACTGTCGTCCTCCACCAGCAATACCTGTTTGATCGACGCCTGCAACAGGGACTCCATCTTGCCGAACAGGGCCTGGATTTCTTCTCCCGACACCGGTTTGGTCAGGAAACCCACGGCACCCATCTGCAGTACCTCGTTGTTTTTATCTTCGGCCGACAGTATATGCACCGGGATATGACGGGTCTTGATGTTCTGCTTGAGCTGCTCCAGCACCTGACGGCCCCCGATATCGGGCAGACCCAGGTCCAGGAGAATGGCACTGGGCTGGTATTCTTCTGCCAGTTGCAGGCCGGCGCTGCCGGTCAGGGAGGCCAGGCACTGATAGCCCTTCTTGCGGGAAAGATCGATCAGTATCTTGGCAAAGGCAGGATCGTCTTCGATGATCAGCACCGACTTGTCTCCCGGAGACAGACTATCCCGATCGTCGGATGGCTGCGCCTGGGGTGTCTGGTTGACGGGGGCTGCGGCTGGCGGTGACGCTCTCTTCTGCTCTGAGGCCATGGGCTGAGCCGGTATGACGGTGGTGACCTGAGGGGTTTTTTCCCTGGCTGGCGAAGAAGTACTGGCAAAGCGCTCGAAGGGTACATAAGGCTTGTCCTGCTCGCCGGCAGGCAGGGGTTGTGGCTGCACCGACTGGCCATCCAGCGGCAGATACAGGGTAAAGGTGCTGCCCTGGCCTTCTTCACTCTGCAGCTGAATTTCTCCGCCCAGCAGTCTGACCAGCTCCCGGGAAATGGTCAATCCCAGTCCGGTGCCTCCATAGACCCGGCTGGTGGAGCCATCTCCCTGCTGGAAGGCTTCAAACACCCCCTGCTGTTTATCGGCCGCAATGCCGATGCCGGTGTCGATCACCGCAAAGGCGAGTACCTGTCCCGGTTTCAGGGCCGGATTATTGAATTGAACCGCTGGCTCGGGTTTGTGTACCTTCAGGCGCACCGAACCTTGCGGGGTAAACTTGAGGCCGTTGGACAGCAGGTTGCGCATCACCTGCTCGACGCGCAGCAGATCGCTGGAGATGCTGGCGGGGAGCCCGGAGGCTTTTTCCAGGACAAGCTCGATGCCCTTGTCGGCGGCGACGGGGCTGAACTGGGCGCGCAGGTTATCGAGCAGGGTATCGAGGGGCATCTGCTCGAAGTGAATGTCCAGTTTTCCGGCCTCCACCTTGGACAGATCCAGAATGTCGTTGATCAGGCCGAGCAGGGACTTGCCGCCCTGATAAATCACCCTGGCATCTTCCTGCTGTTCTTCGGTCAGGTTGCCCTGGCGGTTATGGGACAGCGACTGGGAAAGGATGAGCAGGCTGTTGAGCGGGGTGCGCAATTCATGGGACATATTGGCCAGGAATTCGGACTTGTACTGGCTGGCTCTGGACAGGTTACGCGCCTGAACTTCCACCGCCTGCTTGGCCAGCTCGATATCGCGATTCTTTTCTTCGGTTTCGATTCGCTTGCGCTCCAGCTCCTCGGTGCGTTCTTCCAGCTCGCTATTCAGCTGTTGCAGCTCTTCACCCTTGCTGCGCAGGGAAGCTTCCGACTTGACCAGCATCTCGGCATGTTCTTCCAGCTCTTCATTGGCGGCTTTCAGTTCTTCCTGCTGGGTCTGCAGCTCTTCCGACTGTTGCTTGGACTCTTCCAGCAGCTGAACCAGCTGTTGCTGAGTGCGGGTTACATGGATACTGATGGCGATGCTGTGGGTTACCTGCTCGAGAAACTCCAGTTCAATCTCGGAATAACGGCGGTTCACACCCAGCGCCAGCACGGCCTCGACCCTGTTTTCATGGATCAGCGGCAGCACAATGACGTCTCCCGGCTGAGACTCGCCCATGCCGCTATTGATGGTTAACAGCTGTTGCTGTTCGTCAGGCATCTGGCTGTAGAGAATGCTCTGTTGTTCCAGGGCGGCCTGTCCGATCAGCCCTTCGCCGAAGCGGAATTCGTTATCGCTGCTGTTGCGCTTTTTGTAGGCATAGCTGGTGATCAGCTGCAGCCGTTCTCCTTCCGCCAGATAGCAGACCCCGACCTGGGCCTTGAGATAATTGGCCAGGTAGGTCATCACCAGCTGGGTCAGGGAGATCAGCTCATGTTCGCTGCGCATCTTGTAATGCAGTTCGGCCAGCCCCGATTTCAGCCAGTCCTGTTCCTTGCGGTCGGTGGCCAGGTGTTTCAGGCTGTCGGACATCTTGTTGACGGATATTGCCAGCTGATCTTTTTCACCCAGTACCTGTACCTTTTTGGAGAAGTCTTCTGCCGCCGTGGCGGTGGCGACGGCTTCCACATGGCGCAGACGCTGTATCATCTGATTGAAGGTATGAGCGAGGGAGCCGGTTTCATCATTCGAGTCTATTTCGACATCGACACCGAGATCGCCCTGTTCAAGCTTTCTGCCTGCCTTGACCAGGCGCTTCATGCGCCGGGTGATCCCCATGGTCGCAAACAGCGACAACCCGACTCCCGATACGATGAGGATCAGGGCGCTGATGATAAATCCCGTGCTGGCCGATTCGGTGGTGTCTTTGACCTGCTGCAGCTGTTCTTGCAACTGTCGCTTTTCTGCCTCTTCCAGAATGGCCAGTTTGGTTTTTATTTGTCCCAACAGGGAGTTGTTCAGACGCAGGCTGTTAATCAGGATCTGCTGCGTCATTTCCTTGTTTCGTTGCACTGGCATGGCTTCGCGCAGGGCGATATTGGGCTCGACCTCATGGGTAATCCAGTCATAGGTCAGTTCCCTTATTTCGGCCAGACGAGTCAGTTTTTCCGGCTGTTCGAACCAGAGCTGTTGCAACAACTCCAGTTCCTGAGAGAGATTTTTACGGCCCTCGTAAAAGGTGTCATAAAACATCTTGTCGCCGGTACTTAAAAAACCCTGGGCATTGATGACCAGGGAGCGGGTCAGCCCGTGCACTGTCAGGGTATGATGCAGGCCTGCGTTGTGGTCACCCAGCTTTGCATTGGCCTTGAGGATGGCGTTGGTGCTGTACATGACGCTTGCGACCACCACCACGCCGATCAGCACCCGTACCAGGTTGACCATTAAGAAATGTGAGGCCATCGATCCCTTGTGCAATGTCATATAATGCTACCTGCGTGCGTTCAGAATGTAGAGGTGTTTGGTCACGACAAGAGGCTGCAGAAGGGGGAAAAGAGGCGATAAAACGATGGGAATATCCGGACGTCCTCAGGCTCTTCTGTAGCTCTGCTGCCATAGAGCGAACTCATTAGGCCAGAAACTTTGCGTCACCATCTTTCAACGGCTTTGCCTTTTATTGAACCTGCGTACTAAATGGGCAAGTTGTGCGCGTAAATTGTCCCACAGGGCAGGGGAACATGACAAGCTAATAGACACCGCTTGCACTCATCATTTTCTGCTTTTGACTGGTAGGGGTTTTGTTCGAGACCCGGTTTGGTTTGTATTGGCCTGGCATGCTGTGAATAGCCTGATTGGCAAGGGGATCAGTGGGTAAACTAAAGATCCGCATGAATACAACAATTGGGAATGTGAAAAATGATATCGGGGAAGCTTACCATGCAATCTTCCACAAACATCTTCCTCGGTATCTGACCGAGTTCTGCTACCGCTTTAACCGGCGCTTCGACTTGGAAAGGGTGTTACCGCGATTTTGCTTTGTTGCGATAAGAACCCCTCCGATGCCGATGAGACCTCTAAAACTGGCTCATCGGTAATCTTGTAGGGTTCATGTCGTGGCTGTAAGGGGCTTTATTCAGGCAGGGAGCGTCTTTTCTTTCGGCTGCGATACAGCCACCATGCCAGGAGCAAGACCGGCAGTAAAAGCAGCCAGAGAGTGGCGGGAGAGCCGGAGGCCTGCCCTGTAATACCAGCCTGGGCTGTCTTCTCGGAGTCATTACCGCCAGTACTGCTCTCGGCGACTGCCGTACTATGGCGGCGATTTGTTCCCTCCGGCACCACTGATGTATTGGCCAGGGCATCGTCAGCTACAGAGCCGTTGCCCAAATAGCCGGAGCTATCCTCCGATACCAAATAGCCGGAGCTATCCTCCGATACCAAATAGCCGGAGCTATCCTCCGATAAAAGTGCGCCGGAAGCGCCGTTGCTTGCATCCGCATCGTTGCTACCGGGGGGTGAACCGCCAGTTGATGCAGCGGCACCATTAGAGCCAGAGCTGTTACTGTCAGCCGTGTCGAAGCCGGCGGTCGGGGGATTACCGTCGCCCGTGCCGGAGCCGGTGGTCGGAGTATTATCGCCGCCCGTGCTGGAGCCGGTGGTCGGGGTATTACTGCCAGCTAAGTCGGAGCCATTGGCCGGGTTATTGCCGCCGCCGGTGCCAGAGTCGGTGGTCGGAGTATTGCTGCCACCCGTGCCGGAGCCGGTGGTCGGATTGCTGCCGCCGCTCGTGCCGGAGCCAGCGGCCGGGTCGCCGCCGCCGGAACCGCTGCCACTCCCCCCGGCTACTGTCCCATCCCCGGAGGCGCCTGGGTCGTCACCGCTGCCGTCACCGCTGCCGTTATCACTGCCGTTATCATGGATCTGCTGAATAGTTACCGCCAGATCCATCAGGGTCTCGCCCACAGTCTTTCCCAGGCCGGAAAAGCTGGCAGCCACCAGCAGGGTTATCAGAGCACCGGCGATAGCATATTCAACCGTGGTAATACCGGATTGTCTGCGCTTGCCCTTGACCATGGGGTTCGTCCTTGTTTTGTTATCCCGCAATCATCAGTCTAGGTCGGATTGCCGAAAAAAAGGACAGGGGAGAGGCTCGAAGGGAAAAGGTCGGGCTTGCGGGAGAAATGAGCCGCAAATGGTACCCGTCAGGAAAACAAAAAAGGCGCTAACCCATACAGGTTAACGCCTTTAAATTCAATGTGTTAACTAGTTCATGCCGTACTTTTTGAGCTTCTTGCGCAGGGTGCCGCGGTTGATGCCCATCATGTTGGCAGCGCGGGTCTGGTTGCCGCGGGTGTACTGCATGATCACGTCCAGCATGGGGGCTTCGACTTCGGCGAGGACCAACTCATACAACTCGGTTACTTCCTGTCCATTAAGCTGGGACAGGTAATTGCGCAGGGCCTGATCGACCGAGTTGCGCAGCGGGCGCTGAGTGGGCTGCTCGGAAGTCGGAGATTTAGTGGTAGTAACCAGTGCATCAGAAGTCGTAGTTTGTTCGAACATAATTCAGTCGGCTCTTCTTTTGTTCGTTAAGCTATATTCGCGAAATACTGCTCCAACGAGTCGAGCTGGTGCCCAGCCTCGTCGAGAGCGTTGAAATCACTGCGAAAGTCACGGCCCGCATCACTGCCTTGCAGATACCACCCCACATGTTTCCGGGCAATCCTTACGCCCATTACCTCACCATAAAACGCGTGTAGTGCGGCAACATGTTCCCGGATCATCGCCCGCTCCTGGTCCTTGGGAAGCGGTGCGGGAGTAGTACCCTGTTCAAGATAGTGGCGGATTTCTCTAAAAATCCACGGCCGTCCCTGTGCAGCCCGGCCAATCATGATGGCATCGGCGCCGGTATAATCCAGTACAAAACGCGCCTTTTCCGGGCTGTCGATATCCCCGTTGGCTATCACGGGAATAGAGACGGCTTGTTTTACTGCTCTGATGGTGTCGTATTCCGCCTCACCCCTGTACATGCAGGCCCGCGTGCGGCCATGCACGGCGAGAGCCCGGATACCGTTATCTTCGGCGATACGCGCAATGTGCACGCCGTTACGGTTGTCCGGATCCCAGCCGGTACGAATTTTCAGGGTGACCGGAACCGTTACTGCATTCACCACGGCGCTGACAATTTCTTGCACCAGCTCCGGGAATTGCAGCAGGGCAGACCCCGCCATCTTCTTGTTTACCTTCTTTGCCGGGCAGCCCATGTTGATGTCGATAATCTGCGCGCCCTGGTCCACATTGAACCGGGCCGCCTCGGCCATCAACACCGGATCTGCCCCTGCAATCTGGACGGATCGGATACCCGTTTCCCCTTCATGATCCATACGTCGAAGGGACTTTTCGGACTGCCACACCCTGGGGTTGGACGACATCATTTCCGACACTGCCATTCCGGCTCCCATGCGCAGGCACAGGGTACGGAAGGGCCTGTCGGTTACTCCGGCCATCGGTGCCACCAGCAGGGGTGTAGACAATTTGTAAGGACCAATTTCCATGAGGATACGGCTATCTCGGCTCAGGGTCGCGTATCTTACGCATTTTTTAAGAGGCTGAAAAGGTCACAAATTGAGCGGCGCATAATTTTTTATAAGTCAATACGCTGGTGCATTTTTTATGCAGTTTCAGGGCGTTTCAGCGGGCTTTATGGCGTTGTTTGCGCCGGCCCGCTCTGGTATGGAGCCCGTTCAAATTGTGATTTTCAGCGGTTTTATCCGGGTATCGGCCAAATGTTCCCATTTGGTACCATTTCGTACTGCGCAGGTTTATACGTCATGTCTGGCCTGCCGGTGCCCTTGATCCTGTGCTGTACGGGAATGAAAAAGGCTCCCGCAGGAGCCTTGTCGATAAGCGGTTGCTGCTTATCGCTTGATACCGCTGAGCCGGGCCCAGTCTTCGCGCAGCTCGGGGCTGTCCATGTTAAACCACTGCTCGTAGACCTGATTCAGGCCCTCGGCCTGACTTTCGAGGATGCCGGACAGCGCCAGCTTGCCGCCGGGCTTGACCAGATTGCTTATCAGCGGTGACAGTTCCTTGAGTGGGCCGGCCAGTATGTTGGCGACCACCACATCGGCCTTGAGGCCGTCGGGCTGATCCTGGGGCAGGTAAACGCTCAGCCGGTCGGACACGCCGTTGCGTTCGGCGTTGTCGCGGCTGGCCAGCAGCGCCTGGGGATCGATGTCGATGCCGATCACCTCTTTGGCACCGAGCTTGAGTGCCGCCAGCGCCAGAATGCCGGAGCCACAGCCGAAGTCGATCACGGTTTTATCGTTCAGATCCTGGCCGTCGAGCCATTCCAGACACAGGGCCGTGGTGGGGTGGGTGCCGGTGCCGAAGGCCAGGCCCGGATCCAGCATCACGTTGACCGCGGTGGGGTCCGGCACATCGCGCCAGCTGGGGCAAATCCACAGCCGCTGGCCGAAGCGCATGGGATGGAAGCTGTCCATCCACTCGCGCACCCAGTCCTTGTCTTCCAGCTGTTCTACCTTGTAGGTCAGATCCTTGCGATAGAACTTTTTCAGAAAGTCGATAACGGGGGCCGGATCGGTTTCGGCATCAAACATGCCCACCACTACGGTGTCGTCCCACAGCAGGGTTTCGCCGGGCAGGGGTTCGAATACCGGTTTGTCTTCGGCGTCCATGTAGGTCACCGCCTGAGCACCGCGTCCCAGCAGCATGTTGCTGACCTTGTCGGCGGTTTTTTCGGTGGCGTTAATGCGAATTTGTATCCAGGGCATGGCGAGGCTTCATCAAACGGTAAAGTGGAGATTCTAACATCGACCTGGTCCGCTGTCCTGTTGGCGGGCAGACCAGAGCTTGTATGTCAGTCATAAATAATACAGCACAGTTTCTGGCTAAGGGTCACATATCGGCCAAAGGGCCCGCTCCGCCGACTCGCTGTATGACATGACACTCACTTTTCAACCTGCTGCGAACATTCACTGGATATTCGGTCAGGCTGATACAGCTCGTCATGGCGAGACAAGCTCGCCCCATCTACGCTCTCCGTTTCATCCCTGAAACGGAAGGTCGGCTGAGCAGATCCCTTTGTCCTCCTTGATGTGGCAGAGTCGCCTGTAGGCGCTGTCTGCCGGCAACTCGGAGCTGAGGAAGAGGCAACAGAGACGACCTCCCACGACCGTGAAATGCCATGGATGGCATTTCCGAGCCCCCAAGGATGGGGTCATGGCGTGTCGTGGGCGGCGGCTGTGTTGCCTCCGGAGCACCGACCAGCGTCTGTATCCGTAGCCTGAAGTTAGTCGCGACCGAACAGCTGGCGCACCTCGGCGGTGGGTGGCGCAGTCAACAGCGAGCCGAACACATAGGCCAGACCCGACAGGGTCAGGCTGGGCACGATGGCGTGCAAGCCCAAAGGCTTGATACCGAAGGTGGTCAGCAGGCCGTAGCAGAGGGCGCCGGTTACCATGGAGGCCAGGGCCCCGGTGGCGTTACCCCGCCACCAGTACAGGCCCAGCACGAGTGGCCAGAAGAAGATGGCCTGCAGGGCGCCAAAGGCCAGCAGATTGAGCCAGATGATCATGTCCGGCGGGCTCAGGGCCGCCCACAGCACGACAAGCCCCAGCACCAGAGTGACCAGTCGGCTGGCGCGCTTGATGGCGGTGGGCGAGGGCGGCGTGCGGCTCAGGTAGTTGAGGTACAGGTCTTTTACCAGGGTGGCGGAGGCCTGAATCAACTGGGAGTCGATGGTCGACATGATGGCGGCCATGGGCCCGGCCAGAAAGAGCCCGGCGACGATGGGCGGCAGCACCGTCAGCATCAGGGTTGGCATTACCTTGTCGGGTACCGAGAGCTCGGGCAACAGCACCCGGCCCAGGGCACCGGCGAAGTGCATGCCGAACATCAGCAGGGCGCCGACCAGGGTACCGATGATAATGCCTCTGTGCATGGCCTTGCTGTCTTTATAGGCCAGGCAGCGTACTGCCGAATGGGGCAGGCCGATGACGCCAAAGCAGACCAGCACCCAGAACGACAGCATGAAGCTGGTGCTCAGGAAGCCGTCCGGCCCGCGGGGTTGTACTAGCTCGGGATCAATCTCGGCCAGGGCGGTGAACATGGCGCTGGCGCCACCACCCGCATGCAATACGCCGACCAGCAGCACTATGGTCCCCAGCAGCATCAGTACGCCCTGAATCGCATCTGTGACCACCACGGCCCTAAAGCCGCCAATCAGGGTGTAGAGCAGCACTGTGGTGGCAAAGATGATGAGGCCCCCCTGATAGGGCAGGCCGGTCACGGTTTCCAGCAGCCGGGCGCCGCCGATAAACTGCACTACCATGGTGGCGACAAAGGCGGCGAGCAGGCCTAATGCCGCCAGTATCACCACCAGCGGACTGCGATAGCGGGCATAGAGCATGTCGTTGATGGTGAGCGCATTGACCCGACGGGCGATATGGGCGAACTGTTTGCCCAGCACCCCCAGGGTCAACCAGACGGTCGGCACCTGTATCATGGCCAGCAGCACCCAGCCCAGTCCCATTCGGTAGGCGGCACCGGGCCCGCCGATGAAGGAGGAGGCGGAGGCATAGGTGGCCACCATGGTCATGGCCAGCACAAAGCCGCCCATGGAACGGTTGCCGAGAAAATAGTCCTGCACGAAGCTGCCTTGCTGTGGGCGGCGGCTCAGCCAGAAGCCCAGCCCGATCATGACGGTCAGGTAGCACGCCAGCGGGATCATCAGTTCAAGGTTCATGGCTGTTCTCCCGGCCTGGGGCTGTTCTTCTTATCCGGCTCGGGGCTGTCTAAAGCTACGTTTTTAAAGCAGTAGCGCACCATCAGCACGCAGAGCACGATAAACAGCAAGGGGTTGAACAGGCAGCTCAGCACAAACCACAACGGCCAGCCGCCCAGCATCAGCGTGGGCGGCACAGTGTAGGCGCTCAGCCACCAGCCACCCAGATACAGCACCGCCAACGCCACGCTCAAGGTGGCTTCCCGGCGGGCGATGGATACGATATTGGTCATCTTTGATTTCCCGGAAGAAGGGGCCGGAGGATAACAGCGGGGACTGACCGGAATCAATGTGCAATGCCCCTTCGGTGGCGGCAAGAGCGGATACCTGACTCTTGCCGCCGCTTGTTTCGTCAGGAGGCGTAATCATCACCGGCGGCGGCCACGAAGGCCAGCTCGACCAGATAGCGGGGGTTGGCCAGCTCCGCCTTGACGCAGGCGCGGCTGGGGGCCGTGCCGGATTCGAACCAGGCGTCCCACACCGCATTGAAGGCGGGCAGGTTGGCGAAGTCGGTGAGATAAATGGTGACCGACAGCAGGCGGCCCTTGTCGCTGTTGATTTTGGCCAGCGCCTGCTCGGCCTGGGCGAAGATCTGGGTGGTCTGGCCCTGGATGTCGGCGTCGAGGTCGGACTCGGGTACTTCGACGAAATGGGCGATGCCGTTGAATACGGTAATGTCGGACCAGCGTTGGCAGGGGTTGATGCGATGGATTGTCATACGGTCTCTCTTCAGGTGGGCTTTGAGGCGCTATTCTAACGGCAAAGAACGGTGAGAGGAAAAAACAAAAACGGCGCCCGAAGGCGCCGTTTTCAATCAGCAGTAGCGGTGTCTTACAGACCCAGCTTCTTCTCGAGATAATGAATATTGGTGCCGCCGTTGCGGAAATTTTCATCACTCATGATTGCTTTATGCAGCGGTACATTGGTCTTGATGCCTTCGATGACCAGCTCGTTCAGCGCGTGCGTCATGCGGGCGATCGCGATGTCGCGATTTTCGCCGTAGCAGATTAGCTTGCCGATCATGGAGTCGTAGTAGGGCGGGACCTTGTAGCCGGCATAAATGTGCGAATCCCAGCGTACACCCAGACCACCCGGAGAATGGAACAGGGTGATTTTGCCCGGGCTCGGCACGAAGGTCTGCGGATCTTCGGCGTTGATCCGGCACTCGATGGCATGGCCATGAACCGTCACCTGATCCTGGGTGATGGACAGCGGTTGACCGGCGGCGATGCGCAGCTGTTCCTTGATCAGGTCCACTCCGGTGACCATTTCGGTGATCGTATGTTCCACCTGAATACGGGTGTTCATTTCGATGAAATAGAACTCGCCGTTTTCGTAGAGAAATTCGAAAGTACCGGCACCGCGATAACTGATATCGATACAGGCGCGGCAGCAGCGTTCACCGATAAACTTGCGCATTTCGGCGGTAATGCCCGGCGCCGGAGCTTCTTCCACTACCTTCTGGTGGCGACGCTGCATGGAACAGTCCCGCTCGCCCAGGTGAATGGCCTTGCCCTGGCCATCTGCGAGGATCTGAACTTCGACATGACGCGGGTTTTCCAGGAATTTCTCCATGTAAACCATGTCGTTGTTGAAGGCGGCACCGGCCTCGGCCTTGGTCATGGCGATGGAGTTTTCCAGTTCGCTTTCGTTGCGAACCACGCGCATACCGCGACCGCCGCCACCACCGGCGGCCTTGATGATCACCGGGTAACCGATGCGCTTGGCAATGGCGGCGTTCTTCTTGGCGTCGTTGCCTATGGGGCCGTCGGAACCGGGTACGCAAGGTACGCCGGCCTTCTTCATGGCGGCAATGGCCGACACTTTATCGCCCATCAGGCGAATGGTATCACCGGTGGGACCAATGAAGATGAAACCCGATTTTTCAACCTGGTCGGCAAAGTCGGCATTTTCTGCCAGAAAGCCGTAACCGGGGTGAATCGCCACCGCATCGGTCACTTCGGCAGCGGCGATGATGGAGGGAATGTTCAGGTATGACTGATGGGACTGATTGCCACCAATACAGATGGACTCGTCTGCCAGCAGTACATGCTTGAGCTCACGGTCGGCGGTGGAGTGCACCGCAACCGTTTTGATCCCGAGCTCTTTGCAGGCGCGCAGGATCCGCAGGGCAATTTCACCGCGGTTGGCGATGACTACTTTATCCAGCATGAGAATTCCTTATTCGATGATGAACAGCGGCTCGTCGAACTCGACCGGCTGGCCGTTGTCGATCAGGATGGCCTTGATCACGCCGGACTTGTCGGCTTCGATCTGGTTCATCATCTTCATGGCTTCAACGATGCACAGGGTGTCACCGACATTGACGGTCTGGCCCACTTCGGCAAAGTTCTTGGCGCCGGGGCTGGAGGCACGGTAGAAGGTACCGACCATGGGGGAACGCATCACATGACCACTGATGGCAGGAGCGGCGGCTTCTGCAGCAGCTGGTGCCAGCGCGGCAGCCATGGGGGCGGCCGGTGCCGGAGCGGCTTGAATCTGCTGGTATTGGGGCTGCATAGCCTGGCCGGGGTTACCGTAACGGCTGATGCGAACGGACTCTTCACCTTCGGAAATTTCCAGCTCGGCGATGCCGGATTCTTCTACCAGTTCGATCAGTTTTTTGATTTTACGAATATCCATGAGCGTTCTCTTGTTATGTTAGTACTGTGCTGAGGGTTAACGACGGGTCAGATGACGTGCCGCCGCTTCCAGGGCAAATTCGTAACCATCGGCGCCAAAGCCACAGATCACACCTGTCGCCTTGTCGGCCAGGTAAGAATGATGGCGGAAAGGTTCACGGGCATGCACATTCGACAGATGCACCTCGATAAAGGGGATATTAACCCCCAGCAGGGCATCACGAATGGCGACGCTGGTGTGCGTGAAGGCGGCGGGATTGATGATGATAAAATCCTGCTTGCCATAGGCTTGGTGGATGGCGTCGATCAGTTGATGTTCCGCATTGGATTGCAGGTGACTGAGTTCGATATCGCGTTCGGCTGCCTGTTCGGTCAGACGAGCTACGATGTCGTTCAGGCTGTTCTGGCCATAGATGCCGGGTTCGCGCTGACCCAATAGATTTAGGTTGGGTCCGTTCAGCAACAGAATTCGGTATTTATCGGTCATTGTGCAGCAATCCTCGGCAATCTTGCGGTGTTCTCATCGAGCAACATGGAGACTAGCCGTTTTTACCCATTTCTGGCAAATAAAATCGTACGGCTCGACCCAGACCGGTCAATTATAGTGATTTCGTGAAAATTGGCAGCAATTTACTGGTCTAATCACTGATTGCAGGTTAAAGCCCGGTAACAGACTGCTGATGCCGACAAGGAGCGCCGTCGGGAGCAGGGTGCCAAGACGCCATGTAGCGCGCTTTGGCGGTTTGTACGACATCCAGTGCGACATTTTCGGTCATTAACATGCTTCTACACTAAGAGGGCAGAGCAGACGGCCTAAACAAAAACGCCGCCCGAAGGCGGCGTTTTATCTGTCTGGCTGCCTCGATCAGGCGACGCGGCTGCGTTCCTCGATCAGACGGTCGACTACGGCCGGATCGGCCAGGGTGGAGGTATCGCCCAGAGAGCCTGTGTCGCCGGTGGCAATCTTGCGTAGTATGCGACGCATGATCTTGCCGGAGCGGGTCTTGGGCAGACCTTCGGCCCAGTGGATGATGTCCGGGGTGGCAATGGGGCCGATTTCCTTGCGTACCCAGTCTTTCACCTCTTTATGCAGCTCGGCGGAGGGGACTTCGCCGGAGTTGAGGGTGACGTAGGCGTAGATGCCCTGGCCTTTGATGTCGTGCGGCACGCCAACCACCGCCGCTTCGGCTATTTTTGGATGCGCCACCAGGGCCGATTCGATCTCGGCGGTGCCCATACGGTGACCGGACACGTTCAGCACATCGTCCACCCGGCCGGTGATCCAGTAATAACCGTCTTCGTCACGACGGGCGCCGTCACCACTGAAATAGGTGCCGGGGAAGGTGGAAAAATAGGTCTGCTCGAAGCGGTCGTGATCACCGAAGATGGTGCGCATCTGACCCGGCCAGGAGTCCAGGATCACCAGGTTGCCGTCGGTCACGCCGTCCAGCACTGTGCCTTCACCGTCCACCAGCGCCGGCTGCACACCGAAGAAGGGGCGGGTGGCGGAGCCTGCTTTAAGCAGGGTGGCGCCGGGCAGCGGGCAGATAAGAATGCCGCCGGTCTCGGTCTGCCACCAGGTATCGACGATGGGGCAGCGCTCGTCACCGATCACCCGGTAGTACCATTCCCAGGCTTCCGGGTTGATGGGCTCGCCTACCGAGCCCAGCACGCGCAGGCTGGCGCGGCTGGTGCCTTCCACTGCCTCGTCACCCTTGGCCATGAAGGCGCGGATGGCGGTGGGCGCGGTATAAAGAATATTGACCTGATGCTTGTCGACGATCTGCGCCATGCGGTTGGTCTTGGGGTAGTTGGGCACGCCCTCAAACATCAGGGTGGTGGCACCGTTGGCCAGCGGTCCATAAAGAATGTAAGTGTGGCCGGTGACCCAGCCGACGTCGGCGGTACACCAGTGCACATCACCCTCGTGGTAGTCGAAAATGTATTTGAAGGTCATGGCCGCATACACCAGGTAACCGCCGGTGGTGTGCAACACGCCCTTGGGAGTGCCGGTAGAGCCGGAGGTATAGAGGATGAACAGCGGATCTTCGGCGTTCATCTCGGTGGGCGGGCACTCGGCGCTGACCTTGGCCGTGGCTTCGTGCCACCAGATATCACGGTTTTCAAACCAGGCCACGTCACCACCGGTGCGGCGATAGACGATGACTTTGCAGTCCTGGCTGACGCCGGGTTTGGCCAGGGCGGCGTCTACATTGGCCTTGAGGGCGACGGTACGGCCACCACGCAGGCCTTCGTCGGCGGTGATTACCAGTTTGGCCTCGGAGTCGATGACGCGGCTGGCCAGGGCGTCGGGAGAGAAACCACCGAATACCACCGAATGCACTGCGCCGATGCGGGCACAGGCCAGCATGGCCACGGCGGCTTCTACCACCATGGGCATATAGATGCTGACCACGTCGCCTTTTTTCACGCCCTGGGCTTTCAATACGTTGGCAAAGCGGCACACCTGCTCGTGCAGTTCGCGATAGGTGACTTTTTTGTCGTCGTCCGGGCTGTCGCCTTCCCAGATGATGGCGACCTCGTCGGCCTTGGTGGCCAGGTGCCGGTCGATGCAGTTGGCGGACAGATTAAGAGTACCGTCTTCAAACCATTTGATGCTGATGTGGCCGGGATCGTAAGAGGTGTTCTTCACCTTTGTATAGGGTTTGATCCAGTCTACCTGCTTGCCCTGTTCACCCCAGAACTTGTCCGGGTTTTCGATGGACTCCTGATACATGCGCTGATAACCCGCATCGTCTATCAGGGCATGTTCGGCAAACTGTGCCATGACGGGATGAACCTTGACTTCACTCATTATTCCGCTCCTTGGGGTATATCCAATAACCATTGTGTAACAAGGTGACGCAGATGGTCGCCATGCTCAATTAGACTTTCGGCTAGCCAGGTTACATTTCTAGCATAATCCGGGTGGGCATGTTACCGGTTTGTATCGCAGTGTAACGGCGGATAATCGAGATTCATCCGTGTTTTAGCTACAGCAAAAACCGCTCGGCGAAATAGATGACGATGAGATAGCGTACTGACTTGCCGATAAATACCAGCAGGATGAAAGGCAGCAGGCGGACTTTCATGATGCCGGCGATAAAGGTGAGGGCGTCGCCCCCTACCGGCGCCCAGGCCAGCAGCAGCGACCAGACGCCGAAACGCTGAAACCCGCGTTGGGCGCGTTCCAATTGCTTGTCCTTGATGGGAAACCAGCGTTTGTGTTTGTAATGCAGCAGGTATTTACCCAGCCACCAGTTCACCACAGAGCCCAGGGTGTTGCCGACGCTGGCCAGGGCCCACAGCAGCACCACCGCATCGGGCTGGCGGGTCAGCACTGCCGCCAGCACCACCTCGGAATAAAAGGGCGCTATGGTGGCGGCGAGCAGGCTGCTGGCAAAGACAATCAGATAATCAAGCATCATGTACTCAAGGATAAAGCCGCTCGGGGCGGGCGGCTTGGGCGAGCCGGACCAGAGTGCGGAAGATGGCGCGCTGGTGGTCGAGATAGGGCAGGTATTCCGGATGCCACTGCACCCCCAGCATATAGTGCTCGCCCCGATTCTCGATGGCCTGCACGAAGCCGTCCAGATCCCGGGCCGCCACCGTCAGGCCGACACCCAGCCGGTCCACCGCCTGATGATGCAGGCTGTTGATGCGCCAGCGAGGCCGGCGAATGATGCCATGCAGCCGGCCCTGGCCATAGCCGATGGCGGTCTTGCGTGGCAAGGGGGTACGGCGGTTGGAGGTGTGACGACGCAGCGGCCGGATATCCGAATGCAGGGAGCCACCCAGCACCACGTTAATCAGCTGGGCGCCGCGGCAGATGCCGAGCAGCGGCAATTGAGTGTCCAGCGCATGCTCGATCAGCTCTATTTCGAAGGCGTCTCGCTCGGGATCGGCGGGTGCCCGGCCGGTGTCTTCGCCATAGAGGGCGGCGTCGATATCGTCGCCGCCGCCGATGATCAACCCCTGCAGCTTGTCCCGCTTGTGAGGTTGAAAGGTGGAGGGCGTCAGCCGCTGCGCCCGGCCACCGGCTATAAAAATGGCCAGCCGGGTGGCCCACCAGGCCCAGGGCAGCCGACTATCGGGGCCGGTCACACCGATCAGCGGAGCCATGGCGTGACCTTGCTCTTCCAGGGATCGAGAAAATCCGGCGTCAGGCTGTCCAGGTGGGCGGCATAGTGTCGGCACAGCTGATCCAGCCGACGTTCATCGTTGGCCAGCATTTCCACCTGCAACCAGCCGGACCAGGCGTGCTGCAGCGACCAGTACGGATTGTCGATATCGGAGTTGGGCAGCCGGTAGTGCAGTGTCGGCCGTTTGTTGACCTTGTCGTCCTGCACCACCTCTTTCACCCGGGCCTCGTTGTGCCAGGCCAGGATGGGCAGCAGATCCAGTGAGCGGTTGCGGCTGGGGTTGGCGGCCAGGTAGTCTTCGCTGAATTGTCGCAAGTCGGGCCAGTAGTCGAGGTCGATCACCTTGCGGCTGTAATCTTTGGCAAAGCCGCGGATATAGGGCGACAGCTTGCGGGCTGCGACTATGTCTTCCCGCTGCTCCAGCCAGTCATGCAGACACAGATAGGCCTTGAAGTAGCGCAGCAGGGTGAGGTTGTCGGTGTCCGGTAGCTCCGGATTCAGGTGCAGACCAAAGGCATAATGCAGGGCATGACGGGTGCCCTTGGCACCGTTGGCACGCAGCCGTTCAAACAGCGGCGTTAATTGATCTAGTCGGGAAAGCGGCAACGGCGGACTCACCAATTCCAGCGGCACCAGCTGAAAGGCCAGGGTGCCCAGCAGTTCGGTGGCGGCCAGCTCCAGTTCACCCGGCGGTTGCCGAAGCTGAACCCGGGCCAGCCGTTTGAGGTAGTCGAAGTCCAGCTCGGCCCGAAAGGTGCCGAGCGGGGTATCGATTTCAATTTCGTATTCAGAGCAATGGCGCAGGCTGCCCTCCAGTTGCTCGGCCACCAGCTCGGCCAGCCGGGGCAGGGACAGGCCGTTGAGTTCCAGCTCTACGCCGAGACGCCGTTCCTGGCCGGAGACCGTGTGCCTGTGTTCGGGTAAGCGGTATGCCATTGATTGCTCCTGTCGGTTAACAGACCCTAGCATCAGCCCGGCTGTTGCCACCACCAATAAAGTGCGAAGCCGGCCCAGCTCAGGGCAAGCAGCCACCAGGGTAGCCAGGACGAGGCGGTGGTCGGCTCCGGCCCGGGTTCCGGCTCAAAGGTCTCGTCGTTATCATCGTGCTGCTGACGAAGCTGCTGTTTTTTGGCCTTGTCGGCGGCGCGAGCGCGGGCCTTGTGCTGCTTCTTGTATTCTTCTATGCCTTTCTGGATGCCCTGATTGATCAGTCGGGTCTGCTCCTTGGTCTGCCCCGGACGCTGGGTCGCCTTGGCGATGCGTTCGGCCTCTTCCTGAATCTGGGGCGAGGGGGCGGCTTTCCGGTTCTTGTTGTAAGCCATTATTGGGCCACATTATTAAGATAATGAATATCCATGCTGAACATGGCAAGCAGCAGGCCGGCGGCGGCGGCATAGAAGCCAAAAGAGTCTTTTTGTTCGCAGGCGCTAGCGAAGGGTGGCAGCCAGTCGATCAGCAGCTGGTTGGCCAGCTCCCGCTGCTGGTCCAGCAGGGCGATACGGTCTGTCTCGTTGTCGGCGTCGGCACCGGCCAGGGCGAGGGTGGCCATCATCTCCAGCTGGTTACAGGCGTTGAGCGGGTCGTCGTCCTCCAGCCGGGTGCCGTGCTGATGCAGCAGTATGCTCATCAGCATCATGGCCTCGTCTTCTGGCTGGGCCAGGGACGCCGTATCGAGCAGCGAGTCATCGCCAAACAGCCTTTGGTAATGTTCGCTCAACTCGCTCTCGGGCTGATCCAGTTCCAGCACCCTGCCTGCCTGCCGGCGAAAGGCCTCGGTGGCGTCTTGCAATGGGTCCAGGGTCGCCAGACTGTCCAGGAAGGCATGCATGTCATAGCCCCCGAACTCGCGTATTTCCTCGTCGACCAGCGGGGCCGCAAACAGGGCGGTAAACCAGTGATAAAGCTCGGCTCGACGGTGCGAGGTCACCATGAAATCTTGCATATTATCCTCAACGACGGATTGGGTGCGGCTCGGCCTTTGGGCCGAAGTTCCGGCTAAAGACCTCTATTCTATCGGGTTTAACGGCCAGATCTACCCTGGCTGTCGGTGAATTGATGGGTCTTAAAGTGTTGCTTAATCTTCAACTTTTTGTAAAATTTTCAACTTAAAGATAAATAAATGTTGTTAACTGGCGTTCCGGGGCTAGGCCGAACCCGGCCTTAAGGGTAAACTCGGTACTTCAGTGAACACCCCCATGTGAGTCAGGAGAGACGGATGTTAAAGCGTGAAATGAATATCGCCGATTATGATCCTCAGCTGTGGCAGGCCATCTGTGATGAAACCCAGCGTCAGGAAGAGCATATCGAACTGATTGCTTCCGAGAACTACACCAGCCCGCGCGTGATGCAGGCTCAGGGTTCCCAGCTGACCAACAAGTATGCCGAAGGCTACCCGGGCAAGCGTTTCTATGGCGGCTGTGAATATGTCGACATCGCCGAAGAACTGGCCATCGAGCGTGCCAAGCAGCTGTTCGGTGCTACCTATGCCAACGTGCAGCCGCACTCCGGCTCCCAGGCCAACTCCGCCGTCTTCATGGCGCTGGTCAAGCCCGGTGATACCGTCATGGGCATGAACCTGGCCCACGGTGGTCACCTGACTCACGGCTCTCCCGCCAACTTCTCCGGCAAGATGTACAACATAGTGCCTTACGGCATCAACGAAGCCGGCGTGATCGATTACGAAGAAATGGAGCGTCTGGCGGTTGAGCACAAGCCGAAGATGATCATCGGTGGTTTCTCCGCCTTCTCCGGCATCGTCGACTGGGCGCGCATGCGTGAAATCGCCGATAAGGTCGGTGCCTGGTTCATGGTGGACATGGCCCACGTTGCCGGTCTGATTGCAGCCGGTCACTACCCGAGCCCCATCGCCCACGCCCACGTGGTCACTACCACTACCCACAAGACCCTGGCCGGCCCCCGTGGCGGTCTGGTGCTGTCTGCCGCCAACAACGAAGAGCTGGAGAAGAAGCTGAACTCAGCCGTCTTCCCCGGTGGTCAGGGCGGTCCCCTGATGCACGTTATCGCCGCCAAGGCCGTTGCCTTCAAGGAAGCGCTGGAGCCCGAGTTCAAGGAATACCAGGGCCGCGTGCTGAAAAACGCCCAGGCCATGGCCGATGCCTTTCAGCAGCGCGGCTACAAGGTGGTTTCCGGTGGTACTTACAACCACCTGTTCCTGCTCGACCTGATCGACAAGGGCATCACCGGTAAAGAAGCCGACGCCGCCCTGGGCCGTGCCTTCATCACCGTGAACAAGAACGCCGTGCCGAACGACCCGCGCTCTCCGTTCGTGACCTCCGGTATTCGTATCGGTACCCCGGCGGTGACCCGTCGTGGTTTCAATGAAGCCGACGTACGCGAACTGGCGGGCTGGATCTGTGATGTGCTGGACGACATCAACGACGAAGCGACCATCGCCCGCGTGAAAGAGCAGGTGCTGGACATCTGCCGTCGTCACCCGGTTTATGCGTAACACGTATCGGGATTAGGGATTAGGGATTAGGGATTAGGGATTAGGGATCGGGGACTTGTGTTCCCGGTCCCTTTTTTTATCCCTATTCCCCATTCCCCATTCCCCATTCCCTATTCCCCAATCCCGATATTCACGCTTACAACTGTGTTTCATTCTGGCAATCTGTAGCCTGCTTATTTACACTAACAGCCGAATTTAGCCCACGGAGGCGCTATGCACTGTCCCTTCTGTCTCGCAACCGAAACCAAGGTCATCGACTCTCGTCTGGTCGGGGAAGGATTGCAGGTGCGCCGCCGGCGGGAATGCAACGCCTGCAAAGAGCGCTTCACCACCTTCGAGAGCGCCGAGCTGGTGATGCCGCGGGTGATCAAGACCACCGGTATTCGCGAGCCCTTCAACGAAGACAAGCTGGAAGCCGGCATGCAGCGGGCACTGGAAAAACGCCCGGTCAGTACCGAGTCTATCGAGCAGGCGGTTAGCCGCATCATGTCTCAGCTGCGCGCCACCGGTGAGCGGGAAGTCAAATCCGAACATATCGGCAACCTGGTGATGGAAGAGCTGAAGCAGCTCGACAAGGTCGCCTATATCCGTTTTGCCTCCGTTTATCGCTGTTTTGAAGACTTGCGCCAATTCGGCGAAGAAATAGCCCGACTGGAGCAATGAGTGTTTAATTCCGACGATGCGCGCTGGATGGCCAGGGCGCTTGAACTGGCTCGGCTTGGGCGTTTTACCACCAGCCCCAACCCCTCGGTGGGCTGTGTCATAGTGCATAACGGCACCCTGGTGGGCGAAGGCTATCACCAGCAGGCCGGCGGCCCCCACGCCGAGGTCTTTGCCCTGCGTCAGGCAGGCGAGGCAGCCAAGGGCGCAACCGCCTATGTGACGCTCGAACCCTGCTCCCATCATGGTCGTACGCCCCCCTGTGCCCAGGGACTGATCGACGCCGGTGTGGCCAGAGTAGTGGCAGCCTCGGTGGACCCGAACCCCCGGGTGGCAGGGCGTGGCCTGGCCATGCTGACTGATGCCGGCATCAAAGCCGACGCTGGCTTAATGAGTGAGGCGGCCGAGGCCGTCAATACCGGCTTCATGCATCGTATGCGCACCGGTCTGCCGTTTGTTACCGTCAAGCTGGCCGCCAGCCTGGACGGTCGCACCGCCCTGGCCAACGGCGAGAGCAAGTGGATTACCGGCCCCGCCGCCCGCCGCGACGTGCAACGCCACCGCGCCCTGAGTTGCGCCATCCTCTCTGGTGCCGATACGGTACTGGCCGACGATGCCAGCCTCAATGTGCGCTGGGGTGAGCTGCCCGAGTCGGTACAAACAGAATATGAACAAAGCCGGCTGCGCCAGCCGCTGCGGGTCATTATCGACACCCGCAATCGGCTGCATCCGGGTCTGAAACTGTTCGGCCTGCCCGGCACGATATTGTTGCTGCGCGGCCGGGCAAGCGGCGATTTCGGCGAACAGGTGGAAGAATGCGTGCTGCCGCTGGCAGACAATGGCCGGCTCGACCTGCCGCTGTTGCTGGCCGAGCTGGGTCGTCGCCAGATAAACCATCTGTGGGTCGAGGCGGGGGCTCGCCTCTGTGGCGCCCTGATGAGAGCGGCGCTGGTCGACGAACTGGTGCTGTATCAGGCGCCCAAGCTGATGGGCGAAGCCGCCCGCGGCTTGTTCGACTTGCCTGAGCTGACCGCCATGGACCAGATACCGCAACTGGAGTGGCGCGACTGCCGTCGGGTCGGCACCGATCTTAAATTGACTGCAAGGGTAAAAAACTGATGTTTACCGGAATAGTGGAAGCCACAGGCGTACTGGCCGATATTTGCCGCCAGGGTAATGAGTCGGTGATCCGCATTCTCTGCCCCCGGCTGGACTTGTCGGACGTGAAGCTTGGCGACTCCATTGCCACCAACGGCGTCTGCCTGACCGTGACCGAGCTGGGCGCGGATTACTACTGTGCGGATGTGTCCGGCGAAACCATAGATCGCACCGGCTTTGCCAGCTATCGCAGCGGGCAGGCGGTCAATCTGGAAAAAGCCCTGCTGGCCACCGGCCGGCTGGGCGGACATATGGTGTCCGGCCATGTGGACGGGGTGGGGCATATCCGCCGCCGCACCCAACTCGGTAAAAGCATCGAGCTGTGGGTCGAGGCGCCAGCCGAATTGGCTCGTTATATCGCCGAAAAGGGCTCCATTACCGTGGACGGCATCAGCCTCACGGTGAACGATGTGGACGGCGCGGCCTTTAAACTGACCCTGGTGCCCCATACATTACAGGAAACCACCCTCGACGACTGGCGGCCCGGCCGCCAGGTAAATCTTGAGGTGGATATTATTGCCCGCTATCTTGAACGCCTGCTGACCGCTGCGTCCGAGCCTCAACAGGGCGGACTGACGCTGGCGACCCTGGCCGCCAGCGGTTTTGTGAAATAGCGGTCTCGTTAGATAACAAGGGAGAACCCCATGGCTTTAAGCAGTACCCAGGAAATCATCGACGATATCCGTCAGGGCAAAATGGTCATTCTGATGGATGACGAAGACCGGGAAAACGAAGGTGACTTGATCATGGCCTCCGCGCATGTGCGCCCGGAAGACATCAACTTCATGGCCAAGTATGGCCGGGGGTTGATTTGCCTGACCCTGACCGAAGCCCGTTGCCGCCAGCTGGATATTCCCCAGATGGTCAGCCGCAACACAGAGCAGTTCTCCACCGCCTTCACCGTGTCGATCGAAGCCGCAGAAGGGGTAACCACCGGTATTTCCGCCGCCGATCGCGCCCATACGGTGCAGACCGCCGTGGCCAAGGAAGCCAAACCGTCCGATCTGGTGCAGCCGGGGCATATTTTCCCGCTCAAGGCCCAAAACGGTGGCGTGCTGACCCGCGCCGGCCATACCGAAGCGGGTTGTGATCTGGCCCGACTGGCGGGTCTTGAGGCTTCGTCGGTGATCGTCGAGATCCTCAACGAAGACGGCACCATGGCCCGTCGTCCGGATTTGGAAGTCTTTGCCGAACAGCACGGCATCAAGCTCGGCACCATCGCCGATCTGATCGAATATCGTAACCAGAACGAAACCACCATCGAGCAGGTGGCGCGCTGCAACCTGCCCACCGAATACGGCGATTTCGAGCTGGTGACCTTTCGCGACACCATCGACAACCAGGTGCATTTCGCGCTGAGAAAGGGCGAAATCAAGCCCGAGGTACCGGCGTTGGTACGGGTGCACATTCACGACATGTTCACCGATGTGCTGATGACCGATCGTCACTCGTCGCGCACCTGGCCTCTGGGCAAGTCGATGGCGCGCATCGCCGATGAAGGCGGCGTGCTGGTGATCCTCGGCCGGGAAGAAACGCCGGATCACCTGCTGTCGCTGGTGCGCCAGTTCGAGGCGGTGGATCGCGGCGAGCGGCCGGAAGGCGCCAAGCGCCAGGGTACTTCCCGCCGGGTCGGCGTCGGCTCGCAGATACTGCAGGCCATGGGTGTCGGCAAGATGAAGCTGCTCAGCTCACCCAAGCGCTACCATGCGTTGTCCGGCTTCGGCCTGGAAGTGGTCGACTACATCATCGACTGATCACCGTGTATAGACTGCCGCCCCCGGCGGCAGTTTTCCTGTCGTATTATACCCTCTGTTTCTATTCCTCCTTTCTTCAGATCCATAACGTTACCTTATCTCGACAATAAACAATCAGGCACAGCTTGCAGGCTTTTTCCGGATATTGGATTGAGTTTTGATGTTGTTGCGTCAACAATAACGGCTTCGAGTAAGTAAGAGCGATATAAGGATAAAAGGCGCTGATGGCCATTTGGGGCAGGGGACTGCGAGCTAAATCAATATGGGCGCTGTTGATCGCCTGCCTGTTGGCCTTTATTCCGGCCGGCGGCATTGGCTGGCATCTGATGTCCGGGGTGCAGGAGCACTTTGGTAAAGCGTATGCCCGTAATTTTACGCAGCTTAACCGGCAGAATATTCTGGTGCCCTTGTCTCGGGATCTGGCACTGGCCCGGCGTTTTGCCGACTCGGTATTGATGCAGCAATGGTTGCAGAATGAAGACGAGGAGCAAGACAAGGCGTTGCTGTTTCGCGAGAGCGAAGGCTTTATAGAAGACTTCAGCAGTCATTCTTTTTTTGTGACCAGTGCCGAGTCGGGCGCCTATTATTATCGTGATTCCGATACCCCTTTCAGCGGCGAGCCGAAATATTACCTCTCTCTCGACAATCCTGACGATCGCTGGTTTTTCAATGTGCTGGCCAGTGGCGACAAGCTCAACATCAACGTCAACCGGGATACCCGCCTGAGAACCACGCGGGTGTGGCTGAACGTGTTGATTGAAGATCAGGGCCAGGTGCTTGGGCTGGCCGGTACCGGTATCGACCTGACCGGCTTTATTGATGCTTTTATTGCGACCGACGAGATAGGCGTAACGCCGATGATCATCGATGAGCAAGGCGCTTTTCAGGCCCATCCCAATATAGATGATATCGCCATTGGCTCTGCCACAGGGGCCGATTTCGAGCAACATACCTTGCTGGCACGGTTGCCTGGCACGGAGAAATTGCGATTACAAGAGCTGATGGCGCAAGTCAGGGCGACGCCCGGGCAGGTAAGCGTCGATTGGTTTACCCTCGCCGATCATCGCCAGCTGTTGGCGCTCAGCTTTATTCCCGAGCTTGGCTGGTATGTGGTGACCGCCGTTGATCCCGGTGCGGCCCATGTGCTGGAAGGAGCCTGGCTCAATAGCGCCCTGCTGGCGTTAGTGTTGATGCTGGCGGCGTTGTTGTTAGCGCTGGCCTATGCGGTAGAAAGGCTATTGTTGTCTCCCCTGAGTCGGTTACAGGGCTCGGCCACCGCCATCGCACGGGGGAATTACGACGTGTCTCTGCCGCCATCGTCAGGCGATGAAATCGGTGATCTCAGTGCCGCCTTCGGTGTGATGGCCAACAAGGTAAGAGCTCATACCGAAGAGCTGGAACAAAAGGTGCGCAGTCGCACCCATGAGCTGCAAGAGGCTAATCAGAAAATGCGCCTGGCGCATCAGCAGATTAACGACTCCATCGATTATGCCAGCCTGATCCAGCGGGCCATCTTGCCGGATCAGCAGATGACCCAGGTGCTGGGTGAACATCACTTCGTGCTCTGGCATCCGCGGGACGTGGTCGGCGGCGACTTCTATATCTTTCATCCCGGTGAGCGAGGGCGGTTTCTGGTGGGCGTGGTGGATTGCGCCGGTCATGGGGTAGCGGGCGCGCTGATGACCATGCTGGCGCGGGCGGCGCTGGATCATGCCATCCGCGAGCAGGGGATAGACTCACCGGCGGCGATACTGCAGCTGACCGACAAAATTCTGAGGGGCATGTTGCAGGACTGCGAGTTACCCCGCGGACTGGCGACCAGCATGGACGTGGGCCTGGCCAGTATAATACCGGAGCGGCAGCAGCTGATTTTTTCCGGTGCCAAGATGTCGCTTTATCACAGCGACGGTGAATACGTGGAAGAGCTCAAGGGCAACCGACGAACCCTGATGGATCGCCGAGATGCACATTTTGAAGATAGTGCTATCAACCTGCAGCACGACCATATTTATTACCTGGCCACGGACGGATACCTCGATCAGGCCGGAGGTAAAAAAGGGTTTGGTCTGGGCAGTAGCCACTTTCGTGAACTATTGAAAACCCATGCCAGACTGCCTTTGAACGAGCAAGCCAAGGCGCTCGGACAGGCATTGGATGACTATCGAGGTGCGCATCCGCAGAGGGATGACATGACCCTGCTCGCGTTTAAAGTTGATACGCTTAAATAAGGATATTGCAATGCTATCCATTGATCTGCTGTCGATCAGAGAACAGTTTAATCAGAATCAGATACTGCTCTGCTTCAACGGGCCTATATCCCGTAGTCTGATTGAAGAAATAGGCAATGCCCTGAAAAACTATCTGCAGGCGGAAAAAGCGCTGCCCGCTGCGGCCATGGATGTGTTCGGAGTCTATATCGAGCTGACCCAGAATATTCGCCACTATGCCGTGGGCATGGGATACAGCGATACTGAAGGCTCGGCTACCGTGTTGGTGGCACGTAGCGATGAAGGTCATTATCTGGTGCTGGCCGGTAATCAGGTGGAGCTGACCGACGGTCAGGCACTGTGTCACCGCATCGAGCAGCTGTCCGGCATGGACAAGGCCGAGTTGAAGGCGGCCTATAAAGCCCAGTTGCGCCAGCCTCGCTCGAATAACAACAGTTCCGGTGCCGGGCTGGGCCTGATCGATGTGGCACGCAAGTCATCTCGGCCGATGACGGCCAAGCTGGCAGAGACCGGTGATGGCCGGGGTTTTTTCAGTCTGTTGGCGGTAATATGAATATAAAAGCGGAAGTGGCCATGAAATCATTAAACATTACGGGTAGCCAGTCTACTCCCACCATTCTCTGCAATCCGGACAGTGGCGTGATGACAATGCAGGGTGACTCCTACCCGGAAAACTCGTTCGAGTTTTTTGGGGAAGTCATCGAATGGGTCGAACAGTTTCTGCAACACTCGGTGACTCCGCTGCAACTGGATCTGCGCCTGATTTACATGAACACCAGCAGCGTCAAGGCGATGATGGACATCTTCGATCTGCTGGAAGCGGCTTTTGCGCAAAAGCGTGCCGTCAGCGTGCGCTGGTACTATGACCCGGACAACGAGCGGGTAGTGGAGCTGGCCGAGGAGTTCAAGGAAGACTGTTCTTTCCCCTTCGATATTCTGCCTCATGACTAATCAACTGACCGATAAGGAGCTGGATCAGCTGCTGGCGGATCCCGAACACAGGGATAACCCGCTGCTTCCGGCCCTTCAAATGCTGCTGGCGCGAGACAGAGAGCAGCGTGGCCGACTGGAGCGATTGCTGCGCATTTCCGACTGCAGCTACGACATGGCGCGCTCCCAGACTCATGACCTGCTGAATAAGTACGACAGGCAATTGCGGCGACTGGAAAAAATTACCCGCATCTCCGACCGTTACCAGCGCAGCATGCTGGAACTGAATGAACAGCTTAAACAGGCGGCGTTGCGAGACCCGCTGACCGGGCTGGCCAATCGACGCTTGTTGATGGAACGACTGAGCGAAGAGCTGGAGCGGTATCGCCGAGGGCGAGAGCCGTTCAGCCTGGTGATGCTGGATGCGGATAATTTCAAACGTATCAACGATGCCTTTGGCCATGATACGGGGGACAGGGCGTTGTGCATGATGGCCGATGCTATTTCTCGTCAACTGCGAGGCTACGATCTCTGTGCCCGCTGGGGCGGTGAGGAATTCATGCTGCTGTTGCCGGAAACCGGACTGGAGCTGGCCACCCATATAGTGGATCGAGTCATGCAGGCGGTACGGGCGTTGCGACTGGAGAAGGATGAGCAGGTTCAGCTCAGTATCAGTGCAGGACTGGCCATCTATCGGCCCGATGAAAGCGTCGAACTCACCATCAACCGTGCCGACGCTGCGCTTATCCAGGCCAAACAGAATGGGCGAAATCGGTTGCAGGTAGCCCCGACCTAAGATCAACAGACCCTAAGATCCCTTCTTTTTATCACCCTCGACTCGGAGCAACAAAGCGATGGCAATACGACTGGGACCGGCCGATTTTATCGACATGCCCTGGAAAAACGGCGGCGGCGTCACCCGGGAGCTGTATCGGCTGCCCGGCGAGCAGGGCACCGATTTCGGCCTGCGGGTGTCGATGGCCCGGGTGGGGCAAAGCGGCCCCTTCTCTTTCTTTCCCGGCATCGATCGCATTCTGATGCTGGTGGACGGCGCCGGCTTCGAGCTGAACATGAACGGCTCGACACAAACGCTGGATACTCCCTTCGTGCCGTTGGCCTTTTCCGGCGAAGAGGCGGTGGAGTGCACATTGCTGGGCGGCGAATGTCTGGACTTCAATATCATGACCGACCGGCGCTGGGGCCGGGCCGGGCTGCAGGTACATGAGCTGGCGCCGGGGCAGATTTATCGTTGTCACAGCCTGACCCCGAGGCTCTTGTATCGTCACTCTACGGGGCTGAATGCCGAGCCCGAGTTGTGGGTACTGGCACCCGGCGACAGCCTGGATCTGGCCGCCGACGAGCAGGGTGCCACCCTGGTCGATATCACCCTTTACCCTTTGAACGGAGTCTGAGATGACGACACTGAATTTTATTGTGAAAGAGACCGGGCCCACCCCGGACGCCTGTGTGATCTGGCTGCATGGTCTGGGCGCCGACGGCCATGACTTTGAGCCCATAGTGCCTGAGCTGGACTTGCCCGAAGGCAGCGCCATTCGTTTTATTTTTCCCCATGCGCCCCGGATACCGGTGACCATCAACGGCGGCCTGCCGATGCCCGCCTGGTACGACATTCTGGCCATGAGCCTGGAACGGGAAGTGGATGAGCTGCAGTTGCGGGCCTCGGCCCTGGCGATACAGGCGCTGATTGAACAGCAGATAGCCCAGGGCATCGACAGTCGCCGCATCGTGCTGGCCGGTTTTTCCCAGGGCGGCGCCGTGGCCTATGAGGCGGCGTTAAGTTACCACGAGCCGCTGGCCGGCCTGATTGCCATGTCGACCTATCTCGCCACCGCCGACAGCCTGGAGCGCCATGACGCCAACCAGTACCTGCCGGTGCAGATACTGCACGGCAGCCGCGACGGCGTAGTGCCGGAGCTGCTGGGCGAACGGGCCTGTCTGCAGTTGCAGCAATGGGGCTTTGTGCCCGAATACCACAGCTACCCGATGGAGCACAGCGTCTGCGCCGCCGAAATTGCCGATATCTCCCGTTTCCTGCACCGTTGCCTGCAGTTGCAGGACTGATGGCCGAAATGCGCTCCCCGAGTTAATTTTAAAACATACTATCAAGGAAAGAAGATGAACCTGAACGAACTGCAGCAGCAACTGCACAACCACCCCGAGACCATCGCATTTGCCGACACCATGGCGGTAATCGAGGGCCTTTACGACTTTACCCCCACCGCCTTTACCAACGGTGAGGTACACAATGAAGCCGGGCAGAACAACGGCTCCTGCAAGCTGTTCGCCTTTGCCAGACTGCAGGGCTTCAACCAGCAGCAGACCCTGGCATGCTTCGGCGCCTTCTATCGGGACGATGTGCTGGGCAACCCGGCGGGACAGGATCATCAGAATATCCGTAACTTCATTAATAATGGCTGGGATGGCATCGAGTTTGCCGGTCAGCCGTTAACGCCCAAAGCCTGATTAACGCCCGATCAACTCTCGATCACCACAGAAAGGATACTGCCATGGCCGGTGCCAGTTTGTTGAGCCTGCTTGATGATATCGCCACCTTGCTGGACGACGTGTCGCTGATGACCAAGGTGGCGGCCAAGAAAACCGCGGGCGTGCTGGGGGACGATCTGGCGCTCAACGCCCAGCAGGTTTCCGGGGTGCGGGCCGAGCGAGAAATTCCTGTGGTGTGGGCGGTGGCCAAGGGGTCTATGCGCAACAAGCTGATTCTGGTGCCGGCGGCGCTGTTGATCAGCGCCCTGGCACCCTGGGCCATTATTCCCTTACTGATGCTGGGCGGCGCCTTTCTCTGCTTCGAGGGCGTGGAAAAGCTGGTGCACTCTTTTCAGCACAAGGCGAGTAACGAACACCGTCATCTGGCCGGGATCCAGCAAGCGGAAAAGCCCGAGTCGGTGGATCTGGTGACGCTGGAGCGGGACAAGATAAAGGGTGCAATCCGCACCGATTTTATTCTGTCGGCCGAAATCATCGTCATCACCCTGGGCACTGTGGCTGGCGCCGGTTTCGGCCAGCAGGTGGCCGTGCTGGCGGGCATCGCCGTGCTGATGACCGTCGGCGTTTACGGCCTGGTGGCGGGCATCGTCAAACTGGACGATCTCGGCCTCTACCTGAGCAAGAAAACCGGCCTGGCGCAGATTTTGGGCCAGGCCTTGCTGTCGGCCTGCCCCTATCTGATGAAAGGCTTGTCGGTGGTGGGCACCGCCGCCATGTTTCTGGTGGGCGGCGGCATTCTGGTGCACGGCATACCCGGAGCCGAGACTCTGATCCATGACTGGAGCCAGGGGCTGCCGTTATTGGGCGGCGGGCTTAACTGGCTGGCACCGATGCTGTTGAACGGCATCGTCGGCATTCTGGCAGGGAGTCTGGTACTGCTGCTGGTGAACGGCGTCTGCCGGTTGAAGGGCACCTGATTCTGGCGACTTGAGGCTGAACTGCTGCCCGGTAAAAAGCGACACAAGTCCCATTAAACAAATGATCTATTTTATTTCTGTGTAAAGGTCGGACAAAGGGCCCGCTCCGACGACTCGCTTCAAGCACATCCATGTGACGCTCTGCACATGACGTCCCTGTCACGTGATGGTCGGCGGAGCAGATCCCTCTATCCTCCCTGACGCCAGGGAGTTGCCTGTTGGCGTCGTCTACAGGCAACTCGGTGCCCAAGAAGAGGCAACAGAGATCGACTACCACGACCGTGAAATGCCATGGCCGAAAAATGCTCCTGCAATTTCGGCATTCCCGCCATCCCTGGCGGTCAGACAGCATTTCCGAACCCTCAGGGGGCGAGCTTGTCTCGCCGTGACGAACGGTTGCCGCCTGACCGAACATCCAGTGAATGTTCGCAGTAGGCTGCAACGGTGAGTGTCATTTACCAGTGGCGTGTCGTGGGAGGCGGCTGTGTTGCCTCTGAGCTTGGGTTTAAAAATGATCAGATGTTTATTCAAGTTGGTATCAATCAGATATTTTATCTGATTGATACCAACTTCGCTTATCTCTTACCACCCACATTCAGTGCCTGGCGGCTGCGATACCAGGCCAGCAGGTTGCGACTGCGATAGCTGAGCAACGCCAGCAGGATCAGCATACAACCGAACACTTTCTCTATCGGCATCGGCTCGTGATACCAGAACACGCTGATCAGCACTGTCCATATCGGCTCCAGCATCATGATCAGGGCGGCATTGGCCACGTTGCTGTATTTTTGCCCGGTACTCTGGCAGACAAAACGCAGCGAGGTGGCCAGCAGGACGCTGGCGGCAAACCAGCCCCAGATCTCGGGCTCGATGACATCGGGCCAGTGTTCGAACAGACCGGAATAAACAAGATGCATGACGCCGGTGACCGCCAGCTGAATACAGGTGAGCGCCATGGGATCTATGCGTCGGGCAAAACGGCTGTTCAGATTGAAATACATTGCCAGCGACAGGGATGCCAGCAGGAACAACAGCTGGCTGAGCGACAAGCTCAGGCCCGAGCCCATGGTCAGCAGAAACAGGCCGGTGATGGCGATGGGCAAAGCCAGCCAGAATTGCCGGCTCGGTCGCTCCCTGAAGATCAGCCAGGCCAGGGGCGGCACCATCAGCATCGACAGACTCATGATAAAGGCGCCTTCTCCTATGCCCTCGCTGTGGGAAATGGCCTGAATCCAGAAGATCAGGTTCAGGGTCATCACCAGGCCGATGGCGGCGGCCTTGAGCAGCAGCCCGGCAGAAGTCTGGCGCAACTGGCGATAGCAGAACGGCAGCAGCAGCAGGGCCGCCAGCAGAAAGCGCCAGCCCACAAAACCGGCGGGGGGCAGGCCGGCGATCGCCTCCTTGGAAAACAGCCAGCCGGCAGACGCCAGCAGAGTCGCGCTTAATATAAACAGATCGCCGCGCCGTTCTGGCAGCATAAATAGCCCTCGTCATGTTCTGGTACAAAGCGGATAAGACAGGCCGGTATACAAGATGAAGTGCGCGGTTCCATAGCAGGAATGATGGACACGGCCGGCAGCAGCCCTACTTTATGCTATTTCACTTTATTTGCACACAGAGCCGTCTGGTCCTGTGATGCTGCCGACACTAATAGGCTGGTCCGGGTTATCCGCTGACTACTTGCAGAGGCTGTTCCGTTATTGTCAGCCTGCCATGGGTGGCTTCAAGCAAAGCAAGCAGCTCATCCAGCGGCATGGGGCGTGCGTACAAGTAGCCCTGGGCGTGACGTACGTCTTCACCCAGCAACCAGTCACGCTGCTGAGAAGTCTCGACTCCCTCGGCAACCACCGCCAGCTTCATGCTGTCGGCAATCGCCAGTGTGGCTCGTACCAGAGCCGCTCCCTCCGGATGCTCGGTAACATCGTGAATAAAGCTGCGGTCTATCTTAAGGCCATGAACCGGCAGCCGCTTGAGGTAACTGAGCGACGAATAACCGGTGCCGAAGTCATCAAGCAGCACCCGCACGTCCATTAACTGCAGGGAGCGCAGTTCCCGGCTGACAAAGGCGAGATCGTCGATGAAGCTCTGTTCGGTGATCTCCAGTACCAGCTGCTGAGCCGGCAGGCCTGTGCTGTTCAGCACCTGACCCACCAAAGCACTCATATCCTGCAGCCGCCACTGGCGGGCCGAGACGTTGACCGCCACGTAGCCGAGGTGAGGGAAGCGCCGGCGTACATCGGCAATATCGCGGCATGCCTGCCATAGCACCCACTCACCCAGCTCTCGGATCAGCCCGTTTTGTTCGGCGAAGGGAATAAAGGTGGCGGGAGAGATAAATCCTCGCTCGGGATGCTGCCAGCGCAGCAAAGCCTCGACGCCGCATATGGTGCCACTGGCCAGATCCACCACCGGCTGATAATGCAGGGTGAACTGCTGCAAATGCAGTGCCGCCCTTAGATCCCTTTCGAGCATCGCCCGGGACTGGGCCTGCTCTTCCATCTCGAGGGCGAAGTAGCAATATTGAGAACGACCTCGCTTTTTGGCGCGATACATGGCGGTATCGGCCCGTTTCAGCAGCGCCTCCGGGCTGTCCGCATCCCCGGGGTAGAGGGCGATGCCCAGGCTGCCGGAGATATGTACCTTATGGGCATTCAGTTGAAAGGGCATATTGAGTTGTGCCAACACCTGCTCGCAGACGCGGTTGGAGTCACTTCCCTGAGTCAGATTGGTCAGTATCAGCACGAACTCGTCACCACTCAGGCGAGCCACCGTATCGGTCTGGCGCACGCAGGCTTGCAGCCGTTCGGTCACCGACTTGAGCAGCAAATCTCCATGATCGTGGCCTAATGAGTCGTTGACGGCCTTGAACTTGTCCAGATCGATAAATACCACCGCCATCTGCGTGTCGTGGCGCCGAGTGCCGGCCATCTCCTGTTCCAGCCGGTCTTGCAACAGATTACGGTTGGGTAGCCCGGTGAGACTATCGTAGCTGGCCTGCCGCTCTATGATGGCTTCGGCGGCCTTGCTCTCGCTGATATCATTGAGGATGGCGATATAGTTAATGATACGCCCGCCCTGGTCGCGAACCGCATCAATGGTGAGCCGCTGAGCGTAGACTGTGCCGTCGCGATTCCGGTTCCAGACCTCTCCCTCCCAGAAGCCCTGTCCTCGTACCGATTGCCACAGTTTTCCGTAGAAGGCTTTGTTGTGCACCCCGGATTGGAGCAGGGCCGGAGTATGGCCGAGGCATTCTTCCGGTGGATAGCCGGTGATGCGGGTGAAGGCGGTGTTGACCATTAAAATGACCGAGTTTGGATCTGTGATCATGATGCCTTCGGAGCTGCCCATAAATACCTGCTTGAACAGCTTGGCCTCCTGGTAGAGCTTGCTGTCGGTGATGTCGCGGCCCAGCACGACCATGCCTTTGTATTCACCGCTGTCGGTATCGAACAGGGGGGTCTTGATCATATCCAGCCAGCGATTGCCCTGACCGAAGTCGACTTCTATTTCAAACCGGGTTTGAATGCCACTGGCCTTGATGTCAGGGTCTTTGCTTGAGCTTTCTTGCAGGGCGAGGGCAAGGCTGTTGCCAGCACTATGACGATGGTTATGATTGGCGACCTCTTCGTTGGTCTTACCGATCACCTCGTTTTTATCCAACCCAATCAGATGCAAGCCATTGTGATTGATCCGGCGCCAGCGGCCTTGTGCATCCTTGAAACACACCAGATCCGGAATGGCCTCGACCAGTTCATCGAGTTGTTGCTCGTTTTCCCGTACCAGCCGGTGGCTGTTTTCCAGGTTTTCAAGCCCCTGGTTGATTGCCTGGGCCAGCTCTGACAGCTCGTCCTTGCCGATGACAGTGACGCGCTGGCCGGTGATATCCGTTTGACCGATGTTTCTCAGCTCCTTTATCAGTACCAGCAGGCGCCTGAACAACAACGTTTCCTGCAGCAGCAGGCCGATAACCAGCAATATCAAGCCGGAAATGGTTGCCGCAACGAGGAACAGCCCGACGCTCTGCCGGCCGCTGGCGAGGATCTCGGTCTCGTTCTGCAAAGTCAGGCTCAGCGTCGGCTGGCCCAGGGCATCCTCGAGGGGGATGCTTGAGCGGATGAGATCCCGGGAAGGCCATGAAACAGAGGTCTGCTTGTTCGTTTCCGCCGTCACTTGTACCTTGCTGCCGACAGCGGCGTTTATCTTGTCCAGTTCGGCCGTGTCGATAAGTCGCGCCAACAGCAGTCGTTTATGTCCGTTCAGGGTCGGCATGTGGTTGCTGGTGACCAGCCAGGGCTGGTGCTTGACCATGAGCAGCCCCTGAACGCCATCAGGCAGTTGTTGAAGGGTTGGCCGCCATGTCTCGATGCCGGCCCCCTGCCGTTCATTTAAAAAGGAGGTTTGTGCCAGCTCGATATCTCCCGACTGGTCGTCGATGATGGCGATCAGGTCGATGTCGGGATTCCTGGCAATGTATTGGGGGAGGATTGAGGTCGCAGCCCGAGCCAACAGTTGACTATTGGTTGCCAGTATGTGTTTCAAGGTGGCGGACACCAGACTCAGATCTTCGGCTTCATGGGCCAACAGTGCTTTGACCTGCTCAGTCTGGAGTTGAATTTTTCTGTGTTCGATTTGCTCGAAACTGGCAAGCAGGATCAGGCGGGCGATCAGGTAGAGGCCCAGCAGGCAGCTCAGCACGGTCAATGAAATGACCAGCAGGGTTTTGTTACGAAGATTCATTCTGTATCCATCAGGTGGCCCCACTACCCTAGGTCGTTCGACCCTTAGGCTGGAAGCTTTGCGTCCTTGTCTTTCGACGAGTTTGCCGTTTATTCAAATGGGGGCTCTGGCTATCAAGCCTTGAAGCAAGAGTCTGTTAAAAAAAACAATGGGCGAATCTATAGATGATGTAGGCAATCAAGTTGATCTGGTTCAATATTACCATAATACCAGTTAGATTCACATGGGGCTCACTTACATTTTCATCGCTTGCCAAATCCATCCTATCCCCGTATCAGCCATGAGTCTTGTCGCCGTATTCTGTGGCGAAGTAGTTTGCTGGTACATAAGCTTTTAATATCAATGCCAACGTCCGGCCATGATATGCCCCGTTGGGGGACTACCAGGCTGGCAAACAGGAGAGCAGCATGGCAGAACATACCGAGTCGGGGAAAGCTCAGTCGCAGGATGTGCCGCAACAAATCGATGTTGACCCTGGGGTGATACTGGAACGCCTCGACAGCTGGGTGGATGGCGGCATTCGCCTGCTGCCGAACATCTTGCTGGCCCTGGTGGTGCTGGTGGCGTTTTATGGTATCGGCGTGTTGACTCGTCGCCTGATCCTGCGCCAGAGCCACAGTCGGGGGCGGGAAAACCTGGGTGAGGTGCTGGGCGGCTTCGTAAAGTGGGCCTTGGTACTGCTGGGCTTTCTGCTGGCCGCCACCATCGTCATCCCCAGCCTGAAACCGGGCGATCTGATTGCCGGCCTGGGGGTCAGCTCGGTGGCCATCGGTTTTGCCTTCAAGGACATATTGCAAAACTGGCTGGCGGGCCTGTTGATCCTGTTGCGGCAGCCCTTCAACGTCAAGGACCAGATCGAGGTTAACGGCCATGAAGGTACGGTCGAGCGCATCGAAACCCGGGCCACCATCATCAAGACCCACGACGGCCGTCGCATCGTGATCCCCAACAGCGATATCTATACCAATGCGGTGCTGGTGAAAACCGCCTACGAGTATCGGCGCAGTCAGTACGACATCGGCATCGGTTATGAAGATGACATCGACCAGGCTTGTGAGCTGCTAAAAGACGCCGTAACCAGGTTGGAAGGGGTGGAGTCGGAGCCGGAGGTGCAGGCGCTGCCCTGGGATCTGGCGGCCAGCTGGGTAACCATCCGCGTGCGCTGGTGGACTGGCAGCCAGCAGAGCGACGTGACCCGGATACGGGCGGCGGTAGTCAGAACCATCAAGCTGACGCTGGAGCAGGCCGATGTCGATATGCCGGGCGAAACCCGGTTATGTCTGTTCCATGATCAAACCGGGTCTGCCGAGGGTGACCGCAAGGTGCCACCCGCAGACCAGTTACCCGCAGAGAAGCCATCCGCAGACGTGCAGCCAAAAGCGGAGTAGGGGAGGCTTCTCGAGCCGGCGCCTTTGTCAACTTACTCCCGGTGTTTGGGCTTTTGTCACCCTCTGGTTGTGCTAGAATGTGCGCACTTTTGTCCAAACAGGGATTTCCATGAAGGTAATCGAAGGGCTGATGGCCACTCCCGAGGCCAAGGTGGCGATCGTCGTCGCCCGTTTCAACAGCTTTATCAACGACAGCCTGGTGGCCGGAGCACTGGATGTGCTCAAGCGTCAGGGTCAGGTAAAAGATGACAACATCACTCTGGTACGAGTACCGGGTGCCATCGAAATGCCGCTGGTGTGCAAAAAGCTCGCCAAGAGCGGTAACTATGATGCCATCGTTGCCCTGGGCTGCGTGATCCGCGGTGGTACCTACCACTTCGACTTGGTCGCCAATGAAAACAGCAAAGGCATGGCCAGCGTGATGATGGACTTTGAAGTGCCGATTGCCTTCGGAGTGCTGACCACCGAAAACATAGAACAAGCCATCGAGCGCGCTGGCACCAAGGCGGGTAACAAGGGCGCGGAAGCTGCCCTCAGCGCACTTGAAATGATTAACGTCCTGCAAGCGCTGGACTAAGAGGAGTACTGCATTGAAACCGTCTGAACGCCGTAAGGCCCGCCGTCTCGCTACCCAGGCCATCTACCAATGGCAAATGACCAAGGATAACGTGGCCGATATTGCCCAGCAGTTTGCGCTGGAACAGGACACCAAAGGGGTGGATCTGGATTATTTCCGCGATCTGCTGTTTGGGGTCTCGGTTCATGTCAAAGAGCTGGATGCGGTGTTTTCACCTTATCTGTCGCGCCCGCTGGCCGAGCTGGATGTGGTGGACAAGGCGGTGCTGCGGTTGGCCACCTATGAGCTGACCCGGCGTGAAGATGTGCCTTATCGGGTGGTGATCAACGAGGCGATCGAACTGGCCAAGGCCTTTGCCGCCGATGAAAGCCACCGGTTCGTCAACGGCGTGCTCGATAAAGTCATCAAGCAGTTAAAAAAATAACAATTAAGCACGGGAAAAAAGCCAGCGGTCGCTGGCTTTTCATTTATATGAATGAATTCGAAATAATAAAACACTATTTTACCGTCGCCAGTCACCGCAAGGATGTGCTGATGGGCCCGGGGGATGACTGTGCCCTGTTACAGGTGCCACCCCATTCTCTGCTGGCGGTCAGCACCGACACCCTGGTGAGCGGGGTGCACTTTTTTGCCGATATGGACCCCATGGCCCTGGGCCACAAGGCGCTGGCGGTGAATCTCTCGGATCTGGCGGCCATGGGCGCCGACCCCTGCTGGGTGTCGCTGGCCCTGACACTGCCCGAGGTCGACGAAAGCTGGATAAAGGGCTTTTGCGCCGGCTTCTTCGAGCTGGCGGAATATTACAACGTGGCGCTGGTTGGCGGCGACATGACCCGAGGTCCACTGTCCATTACCGTGACCGTGCACGGGACTCTGCCGGAAGGCAAGGGGCTGCGGCGCAACGGTGCTCGTGTGGGAGATGGCATCTATGTCACCGGTACCCTGGGCGATGCGGCGCTGGGCCTGCAACAGGTACAGGGCAAGGTGACTGTACCCGAACAGTACAAGGACTTTGTACGCACCAAGTTCGAGCACCCTCATCCGCGCATTCTGGCGGGACAGGCACTGCGCGACATTGCCACCAGTGCCCTGGATCTGTCCGACGGCCTGGCCGGAGATCTGGCCCATGTGGCCCGCGCCTCCGGCATGCGCGCCCAGCTGGAGTTGGAACAACTGCCGCTCAGTGCCGCCATGCTGGCCACGGTGTCGCGGGAGCAGGCCTGGGAGCTGGCATTGACCGGCGGGGACGATTACGAGTTGTGCTTTACCGTACCCGAGTTGTACCGGGGGCAGCTCGAAACCGCCCTGGCACACTGTGGCGTCAAGTTTACCCGTGTCGGGCGTATGCTTGCCGGTGAGCCGGGCGTCGAGCTGACATCTAAGGGACGCCCTTATCAGCTGGCATCACAAAGCTGGGATCATTTTCGGAGTGTCTGAATGAGAAAGCCTGAGCTGGCGGCGCTGAAGCTGTCCAATCCGTTGCATCTGCTGGCCCTGGGGTTTGGCACCGGTCTTAGTCCGGTCATGCCGGGTACCATGGGTACCTTGGCGGCCATTCCGCTCTATCTGCTGATACAGGGGCTGTCGGCTCCCTGGTATCTGTTGATCCTGGTGCTGGGCTTTGTGGCCGGCATCTGGATTTGCAACGCAGCTACCAGCGCCATCGGCCGTCACGACCACGGTGCCATCGTCTGGGACGAGATCATCGGGTTTGGCATCACCATGTTCGCGGCCCCGGCCGGTGCCTGGTGGATACTGGCGGGCTTCGTGCTGTTCCGGTTCTTCGATATCGTCAAACCCTGGCCCATTCGCTGGTTCGATCGGCGGATACACGGCGGTTTCGGCATCATGTTCGACGATGTTATCGCCGGGCTGTTCGCCCTGGGCTGCCTGCAAGGGCTGGCGGTACTGCTCTAATCAATGGCCGCGTAGCTTTCTGGCTGCGCGGCACTCTTCCTTTCTGCCAAACCTTCAAATCTCGCTTAGGCCAACAGACCTTATACCAATCCCAGTAATGATCTGGTCATATTAGGGCCTCAGATCAGAGGCAACACAGCCGCCTCCCTCGACACGCTACGGGGAATGACACTCATTGTTTCAGCCTGCTGCGAACATTCACTGGATGTTCGGTCAGTCAGAAACAATTCTTCCCGGCGAGACAAGCTCGCCCCATGTAAGCTCGGACATGCCATCTGACCGCCAGGGAGGGCGGGAATGCCGGAACGGCAGGAGCATTTTACGGCCCTGGCATGTCACGGTCGTGGCAGTCGATCTCTGTTTCCTCTTCAGGAATACCGAGTTGCCCACAGATGGCGCCTACAGGCAACGCCGGAGCTTCAAGGAGGACGAAGGGATCTGCTTCGTCGACCATCACATGACAGGTCAACAAAGGCTCCTGCAATGCTGACACTCCCGCCCTCCATGGCGGTCGGATGTCATGTGCTGAGCGTCACAGGGAGGTGCTTGAGCGATTCGGTGGAGCAGTCCCTTCGTTCGACCTTTACAGGGCAGCTAAACAGATCGGTTACTTAATCAGATTGGTATTAGAGTCAAAAGCCTACTTTTTATCGTCAGTCTTTTGGCTTCTATGATACCTCTAGTCATAAATACCATCGATAGTTTTATACTCGAAACATCTTGCTAATTTTGTGAGTTACATCCCTATAACCGCGGTTTGTTTTGGTGTGAAGACAGGCTTACAATGGCGCTTTAATGTTGCTTTTTTGTTGCCGTCTGTCCATGCTCGGCAATAATACACCGGCTACTATTGAGACCTGGTCGGTTGAAGGATGCGCAAGCGAGGGCCCGGTTAAGGATGAACATGTCCCTGTTAGAAGTAAGACACCTGCGAATTGAATATCCGTCCCGTCATGGCGTTATGGCCGCGGTGGACGATCTTTCCTTCAGTATCGAAAAAGGCGAAATCCTCGGCGTGGTCGGGGAGTCTGGCGCCGGCAAGTCGACCATCGGCAATGCGGTTATCGATCTGCTGAGCCCGCCCGGCAGCATTGCCAGTGGTGAGGTTTACCTGGACGGCGAGAAGATCTCCAGCCTGAACCCGACCGAGATGAGTGCTATCCGCGGCAGTCGCATCGGCTTTATTTTTCAGGATCCCATGACCTCGCTCAATCCGCTGTTTACGGTGGAATATCAGATGGTCGAGACCCTGCTGGCCAATACCGACATCAGTCGAGATGCGGCGCGCAAAAAGTCTATTTCGCTGCTCGACGCCGTGGGCATTCCCCAGCCCGAGCTGCGTATCAAGCAGTACCCACATCAGTTTTCCGGCGGTATGCGCCAGCGGGTGGTGATTGCCATCGCCTTGTCCTGCGACCCTGAACTGATTATTGCCGACGAGCCGACCACGGCGCTGGACGTGTCGATTCAGGACCAGATACTGACCCTGATCCGTAACCTGTGCAAAGAGCGCAACGTGGGCTGCATGCTGGTGACCCACGACATGGGCGTGGTGTCCAACGTCACCGACCGGGTGGCGGTGATGTATCGCGGCCGCCTGATGGAAATCGGCCCCACCGCCCGGGTGCTGGGCACGCCGGAGCACGACTACACCAGAAGCCTGATCTCCGCCGTGCCCCGTTCCGACGTCAAGCTGCGGCGCTTTCCGCTGGTGTCCTACATCGAAGACGCCAAAGAAAAGGCCAGCCTGGATCTCAAACACCATTGGCTGGGCCAGAGCCAGGATCAGCGTGATTACGAAGGGCCCTTGTTGCGGGTCGAGCACTGCAATCTGCGCTTCGTGACCAAGGATTCGTTTTTTCCTTCCCGCCGCCAGTATCTGCAGGCCACCAACGATGTGAGCTTCGAGATCCATGAAGGAGAAACCTTCGGTCTGGTAGGGGAGTCGGGCTCCGGCAAGTCCACCATAGCGCGGGCTATTACCGGGCTTTATCCGCCCGATACCGGCAAGATCTGGTTCGAGGGCATAGAGCTCACGGCCATCAAGAGCGAGAAGGAGCGTCGCCCCCTGCGCCGGCAGATGCAGATGGTGTTTCAGAACCCTTATTCATCGCTCAATCCGCGCATGCGGGTGGTGGACATTATTGCCGAGCCGATCCGTTTTCACCATCTGGCGCAGAACGAGTCACAGATCCGCGGCATCGTCGACGACCTGCTCGATTACGTCGGCCTGGGTCGGGCGGCGGGGCTGAAGTTTCCTCACGAGTTTTCCGGCGGTCAGCGCCAGCGCATTTCCATCGCCCGCGCCCTGGCCACCAGGCCCCGGCTGCTGATTTGCGACGAGCCTACTTCGGCGCTGGATGTGTCGGTACAGGCGCAAATATTGAATTTGCTCAAGGATTTGCAGGATGAGCTGAAGCTGACCATGCTGTTCATCAGCCACGATCTGCCGGTGATCCGGCAGATGTGTGATCGCATAGGGGTGATGAAGAAAGGCACCCTTGTGGAGGTGGCGCCCACCGAGCAACTGTTTACCGATGCGGCAGATCCCTACAGCCGCTCACTGATTGCATTGATGCCCGAGTTCAAGGGCATGTCACGGGAAGGCCTGGACATTTCCAATGCCCAAGCGGGCCAATATTAATCATGTCAACGGAGTGTTTCATGAAATCAGGACTCAACAAAGTAACGGCGGCGCTGCTGGCGGCCGGTCTGGCATTCAGCGTACAGGCGGCGGATATCACCATCGCCTATGACGCGGATCCGGTGTCGATGGACCCGCACGAGCAGCTGTCCGGTGCGACCATGGAAATGTCTCACCTGCTGTTCGATCCCTTGGTGCGCTGGACCAAGGACTTTCAGTTTGAGCCGCGGCTGGCAGAAAAATGGGAGCGCATCGATGAAAACACAATGCGTTTTCATCTGCGCCAGGGCGTCAAGTTTCACAGCGGCAACGAGCTTACCGCCGATGACGTAGTCTGGACCTTCAAACGCCTGAAGGAGTCTCCCGACTTCAAGGCCATTTTCGAACCCTTCAGCGCCGCGACCAAGGTCGATGACCACACGGTGGATCTGGTGACCAAGGGGCCCTTCCCGCTGGTGCTGAACACCCTGACCTATTTGTTCCCGATGGACTCCAAGTTCTACAGCGGCAGCACCGACGACGGCAAGAACAAGGGCGAGGTGGTCAAGCACGGCAGCTCCTTCGCCTCTACCCATACCTCAGGCACCGGCCCCTTCAAGCTCAAATTTCGCCAGCAGGGTGTGAAGGTGGAATACGAGCGTAATGCCGATTACTGGGATACCAAATCGCCCGGTAACGTACAGAACATGACCCTGGTGCCAATCAAGGAAGACGCCACCCGAGTGGCGGCGCTGCTGGCCGGTGACGTGGACTTCATCAAGCCGGTGTCGCCCAACGATCACGCCCGGGTCGAGTCTGCCAATGGCGTCAAGCTGGTGACAGAGGCGGGTACCCGCATCATCACCTTCCAGCTGAACCAGGATCGCTTTGAACCCTTCAAGGATGTGCGTGTGCGCCAGGCGGTGAACTATGCCATCAACCAGGATGGCATCGTCAAGCGCATCATGCGTGGCTTTGGCACCACCGCGGGCCAGCAGCCGCCTGCCGGTTATGTGGGCCACAACCCCGAGCTGACACCGCGTTTCGATCTGGACAAGGCCAAGCAGCTGATGGCGGAAGCCGGTTACAAGGATGGCTTCAAGATCAGCATGATCGCGCCCAACAACCGCTACGTGAACGACTACCGTATTGCCGAGGCGGTCAAGGCGATGCTGGCACGCATCAACATAGATGTGGATCTCAAGACCATGCCGGTGGCCCAGTACTGGCCGGAGTTCGACAAGTGCGCCGCCGACATGCTGATGATTGGCTGGCACTCGGACACCGAAGACACAGCCAACTTCTCCGAGTTTCTGACCATGACCCGTAACGAAGAAACTGGTCGTGGCCAGTACAACTGCGGCCACTACGCCAACCCGGAGCTGGACGCGCTTATCGAGTCCGCCAACCTGGAAACCGATGGCGACAAGCGCGAAGTGATGCTGCAACGGGCCGAGAAAATCCTGTATGACGATGCCGCCTTCGTGCCGCTGCACTGGCAGAACCTGGCCTGGGGCGCGCGCAACAACGTAGAAGCCGAGCTGGTGGTCAACGCCATGGACTTCCCGTACCTCGGTGATCTGGTCGTCAAATAAAATCAGGGACTAGGGAATAGGGAGTCGCCCAATTCCCTAATCCCCATTCCCCATTCCCGCAGTTGGAATTTAAAAGATGCTAACGTTTTTGCTGAAACGGCTGTTCCAGGTTCTGATCGTGATGTTCGTCATCAGCCTGGTGGCGTTTTCGATTCAGGACAATCTGGGCGACCCCCTGCGCGAGCTGGTCGGCCAGTCGGTATCGGAAGAGGTACGCCAGGAGATGCGTACCGAGATGGGTCTGAACGATCCCTTCATGGTCAAGTACGGCCGTTTTATCGGCAATGCGCTGCAGGGTGACTTTGGCACATCGTACTTTTACAAGCAGCCGACCCTGGAGGTGATTTTCGAGAAATTACCGGCCACACTGGAACTGGTGTTTTGTGCCAGCATCCTCATTATTGCTCTCAGCATACCGCTGGGGGTCTATTCCGCCATCAAGCCCCGTGCGTTTTTGTCCCGGGCCGTGATGGGGGTGAGCATTATCGGGATTTCGGTGCCGGTGTTCCTCACCGCGATTCTGCTGATGTATGTGTTTTCCATCGAACTCGGCTGGCTGCCCGCCTATGGCCGCGGTACGCTGACCAGCCCGCTGGGCTGGGAGTCGGGGCTATTCAACTGGCAGGGCTTTCGCAACCTGATACTGCCGAGTGTGGCGCTGTCGTCCATCATGCTGCCCTTGTTCATCCGGCTGGTGCGCTCTGAAATGCTGGAGCAGCTGAGCGCGGAATACGTCAAGTTTGCCTGGGCCAAGGGCCTGGACAAATACCGCATCTGGTTTATCCATGCGCTGAAAAATACCCTGTTGCCGTTGATCACCGTAGGCGGGGTGCAAATCGGCACCATGGTGGCCTACACCATTCTGACCGAGACCGTGTTTCAGTGGCCGGGCATCGGCCTGCTGTTTCTCGACGCCATCAACCGGGTAGATACGCCGCTGATCACCACCTACGTGATTTTTGTCGGCTTCATCTTTGTGGTGACCAACACCATCGTCGATTTGATCTACGGTCTGATCAACCCGACCGTTAACCTGGCTGCGAAGGGATAAGCACCATGACTACAGACGTTAACCCGAGCCGTTGGGCCCGTTTCAAACAGTCGGATTTTCTGTACCATTTTCGGCGTGACAAGGTGGCCATGGTCAGCTTTGCGGTGTTTGTGTCCTTGCTGGCTGCCGCCTTGCTGTCGCCGATTATCGCGCCGCACAACCCTTACGATCTGGCGACCATCGACATTCTGGACTCGGAGCTGCCGCCAAGCTGGCAGGAAATGGGCGACGAACGCTTTGTGCTGGGCACCGATGTGCAGGGCCGGGATATTCTGAGCACTATTCTCTATGGCTCGCGGGTGTCGCTGATCATCGGCCTGGGCGCGGTGGCGCTGCAGCTGGTGATCGGTATCGTGGTCGGCCTGTCTGCCGGTTACTTCGGTGGCCGCATAGATAACCTCTTGATGCGGATAGCCGATGTGCAGCTGTCGTTCTCGACCATGATGGTGGCCATAATTGTGTCGGCGGTGTTTCAGGCCACCCTGGGCGCGGACTTTTACGCCGAATATGCGGTGCTGATGCTGGTGGTGATCATCGGCCTGGCCGAATGGCCCCAGTATGCGCGCACCATTCGCGCCACCGTGCTGGCGGAGAAGAAGAAGGAATACGTGGAGGCGGCCAAGGTGATGGGCTTCAAGTCCATGCGCATCATGTTCCGCCACATACTGCCCAACTGCCTGTCGCCTATTCTGGTGATCTCCACGGTGCAGGTGGCCAACGCCATCATGAGCGAAGCGGCGCTGTCGTTCCTGGGGCTGGGCATGCCGGTAGACAAACCCTCGCTGGGTTCCTTGATCAGCATGGGCTTCAGCTACATCTTCTCCGGCTCCTGGTGGATTACCGCCTTCCCCGGTATTTATCTGGTGATACTGGTGCTGGTGATCAACCTGCTCGGTGACTGGCTGCGGGATGTGTTCAACCCCAAGATTTACAAGGGTTAAGACATAACCCGGCCTGACAAAACGCCATGGTTAACGCCATGGCGTTTTTTTAGTGCCTGCAGGTTATGATTGCGGTTTCCCGGTACTCAACACGGAGTTTCTTCCCTTGCTCGCCACCCTGTACTCACTTTCACCTCTAACTTCGCGCCGACGGCTGGCCGGAATACTGATCATGACGGCCATGGCGCTGGTGGCGGCGGAGTTGCTGGGGCTGCCGGTCAGTCGTAACTGGGCCGGGGCGGGGTACTGGGGGGCGGCCCTGTTGTTGTGGCCGGGGTTGGCCCGGCGCAATCGCATTCAGGCACTGCTGTTGCTGCTGGTGGGGGCCGGTTGTCTGGCATTGAGCCATTGGCAGGGCGCCGAGGTGGATGTTGAACGGCTGTTGGTCGGTAACAGCAGTCTGCTTTCCATGCTGGTGGCGGTGAGTTTTCTCGGGCTGGTGAGCCGCCCCGGTGGTGAGGACGATGCCTCTTTGCCCCGCGGGCGCCGGGCGGTGGCCTCTACCCTGGGGGCGGTTCATCTGTTCGGCTCCGTGATTAACCTGTCGTCGGTATTCATCATCGGCGATCGTCTGGCCCGGCGGGGCAGCCTGAGCCGGGAACAGTCAATCGTACTTATTCGTGGCTTTACCGCAGCCGCCTTCTGGTCGCCCTTTTTCGCCGCCATGGCGGTGGCGCTGAGCGTGGCGCCCGATGCCCGCTTGAGTATGCTCTGGCTGGTCAGCATGCCGCTGGCGCTGCTGGCCATGGGCCTGACCTTCTGGCAGTTGTACCGGCAGAAGGGCGGGGAGGAGACCGCCCCTGTCGGCGACTTCGTCGGTTATCCGCTGCATCTGGGCGGGGTCTGGCTACCAGGCCTGCTGGCGGCGGGGGTGCTGTTGTCGCATCAGCTGTGGCCGTCACTGTCCATTTTGTCGGTGATCACCCTGCTGTCGCCCTTGCTCAGCCTGCTGGTATTGGCGGCGGGAAGACGCTCGCCGGTGGCGGGGCTGGGGCAGCTGGTAAATGGCAGATTGCCGCAGATGGGTAACGAACTGGCTCTCTTTCTTGCCGCCGGGGTGCTGGCATACGGGCTGGAAAGCCTGCTGTCGAGCTGGGGGGGGACCCTGCCACTTGGCGGCTTTGGCGCCACAGAGGCCAGTCTGACCTATCTGGCGACTGTGTTGTTGTCCTTGCTGGGTATTCACCCCATTATCTGTATCGCGCTGGCGGGCTCCGTACTGGCACCGATTGAGCCGAATCATACCCTGCTGGCGCTGGTGTTTTTGTCGTCCTGGGCGGTGGGAACGCCCACCGGGCCCCTGTCCGGCATCAACCTGGCGTTTCAGGGCCGCTACGGGGTGGACTCTTTCCGGATCATGCGTTGGAACCTGAGCTATCTGGGTCTGATGTCGGCATTGGTCGTGGTGGCCATCTGGATACTGGCCGCCCTGCTCGGGGTGGATTAAGCGTGATGCTGGTATAACATTCGGGTGTTGGAATCGATGGCGCCATCTAGTGGCGTCTTTTGCAGGAGAAAACCGTGAAATTTATCTGGCTAAAGGTGTTGCTGACCGTATTAATCTTTGCCGGCCTGTTCGCCTGGGTCTACTACAAGGTTGCGAGCGGCAGCATGTAACATACGTTGCGTGAAACGCAGCCGACCCAAGGGGATCTATGTATACTAGGTGCAGCAACCGCCGGGCATCGGATCAGAGGCGATAAGTGTTGTTAATGAGCGCTCGACTTGTTCAAAAAACATTCGATTTTGTCGCTGTGGCTATTTGCGCCCGGCAAGGTTCTACTGCATAATACGCGCCTAAAAATCTGATGTGCGGTGTGTCGGTATTCTTCACATACTCCGTCTACTTCTTCAATCAACCATAAAAGTTGCATCATGTCCGAATTATCAAAATATAGAAATATTGGTATCTTCGCTCACGTTGACGCGGGTAAAACCACGACCACCGAGCGTATCCTGAAGCTGACCGGTCGAATCCACAAAGCGGGCGAGACCCACGACGGTGAATCGACTACCGACTTCATGGAGCAGGAAGCCGAGCGCGGTATTACCATTCAGTCTGCAGCTGTAAGTTGTTTCTGGAAAGACCACCGCTTCAACGTTATCGACACCCCTGGACACGTTGACTTCACCGTTGAAGTTTACCGTTCACTGAAAGTGCTGGATGGCGGTATCGGTGTATTCTGTGGTTCCGGCGGTGTTGAGCCCCAGTCAGAAACCAACTGGCGCTATGCGAACGACTCTGAAGTTGCGCGTATTATCTTCGTCAACAAGCTGGACCGTATCGGTGCCGACTTCTTGCGCGTTGTTCAGCAGACTCGTGACGTACTGGCGGCTAACCCCATTGTTATGGTGCTGCCCATCGGTATCGAAGACGACTTCAAGGGCGTTGTTGACCTGCTGACCCGCAAAGCCTACGTCTGGGACGAGACTGGTCTGCCAGAAAACTACAGCATCGAAGATGTTCCGGCCGACATGGTTGACATGGTAGAAGAATACCGTGAAATGCTGGTTGAAAGTGCCGTTGAGCAAGACGACGACCTGATGGAATCTTACATGGAAGGTGTTGAACCCTCCATCGAAGACATCAAGCGTTGTATCCGTAAGGGTACTCGTACCATGGCGTTGTTCCCAACTTACTGTGGTTCTGCCTTTAAGAACAAAGGCATGCAGCTGGTACTGGACGCGGTAGTTGATTACCTGCCAAGCCCAGTTGAAGTTGATCCTCAGCCGCTGACTGATGAAGAAGGCGTTGAAACTGGCGAATTCGCTATCGTTGATCCGGCTCTGCCCTTTAAAGCCTTGGCCTTTAAAGTAATGGATGACCGCTTCGGTGCCCTGACCTTCGTACGTATTTATACGGGCCGTCTGAAGAAGGGTGACACCATCCTGAACAGCTTTACCGGTAAAACCGAACGTGTTGGTCGTATGGTTGAAATGCATGCGGATGAGCGTAAAGAACTGGAATCGGCACAAGCCGGTGACATCATCGCCATCATCGGTATGAAGAACGTGCAAACCGGCCACACCCTGTGTGATCCTAAGCACCCTTGTACTCTGGAAGCCATGGTATTCCCAGAGCCAGTTATCTCTATCGCGGTTGCGCCGAAAGACAAGAACGGTTCCGAGAAGATGGGCGTGGCTATCGGTAAGATGATTGCTGAAGATCCAACGTTCCGCGTAGAAACTGACATTGATTCCGGCGAAACCATCCTGAAAGGCATGGGCGAATTGCACCTGGACATCAAGGTCGACATCCTGAAGCGTACCTACGGTGTTGAACTGATCGTTGGTGAGCCACAGGTTGCCTACCGCGAAACCATTACTGCCGAAGTGGAAGACAGCTATACCCACAAGAAGCAGTCTGGTGGTTCCGGTCAGTACGGTAAAATTGACTATAAGATCCGTCCAGGTGAGCAGAACACTGGCTTCTTGTTCAAATCATCCGTTGTGGGTGGTAACGTTCCTAAAGAATTCTGGCCTGCCATCGAGAAAGGCTTTGGCAGCATGATGAACACAGGTACCATCGCTGGTTTCCCTGTGCTGGACGTTGAATTCGAACTGCTCGATGGTGCTTTCCACGCAGTTGACTCCTCGGCCATCGCGTTCGAAATTGCTGCTAAAGGCGCGTTCCGTCAGTCTATCGCCAAAGCCAAGCCACAGTTGCTTGAGCCGGTGATGAAGGTTGACGTGTTCACCCCGGAAGACCATGTTGGTGACGTTATTGGTGACTTGAACCGTCGTCGCGGCATGATCAAAGATCAAATCGCTGGCGTAACCGGTGTGCGCATCAAGGCTGACGTACCCCTGTCCGAAATGTTTGGCTACATTGGTTCACTGCGTACCATGACTTCTGGTCGTGGTCAGTTCTCCATGGAGTTCTCGCACTATTCTGGTTGCCCGGCCAACGTATCTGAAAAAGTTGTTGCTCAGGTTAAAGAACGTAAAGCCGCTGAAGCCAAGAAGTAATTCTGGTTTAAAGACGCTGGTTCTTTGATAAAAACCGCTGCCTCGGCAGCGGTTTTTTTATGGGTGAAGATAATACCAAACAGATTAAATAACTGATCTATTTGGCGTTTCTGTTAAGGTCGGACAAAGGGCCGCTCCACTGACACGCCGTAAACCCA
>NZ_MPZM01000012.1 GCF_002936955.1 Oceanisphaera arctica | reverse complement strand
CACCGCTGGCGGCCGACTGGGCGGCGTTGCGGATGTTGATGAGGTCATCCACCGAGGCCTGACTGGTCAGGGGGGAGACTTTGACGGTGATAGCCATAAATTCAGCTCCGGGTAATGGTCTGGAAATAGATAACGCGGCCGCCAAGCAGATAAGTCACGGTGCCGGTGGGGGAGGTAATAAAGACATCGTAATAGCCGGCCAGGGTGCGCGGGCGCTGCGGGTGCGCAACCGGGAACAGGGCCATGGTCTGAGCGCTGGTCAGTGACAGGATCAGTTCGCCGCTGGGCGGATTGATGATGTCGGCGCGGAACTCGCGGATCAGGGCGGCGCCCTGGTCGTAGCTCTCGCGCAGTTGGGCCTGTGCGGTGTAGCCGGTCAGAACCATGGGCTCGCGGTCTTCTTCCAGCACCAGTGACAGGGTGAAATCTGCGCCTTCGGTGATGGTGATGTCGTATTTTGGTGTAGATGTCAGGCTCATGGCTTTGCTTCCAGCTGGGCGCCCTCGGCAAGCAAGAGGCCGAGCACCTGGTTACCGTTAACCATTTCGTTACGGAACGACTCGACGGCGGCGCCGGTCTGGCGTTGCTGCTGGCTGTTCTCGATGAGCAGCAGGGGCAGCCAGGTAATGGCGCAGGACCATTCATCCACGTCCTGCCCGGTTTGCGGGTGGGTGCCCTTTACCTGGGTCATCCAGGCGCACTTGATGCCGATGCAGTCTTTTTTGAGTAACGGGCAGTAGCTGCCGGGTTTGATTTGCATGACGGCTCCTTATTGTTTGGTGGCGATGATGATGTCGACGTATTTCACGTCCATTTTCAGGGTGTGGCTGTGCTTGCCGTTCAGATCTGAGCTACCGCCGTGGCTGTGGGGTTGGCCGCCGCCGGCGCTGTCGGTGCCATCTTGGTAACTGCCGATGGGCATGCGTGAGTTGTATTGATGGTGCTCAAATGAATAACTTCCCTTACCCACATAACCGCCATGCTTGTGCGCCGGGATCTGACTCAGGGTCAGGGTGTGATTGTTCACGGTGATCGAGTGGTTGTGTTCGCCGCTCTCGCTGGTTGCGCGATTGGCGGTAAAGGCGGCGGTAAAGTCGGTGCCGCCGCCGTTGCCGGCGGTACCGGTGACCACACGCAAGGCGTGGTTGTTGAAGCTGGCGGTTTCTTTTACCCAGCCGGCGGGGGCCGACGTTTGCTGAAACAACATGCGGGTGCCGGCCGGAAAGGTCGCCGGTACCAGCTTGGCGATGGCCTGCTTAACTCGCAGCGGGGTCATGAAGCGGTCGGCTTTGCTGCCCGCCTCGGCTTCTTCCTGGCTGGCGGTGGCGAAGTTGTCGACGCTGTCCAGGCCAACCTGGCCTTTAGTGTGGGGGCTGGTTTCGCCCTTGTGCGCCTGGATCAGCTTGTCGGCCAGCTGCCTTGAGCGCAGCGGGGTCATGAAGCGGTCGGCTTTGCTGCCCGCTTCGGCTTCGGCCTGGCTGGCGGTGGCGAAGTTATCCAGCTTATCCAGGCCAACCTGATCTTTGGTGTGGGCGGCGGGGCGCTGTTCGTGCCACCAGAGTCCGCCGCGGCCGCGCAGGTCGGTAATGGCGCCACTAACTTCGATGCGAGCGACGGGGGTGACGCGGTGCTGATAGCCGGCGCCGTCGATGTAGTCGAGCAAGGGATCGGTGCTGACGGTGATGGTCAGCATGGTGTCCCAGTCCGACAGCAGGCTGCCGGCGTAATAGGCGTCGGCATAGATGGTGGCGGGGCGGGCGGGCACGGTTACCGATTGACTGGCGGCCAGTTCGGCACGCAGTCCGCCGATGTAGGCACGGCCGGGGGCCAGGCTGTAGTCGTTGCCACCGGCGGCGGTCACGGCAAAGGCGGCGGCGTGAAAGGCGGCCTGGCCGTAGTGGTCCTGTGCCTGAGCCTGCAGGTCTGCATCGATGCCGCGCAGGCGGGCCGAAAAGTCGATTTGCCAGGTGCCGGCATCCACATTGATTTGGGTAGCGGCCACGGCGCCGTCGTATTCCATCAGCAGCGACTTCACCAGAGAGTTGCCCACGGACGCCCCCGCGGTTTTTATTTTTTGCTCCGTCTCTTTATGCACGGCCATGGCCACCATGTCGGCGGTGCTGTTGACCAGGTAAAGGGCGTTAAAGTCGAAGTCGCCGACCGTGGCATCCATGACCACGGAGTAGACCACTGCGTTACTGTTGACGCGGCCGGCCTGGTCGATGGGCTGGCGGTGCACTATCTGGCCGATGGGGGGCAAGCCCTGGGTTCTGTCGATGGGCTGCTGTAAGTCGAGGTCTGGAATATAGGCCAGTACCATTTCATCCAGGATCGTCGGCTCGCCGGCCTGTAATCGATCGGCCAGGTAGGTTTCGAAGGCGGAGGTAATAACGGATTGGGTCACAGACTGGCTCCAATGATCTGATAACTGCCGTCGAAGCGGCCGTGATTGAGTTGCACCTTGATCGGGAACGTCACTTCAAACTGGTAGCGGCGACAGGTGCGACCGTATTGCTCGATCAGGCTTTGCAGCAGGGTCTGGTTTTGGGCCAGGTTGCTGTCGCTCAGCTCGATGGTGATCAGGTCCCAGGGCTCGCCGGGGCGACGCTCGTGAATGCCGACCCAGCCGACGCCCAGCCGTTCAAAGATGCGCTTGAACCCGGCCGTTTCGCCGGCGTCACGGGCATTCACAAAGGCGTACTTCACCCGCTTGCGGTACAGGTCTAACGGTTCATTGGTGAAGCGACGGATACCCCGATCCCAGGCCAGCAGGTTGAGCATGGCTTCGGAGCAGTTGAGCGGGTCGGACTGACGCAGCGGAAACAACAGGTACCGCCAGCAGCGCCGCCAAAAGGCATTAACGCCCCTGGTCATGAAATGCGGCTCCTGCATGCCATTGCCGTCCATCCACCAGGGTGCCATGTGCTCGGGCAAGGCGACTGCCTGCTGCTGATGGGTGTCCGGCTCGGCGGTATAGAGCACCTGACCGCCCATCAGATATCGGGTTGCGCCGCTGGGCGAGGTGATGAAAACGTCGTAATAGCCGACAGGGGCGCGCGGGTGCAGCGCCTTAGGGAACAGCTTTCGGGTTTGCTGCTCCGTGAGCGACAGGTTCAGCCGCCCCCGCGCCGGGTCGGCCAGGGTGGCGGTCAGCTCAATCACCACCGGAGACGATTGCTCAAAGGTCTGGCGGATCTGCGCGGACACCCGATAGCCGGTGAGACCCATCTGACCGGCGCCGGCTTCCAGCACCAGGGGCAGGGCGAATCCCCGACCCTCGACTATCTCGATATCATGCCCTGACTGATTAGTCATGGATGATCACCGTCAGGCTGGTGAGTCGCGGAATGCTCTGGCCGCTCTCGATGTTGGCGACCGGCGCCGTGGTCTCGCCGAGGTCGTCGGAAAAATCGACGCCGTCGATATCGGGCAGCAGGCTATGCAGCTGCTGACCCAGGCGGCTGAACGAGAAGCGGGAAAAAGGCTGCACCCGGGTCACGGTGGGCCAGGCGGCGGTTTCGCGAAAGGCGGCGCGCACCAGGCTGTCGGCCTCGGCCTGCAGGGCTGCCTTGTCGGCGTCGCTGATAAAGGCCCGGGGCCAGATATCCAGCACCAGGGCGTGGTCGGTATAGGGCAGGGCGAAGCACTGCAAATCGTCGCCGTGGCCGTGGTTGCCCTCGGTGCTGACATGGTGGTTAAGCTTGTCGATCAGGGTCTGGGGCGTGGCACCGACCTCCATCAGGATATAGGCGTTGGCGGTGCCGGGGCCGCGTGGGGCGTCGTGCTCGAAGAAGATGTGATCGGAGCGAATGCCGGCCACGCTGGCGAGCATGGAGCGATAAACGGCGTCGATATGGTAGCGGCCGACCACGGAATACTGATTCTGAATGCGCAGGCCCAGTTCGTCGTCGTCTTCTTCGTCGTCGCCGGGCTGGGTGATCCAGTCTTCCGGGTTGCTGGCATGAGAGATGCCCGGTACCGCTTTGGGCAGAATGTTGAAATAGCCGGCGGGCAGGTTGTATGCCGTGCCCGGTTCGAGTGCTTCGCACAGCACCAGGCCGGAGTCGGAACCGGCCGAAATCACGACATCGGCCACCGACTTGACGGTGTAGGTCACGCCGTTAATGCGCTCGGTGCTGATCAGGGTTTCGGCCGGGATCAGAGTCTCATCCAGCGCGGCGCCCTTGAACAGCTCGACCGTGCCGCGGGTGCGGGTGGCGGGCTTGCGCGTCAGTCCCACGTCCCAGGCTTTTAGATCCTGATAGTAGCCCTTGGCGGTGGCGGCAAAGCTGTTGGGCAGCACATGGCCAACCAGCAGGTTGCGCAGCAGCCAAAGGGCGGGCTTGATCACCAGCGCCTGCTGTAACCTCCAAAACGGGCTCATGCGACTGTCGTTGGTGATCACCGATCCGGAGGCGGTTACCTCGGTGGCCAGCTCGACGGCCAGCGCTTCTTCGGTGGTCGGGATGCCTTCGGCGGCAACCAGCCGGGTAAAATCCACGGTAGGGCGAGCGGTCACAGTGTTACCTCCAGGTGGCCGAAATCGTAAGTGGTGGCGGTGAGCAGGTAGCGGTCGGCGGCCTCTTCACGCAGCTCGGCGGTGCCGGGCACCAGCCGCCTGTCCTGCTCGACCAGGATGCGGATTTGGGTGCGCACGTCGGCGCGCAGGGTGGGGCTGCGTTCGCCAATGAGTGCCCGGGCCAGCCCGGACTCCAGCACGGCGTGCTTGATGTCCTGGCCGATGCTGTGGCGGTTGTCGGTATAAACCGGCTGGGCGCCGGCATCCAGCACGATGCCGCCGTCTTCAATCAGCAGGTCGATGTATTGGCGGTCAGAAGCCATGCTGCAGTTCCTCCCATTCGGCCAATTGCTGCGGGCCCATGCCCTGCTCGGCTTTGATGTGCACATCGCCAAACTGCACGGTTTTACCGGCGTTCTGGCTGGCGACTCTGGCCATTTGTGGCATCAGCGGTGCCGCCGGCGCCTTGATGGTGTCCGGTGTGCGGGCGTTGCTGAGTTGCTGGTTGATGGTGTTTTGTTTGGCCTGAGATAAGCTCTTGGGCATATTAGGAGTGCCTGCCACTGCTTCAGCAGGAAGCACTCCACTGCCAGTGCGCTCGACTTCCTGTGTGATAGAGGGCATTTCGGGAACTTCCGGCAGCGACATATCTGCGCCGCCGATATCAATATCCACGCCCGGGATCAGGCTCAGTTTTTCCAGTACCCATTGCACCACTTTTCCCGCTGCCCACAAGGGGGCGAGCAGTAGCTTGAACACAGTGCCGATAATGGTACCTGCGGCCTGACCCAGTCCCTGCATAGTGACAAAACCTACACCCATACCGTCCAGGGCTTCCCCCGCCAGACCAAACAGGTCTATCAGCCAGACAATGCCGTTACCAATAGCCCCCAGAATATCGCCAAAGGGTTCGAATACCTGGCCAATTGCCGGTGCCAGAGTGCCAATAAATCCTCCCAGAAAGGCGGAAAGCGGTTCCCACAGCCATATAAGCGCGGCAATGGCTGCCACCACTGCAAGGATCGGCCAGCTCACGGCGCCCAGTGCCAGGGCGGCAATGCCAGCGACGACGCTCCATGCCGCCATTACGGCGGTAAGGCCGCCGACACCAATAGCCGCCCAGGTCACCATTTCGGTCAGGTTCGGGAACATCTCGGTCCACTGGGTGAGTACCGCCATGCCATCCACCAGGACGCTCACCATGTCGTTGATGGCGGGCAGCACGCTACCCCCGGCCCCAGCCGCCAAGGCGAACCAGGCCGCGCCCAGCCGCTCCCATTGGTCGGTCATGGCGCCGGCCATTTGGGTGGCCTTGTCCATGCCGGTCTGCTGGCCGACGTTATTGATACTGGCGGCGAGGCCGTCGATGTCCGGCAGCATCTGCTTGATGAGCGCCACCGCCTCGTCGGAGCCGAACGCTTTTTTCAGCGCGTCCGACTCGGCCACGGTAAGGGTGTCGCCAAACTGGTCTTTCAGCTTCTGCAGTATCTCGACCATGCCCAGGGCATTGCCGTTGCCGTCGACAAAGCTCATGTTCAGCTTGTCCTGAGCACCGGCAATGCCGTTCAGAAACGACTTGTACTTGGTACCGGCCTCGGAGCCGGACATGGTGGCCTGCAGGGTACCGAGTACCGCCATCTGTTCGGCCATGCTGGCCCCGGCGGCGGTGCCCGTGGCGCCAATACTGGTAAAGGCGGCACTCATCTCGGCGCCGGTGGTTTTGAAGGACTCCACCGCCTGGGCGGTCTGGCCGGCAACCATGGCGGCAAAGTTGTCTTTGCCCATGGCATCGGCCTGCCGCTTGAACACCCCGTACATGGTACCCATGTAACTGGTAATGGTGGCGGTGTCGGCCTTGGTGGCGGCAGCCAGCACGGCGGATGCCTTGGTAATGCCGGCCAGCTCGTCGCCGGACAACTCCCCCATGGCCGACTTGATATCGTAGGCGGCACCCACGAACTCGGTGGCCGACTTGCCAAACTCGATGGAAAACTCGGTGGCGGTCTGGCTGAGCAGATCCAGGTCTTGCTGCACCACGCCCAGCGATTTCACTTCTCCCAGCACCCGGTCCATCTCGATAGCGGGCATCAGCGCCTGATAAAGGGCAACACCGGACGCAGCCAGGCCGGCCACACCACCCACGATGCGATCCATGCTCTGACGGCCGAGGTCGCCGGTCTGTCTTATCTGATCGTTAATACCCTGTATGGGCCTGGTGACCTTGTCCACCAGGCCAACCGTGAGCATTAATTGTTCCAGATGTCTCATGCGCCGTTAAATGCCTTTGCTATACCCGCCGCGATGGCGTGAGAGGTGTTGTCCCAGTGCTGCTTGTTCAGCCAGATAGCCCGGGCCAGGGCTTCTTCATCGTCCGGCTCATGGGGCAGATAGTGGCGGCGTAACGTCAGTATCTGCTCCAGCTGGTTGTGCTCTATGGCCTCGGCCCGGCGGGTTAGTTTTTTACCGAGATTTCCAGCTCGGGAATGAAGGCCTCGTTCACCTTGGCGGCCAGCTTCAAGCCGGCACCGGGCAAGGCCAGCAGCTTCGCCAGGGCTTCCTTGCCGTCGGCGGCCACGATGCGGTTCAGGTAGTTGTGAGCCGGGGCCACCTTGTCGTCCATGGTCAGTTCGTTGATGTACTTGTTGTATGCCTGGGTGGTGGGCTCAAACGCCAGTTCGGCGCCGCTTACAATCAGGGTGATGGTTTGTTTGCTCATTTTTGCAGTCTCTCCAGTTTTTTATCCAGACGGTCGAAACCGTCATCGATGCGTTTTTCTATGCGGTCTATGCCTTCCTTCAGCTCGGGCTTGGTGGCGTAGTTTTCTGCCACATGGGCCCGCAGGTTGGCGTTATCTACCTGATTCTTGTGTACCTTGCCGCCCAGGTTATTGAGGACGGGCGTCAGCACGGCGGCCAGCAGCAGACCCATCGAGATCCCCACGCCCAGCCACTCGGTTACCTGGTCCAATGTGACCTCCTGCGATTCGGTCGATTTGTTTTTGTTTTTCGGCGCTGCCGCGTGAGCTTCCCAGCCAGTAGGTGACGGCGGCCAGAAAGGCGGTCACGATTTGCCCGGCAAGGTAGAACACCACTTCCTTGGAGCTGTCGGGTACCGGCATGACCATGAGTGCCACGGTCAAGGCCACCACCATGATCGCCAGTGACAGGGTCAGGCGGGCCGGCATGGGGCTGTCGTGGTGTTGTGTGCGGGCGTTCTTTACGTCATCCAGAAAGAGGTCGGTTTCCTTCAGGTGCAGTTCGACCAACTTCAGGTTGGCCTGGCGGATTTGCTCCCGCTCTTCATGGGCCCACTGCTGCAACTTGAGCGCGGCGCCGGGGTTCTGCACCAGCTCCCGCTGTACGGCATCGGGCCGGTTATCGGTACCGAGCGCCCCGGCTATCTGGGCGCCAATGGTAGCCGCCACGCCCACGGGGCCGCTCAGTAGCGGAGCTACGGTGCCGGCAATGCGGCCTACGGTGGTGGCAATGTCTTTCCAGTCGCTCATCGGTCGTTATCCTCGGTGGCATAGTGCAGGTTAAGGGCGATGCGGCGGGCCCAGCCACGGCCGAACTGCGCCCAGGTACGCACGCCGGTCATGAAGTTCAGCCGCTCGGCCAGAAAGGCCATCAGCAGATCATTCAGCTCGGCCCCCTGAGCGGCGGCCAGGGTATGAGGGCCAATGACGCCGTCGTCCTTGACGCCCACGGCCCGCTGCAGCATGCGGGTGCTGTGGTGCATGCCATGATTGATGGCGGCATCAAACAGCTGGTACTGAGTGGCGGGACGAAAGCGCGCCATGCCCAGGCGATCCCACCAGTCGCGCCAGTAGATAGCTTTGGCTCGCTCGACGGTCAGCCCCTCGATATCCAGCTCGGGGTAGGTCATGGCCGAGATACCAAACTTGGTGCCCTTGAGCTGGCCTTTGCCTACCTGGCCAGAGGTCCAGTTGCCACGGTCGTCCGGGTGGGCCTGAAAGCGACCCTCGTGGCCCACGGTGCGATCAAATACGGTGTTGAACATCAGCGTCTTTTCTCCATCAGGGTCTGGCAATCCACACACAAGGTCAACGCCGGGCAGGGCAACCCGGCGGGCCTCGGGAATGGGCTCGGCGCACTCGTCGCACTGGTGGCGACTGGTGCCGCTGGTGCTGCGACCGGTCTGGGCGGCCAGCTGCTTGGCCAGCAGCCAGTCGCTCATGTCATTGGCGCGGTCGATGACATCCATGGCGGTTACCCAATCAGGTGACGAGTGTCGTCACGGGACAGGTAGGGCACGCCGTTGATGCGCACGAAGTCGGGGCTGGTGATGAAGCCCTTGATCTTGTGGATGCTCTTGTCGCCGCCCTTGGTGTCGATGTCGAGCAGGTCGGACAGCACCAACTTTACGCCGAAGGCTTCTACCTTGAGCTCTTCGGTACCGGTGTTGGCGTAATAGAGCACGTCGTGGGGCTCGATACCGCGCCACGAACCGGCGCTTCTGGCGGCCTGACTGAGCAGGTTGAAGTTCTTGGTATCCAGCTCGTATTCCACGTCGGCGGTGACGTCGCCGTCCACAAAGCCGTCGGTAATGCCGCGGGTCTGGGTGACGGCGGTGCTGTCGTTAATGGTGAGGGTGGCTTTTTCGAGGTGGATCATGGCGCCCAGCAGCTCCACGTCGAAGTTAATGCCGGATATGCGGCGGCTCATCAGGTGTTACCTCCTGGGTTGCTCAGGTCGAGCATGATGTTAATGCCAATCTTCTTGGGGCAGTCGTAAGGCTGGGCCAGGGTGTAAATGGCCACCTCGTACTTGCTCAGCCACTCGATGACGATATCGCCGTCGTCGGGCGGCGTGATTTCGCCGGGAAAGGTCAGGCCGGCAATGGTTACCGACTTGCTCATGGCCCGCAGGTCCTGGGTGAAATAGAGCTCGGCGGCGGCCATGCTTGCCGGGGTGCTGTTGAGCTGGCGATCACCGATGCGGGCGATGGCTCTAATGCGCAGCTTGCGGGCGATTTTGTCGGCCACCCGGCGGTTTTCGATCACCTGGTAATCACCGCCTTCTACGTCCAGCATGTTGCCGTCGGCCCAATAGACGCCGTCGTAGTCCGGGAACCACCAGGGCACCGAGTAACGGTTTGATTCCAGGGTTTGCAGGGTGGCCAGGGTCAAGGGGGCGCTATTGCTGTCGAGGGGCTCGGCGCCCAGAGCCACGACGGCACCGGTCTTCACCCGCATGGGGGTGTCGGCAATGGTCACCAGCCGGTTGCACAGGCGACCGGCCAGCACGCCGGCGTTGTTGCCGTGCAGTTGGGGCACCAGCATGACGCCATCGGCGGCAATACCCTCTTGCAGGGTGGCCATGGCGGCCTCGTAGGCGGGCCAGTCCTGGCTGGCATTATCGATACCCGGCACGGCGATGATCATGGTTTGCCAGCGGCCCCAGGTGGCGATCAGCTCATTGCGCAGGGTCTGGGCGTCATTGATGGCGGCGGCAGATGCGACCGGCTCGGTCAGCACCACGGCTTCAAAAGAGGCGGCGGCCTGGGCGGCGCGAACGGCGGCTTTCCAGTCTTCGGCCACGGCGAGCACGTGCACGTGGGCGCTCCAGTTCTGGCCGGCGTTCTGCATGGCGGCCAGCACGTTGGTTTTAAGCGTGCTGTCTTCGGTGCCCAGCAGTTCGTCAAACTTCGACTGGGTGTTGACCGACAGCAGCTTGCCGCTGTTGGCGGCGGCCTGACCCACAAACAGGAAGTGGCGTTCAACTTCGTTGGTCGGCCCCTGCATCTGGTTCAGGTTGTTGACTTGAATGATTGGGATCATGGTTAACGTCTCCGGTTAAATTCGGCGGCCAGGGCATTGATGACCAGTTGAGGATCCAGCTCCATAAAGGGGCGGGCCGGTACCTTTATTTCCCAGCTTGTCTTGCCGGCTCGTTTGTTGCGCTTCTCGGCGATCAGCATCTTCAGGGTCTGGCCAGCCTGCTCGAAGCTCATGTTTTTCTGTATCCAGGCCAGCCCCGGCTTGCGGGTACGCTTCACCTTTTTGCCGACGGTGATGCTGTAGCCCAGCCGCCGAAGCAGCCGCGCCTGGTGGCGGGTCGCCGGGCCGTCAGGGTCGGCGGCATCTTTTGACTTGCCGCTGCGCTTTCTGGCCTTGGCCTTGGTGTAAATCTCGGGCAATCCGTACTGATGCTTGAAGGCGTTTTGGCCGGCCTTTTTATCTTTCCAGGCTGCGGTGCCTTCGTTTTTGCTAACCTGCACTTTTAGTCCGCGCCCCATCTTGCGGAGCATCTTCTTTCGGCCCTGCTGTCGCTTGGGCCAGGGCTGGCCATCTGGACCTTGCTGCGCTTTCAGGTTGGCCTTGGTGTCTTTCACCGCCTGCCGCATGACTTTTTCCAGCAGCCGCTTGCGGCGCTCTGGCGGCATCATGGCCAGCTTGAGCCGGTCGGAGACGGAAACGGCGCCTTTTAAATCAAACGCGATCACGGCTGCTCCTCCGTCGAACCCGGCTGACCACCATTGACCCGCACCTGACCGGTTTCGGCCACCCAGACTTCGTAGGGGGCTACGCTATAACGCTGGCCGCCGTAGGCGATGGGGCCGGCGGCGTCCGGCAGCAGAAACAGCGGCTCGCTGAACTGCACGCTGATGGTCAAATCGGCGGTGCGGTCGTCTATCGGCTCCACGTCGTAATCCGGATCGGGCAGCTCGAACTGTTCCCGCTCGGTATCAACGTCCTGCAGCCAGGCGGCCACGGTGGCCAGCACCAGGGCCGGGTCCAGCTCTTTAAACGGCAAGTCTTCAATCAAAAACACCGCCTGGTAATCCAGCCGGGCCAGTTGCATGCCGTTGCCGCCGTGCTTGGGTGCAAGGCGCAGGGTGCCGTTCTGCATCCAGGCATCAAAGTCCTTGTGGCACTTGCGTGGCAGCAGCTCCTTGATAACCCCGCTCAGGGCCTGCAGGTAATAACCCTGGCTCATAACAGCTCGCTCATAACAGTTCGATCCCGCAACGGTGCACGCCCTTGATGGCCCGGATGTGCTGCTGGCTTTCGGCCAGCAGGGCGGCGCGGGCATCACCGCTTTGGGTGGCCTGGTTATTACCGGTGTCGCGCTGGGTCACGCTGCCGAACTCAACTACCAAATCGGCCTTTGCACGGGCAAACACCGCCTGGCGGTAGAGTATTTCCAGCTGGTTCTGGCCGTTGATGTGGGGGCCGTCGACTTCGGCGGCCATCCAGTGCCCTTCGGCCTGCAGCTTGCTTTTGGTGATCATCAGCTCGATGTTGACCTGGGCGACGGCAGAGAGCACGGCGGCGGCAACCGTTTCCGGCTGCATATCGGCCGGTATGGCCCGGCCTTGCTCGAATTCGCCGACCTCGATGTCCGGCCAAAAACCATCGTTGGTGATGGTGGCTTGCTGGTAGTCGGTGGTCTTGCCGTTAAACATGGCTTGCCCTCTGCGTTAAATAGGTGCGCCCCTGGCCACGGTGTTGGGCAACAGCGTTAAGGCATTGCCTGGCTGTTCCCGCACCGCCGGGGCGCGGCGGCGTGGAGCTAGTCTTGCTCAAGTGCCCGCAGGCGCATGGCAATTCGGCTCCGGTGGGTTTTTACCTGGGCACCCACCGGATCCCATTCATGTGCTTTCACCAGCAGGGTATCGGCCTGCTCCAGTACGTCCGGGTCGCTCACTGCGCTGGGCCTGGGTTCTCCCAGTGCATCGCGCAGCAACAGCAGCCCGGCGAACTTGAAATACTTGGCGGTCAGCTTTTCGTTCAGTCGCCAGTCTTTGGCCACATGAGCGAACACCCGGCTGAAATAAGGCTCGACCGCCTGACCCTCTGCCGCCTGCTGTTCGGCCCACTCCAGCACGGTATCCGCCACAAAGTGGGGGAAGTCGCGCTTCATGCGGGTGGGCGTGTGCTGGCCCTGAGCGATGGCCACTTCGGCCCAGTCCAGCGCCTGCTCGAACTCGCCCAGGTCGAACAGCCAGACCACCAGGGTGGCGAACAGCGGGTTCTGGTGGGTCTTTTCCCCGGCCAGGTACTGCTCCACATAAGGGCGATACTTGGGCAGCAGTTCCCGCTTGAGCGTGACCTTGTCGGCGATGCGGTCCAGCGCCTTCAGTCGCTGCTGGTCTTGCTCCAGGGCCAGTAACTGCAGATGCAGGCTGTGCGCCAAATCACCCACCGCCTGACCGGTGGCGGCGGCGTGTTCAGCCGCCTGCATGGCGCGGTGCTTGTCTCTGTGTCGCTGGGCCGGGGTGCTCATGGGTTAGTCCTTACACCGCCGGATCGGGGCCGATAACCACATGGGCTTCGTCGAAGGCGGCATAGGCGCGGTAGTCGCCCACGGCATAGCCTTCCATGCGCCAGTATTGGGACTCGAAGCCCTTGCGGTCCTGGTTCTGGGCCGCGCTGCGCTGTCGGGTGCCGCGCTGGGTATACAGGTGCAGGTTGCCGGGCATGGTGACCACCATGCGCTTGCCGGGGAAAAACGGCGGCGTCATGGCGCGACGGCCGGCAATGGAGGTGGCCAACTGCTGGGCGGCAATCTGCTCGGTGGGCTTGTTTGCCTCGCTGTACAAACGGCCCTGGGCGGCGGCGACCAGGTCGGCACCGACCAATACGGTGAGACGCGGATCGTTACGAAACGCCGGGTCTATGGTGCTGTTGATCAGGTCCGAGGCCATGGCGTCCAGGGTTTTGTATTCGCCCTTGGTGCCTTCGGGCTCGAAGTAGACCTTGCTGCCGGCGCTACCGACAATCTGTGAGCCGCTATTCCACTCGGCCACCAACTGCTGCCAACCCTTGTTGACGTCCTGGCCCAGGGGGTTGGTGTCGGGGTCGGTGTCGGCGGCAATGGAGATACCGTTGAAGCCGACGCGCAGCATATCCAGCGCAAAGCTGCGGTTGATGAACTCGTTCACCTTCCGCAGGAACTCGCCTTCGTTACCGGCGTTGGCCCACACGGCCAGGGTGGCCCAGGGCAGCACGGCGCCGGAGTCGGTTTCGGTCAGCTCGTAGTTGTGGCCATCGACACCGACGTTTTTCAGGAAACGGCCATTAGCCTTGCGGCCGGAGTGGATACCGCCGATACCGACATCGATAACCTGGCCCTTGATCTGGTCGACGTCGGCCAGGGTGATCATGCGCAGGAAATCGATTGACTCCAGCAGGGCGGCGCGCAGGCGGTTTTCTTGCGGGCCGGTAACGGAGAACTTTTCTTTGATGCGGCTAACATCGATGCCATAGCCGGTGGCCAGCGCCTGAAAGTATTTATTCAGCTGGGACTCGGCGGCCTGGGTGAGAATCATGCTCATGCTGGTTCCTTACACCACGTGGTAAATGTCGCCGCCGGCGGGGGCGGGATTAGGGGTCTGGCCGGGCTTTTCTTTCAGCAGGGTAGAGAACTGGATTTCCAGCCCGCCCTGCTTATCGGTCATGCCTTTTACCGCCGTCATCAACTCGCTGAACTGCTCGGCCGTGACGCCTGTTTCTGCAGGCACCGGCGGTGGATCGGGCGTTATGGCTGGGGCTGGGGCAGGCTCGGGTTCTTTCTTGCTGAACTGCTCGAACTTGGCTTCCAGCTCGCCTTGTTTGTCGGCAACGCTGTTCACGGCAGTGAGCAATTCGCTGAACTGTGCTTTATCCATGGGTTCCTCGGGTTCTGGTATTTGGGGGGCAGGGGTGTCAGGTTCCTGGGCTTTGAACCAGGTCATGAACTTTTTGAACATGCCGGCTTCTTGTTCGCGGTCGGCCATGTCGGCCAGGCTAAACGGCTCGCTCTGGCCAATGACTTTCGGGGGCTGGTCTTTGGCGCTGAACTGCATGCGAGTGGTACCGGTGCTGGCCGGTCGGTCGGTCACGCCCAGACCGGCGAGGTAGGTTTTCTCACTACCGGCAAATTGCTCTTTGGGTTCAATGCTGCAGAACTGGTACTGACCTTGCTGGTTCTGATAGATGAGCTCGCGAGTCGGGCGCAGGATGGCAAACAGCTTCATCTTGCCGTCAACCTCTTCGGCCTTGAGCGCCTCTACGGTGCCCATGGCTGACCACTTGTAATGGTCCGGCCAAATAACGGCGGTGTAGTGGTCGGGATCGTAGGTTTCGGCCATGTCGGTCAGCCACTCGCGAGAGATAACGCGTTCGTCGACGCTGTTGCCTTCGGTGGCGATGCAAACCCAACCTGTTCTCAACTTTGAATCGGTGCTCATGGTCCTGCCCATTTCCTGTGATGGCGACAGGCTATGAGCAATCCATGTTGATTTCACTCTGTTAAATTGTGCCGAATTGCGATTTTTGATAAATCGCAAAACCGCGCAATTTCAGTGAGATAGAAGCGTATTTACGGTGGGTATGATGGCCGCATTTATCATGCGCCTTAATCGGAAATACGGACTGTCATGGCCTACACCGAAGAAATCCGCAACGCCGCCAAAGGGCTGTATTTAAAGCGCTGGCTGCCCCGGGAGATTGCCCTGGAACTTAACCTGGCATCGGTGCGGGTGGTGTATCAGTGGGTGGAGAAATACAGCTGGGACGCGCTGCTGTCGGACGAGCAACTGGAAGACGCCATTGCCCGGCGAGTGCAGTTGCTGCTGGGCCGCGAGAAAAAGAACCAGACCGAGCTGGACGAACTGGATCGGCTGATTGGTCAGCACGTGCGGCTGAAGAAAGAGCTGCTGCAGCTGCGCGAGAAAGAAGTGGGCCTGAAGGAGCGGGAAGCGGCCATTGCCGCCGGGGTGCAGGCCGATGAGTTGCCCGAGCTGGCGGCACCGAGAGGCAGACGCGGGGGCGGGCAGAACAAGGGCGGCAAGGGCAAGAAGGGCAAGCAGCGCAAGAACGACATCAGCGAACTGCTGCCGGAAGACTTTGATGACTGGCTTGGCACCCTGTTCGGCTACCAGTTGCGCTGCCGCGAGGCGAAAGACGACCCCAGCGTGCCGCGTACCCGCAACATTCTGAAGTCGCGCCAGGTGGGCATGACCTACTACTTTGGCGGCGAGGCGCTGGAAGACGCAGTGGTCACCGGTGGCAACCAGATCTTCCTGTCGGCCACCCGGGCCCAGGCGGAAGTATTTCGGGCCTACATCATCAACATCGCCCGCGAGTTCCTGCAGGTGGAGCTGTCGGGCAACCCGATTATTCTGAGCAACGGCGCCGAGCTGCATTTTCTATCCACCAACTCCAACAGCGCCCAGTCGCGAAGCGGCAACGTCTACATTGACGAATACTTCTGGATCCCCGGCTTCACCAAGCTCAGCAACGTGGCCTCGGCCATGGCCACCCAAACCCGCTGGCGAAAAACCTACTTCTCGACCCCTTCGGCCAAGTCGCATCCGGGTTATGGCTTCTGGACCGGCGACACCTGGAAGGAAGGCAAAGACAGCCGCAAAGACATTGAATTCCCGACGCTCGACGATATCCGCGACGGCGGCCGGGTGTGCCCGGACCGGCAATGGCGTTATGCCATTACCGTAGAAGACGCGGTGGCCAGTGGCTGCAACCTGATTGATGTGGACGAGCTGCGCGACGAATACGCCGATGAGGTATTTCGCAACCTGTTCATGTGCGAGTTTGTGGACGATGCGGCCAGCGTGTTCAAGTTCAACCAGCTGGAAGGCTGCGGCGTGGATACCGATATCTGGACCGACTTCAAACCACGAGAGGTACGACCGTTCGGCAACCGGGAAGTGTGGCTGGGTTATGACCCCAGCCGCACCCGGGACAATGCCACCCTGGTGGTACTGGCCCCGCCGGAAGTCACCGACGAGCCGTTTCGGGTGCTGGAAAAGCACCACTGGCGAGGGCTTAACTTTCAGCATCATGTGGCGGAAATTGCCAAGCTGTTCAAACGCTATCGGGTGACCTACATCGGGGTCGATATCACCGGCATCGGCGCCGGGGTGTTTGACCTGATCAAGACCAAGTATCCGCGCGAGGCACACGCTATTCACTATTCGGTTGAGAGCAAGAACCGCCTGGTACTGAAGATGATCGACGTGGTGGAGGCCGGCCGCATCAGCTGGGATCAGGAGCATAAAGACATACCCCTGTCGTTCATGGCCATCAAGCGCACCACTACCGGCAGCGGTAATGCCATGACCTTCAAGGCGGGGCGGGACGCCACCACCGGCCACGCCGACGCCTTCTTTGCCATTTCTCACGCGGTGATCAACGAACCGCTGGATCACTCGAACAAACGTTCTTCAACCTGGGCCATACAAGCATGACCGAGCAAGCTATTTCCAACCCTGCCTCCAACCCGATGACCGCCTTTAACTTTGGCGAGCCGGAACCGATAGAAAGCGGCCGCTGGCTCACCGATTACACCGAGCTGTTTTACGACCACTTTGCCGATTACTGGAGCACCCCCATCAGCCGCCAGGGGCTGGCCCAGATTGCCAACACCAACGCCCACCACGGGGCGCTGATTTATGCCCGGCGCAACATGGTGGCGGGGCGATTCAAGGGCGGCGGCGGCCTGAAACGCCGGCAGATGCAGGCCTTCGCTCATGACCTGATCCAGTTTGGTGATGCGGCTTTTCTGAAAATCCGCAACAGCCTGGGCCGAGTGGTTCGGTTACACCCGTTGCCGTCCATCTATTTGCGTCGGCACCAGAGCGGCGACTTTGTGTTGCTGCAGGCCAACAACGAACAAATCCGTTACCGGCAGGAAGACGTGATCTATCTGACCCAATACGACCCCCGCCAGCAAATCTATGGTCTGCCGGATTACCTGGGCGGCATTCAGTCGGCGCTGCTGAACCGGGACGCCACCATGTTTCGCCGGCGCTATTACCAGAACGGGGCGCACATGGGCTTTATCTTCTACGCCACCGATCCGAACCTGAGCGAAGACCAGGAAGAAGAGCTAAAGAAGAAGATCCAAAGCTCGAAGGGGGTGGGTAACTTTCGCAGCCTGTTTATCAACATTCCCAACGGCAACCCGGACGGGGTCAAGCTGATCCCGGTGGGCGACATTGCCACCAAAGACGACTTTGACCGCATCAAGAACATCAGCGCCCAGGACGTACTGACCGCGCACCGGTTCCCGCCAGGGCAGGCGGGCATTATCCCCAGCAACGCCGCCGGCCTGGGCGACCCGGAAAAAACGGACGCGGTCTACACCCGTAACGAGGTGCTGCCGCTGTGCGAGCTGATTGCCGACGAGGTGAATTCGGACCCGGATATTCCGGCCCGGCTAGCCCTGCAGTTTGCGCTGGAATGACTGTATAAATAACCAGTTGCATGGGTGCCGTGTGATGCCAGATATCGTATGATAGGTGCTTGTTTGTACGGGAGAAAAATAAAGATGCGCGTGTACTGCAGAGAGTGCGGAAACAAGGGGCGGATAACAAATACCAATCGCCTGAGCCGGGATTACACCGAACTGTATTGCCAGTGCAACGATGCCGAGTGCGGCCACACCTGGGTGGGTGGCTTCGGTTATCGACACACCCTGAGCCCAAGCGCCAAGACCGCCAGCCAGATGGCGTTTCAGTTGGTCAAATCACTGGCACCAGAGATGCAACGGGATCTATTGAAGGAACTGGAAGGGGCGCGATAAGCGCCCTTTTTATTTCTCAACCTTCATTTTTGCATGCAGTCGCCCAGGGAACAGCTCGGTGTAGACTTGCCACAGCAAATTCAAACTTCTGTGACCGGTCACTTGTGCGACTTCCTCAATGGCATAACCTGCCTCGAACAGGCGGCTGGCACCCTCTCGTCTCAGGTCGTGATAGCGTAGGTCCTCAATGCCCAGCGCATTGCGCACCCGTTGAAATGCCGCCGTGACGCTGGTCGATTCGTAGGGAAAAACCCGGTCGGAGTCTCTTGGCTGCCGCTGCACGATATCCCAGGCGTCACCCAGCAACGGCACCCACATATGGTTCCCGGCTTTCTTACGGGGATCCTTCCGGTTGCGCACCAGCACCACCCTCTCAGCGGCATCCACATCAGCCCACAAGATGGAGCAGACTTCGCTGATCCTCATGCAACTGAGCACGGAGAAGTCGAGAATATCGGTTAACGGTATTTTACTGGCGTGATGATTCATGCGGCTGGCCAGCCCGGCGCGCAGCTTGTCCAGCTCAGCCTCGGTTGGCCGCCGACTCCGGCGCTCCGACCTGCCTATCAGGCCCATGCTGTGCAACACAGGGATCACCTCCCGGATCACGTCGTCACCCACGGGTATCCCAAACACAGGGCGGGCGGCAGCAAACACCGATTTCAGATAGCTGATGTCCTGGGCCACGGTTTGGGGCTTGGCCCCGGCAGCGTTCCGGTCGCGGCAGTGGTTGATGATGGCCATGGTACTGAGCTGATCGGCCTGCAGCCTTGATATGTCACTATCGGCCAGCAGGTCGAGCACATACCCCTTGGTGCGGCCGATCTTCTTGCTGATATCCGGGTCGTTCCGATACATGGCTATCAGCTCTCGAATGGTGGGCACGGCCGGCTGCTGGCCCGGTATCCCCTGGGTCTCGATATGGGACACCATCAGCTTGCCCCAGGCGCGGGCGTCCGCCAATTTCCCGAAGGTGCGAGACTCCTGATACACTATTGCACTATCTTTTTTGACACGCACGATGCAGCGATACCGGATCACCCCGGCCGCCGTCTTGCGTTTCTCTACCGTAAAACTGGCCACAACGCCCCCTTGGTCTGGTATCCCATTTATCTGGGATACTCGGCGGGATACCGTAGCCGTAAAAATAGCAGAGAACAACGCTTAATGAGTGAAAACAGCACAACGCCCAACACCGCAAGAACTCAGGACGGAGCCGCCAGGGCTGGCGGTTTCAGCTCTGGCAGGTTTTCCGTCGCCCCCATGTTGGATTGGACGGACCGTCATTGCCGTTATTTTCATCGACTGCTCAGCCGCCATGCCCAGCTGTACACCGAAATGGTGACCACGGGCGCCATTCTGCATGGCAAGGGCGATTATCTGGCCTTCAGTCAACAAGAGCACCCGCTGGTGCTGCAACTGGGTGGGAGTGATCCGGTGGCGCTGGCGCGTTGTGCTGAGCTTGCCGAACAGCGCGGCTATGACGAAATCAACCTCAACGTGGGTTGCCCCTCGGATCGGGTGCAAAACGGCATGTTCGGTGCCTGCCTGATGGCGGAGCCTAAGCGGGTGGCCGACAGCGTGGCGGCCATGAAAGCGGCGGCGGCGATACCGGTGACGGTGAAAACCCGTATCGGCATCGATGAGCAGGACAGCTACGAGTTTCTCTGCACCCTGGTGGACGGGTTGGTGGACGTCGGGGTCGATGCGCTGGTGGTGCACGCCCGCAAGGCCTGGCTCAAGGGTTTGAGCCCGAAGGAAAACCGCGAAATTCCGCCGCTCGACTACGAACGGGTCTACCAGCTCAAGCGCGATTATCCGGGGCTGACCATCGCCGTGAATGGCGGCATCAAGACTCTGGATGAGTCGAAACTGCATCTGGCGCAGCTGGATGGGGTCATGCTGGGGCGTGAGGCCTATCAGAATCCCTATCTGCTGGCGCAGGTGGATGCCGAGCTGTTTGGTGACGAGCAGGAGGTGCCCAGCCGCCATCAGGTCGTACGCAACCTGCTGCCCTATATAGAGCAGGAGCTGAGCCGGGGCACCTATCTTGGCAGTATCACTCGTCATACCCTGGGCATCTTTCAGGGGCTGCCGGGTGCCAGGGCCTGGCGGCGTCATCTGAGCGAAAATGCCCACAAGGCCGGTTCCGGTATCGAGGTGGTGGAGGCGGCCATGGCCAAGGTACCGGAGTCGGTACCCGAGACGGTGCTTGACTACAGCTAAGGACTCCTGGCTGATCATCACATTTTCCAGCATCAGCACAACGGCCTGGAGTCATTCAAACGGGAACGGTGGTAATACCAATTTGAATAAACATCTGATCATTTTTAAATCCGAGCTCAGAGGCAACACAGCCGCCTCCCACGACGCGCCATAAACTCATCCCTGAGGGCTCGGGAAATGCCGTCCATGGCATTTCACGGTCGTGGTAGTCGATCTCTGTTGCCTCTTCTCGAGCACCGAGTTGTCTGTAGACGATGCCAACAGGCAACTCCGCTGCATCAAGGAGAACAAAGGGATCTGCTCCACCGACCGTCACATGGATGTGCTCGAGCGGGTCGGTGGAGCAGACTCTTTGTCCGACATTGGTACAGAAATGAAAGAGATCATTTGTTTAGTGGGGCAGGTATGAAACGAAGTTCCCGTTTTCATTAGTTAATGTTAATAGTCCCTGGCTATCAATTTCTTTGATTATAACGATTTCAGCAATAGAACGATTCTTGGCATACTGAGTCCACTCAAGCGGAACCTCACTAGATAAGGATCACTATATGTTGACTGATAAAACCGGCCAGGCCGTTCCCCAGGTTACTTTCAGAACCCGTCAGGGCGAGGAGTGGGTCGATGTCACCACCGACGAACTCTTCAAAGGCAAGACGGTGGTGGTGTTCTCCCTGCCCGGCGCCTTTACCCCGACCTGTTCTTCCACCCATCTGCCGCGCTACAACGAGCTGGCACCGGTATTGTTTGAAAACGGTGTGGACGACATCATCTGCCTCAGCGTCAACGATACCTTCGTGATGAACGCCTGGCTCAAGGAGCAGGAAGCGGAGCACATTCGGGTGATTCCCGATGGCAACGGCGAATTCACCGATGGCATGGGCATGCTGGTGGACAAACAGGATCTGGGCTTCGGCAAGCGCTCCTGGCGTTATTCCATGCTGGTGAAGGACGGCATCATCGAGAAGATGTTCATCGAGCCGAACAAGCCCGGTGACCCCTTCGAGGTGTCCGACGCCGATACCATGCTGGCGCACATCAACCCGCAGGCGGCCAAGCCATCTTCCATTACCCTGTTCAGCAAGCCGGGCTGCCCCTTCTGTGCCCGTGCCAAGCAGATGCTGCTGGATCAGGGCATGCGTTACGAAGAAGTGGTGTTGGGTCAGGATGCCACCAGCATTACCCTGAAGGCGGTGTCGGGCCGGTCCACGGTGCCGCAGATCTTCATCGATGGCCGCCACATCGGCGGCAGCGATGAGCTGGCCGAGCATCTGGCATAAACGCGGGCATAAACGAAAGCAAGAAAAAGGGGCGAAAGCCCCTTTTTTCGTTCTGTGATCTAGAGTCGGTAACGCCCTGAGCGCGACTTTCTATTTACCGTCAAATCGGTGATGATGACCGTAGAAGCGGCATAAAAACAACGGGGAAGACGTGAATCTAAGGGATCTGGAATATCTGGTGGCGCTGGCCGAAGAGCGCCACTTTCGCAAGGCGGCGGAAAAATGCTTCGTCAGTCAGCCTACCCTGAGTGGTCAGCTGCGCAAGCTGGAAGACGAGCTGGGTGTGGTGCTGATGGAGCGCACTTCCCGCAAGGTATTGTTTACGCCGGCGGGAGACGCCATCACCGCCCAGGCCCGCCGGGTATTGGCAGAGACCAAGGAGCTGCGTGATATCGCCCGCACCTTCACCGAGCCGATGTCCGGTGAACTGCACATCGGCCTGATCCCGACCGTAGGCCCTTACCTGCTGCCCCATATCATTCCGGTACTGAAACAGCATTTTCCCGAGCTGCATATCTATCTGTATGAAGCCCAGACCCACAGTTTGCTGAAACAGCTGGCGGATGGGGATCTGGACTGCCTGATCCTGGCGCAACTCGAGCACATGGATAACTTCGGCTCATTGCCGTTATACGACGAGCCGATGATGCTGGCGCTGCCGACAGAGCATGCCTGGGCCGGACGTGAACAGATTGCATTGAGCGAGCTGCAGGGAGAAAAACTGCTGATGCTGGAAGACGGTCATTGCCTGCGGGATCAGGCCATGGGCTTCTGCTTTGCCGCCGGCATCGGTGAAGACAATCATTTTCAGGCCACCAGTCTGGAAACCCTGCGCAACATGGTGGCGGCAGGGTCGGGGCTGACCCTGATCCCGCAGCTGGCCATCGGCCAGCACAATGGCAACCTGGGGGTGAGTTACCTACCGGTGACGGATCCCGAACCCTGCCGCACCATCGCCCTGCTGTATCGCATTCATTCGGTGCGTCGACCCTGCTTCAATGAAATGGCCAAGGTCATCAGCCAGCTGATCAAGGGGCTGCTGTAATACCGAACCCATTTAAAGAATCTATCTTCTTGAGTGCTACATCAATCCCGAACAAAGGGCCCGCCCCGCCGACCCGCTCAAGCACCTTCCTGTGACGCTTAGCACATGACGTCCCTGTCATGTAATGGTCGGCGGAGCAGATCCCTTTGTCCTCCTTATGCTGCAGAGTCGCCTGTTGGCGCCGTCTACAGACAATTCGGTGTACGATAAGAGGCAACAGAGAACGGCTCCCACGACCGTGACATGCCATGGATGGCATGTCCGAGCCTACATGGGTGTACTCGAAGCGAGTCGAGGGAGACGGCTGTGTTTCCTCTGGTGTCAGGGCCCACAAGATGATCTGGTTCTTAATGGAATTGGAATAAAGCTGCCGGTGGCTCAGAACAGCTCGTCGGTAATGCTGGTGCCGCCAAACTGCTGCTGAGTTTCCGGACGACCGTAGCGTCTGGGCTCGGTGCCTTCTATGAAGTATTCGGTCATGCCCTCGCCATGGCTGAGCAAACCGCTGCCGGTGTCTATGGTGGCGGTAACCAGATGTTCCGGCACCGGGCGTGTCTGCTCCGGATAGTCCTTCAGCGCCACCTTCATGTAATTCACCCAGATGGGCAAGGCGGTGCTACCGCCAAACTCGCCACCGGCAGTTTGATCCGCACCCAGGTTGGGGTTGTGCGCGGTGCGGCCCAGCGGGCGACCGAAATCGTCGAACCCGACCCAGGCGGTCGCCACCCTGTCGGGGGTAAAGCCGGAAAACCAGGCATCGCGGGAGTCGTTGGTGGTGCCGGTTTTGCCGGCGATGTCCTGTCGTTGCAAGGCTCGGCCGGCACGCCAGCCGGTGCCGGTCCAGCGTCGACCGGCACTGGTTCCGCCCTGGATGGCGGAGTTCAGCGCCTGGCTTATCAGGAAGGCATTTTCTTTGCTGATCACCGGCACTCTGCTGGGGGTTGTCTCATATAACACGGTTCCCTGCGCATCCTCGATGCGCTGCACCACGAAGGGAGTCACCCGAGCGCCGCCGTTGGCAAAGGCCGCAAAGCCGGTCACCATCTGCAGCGGGGTGGCGGAAGGAGAGCCCAGCGCCAGGCTTTCGGTCGCCGGAATGTTGGCGGTGTCGAAGCCGAAGGCATTCAGTCGCTGCATGGCCACCGGAATTCCGGTATCCCGCAACAGGCGAATAGACACCACGTTCTTGGAGCGGGCCAGTGCTTCCCGTATCCGTATTGGGCCATCATAGACATTGGGAGAGTTGCGGGGCTTCCAAGAGTTGCCGCTGCCGGCATCCCAGTGGTTGATGGGCGCATCGTTGATCATGCTGGCCAGGGTGAAGCCGCTGTCCAGCGCGGCCGAATAGATGAAAGGCTTGATATTGGAGCCCATCTGTCGTTCGGCTTGCTGAGCGCGGTTGAATTTGTTGAGGGTGAAGTTGAAGCCGCCCACCAGCGCGGTAACAGCTCCGCTTGACGGCTCCAGGGCCACCAAGGCGCCGTTGACCTCGGGCAGCTGAGCCAGCATCCATTGTTCTCCCTGAGGTCGGACCCAGATTTGATCGCCCGGGCTCAGGGCCTCTCTGGCCTGACGCAGGGCGTTGCCTTGACGCTTGTCGGAGATATAACGACGCGCCCATTTAATGCCATCCCACCCGAGCTGCACCTCGCCTCTGTTCTTGATGATCAGGGTAGCGCGACGCTCGGCCACGGCGGTTACCACGGCAGGCTCCAACGGCCAGTAGCTCGGTTGCTGCTCAAGATGCTGTTCAATCTGCTCCAGGCTCCAGGGGCTGTTCTGCCACAGGGTGGCCGCTGGGCCACGATAACCATGGCGCAGATCGTAGGCCAGCAGCCCATCGACCAGTGCGGTATTGGCGGCCTTCTGCTCGTCTGACTGCACTGTGGTGTACACGCTCAACCCTCGGGTATAGGCTTCCTTGCCGAACATCGCCAGGGCAAACTGGTGTGACATTTCTGCCAGGTAGGGAGCATCGAGGGTGATTTCGGCACCGTGATAGCGGGCCGCAACCGGCGTTGCCATCGCCTCATCATATTGCGAGCGGCTGATCTTGCCGGTGTCCAGCATGCGGCCGAGTACGGTGGCTCGACGTTCGGCGGCCCGGCGCGGGTTGCTGATGGGGTTGAATATGGAGGGCCCCTTGGGCAGACCGGCGATCATCGCCGTTTCCGCCAGCGTCAGGTCGCCGACTTCTTTGCCGTAATACACCTGGGCGGCGGCACCGACACCATGAGAACGATGCCCGAGCGGAATTTTATTGAGATAGAGCTCGAGAATTTCGTCTTTGCTGAGCAGCGATTCGATATGCAGGGCTATGAAAATTTCCTTTACCTTGCGTATGATGGTTTTTTCCCGGCTGAGGAAGAAGTTTCTCGCCACCTGCTGGGTAATGGTGCTGGCGCCCTGGCGCTTTTCACCGGTGGTCAGCCAGACGAACGCCGCCCGGCTGATGCCGATGGGATCTATGCCCGGATGCTCATAGAAACGGTCGTCTTCGGTGGCCAGAAAGGCATCGATCAGCATCGGCGGCATCTGCGCCACGGTAATGGGATACCGGCGCTGCTCGCCGTACTGGGAGATGAGTTCACCGTCCTGACTGAAGATGCGCATTGGTGTTTCCAGGCGCACATCTTTAAGAGTGGATACATCCGGCAGCTCGGGTTTGATCTGTTGGTAGAGGACAAATACTGCAGCCACGCCGCTCAGAGCGAGAAAGAGACCGAATAAAAACAGGCGAATGAGCCATTTGAGCATGAAGATAACACCTGAAAAATCATTTTTAACCAAATAGTGAGCAAGTATATCCTGTGTCGGCGGTGTTATTCGAGCGCTTTGTTTTTATACTGCGATAACCTTAGCGATTTGCTTGAGTCTGTATATTATTACCAAGACCAATCATAACAAACACATGGATGATTATGTTGAACCTGAAGAGACGAAAAGATTTTCAAGGGATGATTGGAATCGATTTCGGCATGAGCAGCATCAAGGCCCTGGCCCTGAAAGGAAAACCGGGTCAGTATGAGATCGAAGCGATGGCCAGTGTCCCCACGCCCAAAGGCAGCATCGTCGATCATCAGTTGCAGGATGTGGATCAGGTGGTAATGGCGCTCAAGCTGTTGCGGCGGCAGCTGAACAGCCGTTGTGACTGGGTGGCGACCGCTGTGACCGGCAGTAGTGTGACGACCAAGACGATCCTGGTGCCGCGTAGTTTGTCTAACGAGGAGCTGGAAACACAGATATTGCTCGAAGCCGAGCAGCATATTCCTTTTCCGCTCGATGAAATCAGCCTGGATTACGAAAGCCTCGGTATCAATGCCAGCCATCCGGAACGGGATAATGTCCTGTTGAGTGCGGCCCGTACCGAAAGCATCAACAGCCGCGTCAGTGCCCTGGAGCTGGCAGGCTGGCAGACCCGGGTGGTGGATATCGGTGTGCACGCACTGGCGCGGGGAGTTGATGCCTGCCTGGCGGCGGAAAAAACCGAAGCCAGACTGCTGGCGGTGGTGGATATCGGTTCCGAATGCCTGACCTTTGTGGTGATGGAGGAGGGAGAGGTCATCTACAGTCGGTTGCAGAACTTCGGCGGTGCTCAGCTGAGCCGGGAGCTGGCCAGAATGAGTGACATGCCGGCAGACCGCGTGGAACAGGCCAAGGTAGACAATACCTTTCCCGCCGAAATCCGGGAGGATATCGAGCAGCTGCATATCAATACCTTGCTGCAGCATATTCGGCGTAATATTCAGCTGTTTTGCAGCAGCTCCGGTAACAAGCCCCCCTCAGCCTTGTTTCTCAGCGGCGGCGGCAGTCAGTTAGCGGAACTGGCGCAGATACTGCAGCAGGAACTGAGCATGCCTGTACTGCAGCCGGATTTTGATCGTCTGTTCAACGGTATGTCGAAGAATCCCCCCGATGCGGCAGCCTTTACCACGGCGCTGGGGCTGGCCTTGAGGAGTTTTACCCCATGTCCAATATAAACCTGTTACCTTGGCGCGAAAGCGTACGTGCAGCTCAGAAAAAACAATTCATGGTGATATTGTCGGTTGCCTCCTTGATAACGGTGTCGGTGATGCTGGTGGCGAATATGTGGATTAATCAGCAGACAGCCCGACAGCAGCAGCGGAATCAGTTTTTGCAGAGCGAAACAGCCAAACTCGATTTGATACTGGGTGAGATGAGTAACATCAGGGAACAGCGTCTCAAGCTGCTGGAACGGATGAACCTGATCGACAGTTTTCAGCAACGGCGTAACCTGTCGGTGCGGTTGTTCAATCAGTTGCCCGAGCTGGTGCCGCCCGGGGTTTATCTGAGCTCGCTTAATGTGGTCAACAACCAAATCGATATCGTCGGTAAAACCGAAGCTTATCCTCGGGTGGCCAACATGATCCGCGAGGTTGAGCGTCGTGACTGGCTGTATGATCCCCGTCTCAGCTCCATTTTTGCCAGTGATGTGCAACCCATCGCCCTGAGCCAGTTTTCCATGCAGCTAAAGGTTCGTGAACACACACCAGGAGTGATCCAATGAACTTGCAACAGCTGAACGAACTGGACTTTGATAATGTCGGCCAGTGGCCGCGGCCGGTCAAGGCCATTGCGATTGCCCTGATATGCGTACTTCTGGCCGGTGCCGTCGGTTATTTTTTTATTACAGACAGCCTCACCCGGCTGGACAGCAGCAAGGTGCAGCAGGAACAACTGAAAACCACCTTCGAGGAGAAGGCGCGACACGCGGGCGGGTTACCCGGCTCCAAGCTTCAACTGGCGGAGCTGCAGGCGGAGTTGAATGCCCAGTTGCGCAAACTGCCCAACACGCTGGAAATCGCCGGGCTGCTCGACGACATCAGCTTTATGGCAACCGACACAGGTCTGCGTCTGGAGCGTATCAACTGGGAGGCGGAAAGGCCGAGCGAGTTTTCCACCGAACTGCCGATGCGCATCATCGTCAGCGGCGATTATCATCAGCTTGGGCACTTTGTGGCCGATGTGGCGGCCTTGCCGCGAATCGTGATCATCGACAACTTCAGCCTGTCCCAGGCCGGAGGTGCTCAGCTGAACATGTCCATGCTGGCCAAGACCTACAAATATAACGAGCAGGAGGCAAAATGAGAGCTTTGTGCCTGTTGACAGGGCTGCTGCTGTTGACTGCGTGTACCGATGGCGAGGATCTGAGCCATTATGTGGCTGAAGTGAAAGCTCGTCCTGTCGCGCCGCCTGAACCACCGCCCACGGCCAAGGCGTTTGTGCCGGATGACTATCAGCCGGACTCGAAGCGTAGCCCCTTCGTACATCCTCAACCGGAAAATACCAGGAAGCCGGGCAGTTCGGCGGCAGACTGTGAGCTGCCGAACAAGGAACGGCCGGCGGAGTCTCTTGAACGTTATTCACTCGATAATCTGTCACTGCGCGGTACCCTGGGTGACAAGCGGGGACTATCGGCACTGATCCGTACCCAGGACGGGGTGACGCATCAGGTGGGGATGGGACAGCGCATGGGGCTTAATCACGGAGAGGTGGTGAGGATCACCGGCAACGAAGTGATTCTGAAAGAACATATTCCCGATGGCAGAGGCTGTTGGGAAACCCGGGAAACCCAACTGGTGTTATCCGAAACAAAATAAAAACAATAGGCATGGAGTGCGCTATGACAAGAAATATGGTGATAAAGCTGATGTGCGGCCTGGCACTCAGCATGGCTCCGCTTGGTCAGCTACTGGCCGCCGTTAGCCTGGAAAACCTGCGGGTGAATCCGTTGGCAGGAGAACAGTTGATGCTGGAGCTGGAGTTTGACGCCCCCCCGTTGCTGGTAACTGATGTTGTTCGCCAAAATCCGGATCGGCTGGTGCTGCAAATCCCGGATGGTTTCTCCGCATTACCGGAAAATCAGCTTCCCATCGAACGACAGGGCGTAAGCTCCGTGGATGTACGTCGGGTCGGCACCAATCTGGAAGTGGCCTTGATGATGGACTCCATGCAGGCGTACCGGTTACAGCGCAAGGGCAATCGCCTGATGCTGTTGCTGGGAGAGGGCGTCAGCGGTGTGGATGGTCAGGGAGCCGTACTGCCGCCGGGGGCGATCAATGCCATCACCGGCATCGATTTTCGCCGTGGTCGCGATGGGCAGGGCCAGGTGCTGGTGCAGCTGGACAAGTCTACCGCCGCAGTCGACATGCAGGTCAAGGGTAACCGGTTGACCGCCAAGTTTCACAATACCCATATCGACGATGCGCTGCTGCAGGTGCTGGATGTCAACGATTTTGGCACCCTGGTCAACCGTGTCAGCAGCCGTCGGGAGGGCGGCGATGTGCTGCTGATGGTCGACACCAGTGGGACTTTCGATTATCACTACGATCAATCTGCGCGCTTGTTTGTGCTGGAGCTGGCCAAACCGGTGGCGGCGAATGCGTCGGCGAAAACACGCCGACAATACACCGGCAAGCCGATCTCGATGAATTTTCAAGATATTCCGGTGCGTACCGTGTTGCAGCTGATCGCCGATTTCAATAATTTCAACCTGGTCACCACCGACTCGGTACAGGGCAACCTCACCCTGCGCCTCGATGGCGTACCCTGGGAACAGGCGCTGGACACCATACTGCAGGTGCGGGGGCTTGATAAGCGGCTGGACGGTAATATTTTATTGATAGCACCGGCGGCGGAGTTGTCTCAGCAAGAGCAGCAGCTGCTGGAAAATCGTCAGGCCACGGAAGTGCTGGCGCCGCTGGTCACCGAGTTTTTGCAGGTGAATTATGCCAAGGCGGTGGATGTGGTGGCGCTGCTGACCAATGAAAGTACCGGTTTACTGACGGAACGGGGCGCCATTGCTGTGGATGACAGAACCAACATGCTGGTTATAAAGGATACCCAGCAAAGTATCGATAACATCAAACGAATGCTGTCTCTGCTCGATATTCCCATCAAGCAGGTGGTGATCGAAGCGCGCATGGTGACCATCGATGACGGCTTCGAAGAGGCCTTCGGGGTGCGCTGGGGTTATAGTAACGACAGCAGTTCCGGCAGCAACCAGCAGTCGGTGAGCGGCACCCTGGAAGGCATTCGTGCCGGTGTAAATGATAATTCTCTGAACGTCAATCTACCGGCGGCGGGGGCGGCAGGTAACATCGCCTTTCAGGTAGCCAAGCTCGGTGGCGGTCGCCTGCTCGATCTGGAGTTGTCGGCGCTGGAGCGGGAAAACCGAGCCGAGATTATCGCAAGCCCCAGGGTGACCACCTCCAACCAGAAGCCGGCGTTGATAGAGCAGGGCACCCAGGTGCCGTTTTCCTCCGCCAGTGATGGTGGCACTCAGGTCGAATTTCAGGATGCGGTGCTCAGCCTCAAGGTCACGCCGCAAATCACCCCAGATAACAGGGTAGTGCTGGATTTGACCATTACTCAGGACTCTATTGGCGAGCGCATACCTCAGGCGACGGGGGGGGAAGCGGTGGCGATCAACACCCAGTCAATCACCACCCAGGTGCTGGTCAACGATGGTGAAACCCTTGTGTTGGGGGGTATATTTCAGCAGAATATCCTGCGCAGTGTCGCCAAGGTGCCCCTGCTGGGCGATATCCCTGTAGTGGGCCGGCTGTTTAAAACCACGAGTGACAGCAATAAGAAACGCGAGTTGATTATCTTCGTCACCCCCCGTATTGTGCACGACAGTATTTGAACTCCAGGACGCTTTGCCCCTGCCAGCAGGGGCAAAGCCGTCACCAAACAGACCCAAAACGGGAATATGGGCGCAAGAGCAAGATGGCGAGGCAGTGCCTTGCTCCGGGCTACTTTGGCTCCATGGCGGGTGTTACCCTTGCCAGCGACCGGCGCAGTTGCGATAATCCGGCGTCCAATTTCAGAAAGTAAAGGGTTCATCCTCTACCTCGCGGTGTTCGTGAGGTGCATTTGTTTGTGAGAATTTCGAATAACATGGCTGAGAAACGCAATATCTTCCTTGTAGGGCCTATGGGTGCGGGCAAGAGCACCATTGGTAAATACCTGGCGCAGCAACTGCATATGGAGTTTTATGACTCCGATCATGAAATCGAGCATCGCACCGGTGCCGATATCAGCTGGGTGTTTGATGTCGAAGGCGAAGAAGGCTTCCGCCAACGCGAAGAAAAGGTGATCAACGATCTGAGCGAACTGCAGGGCATAGTGCTGGCCACCGGCGGTGGTTCCATCAAGAGCAAAGAAAGCCGTAATCGGCTGTCGGCCCGTGGCATCGTCGTGTATCTGGAAACGCCGGTAGAGAAGCAACTGGCCCGGGTACAGAAAGACAAGCGTCGTCCGCTGCTGCAAACCGAAGAGCCGCCGCAGGAAGTGCTGGAGCGACTGGCTGCCGAGCGTAACGCCTTGTATCTGGAAATTGCCGACTATGTGGTGCGCACCGACGAGCAGGGCGCCAAACTGGTAGCGAATCAGATAGCCGAACTGATCGGCCTGTAACGGACAGGAGCTCCATGGAAAGGTTAACCGTTAATCTGGGTGAGCGCAGCTACCCCATTATTATTGCCGAAGGGAGTCTGTCACAGGGCTCGCTGCTGCGGGACATGGTCAAGGGCAACAAGGTACTGGTCGTCACCAACGAGGTGGTTGCGCCCCTGTATCTCGATACCCTGTTGGCGGCGCTGGCACCGCTGCAGGTCGAATCACTGGTGTTGCCCGATGGCGAGCAGTTCAAGACCCTGGACACCTTTAATCAGGTGATGGGGTCGCTGCTGGCCGGCAATCACGGTCGGGACACCACCCTGGTCGCCCTCGGTGGTGGCGTGATTGGTGACCTGACCGGCTTTGCGGCCGCCTGTTATCAGCGTGGAGTCCCCTTTATTCAGGTTCCGACCACCCTTCTGGCACAGGTTGACTCTTCCGTCGGCGGTAAAACCGCGGTCAACCATCCTCTCGGCAAGAACATGATCGGTGCCTTCTATCAGCCCCAGCTGGTGTTGATCGATACCCTCTGTCTGCAAACGCTGCCAGAGCGGGAATTTGCTGCCGGCCTGGCCGAGGTGATCAAGTACGGTATCATCTGGGACGCCAACTTCTTCAGCTGGCTGGAGCAGAACCTGCAGCGGCTGCAACGGCTGGAGGCCGACGCGCTGGGCTATGCCATTCGTCGCTGTTGTGAAATCAAGGCGGAAATGGTGGCCAGCGATGAGCGGGAGCACGGAGTGCGCGCCTTGCTCAACCTGGGCCATACCTTCGGTCATGCCATCGAAGCAGAAATGGGCTACGGTAACTGGCTGCATGGCGAGGCGGTGGCCGCCGGGACCATGCAGGCCTGCCATACCGCTCGCCTGCGCGGTGAAATGAGTGTAGCCGAGGTATCGCGGGTAGAAGCCCTGTTGATCAAGGCGCATCTGCCGGTGCTGGGGCCCGGCGAGATGAAACTCGACCATTATCTACCGCATATGCTGCGTGACAAGAAGGTGCTGGCCGGCAAGTTGCGGCTGGTGCTGCCGGTGGGTATAGGCCGGGCCCAGGTAGTAGACGATGTCACCGAGCAGCAGCTGGCTCAGGTGGTGTCGGAACGGAAGCCGTGACCGACCCGGTTAATCTTCTCTTTTCCTCTCAGCAGCAGTTGCTGGCGCGGCTGCTGCACCTTTCCCGCCTCGATACCGATTTTATTCTGCTCACCGGCCCACAAGGCGCCGGCAAGTCTCATCTGGTCGATAGGTTGATCGAAGAAACGACCTTGATGTTGCCCACGCAGCTTGATGCGAAAGCGCTCGACAGTCATGCCCGTTTTCGCGATGTATTGCTTGGCAGCTGGTTTCCGGGAGCGGTATTCGATGCCGACGATTCACTACCCGATACGATGACCAGGCTGCTGCCGACCAATCAGCACAAGCGATTGCTGGTAGTGGATAATGCCGAATGGCTGACCGACATTTTGCTGCAGGAGCTGGTGCAGCTGTATCTGGCGTTATCTGCTTCGGTTAGGCCCTTCATGGTGTTGCTGGGTTCGGCTGACTGGGCCAGACAGCTTCGTCAGCAGCTCGATGATGAGATGAGATCTCAGGTGTTTAAAGTGGATGTGCCGTCGTTGACAGAGGCGGAGAAGAAGGATTTATGGCAAGCGCCAGGATATCAGTCCCCCCCCGCCACATCGCATGAGATTCAGTATCCCGACGATGTGATTGACACGATGGAGCCGCAGATGAAAACACAAGGTTATCTCCAGTTGCTGGAGCAGAAGTCAGTCAAAATGCTGCTCACCGCCCTGATCGTGGTGGTGCTGTTGATTATTATCGTCCTCCTGCTGAGTAGCTCCGAGAAGCCGGCCTCCGAACTGGCCCAGCCCTTCGGGCAGAAAAGAGAGTTGTCGTTACCGGCTCCCGTACCCTATGCCGAGGCGTTAACGCCATCGGGCGATAGTCAGGTGCGGGAATGGCCGGCCGAATCATTGCCCGAGACACCGGCCATCAATACCCGCGTTGCGGAGTCTCCGGACGACAGCGACAAAGAACGTGTGGTGATCGAAGATCAGGTGGTCAGCAAGCTGATGCAGCGCAAGGCAGGTACTGAGCCATCGGCAAAACCGGCTACATCGGCAACACGGGAACCGGCCAAAACCGAGGGGCTGAGCCAGCTGTCGGCGCTGATGCAAAAGCCGGGCGGACGCTATACCCTGCAGCTGATGGCCGGGCGTGACCGGGCCGGGTTGGAGAAGCTGGCATTCCGTCATACCCTGACGCCGGCCTGGGTCTATCCACGCATCATCAACGGACAACCCTGGTTTGTACTGGTGTTTGGCGATTTCGACTCGCCTCAGCAGGCACGACGGGCCATCGGCGTGCTGTCAACCGATCTGCAGGCGGCCAAGCCCTGGCCCAAACCCTTTGCTCAGGTGCAAAAAGAAGTCAAACCATAGTCATGAGGTTGGCTTGCGGTTACAATGCGCGCCCCTCACCGGTTAGGCTTTGATGACGACAATGACTAAAACTCGGGCATTCCTGAAATGGGCCGGCGGTAAATACGGCCTGGTAGACAGCATCAATCGACGTCTACCCGAAGGCCGAGTACTGGTGGAACCCTTTGTAGGCGCAGGCTCGGTATTTCTTAATTCCGAGTTTGAAGCCTATGTGCTGGCCGATATCAATGCGGATCTGATCCATCTTTATCAGCTGCTCAAAAACCGGCCGGATGCCTTTATCCGCGATGCAGCCGCTCTGTTTACCGCCGCCAACAACGACAAAACCACCTATTACGACTTTCGTGTCGATTTTAATCAGGAGCGGGATATCTACCGGCGAGCCCTGCTGTTCCTGTATCTGAACCGACATGGTTATAACGGCCTCTGCCGCTACAACAAGAAAGGCGGTTTCAATGTACCGTTCGGTGCCTACAAAAAGCCTTATTTTCCCGAGCGGGAACTGTGGTTCTTCGCCGAGAAAGCCCAGAAAGCCACCTTCGTCTGCCAGAGCTACACCGAGGTGTTTGCCCAGGCTAGTGCGGATCAGGTGTTTTACTGTGACCCACCTTATGCGCCGTTATCGTCCACCGCCAGCTTTACCACCTATGCCGCCAACGGTTTTACTCTGGACGATCAGGCTATTCTGGCTCGACTGGCGCGGGAAACCGCAGCCCGTGGTGTGCCTGTGCTGATCAGCAATCATGATATTCCGCTGACTCGTGAATTGTATCGCGATGCAGATCTGGATGTGGTGGCGGTCAAGCGCACCATCAGCCGTCATGCGCACAATCGCAAGAAAGTGGACGAGCTACTGGCCCTGTTCACCCTCGAGACTCTGGCAGAGAAGCCCTGACTCACGCCAGTACCAGCCGTACCACCAGCAGCAAGATAACCACCAGCCCGACGATGGCAAGCGCTCCCAGGCCCAGATAGGGCCAGGGGCTGCCGCTGAACTGCTGTTGCCGGTTCTGCTGTGACTGCACGCCAAACAACGCCGCCACCACCGCCTGTAGCCTGTGTTTCCAGCTCATTATGTCCTCGCTTGGCCCAACTTGAGCCAAGCATAGACGGCTTGCTAGAGAATCACCGGACACTGGGGTAGAATTGGACGGTTTTTTGCGCTCAAGGGAACTTTGATGACCGACTACCTGATTGCCCCCTCTATTCTTTCCGCCGACTTTGCCCGCCTGGGTGACGATGTGGCCCAGGTTCTTCAAGCGGGCGCCGATGTGGTGCACTTCGATGTGATGGACAACCATTACGTGCCCAACCTGACCATAGGCCCCATGGTATGCAAGGCGCTGCGCGACTACGGCATTCAGGCGGCCATCGATGTTCACCTGATGGTCAAACCGGTAGACAGCCTGGTGCCGCAGTTTGCCGAGGCCGGTGCCTCCATCATTACCTTTCATCCTGAGGCGTCCGATCATATCGATCGCACCCTGGGACTGATCAAGGAACAGGGCTGTCAGGCCGGCCTGGTGTTCAACCCGGCAACCCCGCTCAGCTACCTGGATTACGTGATGGACAAGGTGGACGTGATCCTGCTGATGTCGGTCAACCCCGGTTTTGGTGGACAGTCTTTTATCGACGGAACCCTAGACAAGCTGCGTCAGGTCCGTCGTCGCATCGATGAAAGCGGTCGCAACATCCGTCTGGAAATAGACGGTGGCGTCAAGGTCGACAATATTCGCGCCATCGCCGAGGCCGGTGCCGACATGTTTGTGGCCGGCTCCGCCATCTTCAGCCAGCCCGACTACAAGACGGTTATCGACCAGATGCGCAGCGAACTGGCCAAAGTACGTGGATAAGATTGAACTGGTCCAGTTTGATCTTGACGGTACCCTGATCGACAGCGTGCCCCAGCTTCGGCTGGCGGTAAACCGCATGCTGGAGCAGCAGGGGCATGGCCCGGCGGAAGAGCTGGCGGTGCGCAACTGGGTGGGTAACGGTGCCGATATGCTGGTACGGCGGGCCCTCATCGCGGCGCTCGGGTGTGAACCGGATGCAGCACAGCAGCAACAGGCGCGAATGGCTTTCGACGTCGCCTATGAAGGGGTAGCCGAGCACGAACTGGTGTTTTATCCCGGTGTGCTGGATACCCTGAAACAGCTGCATCAGTCAGGCAAGACACTGGCTATCGTCACCAACAAGCCTTACCGTTTTGTTCCTGCCATATTGGCGGCGGCGGGCTTGAGCGATTATTTCTCACTGGTGCTGGGCGGTGACAGCCTGGCACAGAAAAAGCCCGATCCGGCCCCGCTGCTGCATGTGTGTCGCGAACTGAATATCGAGCCGGCGCGCTCCTTGATGATCGGTGATTCCGAAAACGATGTACTGGCGGCCAAGGCGGCTGGTATGGCGGTGGTGGGTCTGACTTATGGCTACAACTACGGCCGGGATATTGCCGAAAGCCACCCCGACTGGGTGATGAGCGATATTCGCGGGCTGCTCGACCTATTGCTAAAAAATGAACACAGAAAGGATAATCATGGCTAAACCAATTGTTTTCAGCGGCGCCCAGCCTTCCGGGCAGCTGACCATAGGCAACTACATGGGCGCCTTGCGCCAGTGGGTGAAGATGCAGCAGGACTACGACTGCCTGTACTGCATCGTGGACATGCACGCCATTACCGTACGCCAGGATCCCAAGGCACTTCGTGCGGCCTGTCTGGATGCCGCAGCGCTTTACCTGGCCATCGGCCTGGACCCGGACCAGAGCACCATTTTTGTGCAGTCTCACGTGCCGGAACATGCGGAGTTGTCCTGGATCCTGAACTGCTATACCCAGTTTGGCGAGCTGTCGCGCATGACCCAGTTCAAGGATAAATCCAGCCGCTATGCGGAGAACATCAACGCCGGCCTGTTCACTTATCCGGCGCTGATGGCGGCGGACATACTGCTGTATCAGACCAGCCAGGTGCCGGTGGGTAACGATCAGAAGCAGCATCTGGAGCTGACCCGGGACGTGGCCTATCGTTTCAATCAGCTCTACGGCGAGGTATTCACCGTGCCCGAGCCTTTTATTCCCGCAGACGGCGCCCGCATCATGAGCCTGCAGGAGCCGACCAAAAAAATGTCCAAGTCCGACGACAACGTCAATAACTTCATCGGATTGCTGGAAGACCCCAAGGTCATCGCCAAGAAGCTCAAGCGGGCGGTCACCGACTCGCAGGATCCGCCCACTGTGCGTTTCGATGTGGAAAACAAAGCCGGTGTCTCCAACCTGCTGACGCTGATGGCCGGTGCCAGTGGCCGTTCCATTCCCGAGCTGGAGCAACACTTCGAGGGCAAGATGTACGGCCACCTCAAGACCGAGACTGCCGAAGCGGTTCTGGCCATGCTGGAGCCGATTCAGCATCGCTTCCATGAGCTGCGGGAAGACGAAGGCGAACTGTGCAAGATCCTGACGCTGGGCGCCGACAAGGCCCGGGTGAAGGCTGTACAGACCCTGGAAAAGGTATATGATGTGATTGGCTTTGTACCCAAAAGCCGTTAATACTTAAGGGAGCCGTCAAGGCTCCTTTTTCGATAACTTCACCTATTTGATAACTTCTCGATAATTTATTGATAATTTATTGATAGTTGATTGATAGGCTATTGATGGGTTATTGATAGTTTCACTGGTTCGATTATCTCACTGGATTACTTCCCATCTATGATAGAAGAAAACACCCTTGATCGGGAATTGACCGACAAGCTGTACTGGCTGCGTAAATTTCGCATGGCCAAGAATGACAGGACACTGGAATTAATGGTATCCAAAGCCATTGATGATTATCACACTCACTCTGCCGTTGTCGCCGCCATCTACCTGGCCGAATGTCAGCGTGAACGTGAAATGCTGCAGGGACGTTTTCTCGATCAATAAAAGCCGCTTGAGTCAGACAGGGCGATAGCTCCTGGCAACTCCAGATACAGGCTTGCATTCAACAGAGACAGGCTGACTTCAACGTCAGGCCGGGTTGTCGTTATCTCCGGATATGGCCCATAATTAAGGTATCTCCACACTCATCGGTTATCCCAATACCGATAGTTGTTCAGAGGAGGAGAAACCCATGATCCTGCAACTGTTCAAACGTCGTCGCTGCCTGTTGCCTCTGCTCGGGGTACTGACCTTCGGTCTGATGGCACCTCAGGTGCTGGCAGACAGAGATGATCGCGGCGATGGCCGAAGTTATGACCGGGGCCACGACCGAAGTTATGATCAGGGCTACGACAGGCACCAAGGTAAACACTACGGCAAGCACTTCAAGCATCGTAAACACTTCAGGCATCACAGATACCAACGCCACTATCGCCAGGCACCACGCAGGGTGAGAGTGGTAGAACAATATTATTATCAGGAGTCGCCCCGTCACTATTACCGTGAGCACCGATCTTCGGGAGCCCACATTTCGGTGACCCTGCCCCTGGGTACCATAGTGCACGGCCTGCCTGGCGGTTATGTCAGCTTCAGCCTGGGCGGCGACCCCTACTACTACCACAGCGGCAATTACTATCGTCCCTATCAGCGTGGCTATCGAGTGATTTCCCCGCCGTCCGGACACAGGTGGTAAGGCTCCGGCTTGTGCTCATCATTCGTTGAGTTCGGGCAGATCGCGAAACAATGCCAGCGACTGTGGATTGGCGAGGGCCCCGATGTTTTTCACCGGTTTGTTCTCGACCACGTTGCGCACCGCCAGCTCGACGGTTTTGCCCGACTTGGTTCTGGGTATATCGGCGACCGGCAGAATTTTGTCCGGTACATGACGGGGGCTGCACTGGCTGCGAATTCGTCGGCGAATGGCGGCTTTCAGTGCGCCGTTCAGTTCTTCGCCGTCGGCCAGTTTGACGAACAGTAGCACCCGCTCATCATTGTGCCAGCGCTGGCCTATCACCACCGAATCCACTATTTGTTCGAAGCGGCTGACCTGGCGATAGATCTCGGCGGTACCGATGCGCACACCACCCGGGTTGAGCACCGTATCCGAGCGGCCATAGAACACTATGCCGCCGTGCGTGGTCAACGCCACCAGATCGCCATGATGCCAGCAGCCCGGATAGGTCTGCCAGTAGGCGGCATCGTAGCGATGGCCGTCGTCGTCTCCCCAGAACCCCAGAGGCCGGTTGGGAAAGCTGTTGCAACAGACCAGCTCGCCCTGCTGCTCCAGTAACGGCTGGCCTTGCTCGTCGAACACCTGTACATCCAGCCCCAGAGCGATTCCCTGACACTCGCCACGATAGACCGGGCTAATGGGATTACCGAGCACGAAACAACCGCAGATATCGGTACCGCCGGCGATGGACGCCAGTTGCAGGTTGGACTTGATGCGGCGGTAAACAAAGTCGAACTGCTCGGGAGCCAAGGCCGAGCCGGTGGAGCAAAGAGTGCGCAGCGCCCCCAGATAATGGTGATCCCGCGGGTGGATTTGCTGTTTTTCCATGGCTTCCAGGTATTTGGCGGAGGTGCCGAACAGGGTGATCGCTTCCTTTTCGGCCCAGTCCCACAGCACCTTGCCATCGGGAAAGAAAGGCGAGCCTTCATAAAGCAGCAGGGTGGCGTCGCTGGCCAGCGCCGAGGCCAGCCAGTTCCACATCATCCAGCCGCAGGTGGTGAAATAGAACACCCGGTCGCCGGGGCTAATGTCGCAATGCAGACGATGTTCTTTCAGGTGGTTGAGCAAGATGCCGCCTGCCGAATGAATGATGCACTTGGGCTGGCCGGTGGTACCCGAGGAGTAGAGCACATAGAGGGGGGCATTGAAGGGCATGGGAGTGAAGCGCAGCGGCTGTCCGGCATGGCGAACCAGTAATTCCGGCCAGTGCTGAACCTTGTCGTTCGGGCTGAGCCGATGCGTGCCGATATAGGGGATTTGCACCCAGTGTTCGATGCTGTCGATGACGGCGACCATGGTTCTGGCCTTGTCGCTGGTGTCGTGCAGCTTGCCGTTATAACGGTAACCGTCGGCGCTGAACAGCACCTTGGGCCGGGTCTGACTGAAGCGATCGATCACGCTGTCGGCGCCGAAGTCGGGGGAGGTCGAGGTCCAGATTGCACCCAGCGCGGCTGTGGCCAGCATGGCCACCAGGGTTTCCGGCAGATTGGGCAGATAACCGGCCACCACATCACCGGGTTTGACGCCAAAGTGCTCCAGGGCGGCACGAATGGCCGCCACCTGTTCGGTCAGCTCGGCCCAGCTCAGGCGCCGCTGGCTCTGGCCTTCAGCCTGAAACAGCAGCGCGTCCTGAGCCGGATGTGTTGTTGTATGGCGCAGCAGATTTTCGGCGAAGTTAAGCCGGGCCTCGGGAAACCAGACCGCTTCCCGGGTGTTGGCGGCGTTCAGCACCAGCTGTTCACCTTTTTCACCTACTACCTCGGCGAAGTCCCACACCAGATTCCAGAAGGTGGCACTGTCTTGTACCGACCAGGCGTGCAGACTTTGATAGTCGGTTAGTTCAAGTCCATAACGATGGTTTGCCTGTTGCATGAATTCATACAGCTGGCTGCGTTTTATCCGGGCGGGAGAAGGGCGCCACAAGGGTGACTGTTGCCGGGGCATGTTCACCTCCTGGTCAGGTTCTCGCCGGGATGAGATGGCTGTTGGTCCGGATGCGCCTGCCGGAACTCCGTGAGTTGATTGCAGGCCTGATCGATGGCGACAAGCCTGGCATAAGGCGTCAGATCCAGCTTGAAGCGGCGGGCATTGTAAAGCTGGGGCACCAGGCAGATGTCCGCCAGGGTCGGCGTGTCGCCGCAGCAATAGCGGCTATCATCTCCGCCCAGTTGTTGTTCCAGCGGGGACAGCCCCTGTTTAAGCCAGTGATGATACCAGGTGGTTTTCTGCTCTTCGCTGAGTTCGAGTTCGCCGGTCAGGTACTTGAGTACCCGCAGGTTGTTGAGCGGGTGAATATCGCAGGCGATCTGCAGCGCCAGGGCCCGGGTTCGGGCTCGCTTCAGCGGGGTAGCCGGCATCAGGGCGGGCTCGGGATAGCATTCGTCCAGATATTCGATGATGGCCAGCGACTGGCCGAGGATGCCTTCGCCGCTTCCTTGATCATCAATAGCCAGACTGGGTACCAGACCAGTCGGATTGAGCGCCCGGTAATCTTCGCCCAGCTGGGTGCCCTCCAGTAGCGAAATGGGGACACTTTCATAGACCAGACCTTTTAGATTGAGCGCAATCCGTACCCGGTAGGCGGCGGAAGAGCGCACATAATCATAGAGCTTCATATTTAATCACCTGTTGATCGATGGAGCCGAAGATGGACTGGCCCTGTGCGTCCAGCATCTCGATACGCACCCGGTCGCCAAACTTCATAAAAGGTGTTCTGGCTTCCCCCTGCTCCAGGATCTCCAGCATGCGCCGCTCGGCCAGGCAGCAGGAACCGGTGCTGCGATCCGTGTTCGATACTGTGCCCGAGCCGATGATGGTGCCGGCGCACAGCGCCCGGTTGAAGCTGATATGTGCCACCAGCCGGGCGAAGTTGAAGGTCATATCTGTGCCCGCATCCGGCTCGCCGAACAGCTTGCCGTTCAGATGAACCCGCAGGCGATGATGCACCTTGGTATCTCGCCAGGCATCGCCCAGCTCGTCCGGGGTGATGGCCACCGGCGAGAAAGAGGAAGCCGGCTTGGACTGGAAGAAACCGAACCCCTTGCCCAGCTCATTCGGGATCAAATTGCGCAGAGAAACATCGTTGACCAGCATCAGCAGCTTGATATGGGAGCCTGTCTGCTCTGCGGTCGTACCCATAGGCACATCGTCGGTGATCACCGCGATTTCGCCTTCGAAGTCGATGCCCCAGGCCTCCTCGGCCAGGCGGATGTCTTCGTATGGGCCTATAAAGCCATCGGACATGCCTTGGTACATCAACGGGTCGGTCCAGAAACTGGCCGGTATCTCGGCGCCCCGGGCCTTACGCACCAGCTCGACATGGTTGACGTAGGCGCTGCCGTCGGCCCACTGATAGGCTCGGGGCAAGGGCGAGGCACAGGCGGCCGGGTCAAACGCGAAGCTGTCGGTACAGCCGCCCTGATTCAGTTGCTGATAGAGTGCCTGCAATGCCGGTTCGGTTTCGGCCCAGTAATCCAGAGCCGCCTGCAGGGTGGATGCAATGCCGTCGGCGGTTACCGCCCGGCTCAGATCCCGAGACACCACCAGCAGCTGGCCGTCACGACCTTGTTTCAGAGAAGCCAGTTTCACCATTGCCTCCTTGATGTATCCAGCGCCTTCTTTAGCGCTACGATTTCACCTGCCACGAATTAACATAGTCGATGTTTTCCACCCCGTCCGGCAGCTCTGCCACTTCCAGCGGCAGCCGTGAGTCTATCATTACCGCCACTTCGTCGGTTTCGGTGCGGGAGTGCCTGGCGCCGGCGGCGAAGGCCTTGGGGTGAGGGCCGTGAGTAAAGCCGCAGGGATGCAGGGTGATCATGCCCGCTTCTATATTGTCCCGGCTGAAGAAGTTGCCCTGATGATAGAAGATGACCTCATCAAAATCGTCGTTGTTGTGGTAGAAGGGCACCTTGAGCGCACCGGGATCGGACTCGATAGGTCGGGGCACGAAGGTACAGATCACGAAGTCGTTGGCGACGAAGGTGGTGTGCGCCGAGGGCGGCAGGTGGTAACGGTGGCTCATCAAGGGGCGAATGTCGCGCCAGTTGAGCTTGAACACGGTCAGATCGCCGGTCCAGCCTTGGGCGTCCAGCGGATTGAAGGGGAAGCAGATGCGGTTTATCTGCCCCCGAGCCTTGAGCAGCACCTGCCACTCGCCGGGCTGCTCGCTCTGGGCCTTGAAGGCATCGTCCAGGCGTGGGTATTCGAGTATGGCCGGATCGAATACCGCGTGATGGCCGACCAGACCCCGTTCGGCATTCATGTAGGAGCCGTGGGTCGCCTCTATCATCAGCAGGGTAACCGGCTGTTCGATCTCCAGCCGCCAGCTGGTGGCGCGGGGCAGGATAATATAGTCGCCTTCGCTGAAGCTCAGATGACCGTAGTCGCAAAAAAGCCGGCCCTCTCCCCGATGTACGAACAGACATTCGTCGCCGTCGCCGTTACGCACCAGATGATTCATCGACTTGTCACTCTGCCAGAGTCGTACCTTCAGGCTTGCGTTGTGCAGCAGCGGCGTGGCATCCCAGGGGCTGTGTCCGAGTGACGGAAGCTTGTTGGTGTCGAAGGCGCGGGGGCGTAACGGGCCTTCCCAGTCACTCCAACCGGTGGGCGGGTGACTATGGTACATGTGGGTGGCGGGGCCGAAAAAACCTTCCTTGCCGATTTCTCGTTCGAAGGTTCCCGGTGGCATGTCGCAGTGGGCCTGACGTGAGGTGTCGCCTTCACGGATGGGAAACTGGAACCAGTGACGCATGGCATGATTCTCCTTGGATCAAGATGGCGCCGGCGAAGCCCGGGCAGGGCCCGCCAGTCATATCATCAGTCTGGCATCGATCCACAGGCTCTGCCCGGGTCTTCACTATTAGTCCTAGGCGCCTCCCGAGGGAGACCGCCCATGGCCCTTTAGTCCAGCGGCAGTACTATGGCGGTCAGCTTCCAGTCCAGGCCGCGCCGGCTCAACACAAAGTCGGCTTCTCTGCCTTTTTCATCGGTCACGGTCACCACAAATCTATCCAGCGTCTGGTAACCCATGCGGGCGTCCGAGAACAGTTTTTTACGCTCGGCGTCGGACTTGCCGGTATCGGAGTCGTTACTGCCGCCGGTATCGGAAGGCGGGAGCGGGCTGCTTTCGGGAATGCCTGGCGCTGGCGTTTCTCCCCGCATCAGTCGCTCTATGCCGACCGGGGTCATGTAGGTATCTAGCAGACCGTCCACCATCATGTTGGCCAGGCTGGCGCCGAGGGCGGCGAAGGGGTTTTGTTTGTTATCTGCGCCCAGCTCGCGCAACACCCGGCTGTTTAGTTGTTGCTTCAGGCTCAGGCGCACGCTGTCGAATTCCACCTGTTCGGCCAGCGCCGCGCTGTCGCGTTGGTCGACGGCGTCGCTGATCTGGTAGGCGGTTAACCAGGGGGCGGCCACGACGTAGCCGACAGCGCCCAGGATCAGTAATAACAGCACATATTTTGTTTTGCGCACGGACTTAAAACTCCAGGAAACCAATATTCGCGTCAGGCTGCCTGCAACGGGATCTTCAGGCAAGCTGAAATTGGCGGGAAGTCATTTTTAGTCACTTTTTAGCGACAATCAAAGGCGCAAGCGGCGGTAGCGACCATAATTATGACCATGAGGCACACATCAGGGAGCAGCCATTATGTTGGAAGCACACGGCATGTCCGTTGAGATGAGCAAGCAGGATAACCATACCCTGTGGCTCACCATCAAGATTTATGGCGATATCGCCTACGACGACTTCAAGGAGATGGAGCAAGAGCTCGAACAGGCTCTGGTTGGCATGGACAGCCCCAGGATCAAGGCCCTGGTAGACATGATTGACTTCAACGGCTGGGAGGCCCGGGCCCTGTGGGAAGATATTCAGTTTACCCGTAAGCATGGTGATGAGTTCAGCAAGCTGGCGATAGTGGGGGTCGATCTCAGGGAAAAGCTGATGGCCATGGTGGTGGACTGGTTTTTGCTCAGTAGTCAGGTGCAGTATTTCGAGCATCTGCAGGATGCCAGGGCCTGGTTGGAGCAAAACGAGCCCTGAGCGACCCCGTTCGTCGCGGCGCCAAGCGGGCCGTTACATGGCATTTGCTAGGCATGCCGGAGTTAACGGGGCTGGCGCTATTCCACGGCAGTGGGTTCTTTTTTGCGGAGCTTGAGTTCTGGCAAGGAGCTGTCAGAATCGCTGCTTCATCGTCGTTCCTTTATTCAGGGTTTCTTCAAGATGCGCTTTTATCAATCCGGCCTGTCGCTGCTGGCCGCCATGGTTTTGACTGCCTGTTCATCCAACTCCGCAAAGAATGCACCGCCTGCCGGTATTGAAGTAGTGCATGGCCCGACCCAGATTGCCGGTGGTGATGCCCGCGGTGCCGATGATATGACCGTTCGTACTCCGCATTTCACCTTTGCCCTTTCCCGGGGCGGGATTGTGGATCTGGCCATGGTGGAAAATGGTGTCTTTGGCGCGGATCTTGTCGAGTCGGTTGATTTCGTTCCCGGCGAGGGCGAGCTGGCCGTTGAAAAGCTGGAGGTGGTCAAGCATACCCCGGAGCAGCTGGTGATTGAGCTGACGCGTAAATGGAACGGACATCGTCTGCTGAGCCGTTACGAGGTGGACAAAGACTACCCCGGCATCAAGCTCAGCACTAAAATGCTGGATCCGGCAAAGGAAACCCTGTTTGCCGGTTATCGATTGCAGCGTAACGAGCCGGTTAATCCGGACTTACCCAGCTATAACGACATGACGCGCATGGTGCACAGCCACTGGACTGCGGCCCAGCTGCAGAACAGTCTGAACGAATTGTATGAAACCGATGATCTGCGCCGCTCTTCTGCTGCGGTTCAGAATGGTGACTTCACCGCCTGGCTCAGTGCCGGCTCGCTGGGTAATCTGTTGTCTGATAAAGAGATGTACACCACCTCCAGCCCTCAGGCCGAATTGGGGTTATTTGATCTGAAGCCGATGACCGGTAACTTCGAGTCCTATTTGTCGGTAATGCGCCAGCGTTGGAACCGGGGCGAGCGCGTTTACCTGAATGCCGGCCCCCTGCTGAAGGATGCACGGCACAACAGTGGCAAGCTCTACGCTTATACTCCCAAGGGCCGTATTACCGCCGATTTTGCCAGTGCCGCAGCTCGCGGTCACAGCTTCGTCAGCTTTGGTCCCGAGGTTTACCCCATCACCACCAACTTCGGTGGCGAGGCGACACCTTACAGTGAAACCCAGGTTGAATTCCGCTCTGGTGTAGGGCTGGCCAAGGCCGAGGTCTGGCTGGACGGCAAGCAGGTAGCCGGCTGGAAAATTAACGGTGCCAAGTGGTTCAGAACCGGCGTACCGGTGCCGCCCAAGCGCACCTGGATGCAGTGGGTAGTGGAAGACAAGCAGGGCAACCGGGCTTACTCCAACCCCATCTGGATCAAGTAAAGGTCTTCTTCAAGGGCTTCCCATATCGGGAAGCCCTTTTCGATTACCCGTTGCGCCGCATCGGCAGGTGGGCAGCTTGTATAAGGCGCCGACCGGATATGCGGCTATTCTGTAGTAACCATAGAGCACGGTGGGCAAGTCTGGCTACCAATCAGACTTGTTCTTATTAGCACGACCTTACACAAGTAAAATCAATAACTTAGTTTTTGTGGTGTTTGTAAAGCAGCTCACTTGAGGCTATGATCGACGCATTATTCAGAGGGGGAAGATATGAAAGGCGACAAGAAAGTCATTGAGTACCTGAATCAGGTGCTGAGCATAGAGCTCACCTCCATCAATCAGTATTTTCTGCATGCCCGCATGTTCAAGAACTGGGGTCTGCATCAGCTGGACGAGCGCGAATACAAGAAGTCCATCAAAGACATGAAGCAGGCCGACAAGCTGATCGAACGCGTCCTGTTTCTCGAAGGCCTGCCCAACTTGCAGCACCTCAACCGCCTGCGTATCGGTGAAAACACAGAAGAAATGCTGCAATGTGACAAGCAGCAGGTGGAAGAACAGTTACTGGTGCTGAAAGATGCCATCGCCTATTGCGAGTCGGTGCAGGAATACGTGTCTCGCGAGTTGCTCTCTGAAATAGAAGAATACGAAGAAGCCCACCTTGACTGGGTAGATACCCAGCTCGATCTGATCGACAAGATCGGACTCGAAAACTACCAACAGTCGCAAATGTAAGGGGAGCCGAAAATGAAAGGTAATGCAAAGGTGATAGCGGCGCTGAATGAGCTGCTGGGCGGCGAACTGAGCGCCATGGATCAGTATTTTATTCACTCTCGCATGTATGACGACTGGGGATTCAAGAAGCTGTTCGAGCGCATCGATCATGAGTTTGAAGATGAAAAGGGCCATGCATCCAAGCTGATTGAACGCATCCTGTTCCTGGGTGGCACCCCGGATATGGTAACCCGGGTCCCATTGAATATCGGCAAGGACGTGCCGGCCATGCTGCAGAGCGACTTGAACCTGGAATACAAGGTGATCGAGGATCTGCGCAACGTCATGGCCCTGTGCGAACAAGTACGTGACTACCAGACCCGCGACATGCTGCAGGTGCTGCTGGAAGACACCGAAAACGACCATACCCACTGGCTGGAGCAACAGCTGGGCCTGATCAACCGTATTGGTCTGCCCAACTACCTGCAATCGCAAATGTAGTAAGGTTTGCTGGTGAGGTGTTAGATGTGAGGCGTGAGGGGTAACACACACCACAGCTCACGTTTGCTTCCGTTAAAGCCTGACATCGATGCTCGATGTCAGGCTTTTTGGCGCAGAGCGACAGACTCAACGTCCGCCCAGCAGTGAGCCGAGCAGGCCGCGAACCAGGCGACGGCCCAGCTGACTGCCTATGCTGCGCAGGGTACTTTTGGCCACGCTTTCGAGCAGTGAGTCCCGCTGGCGGCCACGCTTCGGCGCCGGTGCTGGCGCCGGTGTGATGGCCGCAGGCTCGGGCACACGGCGGGCGAGCATCTCGAAGGCCGAGTCTCTGTCCAGCAGCGGCTCATAGCGGCCGGCCAGGGGGGGAGGCCTGAAGGTGCGCGGCTCTTTCTTCCGCGCTCAGCGGCCCTATGCGGGATTCGGGAGGGCAGATCAGGGTGATCTCCACCTGGGTGGGGCTGCCCCGTTCATCCAGCACCGACACCAGCGCTTCGCCTACGCCAAGCTGGGTGATAGCGTCTTGAATGTCGAACCCCGTGTTGGCGCGAAAGGTGCGGGCGGCGGCTCTGACCGCCTGTTCATCACGGGGGGTAAAGGCGCGCAGGGCATGTTGCACCCGGTTGCCGAGCTGACCCAGTACGCTGTCGGGAATATCCAGCGGATTCTGGCTGATAAAATAGATACCCACGCCCTTGGAGCGGATCAGTCGCACCAGTTGTTCGATTTTTTCAAGCAACACCTTGGGGGCCGAATCGAACAGCAGGTGGGCCTCATCGAAGAAGAACACCAGCACCGGTTGTTTCGGATCCCCGACTTCCGGCAGGGTTTCGAACAGTTCGCTCAGCAGCCAGAGCAGAAAGGTGGAATACAGCCTGGGTGTCTGCATCAGTCGGGTGGCGTCGAGAATGCTGACCACGCCCTGGCCGGAAAAGTCCTTCTGCATCAAATCACGCAGGTTAAGCGCCGGTTCTCCGAAGAAGCGCTCGGCCCCTTCTTGCTCCAGCACCATCAGCCGCCGTTGGATGGCACCCAGACTGTTGCCGGGCAGGCTGCCGTATTGCTTGCTCAGGGTTTTGGCGTTGTCAGCCACCCAGGTCAGCAGGGCGCGAAGATCCTTGAGATCGAGCAGCAGCAGGCCCTGATCGTCGGCGATGCGAAAGCAGCCGTAGAGAATGCCGGTTTGCGTGTCGTTAAGGTTCATGATGTTGGCCAGCAGCAGCGGGCCCAGCTCCGAGATGGTGGTGCGTACCGGATGACCCCGCTCCCCGAACAGATCCCAGAACAGGGTGGGGACAGCACGCGGCTGATAGTCTTTCAGCCCGAGTTGCTCCAGCCTCTGGGCGACCTTGCCGCCGGGCGTGGCGGGAGCGGCCAGCCCCGACAAATCGCCCTTGATATCGGCCATGAATACCGGAGTGCCGGCGCGAGAAAAGCTCTCGGCCAGGCGTTGCAGGGTGACGGTTTTTCCGGTGCCGGTGGCGCCGGCGATTAGCCCGTGGCGGTTGGCCATGAGTAGGGAAAGCGCTATTGGCTGGTGTTGGTGATTACTGCCGAGATAAAGGAAAGGCGGGGTCATGGCATCGGCTCTTGTGTGGTGCGGATAGACACAAGCTTAGCCGACAGGCTTGAAAAAGATCGGTGTTAAAAAAGCCCGGCGAGTGCCGGGCTGGTATGAGGTTAGTCCAGGGTGTCCAGACTCTTCTGATAGCTATCGAAAGTCTTGGTGACCGAAGCCTTGGGGCCGCCGGTCATCTTGCTGACCAGCACGATGGCGATGGAGGCGAAGATGAAGCCGGGGACGATTTCATAGATGTCGAAGATGCCGCCGGAAATCTGCTTCCAGATAACGACTGTGATGCCACCGATCAGCACGCCGGCCAAGGCGCCGTTACGGTTCATGTTGCGCCAGTACAGGCTGAACAGCAGGGCCGGGCCGAAGGCGGCGCCGAAGCCGGCCCAGGCGTAAGACACCAGACCCAGTACCGTGCTGTCCGGGTTCATCGCCAGCATCAGTGCCACCAGCGACAGGGCGACTACCGCAAAACGACCGATGTTGACCAGACTTTTGGCGCTGGTGTTGGGGAACATCTGCTTGTAAAAATCTTCGGCCAGGGCGGAAGATGACACCAGCAGCTGGGAGTCGGCGGTACTCATGATGGCGGCCAGAATGGCGGCCAGTAGAATGCCGGCGATCACCGGGTGAAACACGGCGTTGACCAGTACCATGAAGATGGTTTCTGCATCGGCCAGCTCGCCACCCATGTTTTTCTGCACATAGAGCAACCCAACCAGCCCGACCATCAGGGCGCCGACCATGGACAGGAAGCTCCAGATTACGGCGATGCGGCGGGCGGTGGTGATGTCTTTATTGGTACGGGTAGCATTGAAGCGGGCCAGAATATGAGGCTGGCCGAAGTAGCCCAGACCCCAGGCAGCCAGCGACACAATGGCGATGACGGACAGGGGCTCGCCATCGATACCGTTCCACAGGGTCAGCAGTTCGGGATTAAGATTGTTCAGATCGGTTTCCAGCTGGCCAAAACCGCCTTCCATCGCCGCTATCGGCACTATCATCAGGGCAGCGGCCATCATCAGACCCTGTACCAGATCGGTCCAGGATACAGCCAGAAAACCGCCGAACATGGTGTAGGACACGATGCAGACGGTACCGAGCACCACGGCAATCTGATAATCCAGACCGAACACGGTTTCAAACAGCTTGCCGCCGGCGACCAGGCCCGAGCTGGTGTAGAACAGGAAGAACAGCAGTATCATCAGGGCGGAGATAATCTGCAGCACCTTGGATTTGTCTTCGAAGCGGCGAGACAGATAGGCCGGTATCGTGATGGCGTTATCCACTTCCAGGGTATAGGTGCGCAGGCGCTTGGCACAGAACATCCAGTTGGCCCAGGTACCCAGCAGCAGACCGCCGGCCAGCCAGAAGGACTCGAAACCGGCGGCATAGGCGAAGCCGGGCAGGCCCAGCAGCAGCCAGCCACTCATGTCCGAGGCGCCGGCGGAAATGGCCGCAGGCCAGGGACCCAGAGAACGACCACCGAGGAAGTAGTCGGCCGAGTTGGAAGTGCGTTTATAGGCGTAGTAGCCAATGGCCATCATGCCAATCAGATATACGAGAAAGGTGCCGGTAATGGCATAGTTGGATTCTATCATTCCCTGTTCCTCCAGGATGGTTTCCTGTTTGCTATCAGGCAGAGCACAACGCGTGGCTGAGCTTGCACAATGCGTGGTTAAAATTTTGTTACTTCACAAGGATAGTAGGGGGAACCGAGGCCGGGATCTTTTGCTTTGCTGCGTTATTTTTCAGGAAAACTCCGCTAGTTCGAGAAAGGTGATCACAAACGCAGGTTTTCCGCAGCAGGTTGCTGTCTTGCGCCCTGTATCTGGCATGACGGACTCTGTTGTCGGGCACAAGTCAGTGATGGAGCCGGCGGTAACGGGCGGGAGAAATGTCCAGTCGGCTGGAGAACACCTGGGTAAACAGACTCTGGCTGGAAAAACCGCAATGCTGGGCGATATAGGCCAGGCTGTGATGGCTGTGGGCCAGCATCTGGCGGGCCTCGATCAACCGCTTTTCCAGCAGGTACTGATAGGGTGACATGCCGGTCTGCTCTTTGAACAGCACATGAAACTGGCTCTCACCCAGAAAGGCGCAGCCTGCCAGTTGTGCCACCGTGATCTTGCGGCCTATATGCTGCTCGATATAGCTGTCGATCACGTCCAGGTTAAGACGCCTTGCCTGAAGGCGGGAGGGAAGCGCCATATGCCGGTGCAGGGCGCACATCAGGGTATGGGCACAGGCCTGCCCCAGCAGTTCGTCATCCGGGTTGTTGTTCATCTCGTTACTCAGCACCGAGACCAGTTGCCGGGCCTGGGGGCTCAGCTGAAAATACCCAGGGTGTTGAAACAGTTCATTGACCCTTTGCTGCTGTGCGCTATCCGCTTCCGGGGCGAGATTGACCACCAGTATGGTATTGCTGCCCAGGCCCCCGAAAGCATGCTTAACATCTGATGATACCAGGCAACCCTGACCCGGCCCCAGCAGATGACCATTGCCTGCTACATCAAATTCTGTCCGGCCATCAAGGCCGATAACGATTTGATTGTAATCATGGTGATGATGTGCCATTTCAGATGGCAACATCATGATTTCAAAAGGATTAAAAAAAGTGGTCATAAGTTTTGTTATTGGTGGTCAAAGTGGTTTTTAGGTCTGCATTAATATTAACATACAGCCGATAGTGCTGGCTGTGACCTGGGCAACTTTACTGAAAGCCAGCAGAAGGAATACTTCAGCAGATTGGACTGATTCCCTGCCGCGGTGCCTTGCTTATCCGCTGGCGGCGGACTTGTGGGGAGGGACTATGTGGAAGGACTATGAGGAGATAGACAAGCCTCTGGGACTCAGGCTCTGGAGTTCAGCTTGCCGCCGCGTCTGTGTGACTGACCATCGGGGCCATACAGGGTTTGACCAGTGGCTTCGTTAAGGAAGTTGAGCATGCGCTGATTATGCTGGAGGCGCTGGCTGATCAGGGTGCCGTTGAGGCTGTTTAGATGAGCTATACGCCGGGTGCTGTCCAGTAGGTCATACCACTGGGGCAGGCAGCCGGCGTCCCTGGCGGCCTGCTCGGCGCCCGCCATATCCTGGCCATAGCCCAGACGCACTTGCGCCTGGCGCCGTTGGTTTTCAAAAGTTTCCAGCTGGGTGAGCAGGGCCTGTTTGTCGGCGGCGAGTCGCGACAGCAGCTCGCCGTCTACCTGTACCTGGCTGAGCGCACCCTGTTCTTCGGTCAGCAACTCGGTCAGCTGCGCCAGACGCTGCTGTTGCTGTGCAAGATGGTGACCCAGACTCATCGGCTCTGATCATCCAGCAGATCGCGTACGCTGTTCAGCAGGCCGTCCGCTATTTTATCGGCACGGATCTCCAGGCGCCCTTCGCTGATTGCCTGACGCAGTTCATTCACCCGGTTCATGTCTATATCCCGGCTGCTGTCCTGCAGTGCCGGGCTCAGGTGTGTAACGACCGCCGGGCCAGCCTTGCTGGCAGCGGCTGCCGGCACGGAGTCCACCTTGCCGTTGGACCTGCCCTGTTCCGGCTGAGCGGCACGGGAGAGTGGCTGATGAAGATCGATTTTCAAGGGAGCTTCCTCTTGATGGGCTTATCGGTAATATCGGCAGCGGGTGTCGCAACTTTAATGCTGTTGGCAGCATAGTCGTTCAGACGGTACCGGTCCAAAGGCTCAGTGGGCATTCACGGCGACCCTGGCCTGTCCCACCACCACGCCATTCAGGATGGTACGCCTGGAAATCCTGACCCGGATCAGTTCGCCCAGACCGCCGGGATCCAGGGCTTTCCCCTCCCGGGTAATCAGGTACCCGACTCCGCCTGCCTCGAGCACTACTTGCTGCCCTCGCTCTACCAGAGGGATTGAGCGCAGTTGATGGCGCTGTATGGCGGTGCCGGCGGCCAGCGGCCGTTTGGTTTGCTGACCAATCACTTCATCTGGGTCAAAGACAGTTTGCCGGGGTAGCCGGCTGAGATCACCCTGTCGGAACTCCAGCATGTGGGCATCGATGCGGCTACCGGCGGCAATGGGCTGGGTCGTCACCAGGTAGCGACCCATGACGCTGATCTCCGCCTGCATATAGCGGACCTGTTCCCCCTGTTCCCCGCAGCGCACACCCACCGAGATACGCCCCCATTGTTGTTGCCCATTGCCGGGCAAAAACGGCTGCGGATACCGGCACTCGGGCAGCCGGGCAGAGGGGGGAAACACCTCGATATTGAGCTCATCACCCAGCTCCTGGCTCTGCTGGTAGAGGAAGGCATGCACGGTTTCCATCAACCCGGGCTGGTTCGCCTGTGCGGGCAAGCCAAGAGCCATCAGCCACAGCAGGACAACCATCAGCCACGGCAGGGCAACCAGGTGCGACAGCAAGCGAGGGTAGAGGGTGTCCCGGGACTCGGAGACAGGCATAGAATGTTTCCCGTGATTGGATAGGTGTCGCAGTGATGGCTCGTATTATAAGGGGCTGGCTCGGCGCCCAAGAACAGAATTGACGGTGAAATACCGGCTTGTTTATGCCTTTATGCTGATAGAAGCGGGGGTATGCTCCAGTCTGACATATTTCCAGCCGCCAACAGGGTCAACAGCATGATCGACAAACTGGAAGGGGCCCTGGGTTTCCATCAGCAGGCCCTGAATCTTCGCCATGAGCGCCAGAAGGTACTGGCCAGCAATATCGCCAACGCCGACACGCCGAATTACAAGGCGCGTGATCTGGACTTTGCCAAGGAATTGTCCCGGGTGACGCAACAGCAGCAACCGGCCCGCCCGGATCTGACCGTGGCGACCACATCGGCACGGCATATCCAGCCCTCGGCTGGTAGCAGTGTGGGCAAGGTGGATCTCCTGTATCGGGTTCCTACCCAGCCGAGCCTGGACGGCAATACCGTTGATATGGACGCGGAGCGAGCCCAGTTTACCGATAATGCGGTGCGCTATCAGGCCAGTCTGGTATTGCTCAACAGCCGGATTCAGAGCCTTAAATCGGCGATGCAGCCGGAATAATCACCACCCGAGCAATTGACAGGAGTAGACCATGTCGATGTTTTCCATCTTTGACATTTCCGGCTCGGCCATGAGTGCCCAGTCTCAGCGTATGAATGTAACGGCCAGCAATCTGGCTAATGCCGATAGCGTGGCAGGCCCGGACGGTCAGGCCTATCGAGCCAAGCAGGTATTGTTTGAAGCTCAGACACAAGGAAGCCAGGGGCTCGGCGGGGTTCGGGTCAGCCAGGTTATTGAGGATCCGACCCCCCTGCGTCAGGAATACAGCCCCGGGCATCCGTTGGCGGACGAGCAGGGTTATATCACCATGCCCAATGTGGAGCCGGTACATGAAATGGTGAATATGATCGGGGCATCACGCTCCTATCAGGCCAACGTCGAGGTGATGAATACCAGCAAACAGTTGATGCTCAAAACCCTGACCCTGGGTGAGGGGTGACCATGGCCGGCACCATAGATAGCGGTGTTATCAACACGCTGAATTCAGGAGCGGCTCAGACGAGCGGCACTCGTGTCAGTGAAGATTTGCAGGGCAGTTTCATGAGCCTGTTGATTACCCAGCTGAAAAATCAGGATCCGCTCAATCCGATGGAAAACTCGGAGATGACCTCTCAGCTGGCGCAGATCAATACCGTCAGCGGCATAGAATCCCTCAATGAAACCCTGCAGAACATTACCGGCCAGATAGATGCCGGCCAGACTCTGCAGGCCACGGCCCTGATAGGCAAAGATGTGCTGGTGCCCGGCAATCGGCTGTTGTTGGGTGAGGACGGGGCCAGCACCCCCTTCGGTATCGAACTCGACAGCCCCGCCGATCAGGTCACTATCAGTATCCTCGATGGTAGTGGCCAGCCGGTGCGCAGCTTTGAACTGGGCAAGATCGCAGCAGGTGTCGAGTCATTTGTCTGGGACGGTACCCTGAATGATGGCACCCAGGCACCGGCCGGTGCTTATCGGTTGTCGGTAACAGCGCTGTCCGAAGGGCAGCCATTGAGTCATACCAGCCTTAATTACGCCCGGGTACTTGGCATCAGTACCGCTGCCGGTGATGGCCCGCGTCTGGATCTGGGTGGTGTTTCCGAGCAGGCTCGTCTGGATGATGTTCGTCAAATACTCTGAGGTTACGATGCGTAACCGATTAATAGATAAGCTTGAAGGAGCGGATAAATGGGTTTTTCTCAGGCGCTCAGCGGCCTAAGAGCGGCGGCGACCAACCTTGAGGTGGTCGGCAACAATATTGCCAATTCGCAGACAGTCGGGTTTAAGGGGGCCAGCGTCCAGTTTTCCGATGTGTACGCGGGTGCCCAGGCCGGCCTGGGCACCCGCGTTGCCGGGGTGCTACAGAACTTTGGCAACGGCAGCCTGGAGTCGACCAACCGCAACCTTGATTTGGCGATCAGCGGTAACGGCTTCTTCCGCTTCGAACAGAACGATCAGATCCTCTATTCCCGCAATGGTCAGCTGACCATGACGGCCGACGGCTACCTGGCCAATGCCCAGGGTGCCCGCTTGACCGGTTATCCGGCCGATACCGGCACCGGCGCCCTGCCCCAACAGATCAAGGTACCCGCAGAAGCCTTGCAGGCCCGCGCCACCTCGGCCATCAAGGCCAGCCTGAACCTGGATACACGCTCAGCGGTTATCGACCGTGACACAGTGCCTTTCGATGCGGCCGATAGCAACAGCTATTCCTACGCCAACAGCTCCACCGTGTTTGATTCTGTGGGTAATGCCCAGATCGTGACCCAGTATTTTACCAAGACGGCGGATAACAAATGGGAGGTGAAACAGGCCCTCGGTGGTGAGGCAGCAGCGGAAACCGGGAGCCTTGCCTTCAACAGTAATGGGACCCTGCAATCGGCCAGCGGAATGGATGCATTTACTTTCACCCTGGGAGGGGGCGCCGATGATTTGAGCCTGTCGTTGGATGTCAGCGGTTCCAGTCAGTTCGGGGGGGGATTCGAACTGAGCTCCCAGGCCCAGGACGGTTTTGCCTCGGGCAGTTTGGTAGGGATAACCATCGATGAACGGGGGCAGGTGCTCGGTAACTATTCCAATGAGCAATCCGTGGTACTGGGCACCATAGCCTTGGCCAATTTTACCAACCCGGAAGGTCTGACCTCTGTCGGTGATAACGCCTGGGTGGAAACCCAGGCTTCAGGCCTGGCTCAAATGGGAGTGGCGGGTATCGGCCAGTTTGGTAGGGTCGAGTCCGGGGTGGTAGAAGCCTCTAATGTCGACCTGACCAGTGAACTGGTCAATCTGATCATTGCCCAGCGTAACTATCAGGCCAATGCCCAGACCATCAAGACCCAGGATGAGGTATTGCAAACCTCGATTAACCTGCGCTAACGGAGGCTGAACCGTGGACGGCATTTTCTATACCGCCATGAGCGGCGCCAAACAGACGCTCGACTCACAGGCGGTGATCAGCAATAACCTGGCCAATGTATCAACGGCGGGATTTCGGGCCGAATTGTCGGCGATGCGGGCGGTACCGGTTCAGGGCGATGCTGCCTTGTCGACCCGGGTATCGGTGGTGGGGTCGACCCCGGGCGCCGACTTCAGCCCCGGCCCCATTACCTCCACTGGACGTGAGCTGGATATTGCCCTCGAAGGTAACGGTTGGCTGGCGGTGCAGGGTGCCGATGGCAACGAGGCTTATACCCGGCGTGGCGATCTGCAGCTGGATGGAAACGGCCTGCTGCTCAGTGGTGGCCTCCCTGTGCTGGGTGCTGGTGGCCCCGTTATCGTGCCGCTCGGTGCCCGGCTGTCGATTGGCAGCGACGGCACCGTGAGTGCCATCGGCACCGGGGAAGATCCGGATGCGCTGGTGCAGGTTGCTCGGCTCAAGCTGGTCTCTCCCGAGCCCGGGCAGCTACTGCGTGGTGTCGACGGCCTGTTTCGTCCGGCTCCCGATGCCAATGGCAATGTACCTGTGCTGGCCCAGGATGAAAACCTGCGGCTGGTATCAGGCTCTCTGGAGGGCAGCAATGTCAGTGCCATTGAGTCAATGGTGGCGATGATCGACAATGCCCGGCGCTACGATATGCAGATGAAGGTGATCACCAGTGCCGATGACAATGCTCAGCGGGCCAACAGCCTGCTGTCGCTCCAGGGATAACGAAGGATGACTCATGATTAAAGCATTATGGACCGCCAAGACCGGCCTGGAATCCCAGCAGGTGCAGATGGACGTGATCGCCAACAACCTGGCCAACGTCAATACCAATGGCTTCAAACGTTCCCGGGCGGTGTTCGAAGACCTGCTCTATCAGAACATGCGTCAGCCGGGCGCCATGAACAATGAACAGAATACGCTGCCCTCGGGTATGCAGATCGGCACAGGGGTGCGGCCGGTGGCCACCGAACGGTTGCATAATCAGGGGAGTCTGGTCAGCACCGAAAACTCCCGGGATCTGGCGATCAACGGCGCGGGCATGTTCAAGGTAGTGATGCCCGATGGTAACCTCGCCTATACCCGGGATGGCAGTTTTCAGCTCGATCAGAACGGTCAGATGGTCAATGCCAACGGTTACCCGATGGAGCCGGCGGTGATCTTGCCCGACAACGCCCTGTCGGTGACCATAGGAGAAGATGGCACTGTCTCCGTGACCCAGCCCGGTACCGCCCAAAGCCTGCAAGTGGGGCAGATCAGCCTGGCGACCTTCGTCAATCCCACCGGGCTGGAAAGCATAGGCGGCAACCTCTACCTGGAAACCACCGCCTCGGGGCCGGCTAATGAGAGCATACCGGGCATGAATGGGGCCGGCCGTCTCTATCAGGGGCAGGTAGAAACCTCCAATGTCAATGTGGTGGAGGAAATGGTCAATATGATCCAGACCCAGCGGGCCTATGAAATCAACAGCAAGGCGGTCAAAACCAGCGATGAGATGCTGGCTCGCCTGACCCAGCTGTAACAGGAACAATACGCATGAGATGGCAGGAAAGATATATGGGCAAGGTCTGGCTATCAGGCCTGGTCGTGCTGTTGCTGAACGGCTGTGCCCAGCTGCCGCGTTCTTCGGTGGTGGGGGAGCAGGAACAGATGTCCATCCCCGAATCTCCGCCCCCCAGGCACAATGGTGCCATCTTTCAGGCCCATCGCGGCTATCAGCCGTTGTTTGAAGACCGGCGCCCACGCATGGCGGGGGAGATCCTCACCATAGTGCTCGACGAGCAGGTCAGTGCCAGCAAGACCTCGGCTTCCAATGCCAACCGGGGTGGTTCGGCCAGCCTGGGACTCACCGAGTTGCCGGATGCGCTGGCCACATTGGCGGAATATGGTTTCGATCTGTCCGGGAACAACGATTTTTCCGGGGGCGGAGGCTCCCAGGCGAATAACTCCTTCACCGGCACCATCACGGTCTCGGTGCTGGAGGTGATGAATAACGGCAATCTGCGGGTGCGCGGAGAAAAGCAGATCGCCATCAACCAGGGAATCGAGTTCATCCGCTTCTCCGGGGTGGTCAACCCCCGCACCATTACCGGTCAGAATACGGTGGTGTCTACTCAGGTGGCCGATGCGCGCATCGAGTATGTGGGTGAGGGCTATATCAACGAGGCGCAGCATATGGGCTGGTTGCAGCGCTTCTTCCTCAATGTGTCTCCTTTCTGAGTTGTGGTTATTATGCTGTTCTCAATGTTACGCCGGTCAGTGACTCTCCCATTCTCGCGCCTCTCCGGGACCAGGACAGTCCGGGAAGTTATTGGCATCGGCCTGCTTGCCCTGCTCTGGCTGGCGCCCACTCAGTCGGTCCGGGCCGAGCAGCTGCGTGAACTGGCCACCTTCGCCGGGGTGCGTGACAATCCTCTGGTGGGTTATGGCCTGGTGGTCGGCCTTGACGGCTCTGGCGACCAGACCATGCAGGCGCCCTTTACCGGTCAGAGCCTGACCAACATGCTGTCCCAGCTGGGCATTACGGTGCCGTCGGGTACCAATATGCAGCTGCGCAATGTGGCGGGGGTGATGGTGACCGCCAACCTGCCGCCATTTTCCCGACCGGGGCAGCGGCTTGATGTGGTGGTCTCATCCATCGGCAACGCCCGCAGCTTGCGCGGCGGTACTCTGCTGATGACCCCGCTCAAGGGTGCAGACGGCGATACCTATGCCATGGCTCAGGGCAACCTGCTGGTGGGGGGCGCCGGCGCCGAGTCTGGGGGCAGCAGCGTACAGATAAACCAGCAGGCCGGCGGCCGCATCAGCGGCGGCGCCATCGTGGAGCGGGAGGTTCCGTTGCAGCTGGGCGGTGCGACCGGTGAGATGGAGCTGCAGCTCAAGGAGGCGGATTTCGGCACCGTCGAACGGGTGGTGACCGCCATAAACCAGTCCTTCGGCAGCCAGGTAGCCAGTGCCCTCGACGGCCGGGTGATCCGCTTGCGTGGCCCTTTGAATGCGAACGAGCGGGTACGCTTTATCGCACGGATAGAGAGCCTGCAGGTCGAGCCGCTAGCGGCCCCGGCCAGGGTGGTGATCAACTCCCGCACCGGCTCTGTGGTGCTTAATGGCGCCGTGACCCTGCACAGGGCCGCCGTCGCCCACGGTAACTTGTCCATTGTGATCGATACTCAGTACCAGGTCAGCCAGCCGGCGCCTTTCAGCCAGGGTGAGACCACGGTAGTGCCCGACAGCAATATTTCCGTGCAGCAGGAGGAGGGCGCCTTGCATGTGGTGGAAGGCGCGGATTTGCTGGCGGTGGTCAATGCCCTCAATGCCCTGGGAGCGACCCCGGCGGATCTGATGTCGATTCTCGAAGCACTCAAGGCGGCGGGTTCCCTGCGCGCCGAGCTGGAGATCATCTGATGAGCGGCTCTGGCGTAAACTCCCACTTTTCCCTCGATATGCAGGGCTTGCAGCGGCTCAAACAGAGTGCAGGGCGGGATCCCGAGCTGGGGTTGGAGCAGGCGACCCGGCAGTTCGAGGCGCTGTTTGTGCAGATGATGATGAAAAGCATGCGCGATGCGGTGCCTGATTCCGGGTTGACCGAAGGTAATCAGCGGCAGTTCTATACTTCGTTGCTTGATCAACAGCTTTCCCAGGATGTGGCCGGCCGTGGCATCGGCCTGGCCGAGCAGCTGTTACGGCAATTGGGCCCCCGAATGCAGGGGGGGGCAGCAGACAGTGGCAATCAGGCAGAAGCCTTGATTGCCGGTATCCCCAGAGGCCAGCCCCGGGTCCTGACCGGTAGCCTGGCTGCAGTGCAGCCCATGGCCGAGCCCAAGGCAGCCAGCGAACCAGTGCCTGCCAGGAATGCGGTCATCACCGAATCACCGAATCTTTCGTCATCGGATAACAAACGGAATATTCCGGCCCATGTTCAGACGTTTGTGGAACGGCTCGAGGCCCCCGCGCTTGCCGCCAGCCGGGCCAGTGGGGTGCCGGCCGAGTTGATCCTGGCCCAGGCGGCGCTGGAAACCGGCTGGGGACGGTACGAGATCGCCACCCCGGATGGCGGCAACAGCCATAACCTGTTCGGCATCAAGGCGGGTGGCCACTGGCAGGGCAAGACTACAGAGGTCGGCACCCATGAATATGTGCGAGGGGAGCGGGTGGCGGTCAGCGACAGTTTTCGGGTCTATGACTCCTTTGAGCAGGCGTTTACCGATTATGCCCGGCTGATCGGCGACAACCCGCGCTATGCGGGTGTGGTGGCGGCACCGGATGCCCAACAGGCGGCCAAGGCCCTGCAGGCAGGCGGCTATGCCACGGATCCCGGTTATGCCGACAAGCTGGTGGCGGTGATGAAACTGATGGGCCCCGTGAGCGAAGAGCTTCAGCTGGCTCAAGCTGACTCACTCCCCGGAGGGGGGAGGCTGGACCAGATATTTTGATCCTGGTGGATTCGTCTCAAGGATCCGGGCTCACTGCCGATAACCATACGCAAGGTGTTAAAGGAATGGGATCATGAGTATTTTTTCCATCGGCATCAGTGGTCTGCATGCCGCACAGCAGGCGCTGTATACCGCAAGCAATAATATCAGCAACGTATACACCCCAGGTCATAGCCGCGAAGTGGTTCAGCTGGGTGAGAGCACGTATGGCGATGGCGTTCAGGTCAATGCTGTTCAGCGTCAGTTCGACCAGTTTGTGAACTCGCAGCTGAATAGCTCGAGCAGCAGCCTCAGTGCGCTGGCGTCCTATCAGTTTCAGGTCGGGCAAATAGACAACCTGCTGGCCGATCAGGAAGCGGGTCTGGCACCCTTGATGAACCAGTTTTTCTCCTCCCTCGAGGATCTGGCTGGCGCCCCGGCCGATCCGGCCGCGCGCCAGGGGGTACTGGGCAGCGCCAGCAGCCTGACCAGCCAGTTCCGTTCTGTCGATGATTATCTGGACAGTATGCAACAGGGTATCAACGGGCAGATCCATGACGAAGTCATCCAGATCAACAACAGGGCCGAGCAAATCGCCGGGCTTAACCGGGAAATCGGTCTGGCCAATGCCAAAACCGGCAGTCAGCCCAATGCCTTGCTTAACCAGCGGGATCAGCTGGTGTCGGAACTGAGCGAACGCCTTGGGGTTCGGGTTAATGTGCAGGATGGCGGCAGCTATAACCTGACCTTCGGCAATGGTCAGCCGCTGGTGACGGGCAGCCAGTTCTACTCGCTTGAGGCGATGAGCTCGTCGCTCGATCCTTCACGCACGGCGGTGGGGTACCAGGACTCGGCAGGTAACCTGATCGAGTTGAACGACAGTGCCGTCAAGGGTGGCTCCCTGGGGGGGCTGCTGGGCTTCCGTTCGGAAACCCTGGATGCAACCCAGAATAAACTGGGTCAGTTGGCGGTGTCCCTGGCCCTGGGATTCAATGAACAGCACAGCCAGGGAATCGATCTCAATGGCGAGGCGGGCGCAGCCTTTTTTGCGGTAGGTGAGCCGCAGGTTTACAGCCATGCCCGTAATTCGGGGAATGGCGAGCTGAGTGCCGCCTTCAGTGACATCACGCAGCTGACCAGTAGCAGCTATGATTTGCGCTTTGATGGTGGCGCCTTTACCGTTACCCGGCGCGACAGCGGCGCCGAGGTGGCGGCCGACCATGATCCTTCTGCGGGTACCCTGAGCTTTGGTGGCATGACACTGACGCTGAGCGGTAGTCCGGCAGCGGGTGATAGCTTTTATGTCAATCCGCTGCAGCAGGCTGCCGGTGACTTGCAGAGCCTGATTAGTGATACCGCAGACATCGCCGCAGGTACGGCGTCGGGCAGTGGAGATAATCGCAATGCCCTGGCTCTGCAGCAATTACAGAACCAGCCGCTGGTGGCGGGGCGAGCCACCCTGAGCCAGTCATATGGCGCCCTGGTCAGCGAAGTGGGCAATCGGGCTCAGACGGTGCAGGTCAATCTGACCGCACAGATGGCCCTGAACGAGCAGCTACGGGCCCAGCAGCAGTCCGAGTCGGGGGTCAACCTGGATGAAGAAGCCGCCAACCTGGTGCGCTATCAGCAGTATTACCAGGCCAATGCCAAAGTCATCGAAGTTGGTGCCACCCTGTTTGATACCATGCTGGGCCTGCGTGCCTGAGAGTGATTAAAGAGATAGAGCCGATATGCGCATCAGTACCCTGACCATCTTTGAACAGAACATCTCGTCGATGAACCGCCAGCAGGGAGAATTTCTCAAGGTGGGTCAACAGATTGCCAGCGGACGCCGGGTGGTCAACCCATCGGACGATCCCCAGGCGGCCTCCCGCGCGGTAGGGGTCAAGCAATCGATGGCGGTCACCGAACAATATACCAATGCCAGGATCACGGTACGCAATATGCTGGCCCAGGAAGAGAGCGTGCTCAACAGCCTGGGCGACGGCATTACCCGCGCCAAGACGCTGATGATACAGGCGGCCAATGGCACGTCTGTCAGTGGTTCCAATGTCAGTGAGGTGCGGGGCATTTACGAGTCGATTCTGGGGCAGGCCAACGCCAGCGACGGCAACGGCGGCTTCCTGTTCGGTGGCTATCAGAGTGATAGCCCCCCCTTTGTCAAAAATGTCGACGGTGCGGTGAATTATGTGGGCGATGACCAGGTTCGTGAACAACGGATTGACGCCTCCCGGCTGATGCCGGTCGGTGATAATGGCAACACCATTTTTCGCAGCGTGACTGCCGGTGCCGGTTATGTGGCCGAGGCCGGTGCCGCCAATGCCGGCAATGTCATCTTTACGGGGCCGGCCGTGGTGGATGCGACCGATCCGGATTATGGTGTCAGTTTTACGCTGACCTTCGAGGTCAGCGATGACAGCGTCAGCTACCGTATCAACGACGGTGATCCCCAGGTATATGAAGCCGGACAGGCGATCCGCTTTGGCTGTCTGTCCCTGACCCTGGAAGGCAGCCCGGTGACCGGTGACCGCATCAATCTGGGACTGGCGAAGAATATGGATGCGGATCTGTTTACCACTCTGGAACAGGCAATAGCCGCACTGGAGGCGCCAGGGGGGACCGAACAGCAGCGGGCGGCGCTGAGTAACACCCTGAGCACTGTGATGCGCAAGCTGGATAACAGCCTGGATACTGTGCTGACGGCGAGAGCCTCGGTCGGCGCCCGGCTGAACGAACTGGATGTGATCGATACGGTGGCCGGCAACCGTATGCTCAACTACGAGCAGACGCTCTCGGATCTGGTGGATCTGGATTATGTGGAGGCGGTCTCCAATTACAGTCTGCGCAAGGTGGGGTTGCAGGCTGCCCAGAAGTCGTTTGTGGACATTCAGGGAATGTCGCTGTTCAACTTCCTCAAGTAATAATGTCCGGGATTAGGGATTAGGGATTAGGGATTGGGGGTAATGGCCCCATTCCCCATTCCCCATTCCCCATTCCCGATTCCCGATTCCCGATTCCCGATTCCCGATTCCCGATTCCCGATTCCCGATTCCCGATTCCCGATTCCCCATTCCCTTGATCCCATCATAGCGGCACCATGGCCCCTACCAGCTGCTGCATAAAGGTCAGCCCCTGGCCGAACAGCCGCTGCAGGAAACGACCCAGATCGGTCATCATAACCATCAACAGCACCAGCCCCACCATCATGGTCAGCGGAAAACCCACCGAAAACACCGTCAGCTGCGGGGCCGCCCGGTTAAGGATGCCCAGCGACAGGTTGATGATCAGAAGGGCGGCGACCAGTGGCCAGGCCAGTAGCAGCCCGGAGACAAAGATGGTGCTGGCGAACCGGGCCAGCAGCTCGAAGGCGCCGGTATTCAGGCCGCTGCTGCCGACAGGCAGAGCGAAAAAGGTGCCGGCCAGGATCTCGATAACCATCAGATGGCCATCGAAGGCCAGAAACAGCAGCAGGCTGATCATATACAGCAGCCGCGCCAGCACCATGGTATTGGCACCGGTGTCCGGGGCGAAGAAGGTGGCGAAGGCGAGACCCATCTGCAGGCCGATATATTCCCCCGCCGCCGTCACCACGGCGAACAGGATGTGCATGGTCAGACCCATGGCCAGACCGATCAGCATCTGCTCGACCAGGATGCCGAGTCCCGCCCAGGACATCACGGGGGTATCCGGTAGTGGCGGCAGGCCGGGGGCGATAATCAGGGTCAGCAAGGCGGCGAGGCCGATTTTTACCCGATTGGGAATACTGGAGTGGCCGAGCAGGGGGGCGGCCACCAGGAAGGCGCTGAGGCGGGTAAAGGGCCAGAGAAAGGTGACCAGCCAGCCCTGCAGTTGGGCAAATGTGACCTCGACCACGGTCGCTTACATCACCATGAACGGGATATTGGTGAACAGTTCCCGGGTAAAGTCGACGATCAGCTTCAACAGGTAGGGACCGCTGGCCACCAGCACCGCAAGTACCGCCAGTATCTTGGGAATAAACGACAGCGTCATCTCGTTGATCTGGGTGGCGGCCTGAAACAGGCTGATCAGCAGGCCGACCAGCAGCGCGGTCAGCAACAGGGGGGCGGACAACAGCAGGGTGACCCGCATGCCCTGATAGGCCAGGTTCATCACCGCTTCCGGGGTCATGTCCGTCTCCTCGGACTGATCGTGCTAGACATGGAAACTCTGGGCCAGTGAGCCGATCAGCAGCTGCCAGCCATCCACCAGCACGAACAGCATCAGCTTGAACGGCAGGGAAATGGTGGCCGGCGGTACCATCATCATGCCCAGCGCCATCAGCACGCTGGCGACCACCAGATCGATAATCAGGAAGGGGATGAAAATGGTGAATCCGATCTGAAAGGCGGTTTTTAACTCGCTGGTGACAAAGGCCGGCATCAGCACCCGCATGGGCAGGTCTTCCGGGCCCTGCAGCGGGCCGACATCGGCCAGGCGCACAAACAGCGCCAGATCCGCATCCCGGGTCTGGGCCAGCATAAAGTCCCGCAGGGGCTGGCTGCCCAGGGATAAAAATTGCTCCATGTTGATCTTGTCCTGGGACAAGGGCTGCCAGGCGGTGTCGTAGATCTGGCTGAATACCGGCGACATGATAAAAAAGGTCAGGAACAGGGCCAGCCCCAGCAACACCTGATTGGGCGGCGTGGACTGGGTGCCCATGGCGGTGCGTAGCAGGCTGAAGACGATGATGATACGGGTAAAACTGGTCATCATCAGCAGCATGGCGGGCAGGAAAGCCATGCTGCTGAGCAGCAGCAGGGTTTGTAGCTGGATGGACCATTGCTGGCCGCCATCGGCGGTGGGCTGGCTGATAATGCCCGGAAGCGACTGGGCGGCGGTGAACGCCGGCCAGCAGCACAGGCCGGCAAGCAGCAACATCCTGAGACAAGCATAAGCCTTCATGTTCAGGATCCGTCGCGGGGCGCGGCGCGTCCCCTGCCAGTACGCGCTCCGGCCTGCTGTTTCAGGGCCAGGGCAAAACGGCTGGCAAAGCCCGGCTCAACGTCAGGCCCGGCATGCTCTGCAGATGATCGCCGCTGTGCCGGCATTTCATGCAGCTTGTTGACCTGACCGCCGCCCACGCCCAGTATCAGCCAGGTGTCCTCCAGTTCGACCACCACAATCCGTTCCCGGTTACCGAGGGCGGTACTGGCAATGACCTTCATGTTTGGCCCAATCCCCGTACCCGCTCTACCCAGGCGCCTGAACAGGTAGCCGCACAGCAGGATCAGCATGATGATCAGCGCCAGCACGGCGGCGGTTTTACCCAGAGCAGCCATGCCCAGCAAGGCATCGCCGCCGGTGCCGGCAAGGGGGAGGGAAGTGTCGTTCATCGGTTCAGCTTTTGCACCCGCTCGGAAGGGGTGACGATCTCGGTAATACGGATCCCGTACTTGTCATCCATCACCACCACTTCGCCCTGGGCGATCAGGTAGCCGTTGATCAGTATATCCATGGGCTCCCCGGCCAGCCCATCGAGTTCGATGACCGAGCCCTGGGCCAGCTCAAGCAGCTGCTTGATGGTGAGTCGGGTGCGGCCCAGTTCGACGGTGAGCTTGACCGGAATATCCAGGATCATTTCCAGCTCTCGGGGCGTCTCGCTATTGGCATTGTTTTTCAGCGGCTTGAACACGCTCTTGCCGGCAGGGCGGACCCCCCCCGAGGGACTGTTTTCACCACCCTGAAGCTGCTCGGCCAGAGCCCTGGTTCTGGGGGCTTCCTGTGAGGCCGATTCCTGGCCTTGCTGCTCAGCCATGGCCATGGCCCATTCATCGTCGGCCGTGCCCTGCTCGGAGGGGGTATGATCAGTCATGATTGGTTTCCTTCAGCGGATCTTTCGGTAACAGGTTCCTGACAAAATTGTCGGCGTTATCGGCAGCGTGGGCGGTATGATCTATGATACGGGTCACCCGCAGAGCCCGTTGCTCGTTCTCGCTGCCGAATTCACACTCCAGCACAGGCACACCGTCAACACCGGCGAGCACTGAGTCGGGCAGCTCCATGGGCAGCACGTCGCCGACCTTGAGTGTCATCACTTGAGCAAGGCGAGAAGGCAGGGTGACAAAATTCGCCACCAGCTCGACTTCGGACTGCTTGATTTCTCCGGCCATGCGTCGGGTCCACATACCGTCACCGTTACTGGCAGTGCTGTTCTCGGCCTTGAGTTTGCTGAGCTGGTCACGCAGCGGCTCCAGCATTGAATAAGGGATGCAAATCTGAAAATCATTGGACAGGTTGCCGACTTCCATATGGAAGCTGGTGTTGACCACTATGTCGGCCTGAGTGTTGGTGATATTGGCGAACTTGGTCTGCATTTCCGAGCGTAGATAGCCGATCTCCAGGGGATAGACGGCTTTCCAGGCATCCTGATAGGCGTCGATGGCCAGGTTGAGGATACGCCTGATGATACGCTGTTCCGTATTGGTGAAGTCGCGCCCGTCGGACTGGCTAATAAAACGGCCATCCCCGCCAAACAGGTTATCCACCACCATAAAGATCAGGCCGGGAGGAAAGACCACCAGAGCCGTACCCCTTAGGGGCTTCATGGTTATCAGGTTGATATTGGTCGGCACCGGCACATTGCGGGCAAAATCGCTGTAACTCTGGTGGCGTACCGATTCCACGGTAATATCGGCGCTGCGCCGTATCAGGTTAAAAAGACCCATTCGAAACTGCCTGGCGAAGCGTTCATTGATGACATCCAGGGCATGCAGGCGTTCACGAATAATCCTGTGTTGGGTGGCGGGATCAAACAGGCGCGCCCGCGGCGACTGCTGGATGACAGCATGCTCTTCTTCATCAAAGACACCATTGAGCAGGGTGTCGATTTCTTGTTGTGACAACAGTTCGTCTTTAGACATGATGCAATAACATTAACCGGTTACTGGACAATAAATTCGGTAAAGAGCACATCATCAATGAGTAACTCCGGCTGGGCGTTGGTCATGGGGGCACGCAGCCGCTCGAGGATACGGGCAGCCAGCAGTTCCTTGCCGCCGGTAGAGGTGACTTCATCGGCCTGTTGCCCGGACAGCAACAGCAATAACCGATTACGAATCTGGGGCATGTGGCTGGCCAGCACGGTTTCCGTTTTACTGTTGCCCACCTTCAGGGTCAGGCCGATGTAGAGCAGGCGTGGGCCATAGCGATCGTCCTGCAGATTCACAGTGAAGGGGTCTATCTTGACAAAAATGGGCTCGGGGGCAGGCTGAACATCCTCCTGCTCTGCTGTTTCGACATTGCTTGCCTTGTTGTTCATGTTTTCCAGCAGAAAGTAGCCATTGACACCGGTCACCGCCACCATGACCAGCATCATTATCGCCATAAGCCACTTCATCTTGCTGTTGCCTTTGGCATTCGCCATTTTGTTACCTTTTGTCTTACTGTCTGTGAGTTATGGTGTCCGTGCGGTTCGGGAGTATACCGGAAAAGCAGCATGACCGTTGACCGGAAAGTAGGGCCAGGTCGGCTTATCTTCCCCGATTGGGCTGTTCAGGCATACAGATCCACCCGGCCATCCAGGAGCACGGGACGGATTGCCTGACTATGCTCGACGGCTTGTTCCAGATTTTCTTCCGACTGGGGCTCGGTGGTCATGGGGGGCGGGGAGGGCTGTTCACGGGCAAATGACTGCCCTTGTTCCCCGACCGAGGTTTCACCCAGGCTGATACCCTGTTCGGCCAGCGCCTCGCGCAGCTGGGGAATGGCCTGCTCTACCGCCTGACGCACAGGGCCATGAGCGGATAAAAACTGTACCTGGGCGTCCTGTTCGGTCAGCTTCAGGCTGACCAGCAAGGGCCCCAGTTCAGCCGGGTTAAGATGCAGCTCCATGCTTTGATCGGAACGCAACGCCAGCCCGATCAGTTGCTGGCCAAGCTGTTGCTGCCAGGCCTGACTGGCGACCGGAGCGGCCAGGCTCACCATGCCCGGTGCCGGGCTGAGCTGTGTGCCATTCGCCGGCAATAACCCTCGGTCGGCAATCCCCGGAGCAATGCCCTGGACTGTATTCATGATGGTCTCAGGTCCCGGCAGCAGGTCACCGGCCTGCGCTGTCGTCTCCGGTTCCGGCAGCGGGTTGCCGGCCTGCATTGTCGCCTCCGGACCGGCTCCTGTCAGGGGAGCGAAAGCAAATAGCGTCGGTTTTCCCCCCTCGGTCGGCGGCCAGGGCTCGACCGGGATACTGGTCTGCCTGCCGGCCTGGTCAATCAGTGCCAGGCGCTGGTGAATATCCACCAGCGCCGGTGGCAGGCCGGTGATCTCCGGTGCTGCCTCCGGGGTTGCTGTGGTCGGCACAGGCACAGGCGCCGGGCTGAAGCCGCCGGGCAAGGCCATCGCCAGTAGCAGGCCGTTATCCTGGGGCGGGAGCTGGCTGGCAGCCAGGACAGGATCCGAGACGGTTTCAGGCGGCTCGGGCTCTGGTTTTTTCAAACCGGGCCGACTGCCTTCCGCTTTGTGCGCGGTGGGCTTTTCGTGCCGGGCCAGCTGGTGGGAAAACGCTTTCTCGGGCGCCGCCTGGCGGGATTTCGCCGGCGTGGGCATGGCGGATGTGCCTGTGTTGATCAGGGCGCAGATCTCCATTAGCGCTCCTGTGTCTCATGTTCGTGCAGCCCATTCACGCCCTGGCGTGCCAGGGCATTGGTGGTCAGCTCATCGCTCTGACGCAACTCCTGACGCTGGGTCTGGCGCTGAAGCGCGGCTGTTCGGCGCTGGGTCAGGGTGCTATAGGAAGACAGGCGTTGTTGTTGCTGCTGCCAGTGCTGCTGACCGGCGCTGACTCTCTGCTGCTGCTGATCGATAGCCTGGCGGGCTCGGGTGATGGAGGCGTCCAGCGAGCCGAGAAATTGCTGATAATTGTGCAGGGTCGCCGGATCTATGCCGGTGGACAGCAGCTGCTGCAGGCGTCCGGCATATTCCAGCCGGTAGTGATTGAGGGTCTGCAGCTGGGTGGTCAGCTGGGTTTCGCTACGCCGTTCGCTGGCCAGCAGCTGACCGGCCTTGTCTCTGGCTTCCCGGGTCAGTTCTATCAGGGTGTGCAGGGGGCTGGCAGTTGTCATCATTGAGTTCCAAATAGTGTTGCCAAGGCCTGTTGCGTGGCATCGAGATCCGCGTGTTCATGAATATGCTGTTGCAGAAAACTTTCCAGCCGGGGGTTGAGCTGTACCGCCCGATCGAGCAGGGGATCCTTACCCGGGCTGTAGGCGCCGACGCTGATCAGATCCCGGTTGCGCTGATAGCGGGAGAACAGTTGCTTGAACTGTTGAGCCTGCTGTTGCCTATCAGGCGGGACTATGGCGCTCATTACCCGGCTGATCGACGCCTCGATATCAATGGCCGGATAATGGCCGGCTTCGGCCAGCGACCGTGACAGCACTATATGGCCATCGAGGATGGCCCGCGCCGAATCGGCAATGGGATCCTGCTGATCGTCGCCTTCGGTCAGCACCGTATAAAAGGCGGTAATCGAACCGCCGCCGGGTGGACCGTTGCCGGCACGTTCCACCAGGCGGGGCAGCTTGGCAAATACAGAGGGCGGGTAGCCCTTGGTGGCCGGGGGCTCACCGATGGCCAGGGCGATTTCACGCTGGGCCATGGCATAACGGGTCAGGGAATCCATGATCAGCAAGACATCAAGGCCCTGATCGCGAAAGCCCTCCGCCAGACGGGTGGCATAGGCAGCGCCCTGCAGCCGTTGCAACGGAGACGTGTCTGCGGGGGCGGCGACCACCACGGCGCGGCGGCGGCCTTCTTCACCCAGAATATTATCGATAAAATCCTGTACTTCCCGACCCCGTTCGCCGATCAGGCCGACCACGATCACATCCGCCCTGGTATAGCGGGCCATCATACCCAGCAACACCGACTTGCCGACCCCGGAACCGGCAAACAGTCCCATGCGTTGCCCCCGACCGACGCTGAGCAGGCCATTGATGGCGCGAATGCCCACATCGATTTGGCTGTCGATAGGCGCCCTCATCAGTGGGTTGAATGGAGCCGTGGCCAGCGGAGCCCGGGGCGCATCATCCAGAGGTCCCTTGCCATCCAGGGGCCGGCCATTACCGTCCAGCACCCGGCCCAACAGGGCTTCTCCCAGGGGAAAGCGACGAGCACCGCTGGTCGGGCCTTCCCCCATCGGATATACCTTGGCTCCCGGTGCCAGGCCGCTCAGTTCCTCCAGCGGCATCAGGAACAATCGCTCCCCCGCAAAGCCCACTACCTCGGCCTCGGCGAAACGATCCTGGGGGGAACCATCCGGGCTCGACAGCTCGATACGACAGGCGCTGCCCAGGGGAACCCTGAGCCCGACAGCCTCCAGCACCATGCCGGTGGCGCGGATAATCCGGCCGCTGGCCCGGTAACCGGGCAGGGACTCAATCCGGCTGCCGACCTTGTTCATGATCAGCAGCCAGCGACGCTGATGGGCGTTGGTGGCGGTGCTGATGGTCATTGCGCCGATTCCGTGCCCGCTTGCTCGACCTGAGCATGACGGTGTCGCAGTTGGCCGGTAATGGCCTGCCAGCGGCTTTCCCAGCTGGCGTCCAGCTCGCCGCTGGCGCTGGTCACGCGACAGCCGCCACGGCCGAGCTGTTCGTCGGGCTGTAGTTGCCAGCCGGCAGTGGCCAGTTCGGCGCCCAGCTGAGCTTGCACCAGCTCAAGATCCGCCGGATGCAGCCATAGACGGGGCGAGCCGGACAGGGTTGGCTCTACCTGCAACAATTCACGCACCAGCACCAGCACCTGCTCCGGCCGGGCTTTGAGGGCATCGGCCGCCAGTTGCCGGCCGGTATTCAGCGCCAGCTCGACCAGAGCCTCGGCGATATCATCATCCAGGTTGGTCAGTGCCATGCTGAAGTTCTGAGCCAGGGGCAGCAGGGGGGCCAGTGCCTGCCGGGTCTGCTCCAGCCCCTGCTCGGCGCCGGCGGCCCGACCCTGTTCCAGACCCTGGTCATAGCCCTGCTGACGACCGGCTTCCAGGCCTTCCCGGTAGCCCTGCTCATGGGCTTGCTGGCGGATCTGTTCCCGAAGAGTGTCCAGTTCGCTCTGCTGATCGAGTTCTTGTTGGCGGGCGGATTCTTGCAGCTCCGGTGTCTCGGCCGATGGCCGCGCCGAGCTGGCGGGGTCCAGCTGTCCCATCTGCCAGGGTTGCCAGGCCTCTTGCCGTACTTGCGTGGTGAACGGACGAACATCGGGCTCGAAGGTTTTAGACATAGCTGTCGTTGCCTCCGCCCAGCACTATCTCGCCGCTGTCTGCCAGGCGCCTGACCACCTGCAGGATGGCCTTTTGCTCGCTGTCCACCAGCGAGCGGCGAATCGGGCCTCTGGCATCCATTTCTTCACGCATCAGCTTGGCGGCCCGCTGGGACATGTTGCTCATGAATTTGAGCAGCAGACCCTCGGAGGCGCCCTTGAGCGCTACCATCAGGTTGTCGGCGTTAATCTCCTTGAGCAGGAGCTGTATGCTGTGATCGTCCAGATCCTGCAGGTTTTCAAACAGGAACATTTCGTCGATGATCTTCTGGGCCAGATTTTCGTTGTGGGCGCGGATAGTCTCGATGACTGCGCTTTCCTGATGGGTGCTCATCCGGTTGAGGATTTCGGCGGCAGTCTTGATGCCGCCCATCTTGCTGCGTTTCAGGGTCTGGCCGTTCAGCATGCCGCCGAGCACTTCGGTGAGTTCCTGCAATGCCGCCGGCTGGACGCCGGTAAAGGTGGCGATGCGCAGCACGACTTCGTTGCGCAGCCGGTCGTTGAAGTGCCCGAGTACGTCTGAGGCCTGCGCCCGCTCCAGATGGATCAGTATGGTGGCGATAATCTGTGGATGTTCATCGCGGATCAGCTCGGCGATCACCGAGGCCTCCATCAGGTTGAGGGCGTCGATGCCGGTGTTTTTCTGCCGGTGTTCGTTCGCATCCTCAAGCAGACTGCTGGCCCGTTCCTTGCCCAGCGCCTTGCTCAGCATGCCGTGCAGGTGTTCGTCGGAATGCAGGTTGATATCGGAAAACTCTTCCGCTTCCTGTTTGAACTCCTGCAGTATGTGGCGCATTTCTTCCTGAGTGAGCTTGCTCAGGTTGCTCATCTCCTGGGTCAGCAACTGGACCTCGGGGCCTGAAAAGTGCTTGAACACGTCGACCGCGCTGTCTTCATCCAGCGCCATCAGCAGGATGGCACCCCGGCGGGCGCCGCTGATATCAAGGAGGAAATCGTTACTCATATTTATGTATCCAACTGCGAATGATCATGGCGACCAGGTGCGGGTCTTCCTTGGCCAGTTTCCGGAGCAGGGCGAGGTGCTGCTCGTGGGGGTGGGTCTTGCGCTTTTGCAGTACCCTTTCATAGGTGGCTTCGACCATCTTCTCCGGTCCTGGCTCGTCGTTCTGCTCATCGTCCACCGTCACCTGAATACCGGCTGGTTCTGGCGGCGGGGCATAGCGGCGCAGCAGTGGTCGCAGCAGCAGCAGGTACAGCAACAGTGCGGCCAGGCCGACCAGCAGGTAGCGGCCAAAGGTCAGTGCCAGGCGCTGCAGTGACGGCGACTCCCACCATTCTCTGGGCGGCAGCGTTGACTGCTGCTCGATAAACAGGCTGTTGACCACTTCCAGCTGGTCGCCGCGGATCTCGGAAAAACCCATGGCCTGGCGTGCCAGGCGGGTGATGTGCTCGAGCTCGGTATCGCTGAGCGGGGTCTTGATATACTCTCCGCCCTCGCCGGGCAGGCTCCGGTAGTTCACTACCACCGCCGCCGTTAATCGTTTGATGTGGCCCTGGCGATACTGTATATGGGTGATATTGCGATCCACCTCGTAGTTGATGACATTGTTTTGTTGTTGCAAGGCGGCAGCCTGAACCGCATCGGCAGAGGGCGTGGTGCCGGCGCCGTTGTCATCGGTTGGCTGCTCGATGGGCGAGGCGGCAGTACCCGGCGGCACATTGCTCAATGCTCCGGGAACCCCTTGAGCCGGCTGCTGGCTGCCGTTGTAGGAGGCACTGTGCTGGGAGCTGCGCACGGTAGCCGGGCTGCCCCCCTGGTTAGGGGAATAACGCTCCGAGGTTTCTTCCCGGTTGGAAAAATCGATCTGGGCGGCGACCTGGGCCCGCACATTGTGGGCGCCCATGATGGGCGTCAGAATATTTTCGATACGCTGGCGGAAAGAGCGCTCCACTTCCTCTATGTAGCTGAGCTGGGTGCCGTCCAGATCGCCCCGGCTGCTGCCGGTACGCGACAGCAGGCTGCCACGTTGATCGACCAGGGTGACTTTGTCTGCCGCCAGTTCGGGCACGCTGCCCGATACCATGTGCACTATGGCGCTGATCTGGCCCTCGTCGAGGACCCGCCCCGGGTGCAGATTCAGCACCACTGATGCCTTGGCCGGCTCCCGGTCCCGGATAAATACCGACGACTTGGCCATGGCCAGATGCACCCGGGCCCGGGCCACGGGTCCCAGGGACTCGATAGAGCTGGCCAGTTCTCCTTCCAGCGCCCGCTGAAAGTTGATCTGCTCGGCGAACTGACTGATGCCGAAGGCCTGTTCATCCAGCAGCGCGAAGCCGGTATTGCCACTCTGGGGCAGGCCCTGTTCGGCCAGGTGCAGGCGTAGGCGGTGCACCTGATCGCCAGGCACCAGCAGGCTGTGCCCACCTTCGCTAAAGCGGTAGGGCACGGCCCGTTTGTCCAGTTCGGAGATGATACGCCCGCCGTCGGCTTCGCTCAGGTTGCTGAACAGCACCCGGTACTCGGGGCTGCTCGCCCACAGCAACAGGGCAATGACAATCGCGGCCACGGCGGCGGCGGCCAGCAACAGGGGCAGCAGGGGATTATTGCGCGCACGGGCAAGCAGCCGACCGATACCAGTCACTTGTGTTGAAGTGTTCTGACGTGAAGGGGCGGTGGTGGCGTCCTGGTTCATGCACACCTTTCTGGCAGGAAGGCGTGACTAACTTGGAAAGATGCAGGCATGAAAGCCGGAGACATGGTTACATCCGTCAGTGTCGGCCGCCCGTTCGGGCTGAACTATATAAGGATTTCATTATGCGCAGTGGCACAGAGGCCAATGGACAGAAAAGACGGCATTTTAGCCGTCAATTGACTATATGGCCAGCGACCGGGACTGCTAGTCTTGCATCTCCATGTTTTCACGAGAAGTTTTCACAAGGTAATTAGCATGAGCGTGTCAGCGATTGAATCGACTCTGCAGCAGATGGCAAGCCTGGCCACCCAGGCTGCCGGCCCGAGTGCCGGCAAGAGTGCCGATGAGCAGCCGCTCAAGGGTACTGAACCGGGCAGCTTCAGTGGTGAGCTGAAGGCGGCGGTCGGACGCATCAATGAACTGCAGCAAAGTGCCGGCAACACGGCGATGGCGTTTCAGACCGGCGACCCCGGTGTGGCCCTGCACGAAGTGATGGTCGATATGCAAAAGGCCAGTGTCGCCTTCCAGATGGGGGTTCAGGTCAGAAACCGCCTGGTCAGCGCCTACAAGGACGTGATGAATATGCCGGTGTAAGGAATAAAAGGTAATAAAAAGGTGGGGCCAGAGCCCCACCCGATAGTCTGTTCTTTCAGCTTTCAGCTTTCAGCTTTCAGCTTTCAGCTTTCAGCTTTCAGCTTTCAGCTTTCAGCTTCCAGCCTTTAGCCCAGCAGCGACAGCACGCCCTGGGGCACCTGGTTGGCCTGGGCCAGCACCGAGGTGCCCGCCTGCTGCAGTATCTGGGCCCGGGTCATATTGGCCACTTCCACCGCATAGTCGGCATCTTCGATGCGCGAGCGGGCGGCGGTCAGGTTGGTCTGGTTGGTCTGCAGGTTGGTAATGGCCGATTCGAAGCGGTTCTGTATGGCACCCAGATCGGAGCGCAAGGTATCGACAGTTTTCAAAGCATCGTCGAGTTTATCCAAAGGATTAGCTGTCGCAGCACCTTCAAATGTAGCCGCAGTTGCTATGGCTGTTGCTGTATTAAATGGGGTAGTCACGGTAACCAAGTTGCCATCTTTATTTTCAGTATAGCCGGTTACCACACCATCTTTATCGTACGAAACTTTGACTGCAAAGTTTTCGTCAGTAGAAACAGTGCCCCCAAGGTCAGCGCCAGTTACGACATCGACGCTACCACCGCCTGTTGCGTCCATAGCTGCATAGTTTTGGCCCTTGTACTCTATAACAAACTCAGCCGTAGATGCGCCAGTGCTAGAATCAAGAATATTACGATAAGTCAGATCCTCAGCCTTGACAGTTTCACCAAGTTGGGTCGTAAGGGTTGTCGCCGCCGCTGACAAATCTACGCTTATAGTCACTCCTTGGCCATCTGTGAGCTGGGTGATTGCTGCACTTGTTTTTAGTGATGCTTTTTCAACTGAAAAACCAGATAAACTTAGGGTGTCAGAATCAATTTTATTTAAATTTACTGTGATCGATTCACCATCGTTAGCACCAACCTGGATATTTAACCCAGTTGTATCTGATAAAACTTTTGTTCCGTTGAAGTTGGTTTCTTTAGAAATGCGATCAATTTCACCTAGGCGTTGATTTATTTCGCCCTGGATCGAGGTAAGGTCATCAGCGGAATTGGTACCATTCTGGGCCTGTACCGTCAATTCCCGCACCCGCTGCAGGTTATCGTTGATCTGGTTGAGTGCGCCTTCGGCGGTCTGGGCCATGGAAATACCGTCGTTGGCATTGCGTTGGGCCTGGGCTAGCCCCTTGATCTGGCTGGACATGCGGTTGGCGACGGCCTGGCCGGCGGCGTCATCCTTGGCGCTGTTGATGCGCAGGCCGGACGACAGCCGCTCCATGGCGGTCGACAGGGCATTCTGGGATTTGTTCAGGTTCTGCTGGCCGATCAGCGAGGTAATGTTGGTATTGATGACTGACATGGATGTGTCCTTCCTTTTGGCGGGGCGAGCCCCGGGGTAACTGTGTCTGCCTGGCCGGGACTATGCCGGTATGTCGGGCTGTTACTCCTTATATCGGGCGCGGCCGCGCAAGCTTTAGGGTGATGAATCATTTTTTTTGCTTGCGGCCGGCGGGGATGGCCCGGGCGTAGCATGCGGGCCGGTGAGTCCTAAAGTCATGGCCAGACCGGCCGATAAGACAGGAATGTATTCACCTCCTTGATGAAATCCATGGATCATGCAGATAACGACTTTACTCCTGTGGTCAACCGGGCCGCTATTCAATCGCTGCTGGACACCCTGACTCAGCCGGGCGGGGCCTCCCTGCTGCCGGAGCAGGCAGACAGCCGGCTGCTGCCAGTGGTGGTGGTGGAACAACAACCGGGGCAACCGCTGCTGCTGGATATCAGCGCCATCCGCGAGCTGGCCTTTGAGCTGATAAAGGGCTTGCCGTTCCGCCTGCTGGGGCATAATCAGGACGGGATATTGCGTACCCTGCCGATGACACTGCGTGACTGTCGGGAGGTTGAGGGTCGGCTGCAGGGCTATTGTGATTATCCGGCGGAGCTGGAGCTGATGCAGCGGCGAAGCAGCTTTCGTGCCCGCTTGCGCATCGGCATGGCGGTCGGCGTGAGTCTGAGGCCAGCGGGCGACGAGCCTGCCCTGCAGGGCGATCTCAAGGATCTGTCGCTGGCCGGCTGTCGGGTCGAGTTTTCGCTGGTCGCGGGAATGGCCGATATGCTGGGTGATGGACCACTGAGCCTGGAATTGTGTTTTCCCGGCGGCCAGCATTTTGCCATCGAGGGCGAGATCCGGCACCGGCAGGCCGATAATGATCGGCAGGTGATTACCGTCGGCTTCGAGTTTACTCCGGGCACCCCGGAGCGGGAGCGGCGCCTGTGGTTTCTGGTACGTGAGATCGAACGGGAAGCGGCCCGCAATGCGGTAGATGATCAGGGCTCGCTGTTGCCGTCCACGCTGTTTCAGGCCGACGAGGCGGCGCTGGCCGCGGTTGAGCGGCGTCATACCCGGGACTACGCCACTCCCATGGCCCGCCGGCTGGCCAGGCTGGCCGCCTATCTGGATCTGCTGCAGCTGGAGTTACGGCAGGACGGCAGGATAGACTCTCGACAGTTATCGCGCCATGCGGATCTGCTGCTGAGCCTGCTGGATGAGGATCGCGAGGCGCTGCTGTTTGCCACCGTCTGTCTGGATCATGAGCCACCGCTGGTGCGCCATTGCCTGAGTGTGGCGGTGCGGCTGGTGGACCTCGTCGGGGTACGGAAGATCCCCGGCGAGTTACGCAAGGCGCTGGCGGCCAGCGCCCTGGTGCATGATCTGGGCAAGGCGCTGCTGCCGGCAGAGCTGTTGGGTGCGGCCAGCCTGGCTGACGATCAGTATCAACAACTCAAGGCGCACGTAACCCTGCTGCAGGAACGCCTGTCGGCTTGTCAATGGCTGGCGCCGGCGGTACTGAGTGCCGTGGTCGGCGGCGCCAACGAACGGCTTGACGGCAGTGGTTACCCCAGGGGCATGGCCGGAGACATGCTGCACGAGTTGTCCCGTCTGATGGCGGTGGTCGATACCACGGATGCCATGAGCCGGCCCCGGCCAGACAGATCCGCTTATTCCATCCATGTTATTTATCGCTATCTGCTCAGCCAGCCGCAGCAATACGACGAGCGCTGGGTAAAACGTTATATGCGGCATTTTGGGCGCTGGCCCATCGGTGCCCTGGTGCGTTATGGCGGGGGCGAACTGGCCTGGGTGCAGCGGCTGGATGCCGATAAACAGCCGAGCCAGGTACAACTGACCTCAGAGCCGGTACCTCCCGGACCCGCACTGGGTCAGGTGTTGCGTAAGCGGGAGCTGGCCATGCTGGGGCCGATTAAGGAAATAGTGGTGCCGGCTATAGTGGTGCCGGCTAAAGTTGGCTGAGCCGGCGCCGATAATCTGAATTAACGGTAATTAATGCGTTTTTTCGGCCGCTGACCACGGCGATTGGGCGTCAGAATACAGGGCAATGAGCAGGGGGCGGCATTATGGCGAGCATTTCATCACTGGGCATCGGCTCGGGCCTGGACTTGAGCGGGCTGCTCGATCAGCTGGCGGCAGGAGAACGGCAAAAGCTGACGCCGCTCACCCAGCAGAAAGGCAGTTATCAGGCGAAGATCTCCGCCTATGGCAAGCTGGAGGGAAGCCTGTCCCAGTTCCAGGTGGCGGTGGACAAGCTGAACGATGCCAAATTCTATAACAGCGTAACCAGCAAGGTAACCGGCACCGCGGTCACGGCAGCGGCCGGCACCGATGCTACTGTGGGCAGCTACCAGATTGAGGTGTCCACGCTGGCCAAGGCCTACAGCGTGGCGACGGACGGCATAGCCGATAAAACAGCCGAACTGGGGGCGGGCACCCTGACCTTTACCTTCGGCAATGCCAATCCCAGCGAGGAGCTTGAAGTCGATGTGACCCAGGCGGAAAGCTCGCTGGAGGGGATCCGCGACGCTATCAATGCCAAAAACGCCGGGGTGAGTGCCTCTATCATCAATGACGGCAGCGGTACTCCCTACCGGCTGGTCTTTGCCTCCACCGAGACAGGCACCGAGGCGGAGATTACCAAAATCAAGTTTGGCTCCGTGGGCGGACTAGCCATTGATACCAATACCGAAGTGTCGGCGAAAAACGCCGCGCTAACGGTGAACGGCATTAATATTGTCAGCCAGAGCAACCGGGTTGAAGAGGCCATTCAGGGGGTGACCCTGGATCTGACCGAAACCGGCACCAGCAGCCTGAGCGTGGTGCGGGATACACCGTCGATCAAGGACGCGGTCAAGGGGTTTGTCAGCGCCTATAACACGCTGCAGGGCAGTATGTCGGAGTTGAGCAGCTTTGACGCCGCCACCGGCTCTGCCGGCCTGTTGCTGGGCGACAGTACCCTGCGTCATGTACAGAGCAAGCTGCGCACGGCCATCACCGACGGGGTGGCCGAAGGTCAGCTGCAGATGCTGAGCGATATTGGCATCAGCCTGCAACTGGACGGCAAGCTGAAACTGGATGAAGACAAGCTGGATCCCCTGCTGGATGACAATATGGCGGCCCTGTCCGACTTCTTTGCCGGCAGCAGCGACGAAACCGGCCTGGCCGGGCAGCTGGGCCAGACCCTGTCGCAGTTTCTGGCGGAAGACGGGCGTCTGGATAATGCCACCAGTGGCCTGAAGAACAGTATCGAGCGGGTGGATCTGCGTTACGAGCGGCTGGAATCGGGTATCGAGTCCACCATAGAGCGCTATCGTGTCCAGTTTGCCCAGATGGACAGCCTGGTGGCCAACATGAATTCAACCAGCAGTTATCTGACGCAGCAGTTCGAGATGATGAATGCCCAGTTGGGGTAATAAAGCAGCAGGCATGGCTGCACCCATTCGCTAGACAGAAATAGATAAAGAGGGGTTAACAACGATGAATTCAATGCGCGGAGCGGCCGCCTACGGCAGGGGTGCCGGCGCCTATGCGCGGGTGGGGATCGAAAGCAATGTGATGTCAGCCAGCCCGCATCAGCTGATCATGATGCTGTTTGACGGCGCCCAGTCCGGTCTGCGTACCGCCCGGCTGCACATGCAGAATGGCAATATCGCCGAGAAAGGAAAGGCTATTTCCAAGGTACTGGATATTGTAAACAATGGCCTGGTGGCGGCACTGGATTCGGAGCAGGGCGGTGAACTGGCCGAGCGGCTGGAGTCACTTTATGACTATACCGCCCGACTCCTGATACAGGCCAACCTGCATAACGACCAGCAGCGCCTGGATGAAGCCGCCAGCCTGCTGGAAAGCATCGGTTCGGCCTGGCGAGAGATTGGCGAACGAGCCAAAGGAGCCTGACATGCCCAGCCATCAGACTGAAAATGCCACTACCCAGGAAGACATCATCGCATCTTACCAGTCCTTGCTGGCCAGCTCGATCAGGATGTTGCACAAGGCGCAGGACGAAGACTGGGTTTCGCTGATCGATGAAGAGTCCAGCTATGTCGCCCAGGTGGAACGACTCACCCGGCTGGAATCCGGCATTGTGCTGGAACCGGCGCAGGTGGTTCGCAAGGCTGAGCTGTTGGCGCAGATCCTGGTTCAGGATCGGGAGATCCGCGAGCGGCTGGCACAGCGCAAGGCCGAGCTCAGCCGGCTGATTGGCCAGTCCCAGCGCCAGCGCCAGCTGAACCGCGCTTACTCTTCTTCTTCCAATACCCCATGATGCCAGGGGCGGGCAAGCAGGATCGGGGCTGATTGTGAGTGGTATCAGCCCGCTTATCGATACCCTGCTGCATCAGGTGCTGGGCCGGCGAGAACCGCAGTCGGTGGCATCTGAGCTTAACCGGGAGGTCAGGCCGCTGACTCCCGCAGAGGCGCTCCGGCCGCTACACAGTGATTCCCGTCTCGATCCCCGGCTCACCCAGGCCAACGCCGGTATCTCTGCTTCGGCGACCGGGCTATCCGCCTCCATCCATACCCATCTCAGTCCGGCGGCACTGACCATTGCCAGGCTGCTGAACGGCGAGCCCACCCTGCCCGGAGTGATCCGGCCCCCATTGCCATTGATGGCGGCTCAGCCTTTGTCTGCGGCAGAGCTGGCTCAGCGCCTGGAACTGGGCATTCGTGACAGCGGTCTGTTTTATGAATCCCATCTGGCCCGCTGGTTTCGCGGCGAATGGCCGCGTGCTCGGCTGGAACAGGAACCACAGATGCGGCAAGAGGCTATGGATTTGGCGGACAATACCAGCATGGATGAAGGCGCCACCCTGGATGAGGGGTTGCAGGCGCTGGTTCGTCATCAACTGGAGTTGCTGGTGACGCCGACCCTGCGCTGGGAGAGCCAGGCCTGGCCAGGGTGCCTGATGGCGTTGCTGATCCAGCCTCCCGAAACCGGTTATCGACCGGAGTCGGGTGCAGAGCCGCAAGATGAAGCGGAGGGGCAGGGCTGGCGCAGTGAACTGACCTTGCAGCATGGTGATTTCGGCGAGATACGGATAAGTGTGTGGTTGCAGGGGGAGCGATTGGCCATTACCCTGGCGCCCGAGGCCGAAATTATCACGGCTCGGCTGCAGGCCGATCTCGAACGGATACGTCCGCGGCTTGCAGCCTGCGGCTTTCGTGAGGTGAGCCTGCATATCGGCACGGTCGAGCGGCAAACCCATGAGTGAAGAGGATATCAAGCGGCGGCAGGCGGTGGCCCTGGCCTACGGGGAAGGGACTCAAGCTCCGCGAGTGGTGGCCAGTGGCTATGGCGAACTGGCCGAGCAGATTATTGCCGAGGCCAGGCGGCAGCAAATATTCATTCACGATGCCCCCGAGCTGGTCGGCCTGCTGATGGGGCTGGATCTCGATCAACAGATACCCCAGCCCCTGTATCGGGTGATAGCCGAACTGCTGCTATGGCTCCGGGAACTGGAACAGGATTATGCCAATAATGAAGGGTAAGTCGCCGATAGTCGGGTTTGCTCGCTGAAGTTTGAATGACTACAAATTACCTGACCACGACCGGTTACGCCTTTGATGTTGGACGAGCGTGTTGAGTGATATTTGATCAGAATTGTTATACCACTTTCCTTTTTGTTTGTTTTTTAACTCCTCTTTGTTTTCTTTTTGAACATTTATTTGTAGTCCTGTTAGCGAAAGCAACATCGAGCAGGGTTAAATAACCTAATACCTCAGGAAATATTTGCTACACAATGGTAGTGTATGCTCCCTTTTTCCGCGACAGTCCTTGATTGAGATCAAACCCTGATGAAAAATACTCGGGCCGGTGGGAAGTCGTGGATGTGGATATTGTTCCGTGTCGAGTTAGGTTAAAAGATGGAAACAAACAGTATCCTGGATGAAATCCAGGAGTTAAACCTTTCTTATCTGCTGCTGGTCAAGCGCCTGCTGAATGATGACAAAGCCATGGCCATGTATCGGCTGAAGATGGACGAGCCGATGGCGGATTTGCTGTTGTCACTGTCGGCGAGGGAGCTTAGCCGGCTTGCTCGCATGAATCAGTTGATCTGTCGACCGAATTTCGAGCATGCCGAACAACTGGAAAAGCTGCTGCGTAATCCCCGCGAGCAAGGCCTGACGCAAACCCACCTGGCCTTGCTGATGGCGTCTGTATAAGGGGGCCAATCCGATGTCAGAAAAGAGTTTGCTCGATGAAGTAGTGCAGGTCCAGACTGCCATCGAGTTGATCGAGCTGGGGGCTCGCCTGCAGGTGCTGGAAACCGAAATCTCCCTGAGCCGCGGGCGCTTGATACGTTTATACAAGGAAGTGCGGGGTATATCGCCGCCCAAGGGATTGCTGCCCTTTTCCACAGACTGGTTCATGACCTGGCTGCCCAATATTCATGCCTCTCTTTTCTATAACATCTACCTGCAGATGACGGAGCAGCATGGCTGTGAGCGGATGGAAGGGTTTGTCAGGGGATTCCGGCTTTATCTGGAGCAACTCGAGCTGGAGGGATCGGAACAGGTGCTGGGGCTGACCCGTGCCTGGACCCTGGTACGTTTCTTTGAAAGCGAGATGTTTCAGCTGTCGGCATGTACCCACTGTGGTCTGCAGTTTGTCGCTCATGCCCACACCCCCAGTCAGGACTTTGTCTGCGGCATCTGCCAGCCACCGTCCCGGGCGGGCAAGACCCGCAAGCGGATCAAACTGGCAACTGAAGCCGGCCGGTCCTGCTTCGGCTGAGCAAGATTTTTCCTGTTCGTCCTCAAGTTACTGCCCTGTCTGCCGATAACAGCATTGAAACTGCCTGTGTCGCACCATTGTTAAGGATGTTCGTTTGTGCTGATACCCCTGGGATTTATCATTGTTACGCTTTCCGTCTTTGGCGGTTATTTACTGGCCGGTGGACACTTGGGGCCTCTGTATCAGCCATTAGAGCTGTTGATGATCGGTGGCGCAGCCCTGGGCGCCTTTGTTGCCGCCAATAACGGCAAGGCGATAAAAGCCACCCTGCGCAGTGCTTCCAGGCTAAAACGCACCAAAAAATACAATAAAGAAATGTATATGGAGCTGATGGCGCTGCAGTTCAAGCTGCTGACCAAGATCCGTCGGGAAGGTATGCTGGGGATCGAGCAGGATATCGATAATCCCGAGGGCAGTGCCCTGTTCACCGAGCACCCCAGGATCCTCCAGGATCCGATGATGATTGGGTTTCTGACCGACTATCTGCGGCTGATGGCCAGTGGCAGCATGAATCCCCATGAACTCGATGAATTGATGCTCCACGAGATAGAGATATTCGAACATGAAGCCCATATTCCGGTGGATGCCCTGACCAAGGTAGCCGATGGCCTGCCTGCCTTTGGCATAGTGGCGGCGGTGATGGGGGTGGTCAAGGCCTTGAGTGCCGCCGATGCGTCTCCGGATGTGATGGGGCATATGATAGCGTCAGCCCTGGTGGGTACCTTCCTCGGCATATTGCTGGGCTACGGCTTTGTTGCTCCGGTGGCCGGTCGTATCGAGCGCCAGGTCGCCGAGGCGGTGAAAGTATTGCAGTGCATGCGGGTCACCCTGCTGGCCAGCCTCAATGGCTATGCGCCACAACTGGCGGTGGAGTTTGGCCGCAAGACGCTGCATACCGCCGAGCGGCCCTCCTTCATCGAACTGGAGAATTATGTGCGTAATGCCAGGGATGCGGGCAGCGCATGAGTGAGAACGCTCGTCCCATCATCATTCGCCGCAAGAAGGTGGTCAAACACCACCATGGCGGCAGCTGGAAGATTGCCTTCGCCGATTTCATGACCGCGCTGATGGCGCTGTTTCTGGTGTTGTGGATATTGTCGACCTCCACCCAAGGTCAACGGGAGAGTGTGGCCGAATACTTCCGGACCCCTTTGTCGGTGGCGATGGCAGGAGGCGACAAAAGCCGAGCCAGCACCAGTGCCATTCCGGGCGGTGGACCGGATCCCATCCATCAGGAGGGTGAGCGGATGCGTATTGATGTGCGTAGCCTGCCTCGCCCCGATGAGAGCCGGAGTCGCCTGCACCGGCTGCAACAACGGATCGAGGCGGTGATCGCGGCTAACAAGAGCCTGAGTGAGCTGCGTAGCCAGATGCGTATGGATATCACCCGTGAAGGGCTGCGTATCCAGTTGGTGGATACCGAACGTCGGCCCATGTTTGAGCTGGGTAGTGAGCAGGTGGCGCCCTATATGCGCGAGCTGCTGCTCACCCTGGCGCCGTTGCTGAACGAGTTACCCAACCAGCTCAGTATCAGCGGCCATACCGACAGTCTGAACTATGTCGGTGGCCATCGGGGATACAGCAACTGGGAGCTGTCCAGCGACAGGGCCAATGCCTCGCGTCGGGAGTTGGTGGCAGGGGGCCTGAGTCCGGACAAGCTGCTGCGGGTGGCGGGTATGTCAGACAGGGTACCGTTGAATGACAAGGATCCGGGGGATCCGGCCAATCGCCGGATAAGCCTGATTGTTCACAATGCAGAGAGCGTCGATGCCATTCGCACTCAGGGCCTGAGTGAGAGCCCCGGTGGGTCGATGCCGCTCGGTGATTAGCATCCCGCAGGCCTGAACCCGGTCATACCTCCAGGTTCCGGTTGATAACATCCCCTCTGGTGCCCGGCCTCGGAACAAGCCACTGCCTTATTGCCCCTGTGGAAACGAAGATGGATTTTAGCGATTTCTACGACACTTTTTTTGAAGAAGCGGATGAGCTGCTCGATGAAATGGAACGGCAGCTGCTGGCGCTGGATCTGGATAAACCGGATCCGGAGCGGCTGAATGCCATCTTCAGGGCGGCTCATTCGATAAAGGGAGGTGCGGGCACCTTTGGATTTTCTGCTCTGCAGGGCAGCACTCATCTGCTTGAAAATCTTCTCGACTGCAGTCGTCGGGGAGTGCTGATATTACGCCGCGATATCATCGATATCTTTCTGGTGGCCAAAGACATGCTGCAAGATCAACTGGATGACTATCGCCAGGGGCAAGAGCCGGATCCGGATACCTATCAGCGTATTTGCCAGATGTTGCAGCAAATGGCCCTGGAGCAAGACGTACAGCTCGATAATCCAGAGGCAACATCGGTAACTTCGGCCAGTACCGCCAGATTGGAAATGCCTGTTGCCGCTGATCCGGAACCGATCGCGCTACCCGCTTCGATGACAGCTCCAATGGCACAACCGGAAGAGGAGGTGTCATCCTGTCGCTTGCTGGTCACCTTGCTTGGTGTGACCGACCAGGATTATCGGCTCTTGCTGGAAGAATTGACCCTGTTTGGCGAATTGGTCGAGGTGCGTGAGCTGGCTGATGGTCATGAAGTGCTACTCGACGCCCAGGCCAGTGCCGATGATATTGCCGCCGTCATGTGTTTTATTCTTGAGCCCGATCAGCTGAAAATTCGCGTTCTGGATCCGAGGCCCGAGTTGCCATTGTCCGCTGTCAGCCCAGAGGCTGTCGCGTCCGTTGCCTCGGCAGCCAGGGAGGCCGCCGCTGTCGGAACCTCATTACCGACGGTGCCCGAGCTTGATTTTCGGGAGCGGAAAGGCGTTGGCGAAGCTTTATCGTTGCGGGTGCCGGTGGCTAAAATTGATCAGCTCATCAAGCTGGTGGATGAGCTGATGATCACCCATTCAATGCTGGTGCAGACAATCAGTGAACTGGATGGCGGGACAAACGGCGGCCTGGTCAATGGCATGAACCTGCTGCAGCGTAACGCCCGGGACTTGCAGAAAGCGGTGATGTCGGTGCGCATGGTACCGATGGGTTCCGTGTTCGGCCGTTTTCCGCGTCTGGTGCGCGATCTGGCCGGGAGCTTGGATAAAGAAGTGGAACTGGTCACCCTGGGCGAATCCACCGAGTTGGACAAGAGCCTGATCGAACGCATCATAGACCCGTTGACCCACCTGGTGCGTAACAGCCTGGATCATGGCATAGAGCGGCCCGATATTCGTGTTGCGGCGGGTAAGCCGGCCACCGGCCGGCTTACCCTGTCGGCCCGTCAGCAGGGTGGCAACATCCTGATTGAGGTCAAGGATGATGGTGCCGGCCTGAACCGGAGTAAGCTGCTGGCCAGGGTGCGAGCCAATGGGCTGAATGTGTCCGACACCATGAGCGATGATGAAGTCTGGCAGTTGATCTTCGCCCCCGGCTTTTCCACTGCGGAACAGATCAGTGATGTGTCCGGCCGGGGGGTCGGCATGGATGTGGTCAAGCGCAATATCCAGGCCATTGGGGGGCATGTTGAGCTGCAGTCCCGGCCAGGGCAGGGCACCAGCACCCGTATTGTCCTGCCCCTGACGCTGGCGATCCTCGAGGGCATGCTGATCAAGGTCGGCGGCGAGGTGTTTATCTTGCCATTGAGTTCGGTGATCGAGTCGCTGCAGCCGACGACCGGTATCTTATATACGGTTGCGGATCAGACCTGCCTGCTGAAGGTGAGGGAGGAATATCTGCCGTTGGTCGCCGTGCGACAGGTGCTGAATGTGAACCATGCCCGGACCCGGCCAACCGATTGTATTGCGGTGGTGGTTCAGGGCGAAGGCCGGAGATATGCCTTGCTGGTCGATGAGTTGCTTGGTCAGCAACAGGTAGTGGTCAAGAATCTGGAGACCAATTATTGCAAGGTGCCGGGGATTTCCGCCGCCACCATATTGGGGGACGGCAGGATGGCACTGATCCTGGATATTGTGGATATGCACCGTCTGAGTCATGTAAAAACAGCCAGTGAACCTTTCCGGGGCGGGTTGGCCCAGGCGGTCGGTCACGATAGTGATAACAAATTAAGGAAGTGAAATGGCCGACAAGAAGATGAGCATACTGGTGGTGGATGATTTCCCTACCATGCGCCGCATCCTGCGCAGCCTGCTGAAAGAACTGGGCTTTAACAATATCGAGGAGGCCGAGGATGGTAGCAGCGCATTGCTCAAGCTTAACAGCGGCGACTTCGATTTTGTTATATCCGATTGGAATATGCCCAATATGGACGGGCTGGAGATGCTCAAGCAGATCCGTGCCGATGAGCGCCTCAAGCAGCTGCCGGTACTGCTGGTGACCGCCGAGGCCAGGAAAGAAAACATCATTGCCGCAGCTCAGGCCGGCGCCAGCGGGTATGTGGTCAAGCCGTTCAGCGCCGCCACACTGGAAGCAAAACTCAACAAGATCTTCGAGAAGTTGGGTAAATAAGTGATCGATACCGACATAGGTGATAATCACTCCCGCCATGGAGAGATGAGAATGGGTGACGATGAACAGCTGGCTACTGCGTCCGAGAGCACAGATGCGCTGCTCCGACGTATCGGACAGTTGACCACTACAGTATCCCCGGTTGGGTGAGCGAATCGGGAATAAGGCATGATTCCCGGCCTTGTTCTGCGTATTGCTCCCTCCCTGCTTTTCCGACAATGGCGGCCATTTGATTACCGCCAGCCTGAATTGACCCCGATATCATGTCCGACGACAGCAGCGATCAGGAAAAAACCGAAGCCGCGACGCCCCAACGCCTGGAAAAAGCGCGGGAAGATGGCCAGATTGCCCGTTCCCGGGAGCTGGCGACCTTTCTGTTGCTGCTCGGGGGCGTTATGGGCTTGTGGGCCATGGGCGGAGCCCTGTACGACCAGCTGGGGCTGGTGATGGAACGCTCTTTCCTGTTTGAACGCCGCCAAGCGTTCGATGCCATGGCCATGCTCAGCCATGCTTTCGAGCTGGGCCGGCGAACCTTGCTGGTGTTGTTGCCGCTGTTCCTGCTGCTAACGGTGCTGGCGCTGGCGGCACCTATCCTGCTGGGCGGCTGGCTGTTTTCGGTCAAGTCGCTCACACCGAAATTTTCCAAGCTGAATCCGCTCAAGGGACTGAAACGCATCTTTTCCAGCCAGGCATTGGCGGAGCTGGTCAAGGCGATTGCCAAGTCGTTGCTGGTTGGCAGCGTGGCGGTGCTGTTCCTTATGTCCAAGCGCGGTGAGCTGATGGCGCTGATGCAGCAATCCATCCAGCAGGCGACGGCCAATGCCCTGATGCTGGCGGCCCAGGCCTGTGGCCTCATGGTACTGACCCTGATCGTGGTGGTGCTGATCGATGTACCTTATCAGTTGTGGAGCCATGCCAAAAAGCTGCGCATGAGCAAGGAAGAGATCAAGCGCGAGCACAAGGAATCTGACGGCGATCCCCATATCAAGGCGCGGATCCGTTCGCAACAGCAGGCCATGGCCCGCAATCGAATGATGAGCAAGGTGCCCGAGGCCGATGTGATCATCACCAACCCCACCCATTATGCGGTCGCCCTGCGTTATCAAGACGGCAAGATGGCGGCACCCAGAGTGGTGGCCAAGGGCGCCGAGGCGGTGGCGGCGAAGATCCGCGAGCTGGGTCGTGAACACAGGGTGCCGCTGCTGGAGGCGCCTCCTCTGGCCCGAGCCCTCTACCATCATGTGGATCTGGATCGGGAGATCCCCATGGCGCTGTATACCGCAGTGGCGGAGGTGATGGCCTGGGCATTCCAGCTCAGGCGGGCGCAGACGGAAGGGGGCGAGCCGCCTGTTACCCCACGGGATCTGCCGGTACCTGAAGAACTGTCCGAACACCGGACTAGACCACCACAGCAGGAGAGTGAATGAAGGAGTTGAGTCGCTACCTGGCGGGCCTTGAGGGAATGAATCGCGAGCAGCTGAAGGTGCTGGCCGGCCCTCTGCTGATCATCATGATACTGTCGATGATGATACTGCCGCTGCCGCCTTTTGCACTGGATCTGTTTTTTACCTTCAATATTGCGCTGGGCATCATGGTTTTGCTGGTGAGTATGTTCACCCAGAAGCCCCTGGATTTCGCCGCCTTTCCGGCGGTGCTGCTGTTTACCACCCTGCTGCGGTTGTCGCTGAACGTGGCCTCGACCCGGGTGGTGCTGATGGAAGGGCACCAGGGAGGAGACTCGGCCGGCAAGGTGATTGAGGCCTTCGGCCAGTTTCTGGTGGGCGGCAACTTTGCGGTGGGTCTGGTGGTGTTCATGATCCTGGTGATCATCAACTTTATGGTGATCACCAAGGGGGCCGGGCGTATCGCCGAGGTGGGTGCCCGTTTTACTCTGGATGCCATGCCCGGCAAGCAGATGGCCATAGATGCGGATCTGAACGCCGGTCTGATCGCCGAGGATGAGGCTCGCCGGCGGCGTGCCGAGGTTTCCCAGGAAGCCGATTTTTACGGCTCCATGGACGGCGCCAGCAAGTTTGTGCGTGGCGATGCGGTAGCCGGCCTGATGATCATGGTGGTTAATATCATCGGCGGCCTGATGATCGGCGTAATGCAGCATGATATGAGTTTTGGTACGGCGGCCGAGACCTATGTGTTACTGGCCATCGGTGATGGTCTGGTGGCGCAGATCCCGGCGCTGGTGATCTCTACCGCCGCCGGCGTGACCGTGTCCCGGGTCAATACCGAACAGGATGTGGGCCAGCAGATGTTAAGCCAGCTGTTCGTCAACCCGCAGGTGCTGATCCTCGCCGCCGGGGTGATGGGCCTGCTGGGTCTGGTACCGGGCATGCCCAACCTGGTGTTCCTGCTGTTTACCGCCCTGCTGGGAGGGCTGGCCTGGTGGATCATACGTAATAGGGAACAGCAGGTCGTCGATGAGGTGGTCAATGCGCCCCTGCTCATGCCGGAAGCGCCGGAAGCCAGTTGGGATGATGTACAGCTGGTCGATACCCTGGGCATGGAAGTGGGCCACAGATTGATCCCTTTGGTCGATCAACGCCAGCAGGGCGAGCTGCTTGGCCGCATCAAGAGTGTGCGCAAGAAATTTGCCCAGGACATGGGCTTCCTGCCACCGGTGGTGCATATTCGCGACAACCTGGAACTGCCCCCCAATACCTATGTTATCACCCTCAAGGGGGCGGAAATTGGTCGCGCCGAGGTCTTCCCGGGCCAGTGGCTGGCGATCGATCCGGGTCAGGTGACCGGCAAGCTGGAGGGTACTCCGACCCAGGATCCGGCCTTTGGCCTGCCGGCGGTGTGGAGCGATGTCAGCCAGCGGGAACATGCCCAGATCTACGGTTATACGGTGGTGGATGCCAGTACGGTGGCGGCCACCCACCTCAATCACCTGTTGCAGCGTCACTCGGCCGAGATGCTCGGCCGTCAGGAAGTTCAGCAGCTGCTCGACAAGCTGGGGGTCGAAAACAAGACGCTGGTGGAAGAAGTGGTACCCAAGCTGGTGTCCCTGACCCAGCTGCAGCGAATATTGCAGAGCCTGCTGGAAGAAGATGTATCGATCCGCGATATGCGCACCATACTCGATACCCTGGCGGAATATGCGGTGAACCAGTCCGATCCCCATGAACTGACCGCCCTGGTGCGTGTTGGCCTGGGCCGGACCATTACCCAGCAGTGGTTTCAGGGCCAACAGGAGCTGCATGTGCTGGGGCTGGATGCCGGCCTGGAGCAAGTGTTGATGCAGGCCCTCAACGGCGGTGGTGCCCTGGAGCCGGGCCTGGCCCAGACTCTGATGGAGCAGACCGAACAGGCTCTGGCCCGCCAGGAGGCGGCGGGTGAGCCGCCGGTGCTGGTGGTGCAGCATCATCTGCGCGCCTTGATGTCGCGCTTTCTGCGTCGGCGACTCAATTATCTGGTGGTGATGTCCCAGGCGGAGATCCCGGATGATCGTACCCTGAGGGTGACCAGCCTGGTCGGGGGGAGCTGATGACCAGGCGCTTCCCCCTGAACAGGGGCCCGGGGATGAGGGGTTGGCTGTTGCTGCTGACACTTTTTCCGGTGGCCGAGATCCGGGCTGCGGCAGGAAGCTGGATCGTGAATGCCCCGGCCATGCAAGTGGCGGTGCCCGGACGGCAATACCTGTCTGCCGAGCTGGCCGTGCCCGAGTCGGTCACGCTTGCCGATCGGCGGCTGGTGAGCCTGAGTTGGCGCTATCAGGTGCCGCCGGGACGCCGGCTGCAGGCCTGGCTGTGTCAGGGGGTCTTCTGCATGGTGCTGCCCGGCGAGCGCGGCAGTCGCCAAACCGGCCTGCCGACGGATGTATCCCGGCCCTGGCAGTTTCGTTTGAACTGCCGTCCGGGTGAACGGCAAGCGGTTCGGGTGACAGGGGCTGCAGCTCGATCGTCAATTACTTATGATGGGGGCTATCAGGGAAATAGACCGGTAATAAATCGGGCCTGTTTAGAGATTACACAATCGGGATGGCTGCCGATAATGGGATGGCTCACAGATAAGGAAAGGCACGACCGTCATGTTTCCCGGCATGGGGGCAGCCTCGAGGTAACA
>NZ_MPZM01000011.1 GCF_002936955.1 Oceanisphaera arctica | reverse complement strand
TGTTGAACCCCTCCCCAACCCTCCCCTTGCGTTGCACCCCAATGTTATTCTGCTTATTTCGAGCTCAAGGGGAGGGAGCAGATTGCTTTCGCATTGTCGTAGTAGGGTCGAATTTATTCGACCGCCAGCGGCAGGGTTTTCCCTTTGTAGGCTCGGCTTTAGCCGGGCAATGTTTTGTCTGTGGCAGAATTGCCCCACTGAAGTGGGGCCTACAAAAGAGCCAGCAAGGGGCCTACAACAGCGCGGAAAGCCCGGCATAAATCGTCAGTTAGCTCAGTTGCTGGGTGGCGCCAAGACCATCGCCGGTGTAGCCGCCGAGGCGGCGCTTCATCAGCCGCCGCATGTAGTCGGTGGCCACCAGTGCCAGCCCCAGCGGCAACAGCCAGTGCCAGGGAGCTAGGCTGATCCCGGCTTCGGGCAACCAGAGCCAGACGGGCAGCAGCGCCAGCAGCACCCAGCCGGCGCCCATCAGACCCTGGGCCGGGGTCAGCTGCTGGGCCATGGGTTTGGCCTTGGCGTGTTCGATTTCGCCGCCGTAAGGCAGCAGGGCAATCAGGCTGATGCACATCAGCCGCGAGCCGCTGTGGCCCACCACCAGGGCGGCCAGCGCCAGCGGAAGGGGCATGGCTGCCAGCAGGCTGACTTTCAGCAGCAGGGCCAGCACCAGCCCCAGGGTACCAAAGGTGCCTAGGCGCGAGTCTTTCATGATGGTGAGCGCCCGCTCCTTGGTGAGGCCGCCACCCAGACCATCGCAGGTATCGGCCAGGCCGTCTTCGTGAAAGGCACCGGTTATCCTGATGCCGAAGGCGGTGCTGGCCACCGCCGCCACCAGGGGGCTGAACAGCAGGCTGGCCAGCCAGAACACCCCGGCGCACAGCAGCCCCACCAGCAGGCCGACCGCCGGAAAGTGCCGGCTGCTCTGGTGCAGCCAATGGGGCTGATAATCATTGAGCCGGGGCACCGGCAGCCGGGTGAGGAACTGGGTGGCAACCAGCAGCAGTCGGCCTTCGTGGCGCAGCACCTGGCCCAGATTCAGGCTCGGGATCTGGCCCGGCTTGTAGCCGGTTTTCTCAGGAGTCTTATTCTGTGGCATCGTCACTCTGCCGTATCGTCAGCGGGCCCGCTGATGCCGGCATCGGTGAAGCTGGCCATCTCGTTGAGAAAGGCACAGGCCGACTGCAACAGCGGATAGGCCAGCACGGCGCCGCTGCCTTCGCCCAGGCGCATCTTCATGTTGAGCAACGGCTCGGCGTCCAGCAGGCGTAGCAGGTGCTCATGGCCGGGCTCGGCGGAGTGGTGGGCAAACACCGCATACTGGCGCACGCCCGGGGCCAGTTGCTCGGCCACCAGCAGGGCGACCCCGGCGATAAAGCCGTCCATCAGCAGAATGCGGCGCTGGCTGGCGGCCTGGATAAGCGCACCGACCATCATGGCGATTTCCAGCCCGCCCAGCGCCCTCAGGGCGGCCAGCGGCGTGATGGCCTCTTGATGGTGTCGCAACACCTGCGTCAGTATCTGCTGCTTGTGACGTAACCCTTCGTCGTCCAGCCCGGTGCCCCGGCCGACGCAGTCGGCAAGAGGAAGGTCACCCAGTCGCGACAGCAGCAGACTGGCGGCGGAGGTATTGCCGATGCCCATTTCCCCCACTATCAGGAGGTTACCGGGCAGGTGCTCCACCAGCGCCATGCCCTGTTCGAGGGCCTCCCGACACTCGGCCTCGGTCATGGCGGCCTCGGTCATGGCATCCCGGCTGCCCCTGCGAACCTTGCAATCGAGCAGGGCCGGGTGATAGTCAAACTCCGCATCGACGCCCGCATCCACCACTTGCAGGCCTATCTTGTGCTGGCGGGCGAAGACGTTGATGGCGGCGCCGCCCAGCAGAAAGTTGTGCACCATCTGGGCGGTCACGGCACTGGGGTAGGCCGAAGTGCCGTGACGGGTCAGGCCGTGATCGGCGGCAAAAACCCGGATCTGCGGTTGCTGTATCACCGGATTGGTACGGCCCTGGATCAGCCCCAGCTGCAAGGCGAGGGTTTCGAGGCGACCCAAGGCGCCGAGGGGCTTGGTTTTTTGATCGATAACCTGCAGCAGCTGTCGGGTCAGTTCGGAGTTGGCCAGCTCGGGAATGGTGGGCAGAGGCAGAGGCTGAGACATGGCGATACGGATCCGTTCACAGTGATGGTTCCGTATGCTACCAAAATTTGACCTGAGGGGGGAATGATGGAAACAAAGCCTGAAGCGGTAAGCTGTCAGCCATAAGCAGTCCGAGTGGTTTGCAGGGCCGATGTCAGCCGGTAAAGCCTGCCGACAAGGCAATATTTACAAGTGCACGGTGAAATCTGCAGCCGTGATTGTTTTACTTACCGCTTACCGCAGCTTCCTTAGCTTTTGGCCGCCAATTCGGTGGTAGAGGCCTGCGCTTCCTGAGCGGGCGCGCCGGCCGATTGTGGCCGGCAACCGCTCTGGCTGTCCGGTTGCAGGTAGGGGCGCAATATCGGCTCCATGCCCTTGAGCACCTGCACCGGCAGCGCCGAGGTAAAGTTGAACTTGTCCGACTCCTGCCCCGGCACATAGGCGGTGAGGGTGCCGAAGTGCCGCTCGCCGAGATAAAACACGAAGGTGGCGGTGCGGTTGCGGGCCTGAGACGTGATGACCTGACCGTAGCGGCTCACGGTTTCGATGCGGTTGTCGCCGGTGCCGGTCTTGCCGCCCAGGGTCAGCGGGCTGCCGTCCGGCAAGGTAAAGCTGCCTTGCAGACGGCGCGCGGTGCCGCCTTCCACCACCTGTGACAGGGCGCCGCGCAGCACCATGGCCACTTCTTTGGCCATGACCCTTTGTGCCTGCTGTGGCTGGCGAACCAGATGCGTTTCATAGGGGGTGTCGACGGCAAACTGCAGCTGATCCATACGCACCGTAGGCAGGCGCACACCCTCATTCAGAATAATGCCCACCAGCTCCGCCAGTGAGGCGGGTTTGTCTCCCGAACTGCCGATGGCCGTGGCCAGTGACGGCACCAGATGATCGAACGGAAAGCCCAGCCGCTGCCAGCGCTGGTGAATATCGGTAAAGGCTTCGACTTCCAGCATGGTACGGATCCGGCTGTCGCGGGCGCTGCGATGGCGCGTCTTGAACAGCCAGCCGTACACTTCCTGACGTTCTTCTTTGCTGGCGTCGGCGGCATCGGCAAAACCGGCGCCGGGCATGTTCTGCAAATAGCCGAGCAGCCACAGCTCCAGCGGATGCACCCGGGCTATGTAGCCCTGATCCGGCAGGCTGTAGGCGCCGGGGCCATAACGGTGATACAGCTCATCGAGCCGTTTGTCGGTCAGTCGCTCCTCAGGCAGCCGTCGTTGCAGAAAGTCGGCAAAGTCCCGGGGGCTGGCGTCAGGCAGCAGATAGCGGTGCACCGCCGCCAGCCGTACCGGGGTGGGGCGCAGGCCATCGAAGAAGCTGTCGAGCCGTTGTTCGGTGGTTTTGCCCTGATACTTGCGCCAGAAACGCAGCAGAAAAACCCGGCCTTCCCGGTCGGCGAAGCGGCTCAGATATTCCTGACGCCGTGGGTCTTTGTCATCGGTCAGCAACTGGGCGCGGTTTTCGCTCTGATACAGGCTGTAGCGCACTATGTCGCGCATTACCCGGATAAAGGGCAGGTTGATGGACTCGCGCAAGGCTTCGATCATGGTCGGATTGCGACCGTTGTCCTGACGGCGAAAGTTGTTGAAGCTGTGCAGGCCACCACCGGTAAAGAAGCGCTCCCCGGTACTGGCGGAATAGCGCCGTTCCAGCGCGGCGTTCAGCATGGCGGGCAGGGCGTGATCCGGGTGGAGCAGCAGATAGTCGATGGCCCAGCGGCTGAGCGGATCGTTAGGCTCGGGGCTGAGCGCATGCAGTTTCTGGGGAGAAAAGCCGGCGTAACGCTGGTGCAGCTCGGCGATAATTTCCAGATAGGTGGCCATGACCCGCAGCTTGGCGGTAGAGCCCAGTTCCAGTTTGCTGCCCTCGTTGATATCGAACGGCTGCAGGGTGTTGTCGGTTTGTACCCGCACATAAAAGCCTTCGTCGCCGCGCTCGAACAGGGTAAAGCTGTAGCGCACCTCGGCGGTTTTTTCCGGAGACAGCAGGCGCTCACCATAAAGGCCTATATTGCTGGCCACCTCGGGATCGGCCAGTTGCTGCAGATAATGCGTCACCTGTTGCTGAAGTTCGGCGTTGAGGGTGGTGCGGGCAGACATGTCCAGCCGGTCCAGTTCATAGAAAGAGGTGCCCAGCAGGCTGGCCAGGCGACCGCGTGTCACCTGCAGAGTCTTGTTGTTTTCAACAAACTGGGTGACGGGTCTTTCTCTGAAATGACGGAAAACCAGCCGCTGGGCCAGCGCCGCGTCGCGCAGGGCCGGGCTTATCATGCCGGCCTGGGCCTGCAGCCGCAGATAGCTGTCGGTCAGGTCGTGCAGATCGTCTCGCCCCCGGTACAGATAATAGGAAGGACGACGCTGGGCAATCATCAGTGCCATTACCTGGCGCTGGGCCATCCCTTGCTCGGCCAGCGATCCGGGCGGCGGCTGGGTGGTGTCCAGCAGCTGGTTGACCCGATCCAGCTCGGCGGCGAACCAGATCCAGAGGCCGTCACCCAGGCCGTGAATTTCACCGTGGCCGGGGGCGGCGGCCAGGGGCACAGAGTTGAGGTAGGCCAGGGCAATGCCCTGACGGGCCGCCAGGGTTTCGGGCCCCTGTTGATAGGCGCGCACGCTGGCGGAGATCATCTGGCGCAGCTTTTCACTGGCAGAGGGCGTCCGGCCTCCCGGCGAATGGCGGTATTTTTCTATCTGGGTGGCGAGGGTGCTGCCACCGGCCGAGTCATCCTGTATCTCCAGTGCCCGCCCCAGTTGCGACAGCGCCGCCTTGGTAAAGCGTGGCCAGTCTACCGCCGGGTTGATTTGCGGTTGTGCCTGGCTGAGCAGCTCCCGGTTTTCGATAAACAGCAGGGTGCCGACCACCAGCGGTGCTATGCCGGCAAAGTCCGGGTAATGGCGTTGCGGATAGCGATAGTCATAGACAGGTTCATTGCGGCAATCACCGATAAAGAGCCCGGCCTGGGTTTTCTCCTGATAGGGCAAAAACAGGCCATGGTGGCTGTATTGCTGCAACGCCGGCGAAAGCTGCACCTGCTGCTCGATAACAAATTGCTGGCGTTGCAACCGGGCGATCAGATCCGGCAGCCGGGTGTAGCCGAGCCGCTGATCGAAGGGGCCCAGGGCTGGATAGCTGAAGGCCGAGCTGGGGCCGGGTTCCAGTGAATAGGTCAGGGTCTGGGCATAGCGGGTGATTTCCCGCGCTTGCAGTCTGGAGGTGCGCATTTCGTAGGCCAGCAAGACGCCGGAAACCACCAGCAACAGCAGTACCAAAAGCCACAACAATAAACGCCAGCGCCGCCGCCGCACCAGTCGTGGTGTCTGTTTGGCATCGTGAAGGGAAGCGTGTTCAATCTGCGGTACAGTACCCATAAAGGACCCCTTGTCGCCATGCTTGGTATCAGGGCTTCTTGTAGTAAAAGCGTAGCTTGGCGGGCTGGCTTAAATGCTGATAGCGCACAATTATTTGTGCGTGCCGGGCCGAATGGGGCCGATGATGCTACAGGTCGGGTTGCTCGGCAAGCTCCACTTGACGAGCCTGTTGTTGCAGCCGGTACATGGCCCGGTAACGGCCCTCTGGCAGGGTCATCAGCTGGCGATGACTGCCGGACTCAACCAGCTCGCCGTGGGCCATCACCAGAATACGATCTGCCTCGTTGATGGTAGACAAACGGTGCGCTACCACGATCAATGTGACCTTGCCGTGCAGGGCCTGTAGCGCCCGTTGCACCACCTGTTCGGTTTCGCTGTCGACGTTGGCGGTGGCCTCGTCCAGCAGCAGGATGCGCGGGGCGGCGGCCAGGGCCCGGGCAATCACCAGTTGCTGGCGCTGGCCGGTAGAGAGGCGGCTGCCGCGCTCGCCGAGGCGGGTGTCAAAGCCCTGTTCCAGGCCGTTAATCGTCTCCAGCAGATGGGCCTGCCGGGCGGCGTTTTCTATCTTCTCCCGGGGCAGCTTGCGGCCCATGTCGATGTTGTCATAAATGCTGCCCGCCAGAATAAATGGCTCCTGCGGAATCAGCCCTATGCCCCGACGCAGTGCATCCTGGCTGTAGCCGGTCAGCGGCCGCCCGTCGATGCTGATGTTACCCGCATCCACAGGATAGAAGTTGAGCAACAGATTCAGCAGGGTACTCTTGCCGCTGCCGGTGTGGCCCACCACGCCGATAAAGGCGCCGGCGGGAATGTCGAGGCTCAGTTGTTCGAACACCGGCTGGCCGGGTCGATAGCCGAAGTCGACCTTGTGAAAGGCCAGGGCGCCTCTGTGAATGGTATCGCCGGTCTTGCCGTAGTGTTGCCGGGGTTGCTGCATCAGCTGATGCACCCGATCCCCTGCCACCATGGCCTGCTGATAGAGGTTGAAGCGCTGGGTAATTTCCGCCAGCGGTTCGGTAAAGCGGCCCATGAAGTTGAGAAAGGCATAGAGGACGCCGACTTCCGCCACCCCGTTGACCAGTTGCCAGCCGAACACCTTGAGGATGCCGAGCAACACCAGCACGCTCAGCAGATCGATGGCGGGTCGCAGCAGGGCGGCCCCTATGTTGATGGTGCGCATGCGGGCCCGGTAATAGCGCCGGTTGAGGCGCTCGAAGCGTTCGGCAGACCCCTGCTGCAGGCCACAGGCCTGCAGTACCGCCATTCCGGAAATGGACTCGCCGAGGGTGCCGTTGATGTCGGATCGCAGCTGGCGGCTGTCGGCCACCGCCGCGCCGCTCAGTTTCTGGTACAGGTAAATCACCCCGACCACGGTCGGGATCAGCAGCAGCGCCACCAGCATCAGCTGCACGTTCAGCAACGCCATGGCAGTGATAATGCCCATCAGCAGTACCACATTGGTCAGCACCACCGACAGAAACTGCACATAGAGATCCTTGATGGCCTCGGTGTCGTTGGTGATCCGGCTCACCAGCTGGCCGGTCATGGCCTGGTCGAAAAAGGCCATCGGCAGTTGCTGCACATGGGCAAACACCTGCTTGCGAATATCCAGTACCGCGGCCAGCGCCATGTCGGTAAAGCGCAGGGTCTGCCGGTAGCGAAACCAGGCGGCGGCCAGCTGGGTGACAACATAGCCGAGGGCCAGCCCGGCCACGGGCCACACTGGCAGGTGCCCGGCCAGCAGATAGTCGTCGATAAACACCTTGGCCAGCAGCGGGCCCGCCACATCGGCGGCGGTGGCCAGTAGCAACAGCAGCAGTACCTTGATCAGCAGCGGTTTGTCCCGGTAGACATAGGTCAGCAACAGGCCGAAGGTACCCTTGCCTTGACGCCTGGAATTATCGGTCGGGGACTCGCCGGCCTGAGCGTGAGGTGGCGGCGTTTTTTCAGTCGTCATCGAGGCGGGCCTCCAGTTGCTGATAGGTCCACATCCGGCTGTACCAGCCGTCCTGTTCAATCAGTTCGGTGTGGCGGCCCGACTGTTGCAGCCGACCATGCTGCAGCACCAGGGTCTTGTCCGCATGTTCCAGCGCCGACAGCCGGTGGCTGACGATGATGCAGCTCTGGCCCCGACGGCGGCGCAACTGCTGTAATATGCGTTGTTCGGTATGCACGTCCACCGCCGACAGCGCATCGTCCAGTATCAGTATCGGGGCCTGACTTATCAGGGCCCGGGCGATGGCCAGCCGTTGGCGCTGACCGCCGGACAGGCTCATGCCACGTTCCCCCACCTGGGCGTCGTAACCGCCGGGCAGACGCAGTATGTCTTCATGCACACAGGCCTGGCGGGCCGCTTCCATGATGTCTTCACGGCTGGCGTCGGGCCGGCCGAAGGCAATGTTGTCGGCAATGCCGGCGCTGAACAGAAAGGTGTCTTGCGGCACATAGGCAAACTGGCGGCGCAGGGCGTCCAGTCTACAGTCGGCCAGGGGCACGGCGCCCAGAGTGATGTGTCCGCTTTCGGCCTCCCAGTAGCGCATCAGCAACTGCAGCAGGGTGCTCTTGCCGGCGCCGGTCGGGCCGGCGATGCCCAGCACCCGGCCCGGGGCCAGCGTCAGCGAGAGCTGTTGCAGTGCCGGCTGTTGACTGCCGGGGTAGCTGAAACTCAGCGCCTCGACCCGGAGGTCGGCATCTTGCGGTTCGCGGGTGCCGAGGTCGGGTACGCTGTCGGGAATGGCCAGCAAGGCCTCGACCCGGGTCAGGGCAGCACTGCCGCGTTCGACGATATTGAGCAGCCAGCCGAAGGCGAACATCGGCCAGATAAGCTGGGCCAGATACAGGGTAAAGCTGGTGAGCTGGCCCACGCTGAGCTGAGCGTGCCAGATAAGCCAGGCACCAAAGCCCAGGGTCAGCAGCAGGGCGGCAGACATCGACAGAAACACTACCGGCTCATAGAGGGCTTCGGCCCGGGCCACTTGATAATTACGTGCTGTGGCCGCCTCGGCAATGGCGCCAAACTGACGGCTTTCTATGGACTCCCGGCCCATGGACTTGACCAGCCGTATGCCGGCGATGGCTTCCTGCGCCTTGTCGTTGAGCACGGAAAACTGTTCCAGCGCGCCCTTGAAGTGATGATGAATGCGGTTGGAAATACGGTAAAACGCCAGCCCCATCAGCGGAAAGGGCAGCAGGGCCACCAGCGCCAGCCGCCAGTCGATGAGTCCGAACATGATGACCAGCACCAGCAGCAGGGTCAGCAGGCCATCGAAGCCGGACAGCACCCCTTCACCGGCGGCGATTTCGATGGCGTCGATGTCGTTGGTGGCGCGGGCCATCAGGTCGCCTGTGTTGTGGCTGCTGTAAAAGGCCTGCCCCTGGCGGGTGAGCCGCTCGAAGAAGCGACGGCGCAGCAGGTTACCCAGCCGGTAAGAGGTGCCGAACAGCACGCGACGCCAGCCCAGACGCAGAAGATACACGGCCAGGCCCAGCCCCAGGATCAACAGCAGCAGGCTACTCTCGGCCTCGCCGCTGGGGGAGGAGACCAGTTGATCGACCGTTTTACCGATCAGGTAGGGAATGCTCATGTTCATCACCGTCACGGTGGCCAGCATGAGCAGCGCCAGGCTGTAGGTGCGCCAGTGGGCCTTGAAGAACCAGGCCAGTTGCCCGAATAGTTGCATGCTTGATCCCGAGGTTAAGCCTTAATGTCGCTCCAGATCGACCAGAAAGGCGCGGATGCGTTCGGCGTTGGCGCCCAGGTCGCTTTTGCCGACTCGGGAGGCGGAGCGCATATCGACTCTTGTATGGACTCCGGTGTGGATGTCGGACTCGTTTTCGACGGGGGTCAGGCGGATGGCCACGTCGTCGCGAAAGCCGAACAGGCGGCTGCTGACTACGGCTTCCAGCTGCCGTTCACTGTTTGCGATCAGGATCCAGCCCCGCTTGGCGATCAGGGCCAGCACCTGGCGGTGAACCTGCTCGGGCGGGTAGGGCAGAGTCAAGGGCGCCAGGGTTGACCAGGTGGCTGCTTGCTGCCGGGCCAGCGCCTCGCCTGCGTAGTCGGTGGAGTGATCACCGGGCCCGCGCAGGCGGGCGGCGGCGGTCAGCGGTGGGGGTTGCTCGGTATCGGTGCTGATGTCGTGAATGGCGGGCAGGGTCAGACCACGGAGAATAAAAGGGAACAACAGCAACAGCAGAATAACCGGCGGCAGGGCGGCCAGCCACTGCCGGTGCCACAGCGCCAGGGGCAGCAGCAACAGGGCCAGCCCCATTGCCGCTACCACCAGCATTAACCCCAGGGTATAGGGCCACCAGTGCCAGCGGGTGCCGGCTACGCCGACTATGCCGAGCAGTGGCAGCAACACACAGCTCAAGGATCCCAGTATCCAGCGGTAAGTGAAAAGTGTTTCCATATCGTTTCAATCAGTTAGCATACACATCGATAGACTATGAGTAAGCCAAAGCGGCTTGTAAAGGAGTGAGAGGGTGGTCAGACAAACCCTGATGATGCTGTTGCTGTTATTGGCGCTACCGGTTCAGGCGACCCAGGCGGTGTTTGCCGGTGGCAGTTTCTGGGTCATGGAGGCGCTGTTTGCCGGCAGATCCGGTGTGAAAAGCACCGAAACGGGCTGGATGAAAAGTGGCAGCCGTCACCTGCAGCGGCAGGTGGTGCGGGTGGAGTATGATCCCCACACCTTGAGTTACGGCGAGCTGCTGACCCTGTACTGGGCGGCGGTGGATACGTTTGACGGCGAGGGCCAGTTTTGCGACCGGGGGGCCGAATTCAGCCCGGCGCTTTATGTACAGAGTTCGCTGCAGCAAAAGTGGGCCCAGCAAAGCCGGGCCAGGCTGGAACTGGAGTCCGGCCGTGATGTTCGGGTGCGGATACTGCCGGTGGGGACCTTTGTCTCGGCCCCGGCCCGACATCAGCAATACAGCTGGCAGCATCCGCTGCTTTATGGAGGCTATCGCCGTATGTGCGGTTATCCGGCCGGCGAACGATTCAATCTGCAGGCACTTGCAGGCGCCCCGATTGCCACCAGTGAAAAATAGTCTCGGCGATGGCGACGGGGTTATTCAAATCCAGCAGCGGCACCGGGGCGACAAGGTCCGGCACATCGGTGGCTACCGCCAGAATATGCGGGTCGTGCAGGCACAGCAGGGGGGTGCCACAGTCGGGCCTGTGCACCTCAACCTTGGCGATGGGCGCCTCGCGAAAGCCTTCGACCAGCACCAGATCGAGCTGGTGCAGGCTGAGTCGTGAAAGAGATTCATTCAAATCAGGTTCTTCCGGCTTGGTGTTTTCCCAGGTGAGAATGCTACGATGAGGCCCGGCCAGCAGGCATTGACGGGCACCGGCGTGGCGCAGCTCGAAGCTGTCCTTGCCCGGTTGGTCCTGCTCCACATCGTGATGAGTATGTTTGATGATGCCGATGCGCAATTGGCGCCGGGTAAGCAGGCTGACCAGTTGCCGCAGCAGCGTGGTTTTACCGCTGCCACTGAAACCGGCAAAACCGAGCAGAGCACTAGAATGATGAGATGGGGACATAAGGCGCCCGGAAAGGTTTCGACAGAGGCTCAGTCTGCCACGTCGAGTCGATATAATACACAAACACAAAATAGGCGGGTTGCGCCATGAGCAAAGGAATATGGGGAGTCTTGGTCCTGCTGTTGCTCAGCCTGAATGTCAGGGCAGAGGACGTTAGCTTCGAGCTGGAAGGGCTGAAGGGCAAGCTGAAAAAAAATACCCAGGTGTATCTGGATCAGCTGCCCGCCATCGACGCCGAGCAGCTACCCCGCTTTCGCAAAGACATAGAAACGGCGGTGATCAACAGCCTGCAGTCACTGGGTTACTATAACCCGACCATCGACATCACCGCCGACAAAGACAAGCCGGAGCTAGTTGCAGTGCGGGTGAGCGCCGGTGAACCCGTGCGTGTTCGCACCCTGGATTTGCTGTTGCAGGGCGACTCGGCGTCTGACCCGCAGTTTGAACAGCTGATCAACAAGCTCACACTGAAAGAAGGCGATGTCTTTCGTCACGACAAGTATGAAAAGATCAAGGCGAGCCTGCTCAGTCTGGCCCTGGCGCGCGGCTACTTCGATGCCAACTATCAACGTAGTCAGGTACTGGTATACCCCCAGGACAAAGCCGCCGATGTGACACTGACCTTCGACTCCGGCCCTCGTTACCAGTTTGGTGAACTGAGGGTGGACGCAGACCGGCCGGTGGATCGGGTGCTGACGCCGCTGGTGAAGGTGAAACCCGGCGATCCTTATCAGGCCATTCGTCTGGCCGAGCTGAGTCGTGATCTTTCCGCCTCCGGTTATTTCCGTCAGGTCGAAGTCTTGCCGGTGGTGAGCGAGGCCGATGAAAACTACCGCATTCCGTTGGCTGTGGTGCTGCGAGCCAAGGCCGACAACGAAGTAGAAGTGGGTGCGGGCTTCTCGACCGATGAAGGGCCCAGGGTTTCGACCAGCTGGGACAAACCCTGGATCAACAGTCTGGGGCACAGCCTGAAGACCAACCTCAAACTGTCGGCGCCCAAGCAGGACATCAGCGTCATCTACAAGATCCCTCGCGGTAATCCGCTCAACAACTACTACACCATTCAGGGTGGCTATCAGATGCTGGATCAGGACGACACCGTGAGTGATCGTCTGGTGGCCTCAATCCATCGCTGGGACAAAGACACCGATGACTGGACCCGGGATGTGTTTATTCGCTCCGAATACGAAACCTATACCCAGGGTCAGCAGGAAGATGAAAGCTTTCTGTTGATCCCCGGCGTGTCCTACAGCCGAACCCGGGTACGTGGTGGCCTGGATCCGATTTGGGGCGATGCCCAGCTGGCCACCCTGGAGTTGTCCGAACCCTGGTGGGGATCGGACACCCGCTTTATCCGCCTGTGGGGGCGCAGCAAGTGGTTGCGCACCATCGCCGAAAAGCAACGGCTGATCGCCCGGGCCGAGCAGGGCGCCGTGTGGGTTGAGGATGTGCAGAAGCTGCCGCCGTCGTTGCGTTTTTTCACCGGTGGTGACATGACGGTGCGCGGCTTCGGTTATCAAGACATCAGCCCGATAGATGAAAACGGCGATCGACTGGGGGCCAAATACGCCACCGCCCTGAGTCTGGAATACGACTACAAGGTGGCGGAAAAGTGGCGTGTCGCCAGCTTCGTCGACACAGGTACCGCGACCAACGACTACACCGAAGACTGGAAGCTAGGCACCGGGGTCGGGGTGCGCTGGCTGACGCCGGTGGGGGCAGTTCGCCTGGATCTGGCATTTGGCGTATCGGAGGATCAAGTCCCCATGCGGATACACTTTACCCTGGGGCCCGAACTATGATTTTTACGCGTATCTTCACCGGCCTGGTGGTGAGCCTGTGTTTACTGCTGATGCTGTTGTTCAGCCTGCTGTTTACCCATGTGGGTAATCAGTGGCTATGGGGGCTGGCCAAGCAGCAGGTGCCGGGCCTGAGCGGCACCATGGCTTCGGGCCAGCTGGGCCGGGGTTGGCAGTTTGACGAGCTGAGCTACGAGCAGGACTCGCTGGCCTTTTCGGCCCGACAGGTGACCATAGACTGGCAACTGGGCAAGCTGCTCGACCGCCGGTTCTGGTTGCAACAGCTGGTGGCCGAAGACATCGAAGTCACCATCAAGACGCTGCCGCCAGCCAAAGACACAGCATCGACCGAGCCGCTGGGGCAGATAACGCCACCGCTGCGTATCGACCTGGATGACATTCGTGCCGACAGGGTAAAGATATCCCTGCCCGGGCAAACGATCTCCTGGCAGAGTCTGCAGCTGGCGGCCCACTGGGATGCGGACGGCATGGTGATCACGGGCCCCAACATGCAGGGGCTGACCCTGACGTTGACACCCGGTGAGGATGCCGCAACCACAGGCGAAAAACCCGCCGTTGCCGCCAGGTCACCGCTGACCCTGCCGGAGGTGGTACTGCCTTTCCCGGTCAAGCTGCAAGGCTTCAGCCTGACCGAAAGCCGGCTTATTCAGGGCGGGCAAACCCGGGCCCTGCATGCTCTGGTGCTGGAGCTGGAAGGTCAAGACAGCGAACTGAAAATTCTGACAGCCGAGCTTGACCACGAGCTGGCCAAAGTGACCCTCGGCGGTAATATCACCCTGAGTGGAGACTATCCGCTCGAACTGGCATTGAACGGCACCCTGCATAAACCACTGCTGAACGGACAACTGGAAGGCCAGACCCTGGCCCTGACCTTGTCCGACAGTCTGCAAAATCTCAAGGGAAAGCTGGCCCTGGGCGAGGTGGTGGAAGCCAATGCCAGCCTGACGGCACAACCGCTGAACCCCGAATTGCCGTTCAATATCTCGCTGAACTGGCAACAGCTGGGCTGGCCGCTGACCGATCCCCAATGGCGACTGAAGCAGGGCAAGTTACGGCTCAAGGGCAAGCTGGAAGACTATCAACTGACCCTGAATGCCGAAGGTCAGGGGCCGAGCCTGCCGCCGCTGGGCATCAAGCTGGCGGCGAAGGGGGATCTGAAAGGGGCCCGCCTGAACCCGCTGACCCTGACGCTGCCTCAGGGCGAGGCGAAGGTGACCGGCGCCCTGAGCTGGGCCAAGGGCATCGACTGGCAGGGACTGCTGACGCTGACCGAGGCCGATCCAGGTGCCTTTGTGGCCGGGCTGGAGGGTCGCCTCAACGGCGAGATGGACACCCGCTTTGTGCTGCAGGGCAAAAAGTGGGAGCTGAATGCCAGGCCCGATATTCATGGGCAGTTGCGGGATTATCCGCTGTTGCTCAAGGGCGAGGTGGTGCTGGATCAGGCATTGCAGGGCAGCATCAATCAGCTTCGGCTGATCAACGGCAACAACCAGCTGACGGTCAATGGTCGCATCACAGACCGCTGGCAGCTGGACGGCGTGCTGAAGGCACCGGAGTTGGCGGTGTATTCCCCCGGCCTGTTCGGCGATCTGGCTGGCGACATCCGGGTACGGGGCGAGCTGGCCGCGCCGCAGATTGAGGCCAGCCTCACCGGTGGCCGGGCCGGTTTTAACGATAACGAAGCGCGCGACATCAAGTTGCAGGCCAAGGCCACGCTGGGCGATGCCATCAGAGGTGATGTGCGGCTGACGGTGGACCGCATTCGGGCTGGCGAGATGGAATTCAAAAAGCTGCTGCTGACCGGCAAGGGTAATGAGGCGGCGCACCAACTCGAGCTGAATGTGGAGGGCGATCCGCTGGCGGCCGAGCTGCGCCTCGACGGCAGCCTGAACAAAGACGGTTGGCGCGGCCGGCTGAGCCGGGCCGTGCTGGATACTCCGTTCGAACGCTGGGCCCTGCAGCAGGAAGTGGCCATGACGTGGCAGGAGCAGCGTTTTCGCGCCGAGCCCCATTGCTGGGGCTCGGGCGAGGCGTCCTTGTGTTTCGACGCCCTCACCGCCAGCGCCAAAGAAGGCCAGGCCGGGGTAAATATCCGCGATCTCAATCTGGCCCGACTCGAGCCGTTCTTTCCCAGAGACTTTTCCTGGGAGGCGATACTGGGTGGCCGGGTGGATCTGCGCTGGAAAAACGGCGCACCCACGCTTAACGCCAACATCAGTACCACGCCGGGCACCTTTGTCAGCGGCGATACCCGACTCGACTATCAGACGCTGTCACTCACCAGCGAGATGGTGGAGAACCGGCTGCAGTCGTCGCTGGCCTTTCGCTCGACCAAGCTGGGCCGGTTGGCGCTGGATGCCAATGTGGCGGATCTCAAGGGACGCCGAGCGCTCAGTGGCAACCTGAGCATTGACCAGCTAAAACTCGACTGGCTGGCGCCGCTGCTGCCGGAAGTGGCCCGCCTGCAGGGCACTCTGGCCGGCAAGGCACGACTGGACGGCACCCTGCAGGCGCCCTTGCTGTTTGGCGACATCAGCCTGACCGGCGGCGAGGTAGATACCTATTCCGACATGGTCAAGGTGCGTGACTTTAGTACCCGGCTGGATATCCGGGGCACCAATGCCACCCTCAACGGTCAGCTCAGGATGGGCGATGGGCCGCTGAATATCAGCGGTGAGCTGGACTGGCGGCAGTTGCCGGTGAGCGGCGAAATTCGCCTCAAGGGCACAGAGCTGGAGGCCGGCTATCCGGGCATGGGCCGGGTGCGGGTCAGCCCGGATCTGCAAATCGGCCTGGGCGAGCAGGCCACGGTGCGAGGCGAAATCCTGATCCCCTGGGCCCGTATCGAGGTCAAGGAGCTGCCCGAAAGCGCCGTGTCCCGTTCGGCAGACGTGGTCATAGTGCAGGCATCGGGCATCATTCCCGAAAAAGCCCCCAAGCTGCCGCTGGATATTCGTATCAATGTGCGGTTGACCGAAGATGTACGCCTGGAGGCCTTTGGTCTGGATACCCGGCTGGAAGGCAAGCTGCGTATCGTGCAGCGGCCCAGACGCAGCATGCGCGCCAACGGCGAGATCCGGCTGATTGATGGCAAGTTTCGCGCCTACGGTCAGAACCTGTTGATCCGGGACGGCAGCATTCTGTTCAGCGGCCCGCTGGATCAGCCCAACCTGAGGGTGGAGGCGATTCGTAACCCGTCCAGCATGTCCGACAGCAGCATTACCGCCGGGGTACGGGTTTCGGGCAGCGCGGCTCAACCCAAGGTGGAAGTGTTCTCGGATCCCGCTATGCCGCAGGTGGAGCAGCTGTCTTACCTGCTGCGCGGACGGGGACTCGAAGGCGGCGGTGAAACCGACGGTAACGCCCTGGTGCAGTCGATGCTGCTGGGCGCCGGTGTCGGCAAAATCGGCGGCCTGGTCACCAACGTGGGCGAGGCACTGGGGCTGCAGGACGTGTCGCTGGATACCGGCGGCAGCGGCGACGATACCGAGGTGAATATCAGCGCCTATGTGTTGCCGGGGCTGCAGATTGGTTATGGCGTCGGGGTCTTCTCGGCCATCGGCGAGCTGCGGCTGCGCTATGAGCTATTGCCACGGCTCTATTTGCAGGCAACCAGTGGTCTGAGTCAGGCGATTGATATCTTCTATCGATTTGAGTTTTAGGTAGTGGCGCCCGGCGCCGAGCGCCCAGAGCAATATCAAATCCGGCCGTCATCCTGATGAAAATCAGGATCCTGGTCTGGTGTTGTTTGCAGAAAGATACGGTCGCCAGCCCGGAATGATGCCTCTATCTATGGCTTGTGGTGTTTTCTTTTACCTTGGCGCCAGGCACTAAATAGATTTGCTGTGGCAGAAACTGCCGGGGCGGCACCGCGCCGCTCATGCTTTTTGTGCCGGCTTTGAGTAAAGTAGGGGCTTGTGATTAAGTTCGGCCTGCGAGAGTACGCTCCATTTTGACGTCCTCTCCTCCCTGAAGGAAGGAGATTCCCGTTAGGGATTAACCCGTCACCGGGTTAACAGGTTCCTGTTTCACAGTGGGCAGCTCGGGCGGGGGCTTGGTTCTCGCCGTAAATTCCGCGCAATGGCGGATTTTACGATGGTGAATCAACCCCATATCCGCCTAAGTCTCACATCCACTCCGCAGGCTTAACATTCGGCGCAACCCGCCGTAGGTCTGCAAGAGACAATTTGAGTATAGAAACCGTTGGTGCTATGCGCCAATCGCTATCCCTCCCCGCCCTAAAAGGACGGGGTTTCTCGCGGAGAGAACTGATGATGTCTTCGCCTTTGCTGCAACAGGAACGGCTGGCCAAAACCATGCTGGTCTGCATGGCGTTTTACGTCCTGCTGGCGATGCACCTTTATTTACCTCATCTGTTCGGTATCGGCCTGCAACTGCCATTCAATGTCATCGGCTGGTTTTTTGTCGGCCTGATGACCACCCTGGGGCTCTGGCACTGGCACCGTCGGCGCCTGTTGACCAGCCGCTTCTGGCTGGGGCTGGTGGCGGCGAGTTGCCTGCTGTGGCTGCCGTTTTTCTATGGGCATAACAATTCCGTGGCCGGCCAGGCCTTGCCGCGCATGCTGGGCCTGTGCGGCGGCCTGTTGTTTTATCTGGCCCTGCAGCAATGCCGCTTCAACGGCCGGGGCCGCCGTTACCTGCTGTATTGCCTGCTGGCGGCGGTCAGCGTAGAGATTCTTCTGGGTCTGGCCCAGTTCTTCGTGCTGGAGCCGGGCAACTGGTTTGGCTACAACACCGAGGTGCGTTCGCCCTATGGTATTTTTCAGCACCGCAATGTCATGGCCAGCTTTGTGGCTACCGGCATGGTGCTGGCGGTGTACCTCTGGCTGCACGAAGCCAAGTCACCCTGGCGCGGCTTTGTGCTGAAGTCGGTCTGGTTTTCTGCGGTGCTGGGGGCGGGCGGCATGCTGGTGGTGCTGCTGCAATCCCGGGCCGGTCAGTTGGGGTTGCTGCTGGGGCTGCTGCTGTTGCAGCCGCTGATCTGGCAAACCCTGATCAAGACCCGCTCCAAGCGCCTGCTGGCCAGCCTGCTGCTGATCCCGCTCGGTATCGTGCTGGGAGTGGTCGGCCTGGATGCCTTCGACATGAGCAAGCGCAGCCTGAGCATCTATACCCAGGCCGATGGCCGTTTCGACATTTATGCCCACGGCTTGCGCATGTGGCTGGACAAGCCCTGGCTCGGTTTTGGCTACGGCAGTTTCGAGTCGTCGTTTTATAGCACCTATGCCGACTGGCGCGAGCTGACCCCGGGGGCACCGCCGCTGTTTACCGAGATGGGGCACCCCCATAACGAGTTTCTGCTCTGGGCCATCGAAGGCGGCGTGGTGCCGCTGCTGGGACTGGTGCTGATGACCGGCCTGGTGCTGCAGCTGCTCTACCGGCTGCCCTTTGCCCAAAGCCTGGCCTGGGTCGGAATACTGACCCCTATTTTCATTCACAGTCAGACCGAATTTCCGTTTTATCACTCGCTGCCGCACTGGTTCATGATGCTGGTGCTGCTTTATGTCATGGATGCGGAATACGGCCAGCGTCGTCTGCTGGCGGCACCATTGGCCTGGAGCCGTTGGCCGTTACGCGCCTGGGGAATGGGCCTGATGCTGTTCATGGCCACCGGCCTCTATGCGGGCCAGCAGCTGACCCGTTACGAGCAGAATGAAGACCGCACCGAGGCGCAATTGCAGGCGGTGGTGAATCCCCTGATCTGGTATGACAGGGTGGCTTTTTATCGTCATCACTGGCAGCTGAGCCGCGGCCTGCTGGCGGAAGACAGAGAACAGTTGCTGGATTACGTGAGCTGGGCCCGGCGTTTTCTGACCCACACGCCTCGGGCGGGGGTTTATTACAATGCCTACCTGGCGCTGGCCACGGCGGGGGAGGAAGACGAGGCCCAACAGCTGTTGGGTGAAGCCCGGCGGCTTTATCCCAATGTGCAGCTGTTGCGCAGCAACCGGATTTTGCGGGCACGGGAGCGCCTGGCCACGCTGGCGCCGGGGATCTCGGTGGCCGAACTGAACAAAACCATTCCGCTGTACGAACACCTGCGCCCGGCTATCGGCGGAGCCTACTGATTAGCGGGGCGAACCGCACGGCTCCTCCCCCTTGGCAGCGGGGAAGCAGACATAGATATGTAGTCTGGCCAGGGGGAGGCGGGGTGGGGATGTCATTACAATCGTGCAGAAACCCCTCCCCAACCCTCCCCTTGCGTTGCACCTCGCAGCCATGCTGCAGAAACAGAGCTCGAGGGGAGGGAGTACACCGAACGGTTCTTTCGTAGGGTCGAATTTATTCGACCAAAGGCGTTACACGCGGACTCGACTGGTCCAATGAATTGGACCCTACGGTGAGAGCACACCAACTCAGCGGGAGGCGATCAGCCGCTGCTGGGCTTCGTCGGCGGAGCCGAGCGCTTCAACCAGTACCATGTCTTGCTGCCAGTCGATGCGCTGGCCGGTGCTGGCATAGAGGCTGTCGTTCAGGCTGTCGGGGGTGGCATTCGGTTGCAGCTCGGCGCGGCGGCCGCCGGGCAGATAGATGGCGCCGGTGGCAAAGTCGACCGCAAAGGCGATAACGCCGGGTACGATAAAGAACAGCAGACCCACACCGTTGGCGATGGCCACGACCGGATCGATGCGGCCGCTGATCTGGCCTTTGCGTTCCGGATAGAAGACGGTGCCGCAGGCGGCCAGCTGGGTGGTGAGTGTGCCGGCCAGCACCAGTGCCAGCGACTTTCGTTGTAGTATTTTCATGGCAGTTCTCCGAAGCGGTAAAACACCCTGACAGTGTATCCGATAATGGTACTACTTGAATCCGATTTGATGAGGCAGTGACAGAGGCTGGCGCTGATCATATTGTTGCCTCAAGTATCAGAGGCGACGCCGGAGCGGCCCCTTTATTCGGAACTGATACGACAAGCACAAATCGCAGGCAATAAAAAACCCACCTTAAAGGTGGGTTTTTTAAAGGGTAATCTGGTCGGCGTGAGAGGATTCGAACCTCCGACCCCTAACACCCCATGCTAGTGCGCTACCAAGCTGCGCTACACGCCGACATCGTCATACTTACCACGGTAAGCGACGGGGCGGATATTAGGTAATGCCCCCGACGCTGTCAATACAGAACCGGGGTCGCCCGGTTCGTTTGCCGTTTATCTGTGCAATCAGCATTAAATCCAGCATTAAACCCAGCACTTTTGGCGGGTGAACGGCAGGCGTTAGCCTAAGGACTACGGGGTGGTGACGCGGTGCCGGGGGACTATGGGGCAGTTGATCGGGGTTGCGTTTTTAATCAATAGTTTATTCAGCATGACTTCATTCCCTTGACGACCAACAAGGCTATAATAGCGAATCCTGGACTGTGGCAGACTGGCGCGGCCCGGCGACTTATTTCAAGGAGAGCAGCAATGGCAGAAGAAACCATTTTCAGCAAAATTATCCGCAAGGAAATTCCCGCCGATATCCTGTATCAGGACGAGCTGGTTACGGCCTTTCGCGATATTTCGCCCAAGGCGCCGACCCACGTTCTTATCGTCCCCAATGTGCTGATCCCCACCGTGAACGAAGTGGAAGCCGAACACGAGCTGGCTCTGGGCCGCTTGTTTACCGTGGCCCGCAAGCTGGCGGCCGAGGCGGGGCTGAGTGAAGACGGTTATCGTCTGATCATTAACTGTAATCGTCACGGTGGTCAGGAAGTCTACCATATTCACATGCACCTGCTGGGTGGCCGTCCGCTGGGCCCCATGCTGGCTCAATAAGGAAGATCATGAATCCCTTTCGCTTAACGTTATTGCTGGCCGCCGGCATGGCACTCGGGGCCTGTACCATGCCCAATCCCTATTCATCCCAGCCGGCGCCGGTCAGACCGGTTGGCTCGGAGTCTGCACAACCGGTTGTGCAGGTGCCCCAATCGGCTCCGGTTCTGCAGCCACCGGTGATTGATATGCCCACAGCCCCGGTGGCGCCGCTGCCGGAGGTGCGCAGCGCCAATCTGGAACGGCTGGTCGACGGGCTCGCGGGCCGCCTCAAAAACAGCTCCGCCGTCAATGAAGTGCAGGGAGCCGTGCTGCTGGACGACATCGGCAATCAGGTCGGCAGCCCGGTGGATACCCAGGGCCTGACCGAACGCCTGCGCGCCAACCTGAGTGGCAGCCTGACCTTTGCCGACGGTGCCAGGGTAAGCAGCCTGCGCCAGCAGCTGGCCTATCAGGGCGGCCGGGCCGACATGGCGGCGCTGGTACGACTGGGCAAACAGAGTGGCGCCGATTATCTGCTGTCCACCACCCTGACCCGCAACGGCGGAGGCACCAGGCTGCAAGGGCAACTGATGGAACTGAGCAGCGGCGAGGTGCTCTGGTCCGATAGCGTGAGTGAACGCTGATCGGCTGCTGGCGTCACTGCCCCCGCAATGGCAGGGGCAGCTGACGCCACTGGCGGGCGGTTACACCAATCTTTGCTGGCGGCTCGACACGGCTCGGGGCCCTTACTGGCTCAGGCTGGGCTGCGAAAATCCGTCCCTGCTGGGCATAGACAGAACCCTTGAGCTGCGGGCTCACACCGCCGCGGCCAAGGCGGGGCTTGCCCCCGTGATCCGTTATGCCCGACCCGAACAGGGTCTGCTGATCCTGGACTGGCTGGATGAGCCGGACTGGCGTGGGCGAGAGCCGGACCTGCCCCTGCTGATGCGCCGGGTCGCCCGGCTGCACAAGATACCCATCGACCTGCCGCCGCTGGATCTGGCAGCCCAGGCGCGTCATTATCTGCGGCAACTGACGCCGCTGGCACCCGAACTGGCGGTATTTGTGCCCCGTTTTGCCTCGCCGGTGCTGAATCCGGCCTTTACCCCCGTGTTTTGTCATCATGACCTCAACGCCGCCAACCTGCTGGGCGAACGGCCCTGGTTGCTGGACTGGGAATACGCGGCCCGGGGCGATGCGGCCTTTGAGCTGGCGGTGATTGCCGACAGCTTCGAGCTGGACCCCGAGCAGGAGCGGGCACTGCTGGCGGCCTATGGTGCTGCCGGCGGCCCCCTCGACTGGCGTCGTTTTCAGGCGCGCCGGCTCTGGGTACAATGGCTGACGGCCCTGTGGGCGGCGCTGCAGTACCGGCGTAACCCGGCCCCGCACTATCTTGAGCTGCAACACAGGGCGCTGGCGCGGCTGGCGCAGGCATTAGGGTCTGTTGACCTTTCACCGTGAAAGGTCAACAGACCCTAATGCCTATCGAATTGAACTGACCACTAAAGCGCGGTAATAAAGCGCGGTAACGGAGTAGTAATGGGCCCCTTTATTCTTGATGTGCAGGGTTGTGAGCTGGACGCCGAAGAGCGTGAGTTGCTGGCGCACCCGACGGTGGGCGGGGTCATATTTTTCCGTCGTAACTATCACGACCGGGCGCAGCTGAGAGCCCTGGTCAAGGCCATTCGTGCGGTCAAACCGGGCCTGCTGTTGACGGTAGATCACGAAGGGGGCCGGGTGCAGCGTTTTCGCGACGGCTTCTTCCCGCTGCCGGCTCCGGGCAAACTGGCGGCGCTGAACAGCCCGGATAAACTCACCCTGCTGGAAGACGCCGGCTGGATGATGGCGGCCGAGCTGCTGGCCCATGATATCGACCTGAGCTTTGCGCCCGTGCTGGATCTGGAGCGGGGCAGCGAGGTGATTGGCGATCGCAGCTTCGGCACCGATCCCGAACCGGTTATCGAGTATGCCAGCGCTTACATCAAGGGCATGAATACCGCCGGCATGGCGGCGGTGGCCAAGCATTTTCCCGGCCATGGCAGCGTGCGCGCCGACTCTCACAAGGAAAGCCCGGTCGACCCCCGCGACTTTGCCGAGATAGAGCAGGCGGACATGGTGCCGTTTCGCGCCCTTATCGCCGCCGGCCTGGTGCAGGGCATGATGCCGGCTCACGTCATTTATTCGGCGGTGGACCCGCACCCGGCCGGGTTTTCATCCTTCTGGCTGAAACAGGTGCTGCGGCAAAAACTCGGCTTCAAGGGACTGATCTTCAGCGACGATCTGACCATGGAAGGCGCCGCCGTGGCGGGTGGCTATGCCGACAGGGCCCATAGCGCCCTGCAGGCAGGCTGCGACCTGCTGCTGGCCTGTAATCACAGGGCCGGCGCCGTCGAGATCATCGACGCTTTGCCTCACGATATAAAGCGGGACCTGTCTTCTCTGCGCAAACGCGATTTGTCTGCCCTGGGCAAGCGTGAGACGGCCGTCGCCAGTAACTTGTATGGCAGCCGTCGCTGGCGCGAGGCAAGTGAACGGCTGCGCCGGCTGGAAGGCTGAGCAAACGGGGTCTTTGATAGTTAATTTTATGTAAAAATACAGTTGTACTTTCAGCCTCGACTTTTAAAATATGGCCTCTGTAGGGAGGCCATCGCAAGAGTCTTCGGCTATGGCTGCGACACACATCCGCCATAGCCGCAGGTTTTTTACATTATCCAGGGGTCAAACATGACAAAGATTATCGTAGTCGGCGGTGGCGCCGGCGGTCTTGAGCTTGCCACCAAACTGGGTCGCAAGCTGGGCCGCAAGGGCAAGGCGGAAGTGACACTGGTAGACCGTAACCGGACTCACTTGTGGAAGCCTCTGCTGCATGAAGTAGCCACCGGCGCCATGGATCCCGGTATCGACGGCCTGAGCTATCGCTCCCACGCCCATAACCACGGCTTCGGTTTTCAGATGGGGTCGCTCACCTACATCGACCGGGACGCCAGGACCATTACCCTGGCCCCGATGCTGGACGATAGCGGCAGGCCGATGCTGAGTGAGCGCACCCTGCAATACGACATTCTGGTGCTGGCCATCGGTTCGGTTTCCAACGACTTCGGCACTCAGGGCGTGCGCGACCACTGCATCTTTCTGGACAGCCCGCAGCAGGCCGAGCGTTTTCATGACGAGCTGATGAACCGCTTCCTGCAGTACGGTGAAAGCGAGGCCGTCGACGACAAGGTAAACATCGCCATCGTCGGCGCCGGCGCCACCGGCGTCGAGCTGTCTGCCGAGCTGTACAATGCGGTTGAACACCTCAGCGCCTATGGCTTCAAGAAGCTCAGCCGTGACTGCCTGCGCCTGACTCTGGTGGAAGCGGGCCCGCGCATACTGCCGGCACTGCCCGAGCGCATCTCCGGCATGGCTCACAAGGAACTGCGTGAGCTGGGGGTGGATGTACGCACCAATACCATGGTGGTGGAAGCCACCGCCGAAGGTCTGAAAACCAGGGATGACGAGCTGATCCCGGCCACCCTGATGGTATGGGCCGCTGGCATCAAGGCGCCGAACTTCCTGAAAGAGATCGCCGGCCTGGAAACCAACCGCATCAATCAGCTGACGGTCAAGCCGACCCTGCAGACCAGCCGGGACGACAGTATCTTCGCTATCGGCGACTGCGCTCACTGCATGCAGGAAAACGGCAAGCCGGTTCCGCCGCGGGCCCAGTCTGCCCACCAGATGGCGAGCCTGGTCTACGACAACATACTGGCGCGGCTCAACAACAAGCCGCTCAAGTCCTACGTTTACAAGGATCACGGCTCTCTGGTGAGCCTGAGCCGTTACTCCACCGTCGGCTCCCTGATGGGCAACCTGATGCGTGGCTCCATGATGGTAGAAGGCCGTATCGCCCGCACCGTGTATGTGTCTTTGTATCGCATGCACCAGGTGGCGCTGCACGGCTACACCCGCACCGGTCTGATGATGCTGGTAGGGCGCATCAACCGCTTCCTGCGGCCCCGCCTGAAACTGCATTAAAACCGCAGCCAGAAGTTGAAAATTGAAAGTTGAAAGTTGAAAGCGGGAAGGGCGACCTTCCCGCTTTTTCATTTTCTGGCCACGCAATCCCGGGCCCCTTATTGGTGGCTCACTTGATCCAAATCAAAGGAATCTCTCAAATTCCTCTTGGCCGCTATTCAGCCTTGGCTATTAAAACAACAATGAATTAGGGTTGGTAAGGCTTGGATTTCAGAGCTTTTTTTGTCGCGTTTAAACTCTTGGTTTCGACGGCAATTTCGACAGGGTGGTTGGGTTGGTATGTCACATTCTCAGGTTAATCTTTCCAGGCGCCGACTGTTTACTCGCCAAAAAATCATGGATACCCCCTCACTGCCATGGGTAAAAGAAGCGCAATTTACCGACTTGTGTACCCAATGTGGTGAGTGCATAAAGCAATGCCCTGCCAGGATCATTCGCCCCTCCGATGGCGGCTTCCCCCGTGTTGATTTTGAAGTCGGCGAATGTACCTTTTGTTACCAATGTGCAGAGGCGTGCCCCGAACCCCTGTTTTTGCCAAAAACCGAACCAGCCTGGCAAGCAAAGGCCGTAATTGAAGACAGCTGCCTGGCGATGAAAAACGTGGATTGCCGAAGCTGTGGTGACAGCTGTGAACCCTTCGCCATTACTTTCAAACTGGCGGTGGGCAGAGTGGCACAGCCGCAAATAGACATGAATAGCTGCACCGGATGTGGCGCCTGTGTGTCGGTGTGTCCGACCTCCGCGATCACCATCAAGAACACCTTTCAAGAGAGCGCCAATGTCACTGAATGAAGTTCATATCTCAAGTTTGGTGGTTCACGCCGTGCCCCAACATTTAAACGCCATCAAACGCCAGATTGAAGCGTTTGACGGTGCAGAAATTTATGGCGAAAGCGCAGCCGGGAAGTTGGTGGTGGTAATAGAAACCCGAAATCAGGGTTATATCACCGACACCATAGATGCGATAAATCAACTAGACCACGTATTAAGTACCGCATTGGTGTTTCATCAAATTGAGCATGACCTCGACGATGAAATCAGTGCCGCAGACAAGAACACGGAAGTTTAAGGACAAGCCATGAAATTAACCAGACGTGCCTTTGTAAAGGCAAATGCGGCCGCTTCTGCCGCGGCCGTGGCCGGAATAAGCCTCCCCATTTCTGCCACCAATCTGATCGTCAGCTCGGATGAAACCGCCATTAAATGGGACAAGGCACCCTGCCGCTTTTGTGGCACCGGCTGTTCTGTACTGGTCGGCACCCAGAATGGCCGCGTGGTTGCCACCCAGGGCGACCCCGAAGCCCCCGTCAACAAGGGGTTGAACTGCATTAAAGGGTATTTTCTGTCGAAAATCATGTACGGAAAAGACCGGTTAACCACACCACTGCTGCGCATGAAGAATGGTCAGTTTGATAAAGACGGCGATTTCGCCCCGGTGTCCTGGGATCAGGCGTTTGATGTGATGGCGGAGAAATTCAAAAAAGCCCTCAAGGAAAAAGGCCCCACCAGTGTGGGCATGTTTGGTTCGGGTCAGTGGACCGTAATGGAAGGTTACGCGGCCTCTAAATTGATGAAGGCGGGTTTCCGTTCCAACAACCTGGATCCCAATGCCCGCCATTGTATGGCCTCTGCCGTGGTCGGCTTTATGCGTACCTTTGGTATCGATGAGCCCATGGGCTGTTATGACGACTTTGAACATGCCGACTCCTTCGTGCTGTGGGGCTCCAACATGGCCGAAATGCACCCGGTACTCTGGACGCGCATCACCGACCGTCGCTTGAGTTACTCCCATGTCAAAGTGAACGTGCTTTCAACCTATTACCATCGCAGCTTTGAACTGGCCGACCGAGGCATGATTTTCCATCCGCAGTCGGATCTGGCCATTGCCAACTTTATTGCCAACTACATCATTGAAAACGACGCGGTTAACTGGGACTTTGTTGATAAACACACCCACTTCAAGCAAGCGCAGACCGATATTGGTTATGGCCTGCGTGATGATGACCCATTACAGGTTAAAGCGAAGAACCCCAACTCGGGCGATATCTCGGACATTTCGTTTGAAGAATATAAAGCATCGGTTGCGCCTTATACGGTAGAAAAAGCGGCGGAAATGTCCGGCGTGCTACCGGAAGACCTGATTGCACTGGCCAAACAATACGCGGATCCCGATACCAAGGTCATGTCGCTGTGGACCATGGGCATGAACCAGCATACCCGTGGCGTGTGGATGCAAAGCCTGGTGTACAACCTGCACCTGCTCACCGGTAAAATCTCGGAGCCGGGTAACAGCCCCTTCTCGTTAACGGGTCAGCCGTCGGCTTGTGGTACGGCCCGTGAAGTAGGCACCTTTTCACACCGCCTGCCAGCGGACTTACTGGTTGCCAACCCAAAACACCGCAAGATTGCAGAAAAAATCTGGAAGCTGCCGGAAGGCACCATACCGCCAAAACCGGGCTTTCATGCGGTGCAGCAAGACCGGATGCTCAAAGACGGTGTACTGAATGCGTACTGGGTCATGTGTAACAACAACATGCAGGCGGGCCCGAACATCAACACCGAACGCCTGCCGGGTTACCGCAACCCCGACAACTTCATTGTGTGTTCAGACCCCTACCCAACGGTGACCGCACAAGCCTCGGATCTGATTTTACCTACCGCCATGTGGGTAGAAAAAGAGGGGGCCTATGGCAATGCCGAGCGTCGTACCCAGGTGTGGTACCAGCAGGTGTCGCCGGTGGAAGGAGCAAGATCCGATCTTTGGCAAATCATGGAATTCGCCAAGCGCTTCAACATCGAAGAAGTGTGGGATGAAGAATTGATGGCCAAGGCGCCAGAGCTTAGGGGCAAGACCATGTATGACATCCTGTTTGCCAACGGCAAGGTGGATCAATTCCCACTGACCGAAGCACAGGAACTGAACGACGATGCAAAGGATGCCGGTTTCTACGTACAAAAAGGCCTGTTTGAAGAATATGCCGAGTTTGGGCGCGGGCACGGCCACGATCTGGCCCCCTACGATGTTTATCATAACGTGCGTGGTTTGCGTTGGCCGGTGGTGGATGGCAAGGAAACCCTGTGGCGTTTCAACCCCGAATATGACCCCTATGCCAAACGTGAAGGCCGGGACTTCTACGGTCAGCCCGATGGCAAGGCCCTGATCATTTCGGCGCCTTACGAAGCACCACCAGAGGTGCCCAATGATGAATACGACTTGTGGTTATGTACCGGCCGCGTGCTGGAACACTGGCATACCGGTACCATGACCCGTCGTGTGCCCGAGCTTTACAAAGCGGTACCGGATGCGAATTGCTATATCCACCCTGATGATGCCCAGGCGCGTAACCTGCGCCGTGGTGATGAAGTGCTTATTCAGTCACCGCGGGGTGAAGTGCGTGCCCGAGTTGAAACCCGTGGTCGTAACCGCCCGCCGCAAGGCCTGGTATTCGTTCCCTTCTTTGATGCGCGCATTCTGGTCAACAAGTTGATTCTGGATGCCACCGATCCGCTATCCAAGCAGACGGACTACAAAAAGTGTCCGGTGAAAATCACCCGAATCGCGAGCGTATAACGTCATCACCGACAATCACCCAATCCATTCATGTGGTATTGGGTGATCAAAAAAGAATCGGAGCAGGTTATGAAAAAAATCATCATGGCATTGGTCGCGGCAAGTACGCTGCTGTTCGGTGCAGTACAGGCAGAAGATGCCAACGATATCTACACACAGGCTGCCAGTAATCCGGGCGGCATCGGTGGTGTGGGCTCTTTACGTGGGATGAGCGAAATTGAAACTACGCGCCCTGCGGACGACTTCAAGCGCTTCCCCAAAGATCACCAATTAGACAGTAACTATGTGTATCAGCCACCCCTTGTGCCTCATACCATCCGTAACTATGAAGTGTCGTTAAACGCCAACAAGTGTCTTTCTTGTCATAGCTGGAAAAACGCCAAGGAAATGGGCGCCACCAAAATCAGCGTCACTCATTATGTGAATCGTCAGGAACAGGTACTGTCGGATGTGTCGCCGCGTCGTTACTTCTGTTTGCAGTGTCACGTGCCACAGGCAGACGCAAAACCTTTGGTTGATAACAGCTTCCAGAGCGTCGATTCATTGCGGTAATAAAGCGCGACTTAAGAGTGAGAGTCATGAAATTATTAAAAAGATTCTGGAAGCGTTTATCCACACCCAGTAAGGCCGCGGCAGGGGTTGTGTTGCTGATGGGCTTTATCGGTGGATTACTGTTCTGGGGTGCCTTTAACACCGGAATGGAAGCCACCAACACGGAGCAGTTCTGTTCCGGCTGTCACGCCCCCATCGTGAAGGAGATCCGTGAAACCATTCACTACTCCAACCGTTCGGGTGTGCGTGCCATCTGCTCCGACTGCCACGTTCCTCATAACTGGACCGATAAGATAGTGCGCAAGGTGCAGGCATCCAAAGAGCTGGCCTTTCACTTTATTGGCACCATAGATACGGACGAAAAGTTCAAGGAACGGCGCGGGCATCTGGCGCACCGCGAGTGGCAACGAATGAAAGAAAACAACTCGCAGGAGTGCCGTAACTGTCACCAGTTCGACTATATGGACTTCTCGGAGCAGGGCCCGCGTGCAGTAAGCCAACACTCTACCGCTCTGGCTGCTGGCGACAAAACCTGTGTGGACTGCCACAAGGGCATTGCCCATAAACTGCCGGACATGAGAGACGTGGAAGGCTGGCAATAATACCAAACAGGTTAAACGACAGATCTGCTTGGTGGCTCTGCGCAAAGGTCGGATAAACGGCCAGCTCCCCCGACACGCCGTAAAGACATGGCACTCGATGTTTCAACCCGCTGCGAACATTCGCCGGATGTTCGGTCGGGCTGAAACATCTCGTCACGGCGAGCAAGCGCGCCCCATGGGGGCTCCGCCGCGCATCTGACCGCCAGGGATGGCGGGAATGCCGAAAATGCAGGAGCAATTTTCGGCCATGGCGCGGAGGGTCGGCGGAGCTGCACCCTTTATCCTCCCTGACGGCAGGGAGTGGCCTGCTGGTATCGTCTACAGATAGCTCGGCGCTCGTGAAGAGGCAATAAAGAAGGGCTCCCACCGAGCTCAGCAACGATCAGATCTTTAGTCCGATGGGTATAAATACCGGAGACCGGAAACAAGAAGGGGAAAGCGATGAGCACCTTGGAATACGTTATATGGCATATACTGGGCTACGCCGCCATGCCCGTGATTATTCTGGCCGGATTTATCGCCGTGGCAGTTGTGTGCATCGGCGTTTTATCCATAACCAAAGACAAGCAGATTGATTAATACTTCCAGAGAGAACAGGCTGAAAGCAAAAAGCGGGGAGGGCGACCTTCCCGCTTTATATTTTTGTAGACTGGCGTGAGCTGGTATTACAGTCAGGTAACGCCGCCAACACGGGCGAGCGTCAGCGAGTCCAGCCAGCTTGCTGGCGTTTGTGATTGGCCTTGTTAGGCTTTGCTTTATTCTACGCAGGTCACATTATTTACATGATTTTTAACTAATTATAAAATTTTTTATTTCAATCAGTCAGGCCCGTCGTGTGTCATATCGTTGTGCATTGACTCTGGTATTTTTATAACACAGATATCGTGGGTAGATTTTCCCTAGGCAGCTGGTAACACATTTTCATCTGCAGGGAAATCGCTGCCGCGTATAGATAAAATGCTGATATATTTCTTTCGTGGCAGCTGTACCCGCCGATGATCAAGCGTGATGCTCTATTTAATATGAACCGACATTCCGCACCTATTTTTAGATTTATTTTCGGCGAAGATGTCTACTCGTTTTAAGAAAATAAGCGAACTAGCGGTTTTGATGTCGATGTGTAATACAGAGCTATCGAAAGGAAGGACATAACCTTCAACCTCCTGAATTTGGGATAAAAATAGCGTAACCGAGCATTAATACACAATACCCTTCCTAGTGTCAGCTAGAACCTAATACTGACGGTGATTTTGAGATAATCGTCACAATTTTAAATCCGGGAATTAGGTGCGGAATGACGGATATAAGATTGCTCTTTATTCCCAAGTCACGAAAGTATCTATCACATACTTTCCAGACCTTGTTCAAGCCACTTTAATAGTTCTTCATTTTTTGCTGACCACATTACCTTGTTCAAACATTCAGAATCGACATCCAGATATACTGAGCCACCACCTGAGCACTTAGCTTTCACCCACTCATGAAAAGATGGCTTCATAATACCAAAAATTTCAAACGCCTCATTACTATTAAGAATCCACATATCCGATGAAGACACAGAAAACATTTTATCAATAACATTTACCGCCACATCCTGTTCAATTAGATATTCTCTAACCACTGCACTCATCTCTTTATATCTTAACTGTGCTTTACCGGCAGATAACCCAGCGTAATATGCCTTATCAAAATATGGACGATGCAAACCAACCCTACCAACAAAAATTCTATACTTTGCCGAAAATAATATAAACGAGCATGCACTGTAGCAATCACCAAACGACTTAACTGGCAAATAAAACCTATCTATAAACCTGCCTATTTTAATAGCCTCATCCAGATCTCCTCCATTAGACCCAGTAATAACAATATCCTCAACAGGATATTCATGCGTTAGTGAATCAACAAACAATCCGAAAAACTTATCATAATCACCCTGAGAAATATCACCTTTAATAATTATAGCTGCTGGAACATAACTACCATCATTCAAACCCATCCCTTTCCTTAAGTTTAAATCAGCAGAATTTGTTCCGAAAGATATAAGAGTTAACACAGGTAAAACAAAAAATTTAGCTAAATTCAACAAAACCACGGCACACCTCAAATGAAATTAATGTAAAAATAATTAGAAATTAAAATGTAAAAGTAGCGCAATAAATTATGCCGCGACAGCGGCGGACCCAATAATTTTTATGGCCTCCAGACCGATAGAGTTTACTAATTAAGAAAATGCTGAATCCATGATTCCCTTCTCTTTACGCATGACGCTTCACTCAGAGGAAAATAATAGTTGGCTATAATTTGCGACGCAGGAGCAAAGCCTACTGTTATTTTCCCTGTTGCAATAACTTGTTAGGCTTATGCCCAAAGTATATTCATAAACTGATTAAGTTTTGGAATGTGTTCACGGTACGCATAGAACAAAACCTCTTCGTTTTCTATAGCTTTAGCTACAGCGTAGCGATGATGACCACCTTGAAAAATAACTTCGTTATTCTCTATAGGCTTAATTACAGGAGGAGTAATAGGGTTTCCCTCAGATAAATACACTATCATCTTGGCTAGTTTCGATTGACAGCCAAGTTCCCATAATTCGTCGCCATCTCGCCGACTGTAATGACACAAATATTTATCAAATTCTTTTAGAGGCATATGGCCAAGAACCAGTCCGTCAGGATACATTTTTTCAAAATCAGACTGTGTTAGACCATCAAAGCAAAATCTTTGAGATTCTAATCGGTAATCCCAGTTAAATTTTATAGCAGGCCATTCTTCCGGAGGTTTATTGTAAAAGTCTCTTGACTTGTTAAAAACCCGCTCACGCTCTTCGGTTTCACGCCTGTAATGCTCAGTACTTTCATATCCGAATACTTGAGCTAACTCATCATCCATTTCGTCCATATGCTCCTCGGATAAGCCTAACGCCTAGCACAGCTGCGTAGCAAACTTGGCGGCTTTGCTGCGAATGCAGAAAAGGTGACAAGGTTTGCGGAGTCAGATTGCTGCGCCTTGTTATACCTTACTTGGAAATCCATTTTGCTATCTCATTGCAATATTTGAATTTCTGACCTTCGCATTCAGATATGCACTGTGTAGTGTCAAATTTCAAATCTTCAAATAGCTTGTCCCTAGCGATGGAAGATAGATCAGAGCCATAGCTCTTAATGTTTTTCTCTTTTCTCTGAATGTTTTTGTAATAGTGCCCGCACATGTAGCCTTCTTCTGCTACTACAATTGAAGGCTGTAATAATACAGTTGCGGCAACTACCCATAGCCACTTCATCATAAATTCTCCTGATTCGATTATTAGGTATAACATTTTAATACTACGCATGCTCATATACACGCATGCGCATATTTGTTCCGAGATGTGCGCAGTATCAACATTGACGTTTTCTTAACCCGCTGATCTGCAGATAATTTCTCATTACAATGGGTGATAAATGCGCATCGCCTGTGGTGATTTCACGCATCATTTCCAGATGGCTGTTAAATATGCTGCACATGCAGTCGTCTGGATGGTCGGGCAGGTATGCCAATCGTATCATTCACCCACGCTACCGCCCTGACGTTTCAGGCCGTCATTCCCTGCTACACCGGTTTTCAAATGCGTCTATTCTGGCCGCAGAGGTGGGGAAGGGCAATTGCAAAAATGAAAAAGTGAGATGCATAACGGTTAGTTGATGGTTTTGTGGGCGGTTCGAGGAAGGGGCCTCTTTTTCAGGCCACGCCGGAATTGACAGGAGGGCAAAGGGATTTGCTCGGCCGACCATCCGCGCCACGGATGGCGCGGCTGAGCCTCCACGGATGGATTTACGGCGAGTCGGTGGAGCGGGCCCTTTGTCCGACAGGTTGCTGCCGATATCGCGCAGTACTGGTTGTTGCTACGGAGTAGTCTGATCCGCCAACTGAAGTGGCGGCTACAGGGTAGACTCTGATGTTGTGTTTTTCCGCAGAGCACGCTGGGATTGACAGGAGGGCAAAGGGATCTGCTCGGCCGACCTTCTGTTTCAGGGATGAAGCAGAGAGCCTCCACGGATGGATTTACGGCGAGTCGGCGGAGCGGGCCCTTTGTCCGACGTGTTGCCGCCAATATTGCGCAGTACTGTCTGTTGCTACGGAGTAGTCTGATCCGCCAACTGAAGTGGCGGCTACAGGGTAGGCTCTGACTCTGATGTTGTGTTTTTCCGCAGAGCACGCCGGGATTAACAGAAGGGCAAAGGGATCTGCTCGGCCGACCTTCTGTTTCAGGGATGAAACAGAGAGCCTCCACGGATGGATTTACGGCGAGTCGGCGGAGCGGGCTCTTTGTCCGAGGTGTTGCCGCCACCAACTTGCCTGGTGCTGAACATCCCTGTATTCTACGCGGCCTTTTTGTTTTTGGATGTCTGCATGATCGGATTTGACTACGGTACCTCAAACTGTGCTGTCGGCGTTATGGAAGAAAATAACCCGAAAATTTTAACGCTAGGTGATCATGGTCGATATATCTCGTCAACGTTGTATGCCCCGAGTCGTGACGTTATTGTCAACTGGCTGTACAAACACTTGCCAGTGGCAGAACAGAAAAACTTTCAGCAGCAACGCCAAAGACAACTGCAAAAAGGGCAGATTGAATTAAAAGAGCTGGCATTGGATGGCTACCCGACTGAATTGTCGTTTGGCCAGCAAGCATTGAATCATTATCTGCAAGAGCCCGATGAAGGCTATTACATCAAATCCCCCAAGTCTTTCCTGGGTGCGACGGGCTTGCTGCCACAACAAGTTGAATTATTTGAAGACATTGTTGCGGCCATGATGAGTAACGTAAAAACGCTAACCGAAGCGGCACTCGGCAGAAGTGTCAGCCAAACGGTGATTGGCCGCCCGGTCAACTTTCAGGGGTTGCGAGGTGACGAAAGCAACCGGCAAGCACTGCAAATACTGACCAATGCCGCAAAACGCGTTGGCTTTAAAGACGTTGAATTTCAATTCGAGCCGGTGGCCGCCGGCTTCGAGTATGAAGCCTGCCTGACTAAAGAAACCCGGGTGCTGGTGGTCGATATCGGCGGTGGTACCACCGATTGCTCCATGCTGTTGATGGGGCCGAAACAGGCGGCTTCACAAGACAGAAGCGGTGACTTGTTAAGCCACACCGGTGAACGTGTTGGTGGTAATGACTTTGACATTACCTTTGCGCTTAAAGGCATCATGCCCAGCTTTGGCCTGGACAGCATGCTGAAAACCGGTAAGCCCGTGCCGGCCAATAGTTACTCGCAAGCCGTCTCCATTAACAACATTCATAATCAAACCGAATTTTACAGTGCCGCCAATGGCCGGTTTTTAGAGCAGCTGGTCCGTGATGCAGAACAGCCTGAGCTGTTATCGCGCTTGTTGACCGTGCAAAAACATAAACTCAGTTATCGCGTGGTCAACGCCGCAGAACAAAGCAAAATTGCCCTGACGGACTGCACCGAGCAGCTCGTCGATTTATCCGACATAGATAAGGGCTTGACCGTAAATCTGGACAGAGACGGCTTTGCCAGGGCCTGCCACCGAGAACTGAGTACCATAGCCGCGCTCATGACCGATGCGATAACCCAGGCCGGCTGTGAGCCGGATGTGGTATTCGTGACCGGCGGTACCGCCAAGTCACCCGTATTGAATCAGTTCTTGCAACAGCAATTTCAGCATACGCCCATCGTGATCGGTGACCACTTCGGCAGCGTTACCGCCGGCCTGACCCGTTGGGCCAACAAAATTTATGGGCCCTGCGGGCAGCGTTAAGTCGTAAGCCTGTCAGGTAAGTTCAAGCGGATTCGGCGCCAACCTCCTGCAATGCCCGCACCCAGGCATCGGACTCCTGAGCGCCGGAGATGAGGTACTTGTTGTTGATAATGAATGCCGGCACGGACGTCACACCTGCCTGCTGGTAAGTGGCTTCCTCTTCTCGCACCATGGCAGTGTATTGATCCGAGTCCAGTACCTGTTTGGCCTTTGCCGGATCCAGCCCCAGCGCCGCAACGCAACTCAATAGCACAGTGTGATCGGAGACATCCATCGCCTTGCCAAAATACACGTCGAACAGGGCTTGTTTCATGGCGGTTTGCCGGCCCTGTTCACCTGCCCACTTCACCAACCGATGGGCATCGAAGGTGTTGCAGGTAAATCGCTGCTGTATCTTCTCGAAGTTGAGGCCAAGATCGGCGGCAATCGTCATCATACGACTCTGATTTTCCCGCATCTCTTCCTCGCTCCGCCCGTATTTTCTGGCCAGGGCTGGCAGTATGGGCTCCCCCTGGCCGGTGTGGTCGGGGTTCAGCTCAAATGCATGCCACTGAATGGTGAACTCATACTCTGGTGCCAGTCGTTCCATGGCCTGTTCCAGCCGGGCATAACCGATAGCACACCAGGGGCAGGCGATATCGGAAACGATATCTATCTGTATTTTGTTCATAGTGGGTCCTGTGCATTTTATGACTTAACTAGAGGAGTTCACGGGTGACCTTGATCACGCGTCCTTCTACGGTGCGCTGTATCTTGTCTTCGATCTGGCTGCACTGGGATTCGACCTCGCGTCTCGAGGCCGCCACGACCACAAACGACCATTCGCTGGCATCGTGCTTGTTGTGTTCACCACTCTCACAGACCGCCACCGCCGGGTTGCGCCCGAACCGTTCGTGCATGCCCCCTATACGCTGGCGTTTTTCTTTTAGAGAGCCACATCCCGGCAGAGAAAAAGTCATGGTCAGAATACCGATATGCATGTCGTTATCCTTACCGGCTAACGCCCAAATAATAGGCTAAGTAATGGTTGGCTAAAATTGTGAGCGAAGCAAAACCTAGCTGATTTTCTTGTCAGTCTTCACCTACGCCGCGCAGCAGACGGCGGATATAGAGCCAGAGCATCAGGGCGATGAAGGGCACCGATAGGCTCAGGCCCGCTTCCATCAGGTGGCGGTGTTCTTCATTTTCGACCAGGTTGCGCAGCGTACGGTCAATCAGGTCAAAGGCGTAATAGGTCACCACGATAATGGAGAAGCTTTCCAGCTTGGCCTGCAGCCGCAGCTGTTCGCCGGCCCGCTTGCTGAGGCTGGAGAGCATGTCGCGGTTCTGCTGCTCGACCGACAAGTCCACCTGGGATCGCACCAGCTGGGTGGTACGGGCCAGCCGGCGAGAGAGCTGCTCTATGCGCAGGCCGGCGGTGCGGCAGGTACGGGTGGCGGGGTCCAGCCGGCGATCCATAAACTGTTCCACGGTCTGGCGGCCTTCTATGCGGGTTTCGCGCAGTTCGCCAATCCGTTTGTTCACCAGCGCGAAATAGGCATCCGCCGCCGAGAAGCGGTTGGAGGTTTTTGCCGACAGTGCTTCCAGCCGCTCCGCAAGATTCATCAGTTGATGCAGCAGCACAGAGGGCTCTTCGAGCGCGACCCGGGTCGAGAGGTCGACCAGCTCGGCTTCAAGCTGGTTGATCACCGGCACCACTTCGTTCGCCAGTGGCAGCGCCAGCAGCGCGACATGGCGATAGGTTTCTATTTCGCAGATGCGCTGCAGCAAACGTCCGGCCTGCTGTAGCTGCAGGCCGCGGTCTTCTACCAGTACCCGTACCATGCCGCTGTCTTCACGGGGGTAAAAGTCGGTCCACATCTGGCCGACGCCAGACATCACCATGGAGCTATTGACCTGATAGTCACCGAAGTGCCGATTCAGCCAGGCATCTTCATCGGCATTTGCCTGATGGGTGCGGAACAGGATCTCGGCACCGCAGAGAAAGCTGCCCGGCACGCACGCCAGCCATTCGTCCGGCAGCTGTGGCAGTTCCTGTGTGTTCAGTGCGGTCAGTGTCAGGGTGTAAAATTCGTGGTGAGCTTCAAAACGCAGTGCCAGGTCGGCATTCTCGGCCTGCCAGAACCGCGACTTGCCGGTGGTCTCCTTCAGCCCCAGCATATCGCCGAGCCGGAGCACGCTTTGCTGTATTTCCTTCAGCGGGGCGCCGTCATACACCACCGCAATATGCCGCATTCCGAGCGGGGCCTGCAGCTTCTGAAATGGTCGGGCATGAACCTCTGCGATGATCTGCTCACGCAACGGGTGACTGCGCATTGACTCTCCTTTATGTCTGTCAGTCATGATCCGGCTAATTTACCAGATTTTTTTGGTGTGCCCCATTTTCCGCTGTGCTTCCTGTTTCTACAGAGTGGTCTGATCCGCCAGCTAAAGCGGCGGCTACGGAGTAGTTCGGGTGTTGCGGTTTGTTTCTGCAGGCCACGCAGGAACCGACAGGAGGACAAAGGGATCTGCTCAGCCGACCATCACATGACAGGGATGTCATGTGTTGAGCGTACATGGGGCGAGCTTGTCTCGCCGTGACGAGTTGTATCAGCCTGACCGAACATCCGGTGAATGTTCGCAGCAGGCTGATACAGTGAGTGGCAGGTCTCGAGGCGAGTCGGCGGAGCGGGCCCTTTGTCCTCTTGTTTCCCCTTTACCCCATGGTCAGGGCCAGTTCGTCCGGGTAGCCGCGTTCGCGGGCCAGGCGTATGGCTTCCTGCTCTACCTCGGCGGCATCCTGGCTTTCGGTGAGGGCAAGACTCGGTGACAGGGGTTGTTCGTCCATCTCCAGCCAGCCCAGTTCGGCCAGCCGGCCGACGATGCGGTCGGCGGCGGTCAGCGCCGAGCTGGCCTTCACGATTTCTACCCGCGCATAGTGATTGCCCTCAAACGACACGTCCGCCGCCCGCAACGAAGGGTCACTGCCCGGAATCTGCTGGGCACCGAACAGCGGCTTGCCGCCGACCTGTGCTTTGCCAAAGGCGGGCAGCAGGCGGGCCAGGTGGGCGATGGCGTCCTGGGTGCGGACTTCTATGTCCGGCGTTTGCCAGCCGTTGTCCAGCTGGGCCACATAAGGTTGGGGCAGCCGGGGCTGGGCGCTAAGGTCGCAGCTGGCGGCCAGGCCGCCCTTGAACAGGGTGATGCCGTCGGTCATGCCGTGCAGCTGAAACACGCCGTTCGGATAGGGGGTCAGCTGGGCCATGCCGTTGGGCGTGCCGCGCTGGCCGTGAAAAATCACCTCCGGCCAGTCGCCGCTCGTCTGCCAGCGGGCCACGTAGGCGGCCTTGTACTCCACCAACCGCTGTCGGCGATAACCGGCCATGTCGTCCACCAGCCCGGTACGAAAGCCGCAGGCATTGACCAGAAAGTCCACCTTGAACGGCTGTTCCTGCCCGTCCTGGTTAGTGCCGTGAATGGTCCAGCCGTCCGGCCATTGCTCCAGTCTGGTGGCCCGGGTATGAAAATGCAGCTCGCAGCTCGGCGCGGTGTTCAGCGCCAGGGTGGCGGTGGCCGCCATGCGAAACAGGCTCCAGCCGTATTCCTGCACCAGAATAAGCGGAAACTTCAATGTAGCCGGGTCCAGATGGTGGGCCAGCGGCGTCAGCCAGTCGTCCTGACACTCGGCATGTGCCGGCATGGGGCGAGTGGCCAGCGCCTCGAACTGCTCGCGGCTGTAGCAGCGATAATACTGGTCCGGTTCGCCCAGCACCTTGTTGGCCGGGTCTTCGTCCACCAGCCGTTGATATTCCTGCGCCACCTGTTTCAGCCGGGGCAACAAGGCCTCGGCATCGCCCGGATCGGTTATCGGGGTGGCGATGACGGTGGGGCGGCGGTTGATGCTGTTGGGGTAGGCGCGCACCGAGGCGATGGACTGGCGCAGCAGGGTCAGGCACTGCTGGTCGCTGATTTCCCGGTACAGGTTGCCGCCCGCGTGCAGGTGGCAGATGGGCGGGCCGTTTACCAGGCCGCTGCTGGCCTCGATAAGCAGGGTCTGAATGCCCATGTCCGCCAGTCGCAACGCCACGGTGGCACCGGCGATACCGCCGCCCAGAATGCCGACTTTAAGCGGGCGCTGGGCGGAGGTATGGCAAATATTCGCGTTCATTTTTTCTCGGTCAGGATGCTGATGGTTCATGGCCTGGCGCAGCAGAACGGCCCTGGGGCCGGCTGCGCCGCTATCTTATCCCTTCCGTGGGGGTAAATCATGATTCAATGATGACGCAGGGCTAGGCCTGATGGGCATGCAGCTCGTTCAGCATGTCGCCAATCAGCGCCAGCCGGCTCTTGGCATCGTCACTGGGAATGGCGAAGCGCAACTTGGTGGGCCCCTCCATCTTGTAGATGCGCGGCTGGCTCTGCAACAGGCTCACCAGATACATGGGGTCCACCTTGGCATCTTGCGCAAAGGCGATGCTGCCACCGTTGGCACTGGCGTCGATTTTGTCGATGCCCAGCAGGTTGGCCTTGAGCTTGAGTCCGGCCAGCGCCACCAGGTTCTTGCCCGGCTCCGGCAGCAGGCCGAAGCGGTCAATCAGCTCTACCTGCAGCTCGCGCAGGGCGGCCTCGTCTTCGGCGGCGGCGATGCGCTTGTACATGGACAACCGCATGTTCACGTCCGGAATGTAGTCGTCCGGCAGCAGGGCGGGCAGGCGCAGCTCTATTTCGGTTTGTGCGCGCAGCAGCTGATCCAGCGCCGGCTCCTTGCCCGATTGCAGCGCCTTCACCGCCTGCTCCAGCATCTCCATATAGAGGCTGAAACCGATGGCGGTGATCTGACCGGTCTGTTCGTCGCCCAGCAGCTCGCCGGCGCCGCGAATTTCCAGGTCATGGGTGGCCAGGGCAAAGCCGGCGCCCAGGTCTTCCAATGCGGCAATGGCTTCCAGTCGCTTTTTGGCGTCCGTGGTCATGCGCTTGGGGTGGGGCGTCAGCAGATAGGCATAGGCCTGATGGTGGGAACGCCCCACCCGGCCGCGCAACTGGTGCAACTGGGCCAGACCCAGCTTGTCGGCCCTGTCCATGATGATGGTGTTGGCGCTGGGTACGTCGATGCCGGTCTCTATGATGGTCGAGCACAAGAGCACGTTGAAGCGCTGATGGTAGAAGTCGGACATCACCTGTTCCAGTTCGCGCTCGCGCATCTGGCCGTGGGCGATGCCGATGCGGGCCTCGGGCACCAGGGCGCGCAGGGCGTCGGCACTGTTCTCTATGGTCTGCACCTCGTTGTGCAGGTAATAGACCTGGCCGCCGCGCTTGAGCTCGCGCAGTATGGCCTCGCGGATGGTAGCCGGGTCCGACTCGCGCACGAAGGTCTTTACCGCCAGCCGTTTGGCGGGCGGGGTGGCGATGATGGACAGGTCACGCATGCCGCCCATGGCCATGTTCAGGGTACGGGGAATCGGGGTGGCGGTCAGGGTCAGAATGTCCACGTCGACGCGCAGGGCCTTGATCTGATCCTTCTGCCGAACGCCGAAGCGGTGCTCTTCGTCCACGATAAGCAGGCCGAGATCCTTGAAACGCACATCCTGGCTCAGCAGTTTATGAGTCCCGATCACAATATCTATGCTGCCGTCGGTCAGGCCGGTGAGCACCTTGTCCTGCTCTTTGCCGGTCTTGAAGCGGCTGATGATGTCTACCTGCACCGGCCAGTTGGCGAAACGGTCGCGAAAGTTGTCGTAATGCTGCTGGGCCAGCAATGTGGTGGGCACCAGTACCGCCACTTGCTTGCCGCCATGCACGGCCACAAAGGCGGCGCGCATGGCCACTTCGGTCTTGCCAAAGCCCACGTCGCCACACACCAGCCGGTCCATCGCCTTGGGTTGGGTCATGTCTGTGAGCACGGCGTTGATGGAGGTGAGCTGATCGTCGGTTTCTTCAAACGGAAAGGCGTCGGCAAACTGGCGATAGGCCACCTTGTCGTGAACGATGGCCTGGCCCGGCTGGGCGGCCCGACGGGCGTATACATCCAGCAACTCGGCGGCCACGTCACGCACCTTTTCCGCCGCCTTACGTTTGGCTTTGGCCCAGGTGTCGTTGCCAAGCCGGTTGAGATTGGGATCGTCGGCGCCGCTGTAGCGGCCCACCAGATGCAGGGCGGTGACCGGCACATAGAGCTTGTCGCCACCGGCGTATTCCAGGGTCAGGTATTCGGACTTGAGCCCGCCCGCGTCCAGGGTTTGCAGCCCGGTGTAGCGGCCTACGCCGTGATCCAGATGCACCACCGGCTGACCGATGGACAGCTCCGCCAGGTTGCGGATCAGGGTGTCCGGACTCAGGCTGGCGGACTTTTCCCGCCGCCGGCGCTGTATGACCCGGCCGCCGAGCAGGTCGCCTTCGCAAATCAGCGCCAGCTTGTCGTCGAGAATAAAGCCCTGAGACAGGGGGCCGACCAGCAGACCAATCGGGTCTTTGCCGGCCAGAAAATGTGAGAAGTTATCACAGGGCCAGGGCTTGATTGAGCTGCCCGCCAGCAGCTCGCTCAGCGCCTCGCGCCGACCGGCACTTTCGACCGAGAACAGGATGCGGCCTTTGAAGTTTTCGCAAAAGCTCAGCAGCCGGGCCAGAGGCTCGATTTTCTGGTGCTCTACTTCAAGCGTGGGCAGGGCGCTGATAGGCGCGTTTTGCCGCTCGCCTTTTTCCAGCACCGGGGTAGCGCTCAGTTGCAGCCGGGGCCACTTGTTGAGCTGGTGCAAGAGGGCGTCGGGCTTGAGGTAAAGCTCGTCCGGGGACAGCAGCGGGCGCAGCTGGTCGTGGCGCCGGTCTTCATAGCGGCTCTGTACATCCTGCCAGAAGACGTCGGCGGCTTCGTTCAGCTCGCCGACACCCAGTACCAGCAGTTGCTCGGGTAGCGAGTCGAACAGGGTCTGGATTTGCTCGAAGAACAGCGGAAAGTAGTGCTCGATACCGGGCGGGAACTGGCTCTGGCTCACGCGGTGATAAAGCGACTCCGGCTCGTTGCGCAGGGCGAAGCGTTCCCGGTACTGGCCACGAAAGCGCTCGATGGCGGCGTCGTCGGTAGGGAATTCCCGCGCCGGCAGCAGCCGCACCTGCTTCACCTTGTCGCTGGATCGCTGGGTGTCGGGGTCGAAGGGGCGCAGGGTGTCGATTTCGTCATCGAAAAAGTCGATGCGCACGGGCTCGTTCGCTCCCATGGGGTACAGATCCAGCAGGGCGCCCCGGGCGGCAAACTCACCGTGCTCCAGCACCTGCTCCACCGCTCGGTAACCGGCGCGCTCCAGCCGGCTGCGCAGGGCGTGCAGGTCCAGTTTGTCGCCGGTGTTCAGCAGCAGGCTGTTCTGCTCCAGCCAGTCGCGCGGCGGGGTGCGCAGCATCAGGGTGGTGATGGGCGCAATCAGCAGGCCGCGCTTGAGCGCCGGCAACCCATACAGGGTCTCTAGCCGCTGGGAGATGATGTCCTGATGGGGCGAAAACTGATCGTAGGGCAGGGTTTCCCAGTCCGGAAACAGCGCTACCGGTGTCTCGTCGGCCAGCAGGTGGCGTACTTCCTGCTCCAGGCGCAGGGCCGTGGGAGTATCGGGAACCACCAGCAGCACCAGCTGTTGCTGTTGTCTGACCTGTTCGGCGATGGCCAGCGCCAGGCTGCTGCCAATCAGCTGGCCCAGGCTGGCTCTGGGGCGGGGAGTGGGGCTGGGAATTTGTATCATGGGCGTGATGCATCGTCCTGTTGGGCGCGGCGTTCGGCACGGGCCTTGAGTTGTTTGGCCTGCAGCTGCAGGCTGGCGCGGATCAGGGCATTATTGGTATCGATGTGAGTCACTTCACTGATAAGCTTGAACGGCGCGGGTATTTCGGCCTCCAGGGCGTCCGCATCGGGCACTGTTTCGCCATCAGTCAGGGGGATCAGGTTAACCTGATCCTGGTAGTCGATGCTGAAATAAGGGGCTGCCATCATTCGCTGCTCTTGTTGCGCCATTCACATGCCTTTATTATTCCGCAACTTGCGGGTGACGTAAAACCCTTTAAAAAACGGAAGATTACACCATGTTTCAACCCCTGACGCTGATGTTGGGTTTACGCTATGCCGGGGCCCGGGGGCGACGCAGCTTCGCGTCCTTTGTTTCCGGCTTTTCCACCATCGGTATTCTGCTGGGTGTGACCGCCCTGATTTTGGTGTCGGCGGTGATGAACGGCTTCGAGCAACAGATGAAAGATCACATGCTCGGTGTTATTCCCCATGCCATTGTGACCAACGACCAGCGCCGACTGGACGAGCCGGACCAGTACCGGGAATTGTTTGCTCCCGATTCGGTGGTGACCGCCGCCACGCCCTTTATCAGTGCCGAGGCCATGGTGCAGGGCCCGGGTCATCTGACCGGGGTCGAGCTCTACGGCCTGGATCCGGCCAATAACCAGGATAAATTGCTGCAGGGGCTGGATCCGCGCACCCGGGAATATTTCGAATATCTGCCTTATGGCCTGGTGATGGGCGCGGGTGTGGCCCGAAGCCTTGGCGTGGTGCCTGGCGATCAGGTGCGGGTAACGGTGACCGAGGGCAGCCGATTCACACCCCTGGGTCGGGTGCCGAGCCAGCGACTCTTTACTCTGGTGGGCACCTTCAGTACCGGTAACGACGTAGACCGGCAGCTGGTGCTGGCCCGGCTCGACGATGCGGCCCGCCTGCTGCGCTATGCGCCGGGTCAGGCCTCCGGCCTGCGTCTGTGGCTGACCGACCCCTTCGAGCTGTCACGGCTGCCGGCCCTGCCACAAGGGCTGAAATACGAAACCTGGCAGCAGAGCCGGGGTGAGCTGTTTCAGGCGGTGGCAATGGAGAAACGGTTGATGAGCCTGATGCTGGCGCTGATCATCCTGGTGGCGGCCTTCAATATTCTGTCGGCCATGGTGATGGTGGTGACCGACAAGGAAGCCGAAATCGCCATGCTGCAAACCCTGGGCCTGAGCCGTTACCGGGTGATGGCGGTGTTCATGATCCAGGGCGGTTTCAGCGGCGTGCTGGGCAGCCTGCTGGGCTTTGCTCTGGGCCTGCTGCTGAGCCTGAATCTGGACGGGGTGCTTAACCTGATGGGCATCAACTTTTATTCCGCCGCCGGGGGCAACCAGCTGCCGGTGTTACTGTTGCCGGGGCAACTGATCATGGTGTTGTTTTCCACTTTATTACTGTGCGTTCTGGCCAGCCTTTATCCGGCCTGGCGGGCGTCACGGGTTCATCCAGCCGAGGCTTTGCGTTATGAATAACCCCCTGTTAGTGGTCGAGAATCTGGGTAAAACCCATCAGGACGGGGCGCAACCGGTCACCATACTGGATGGCATCAGCCTTCAACTTTCCGCCGGCGAAAGCCTGGCGGTGGTGGGCAGTTCCGGCTCGGGAAAGAGTACCCTGCTGCATCTGCTCGGCAGCCTGGATGCCCCGACCCATGGCCGGGTGCTGGTGGAAGGGGAAGACCTGCACCAGATGTCGGCCCGCAGCCAGGCCCGGTTTCGTAACCAGAAATTGGGCTTTGTCTATCAATTTCATCACCTGCTGGGCGAGTTCAGCGCCCTGGAAAACGCCGCCATGCCCTTGCTGATTGCCGGTCGGCCGGTAAGCGAGGCCAAAGAGCAGGCCGAAGCCCTGCTCCGGCGGGTGGGGCTGGGTCACCGGCTGGATCACCGACCCTCGGCCCTGTCTGGCGGTGAGCGCCAGCGGGTGGCCATCGCCCGGGCCCTGGTCAACAAGACCCCCGGCTAGGTGCTGGCCGATGAGCCTACCGGTAACCTGGACGCCCACAGACGCCGCCGAGGTGTTTGCGCTGCTGGCCGAATTGCAAAGCGAGCTGGGCACCGGCCTGGTGGTGGTGACCCACGATCTGGCGCTGGCCGCCCGGCTCGACCGACAATGCCGGCTGGTAGATGGCCGCTTGGTGGACGGCGGCCTGGTTGATAGCCGACAGCAGGAGCAAGGCTGATGTTTCGTCCGTTAAGTGTCTTTCTGGGCTGGCGTTTCAGCCGGGCCCGGCGGCGCAACCGCTTTATTTCCTTTATTTCGGTGGCCTCGATTCTGGGCATCGCCATCGGGGTCAGTGCGCTGATCCTGGGGTTGTCGGCGATGAACGGCTTCGAACGCGAGCTGGAAAACCGCATCCTGTCGGTGCTGCCTCACGGCCAGCTTCATACCGCCGAGGGGCCGGTCGAAGGCTGGCGCGACATGGTCAGCGAGATGGAGGCCGCACCCGGCATACTGGCGGTGTCGCCCTATGTGCCGCTGGAAGGGCTGCTCAGCAGGGGCGACAAGCTGAAGGCGGTGCAACTGCAGGGCGTGGTGCCGGAGCTTGAGTCGAAAGTATCGGAGCTGACGCCCTACCTCGGCGGCGCCAGCCTGAATGTGCTGGTTCCTGGTGAGCGGGGGCTGATCCTCGGCAAGGCCATCGCCGAGCAGCTGGAGCTGGAGGTAGGCGACCGGGTGTCCTTGCTGCTGCCCTCGCCGGGCAGTCAGGGCTTTGGCTCGCCCCGGCGGCACAGTTTTACTCTGGAGGGAGTGGTGAGCATCGGCGGTCAGCTCGACACCGTGCTGGGCTATACCCATCTGCAGGATGCCCAGGAGCTGAAAGAGCTGGGTGATACTATCTCCGGCTTTCATTTGCGGGTGAATGAGGTGCTGGCAGCCGACCGCCTGACCATGAATGCGGGCATGGGCCTGCCGGCGCCGTTTTATGTGAGCAGCTGGATGGAAAGCCAGGGCAATGTTTATAGAGACATACAGCTGGTGCGCACCCTGATGATAGTGGTGCTGCTGCTGGTGATGGCGGTGGCCAGCTTCAACATCGTCTCGACCCTGGTGATGGCGGTGAACGAGAAAAAAGGCGATATCGCCATCCTCAAGACCATGGGGGCGGGGCCCTGGCAGATCCGCGGTGCCTTCATGGTGCAGGGCCTGCTTAACGGCGTAACCGGCGTGCTGATCGGCGGCGCCCTGGGGCTACTGCTGGCGACCCGGTTGTCCGAGCTGGTGGCGGGTCTGGAACGCCTGACCGGGCATCAGTTCCTGAACCCGGAGGTGTATTTCATCGACTTCATTCCCACCGAGTTTCACTGGGCGGATTTATGGCTGGTGACCGGTTCGGCGTTGGTGCTGATTTTTATCGCCACCCTTTATCCGGCCTGGCGCGCGGGCAAGCTGCTGCCAAGGCAGTTGCTGGGAGAAGCTTAAAAGCAGCTTTAAGCGATAAGCTGTAAGAAATGAGTGATATGCAGTAACTCCACCCCGACCCTCCCCTTGCGTTGCACCCCGCTGTTGTTCTGACAGACCGGGGTTAAGGGGAGGGAGTACACAGAGTTAGGCTGATCACCAGAGCCGAATTGCTCCTCCCCCTTGGCAGCGGCGTGACAGGCATAACAGCGGATATTCACCAGGGGGAGGCGGGGTGTTGTTGCTTATTGTTCCCGCCGTTTTTCTCGCCGTAGTTTCCAGGCCAGTTGTACCTTCCAGCGCCAGCCCAGTCGGGTGATTATCCAGCCCAGCAGGGCGCAACTCAGCCCCATCAGCAGGGTGCCGGTCAGCAGGGGGATCGCCATGGCCAGGGCCTCTTGCTCCAGTGAGCCGTTGAACACCAGTTCGGGGGTATCCAGCAACCGGGCGCCGAGCCGGTAGGCGAAGTAAAACATCGGTGCCAGGGTGAGCGGGTTGTTGACCCACACCATGGCGATGGCCAGCGGCAGGTAGCCGCGAAACTGCACGGCCAGACCAATGGCCACCAGGGTATGCATGGGCAGGGGCATCCAGGCGGCAAAGAGACCGGCGGCCACCGCCACGGCGGCAGAATGGCGGTTGCAGCACCAGTAGTCGGGATCGAGCAGGCGTTCGCCGAACAGGGCCAGTATGCGATGCTGACGCAGGGTGTCCTGGCTTGGCATCCGGTCTCGCAACCACTGGCGCAGCATCAGCGGTGACGCCTGCGCAGTTTCCAGCGGCGCGACACCGTCCAGCGCCAGAGCCCGTGGATCACCATGAAGCCGGTCGCCGAACTGACCAGGGCCATGACCCCGCAGCCCAGCAGTAAAGAGGGTCCGGCTGTGGTCATGGCGCTGCTTAGCCAGCTCAGGCTTAGTTCGAAGTGTTTGTATTGCTGGGGCCTGTCGAGCAGAAAAGAGCCGAGCCGATAGGCAAAATAGAACATCGGCGGCATGGTCAGCGGGTTGCTTATCCAGACCAGCACCGCCGACAGCGGCAGGTTGACCCTGAAGGTCATGGCCAGCACGGCGGCCAGCACCATCTGAAAGGGGATGGGCAGCCAGGCACAACACAGACCGACGGCAAAGGCGCCGGCGGCCGAATGCCGATTGAGATGCCACAGGTTATTGTCGTGCAGTCTGCTGCCAAGCAGGCTCAGGTACTTGTGGTTTTTAATGGTGCCCGGATCGGGCATCAGGCGTTTTAACGTCTTTTTTGGCATCTGTTCCAGGTCCGCAATACTTATCGGATGGATAAGCGGCTGTTCTTTTTCTGCTTCGGCATATCAACCATCATGATCTGGCCCTGGCTTCCCGCCTGGGACTGGTGGTTGCCACTGGTTTGTCTGGGCTGCTTGTGCTGGCGGCCAAGGCCGGCGATGGCCTGCCTGTTGTTCGGGTTGGTCTGGGCGCTGTGTTACAGCCACTGGCAACTGAGTTGGCTGCACTCTCCCGACTTGTTCCAGCGCAGCCAGCTTGTCGCCGGTACGGTAGACAGTGTTCAGCACCGGGAGCGTGGCGCAAGTAGGCTGATTGTCAGTCTGAAAAGCCTGAATGGTCAAGCACTTTCCCCCCGGCCGCGGGTGCTGCTGTCCTGGTATGGCCCGGACGAGATGCCGGCCGTCGGGGATAATATTCAGTCGATCAGTCGGTTACAGCCAGCCCACAGTCTGCATAACCCGGGCAGCTTCAACAGTGCACGCTGGCTGCTGGGGCAGGGGATCACGGCCCGTGGCTATCTGACCGGCACCCTGGGACACCAGGCCGCCGATGCATCAAACCGTACCCGGCTGGCACGACATATCGGGACCATGACGGCCGACTTGCCTGGCCGGCGCTGGCTGCTGGCCCTGAGTGTGGGGGATCGCAGCGGGCTGAAGCAGGCAGACTGGGATATGTTGCGTGGTCTGGGGGTGAGCCATCTATTTGCCATCTCCGGCCTGCATATCGGGCTGGTGGCGGGGCTGGGGCTGCTGGCCGGGCGCCTGAGTGGCAGTCGGCTACTGGCCGCTGTGGTGGCGGGAGGGCTGGCACTGGGGTATGCCTGGCTGGCGGGTTTTTCGGTGCCCACCCAGCGGGCGCTGCTGATGTTGCTGCTGTGGCTGGGCTTGTTTTGCTGGGGACGCTTCTGGAGCGGCCGACGCCTGTTATTGCTGACCATGACGCTGCTGCTGGCGGTCATGCCCTGGCTGGCGCTGGATCTGGGGTTCTGGCTGTCGGTGCTGGCGGTGGCCGCCCTGCTGGTGAGTGCCGGCTGGCTTGAGGGACGCAGCCTGTGGCGATTGCAGCTGGGGTTGAGTCTGCTGTTGCTGCCGCTGATTATCCTGCTGTTCGGCGGCATCAGCTGGCTGTCGTTGCCGGTCAACATGCTGTTGATCCCTTTGTTTTCGCTGCTGCTGATCCCGCTGTTGCTGCTGGCCTGTCTGCTGTTGCTGCCGGCACCCGGGATTGCCATGGCGGTGCTGGTATTGCTGAACGCCCTGTTCGAGCCCTTGATGAATGGGCTGCACTGGCTGAATGACAGCCTGTCGCCCTGGCAGGCTTTGTCGGCCCGGGCCCAGGGGCTTTGGCTGTTGCTGTTTTTGCTGTCGCTTGCCGGGCTGTTACCCAGGGCGCGCTGGCTGATGGCGCTGGGCATGTATCTGGTCTTGCTGCAACCGGGCGTACTTCAACCGATCCTGCTTAAACAAGGGCCACAGCCCCGCTGGGAGGTGCGGATACTGGATGTGGGGCAGGGGCTCTCGGTACTGGTGACCCAGGGCCGGCGGGCGCTGCTCTATGACACCGGCAACCGCTTCGACTCGGGTTTCAACATGGCCGACGGGGTGATACTGCCGCTGCTGACCCGACTGGGCATCGACGAGCTCGACTATCTGGTGGTCAGTCACGACGACCGGGATCATAGCGGAAACCGGGAATATCTGGCCGCGACTCTGCCGGTGCACTTTCGACGGGGTGTCTGGCCGGACGGGCTGCATTGTCGTGCGGGGCAAGTGGAAGTTTGGGGGATACTGACGATGCGGGCACTGTGGCCGGTCACCCCGAGTGGCCATCGCAACAACGACTCCTGTGTGCTGCATATAGGGGATGGCACAGTGTCTTTGCTGCTGACCGGAGACATAGAAGCCAAGGCCGAGCAGGGCCTGCTGGCTTTGGGTCAGCCGGTGGGGGCCCAGCTGTTGCTGAGCCCCCATCATGGCAGTCGCAGCTCTTCCAGCGACGCCTTTATCCGGGCGGTGGCACCGGACTGGGTGGTGCATACCGCCGGTTTTGCCAATCGCTGGGGCTTTCCGTCTTCCGAGGTGGTGGCCCGCTTCAACCGCCAGGGGGTGACCCAGTTGATCACGGGAGATCATGGCATGGTGCACCTGGTCTCAGACGGTCACCGCTGGCGGCTGCTGCAGTCCCGGCGGCCCGGCCCCTGGTATCATCGGCTCAATGCCTGGTTGACGACTGGCGGGAGACCCAGTAAGCCGTTAGAATAGCGCCTCGTTTTTCAAGGCAGAGACTTTATGTCCCAAGATGACCACTCCTCTTCCTGGCCCGTGCTCAAGCGGTTGCTGGGGTATGTGAAGGAGCGCAAACTCGGTCTGGTGGCCGCCATTATCGGCATGGCGGGCTATGCGGCCGTCGATACCACCTTTGTCTATTCCATCAAGCCACTGATCGATGAAGGACTCACCGGTCAGGATCCCAACGTGCTGAAATGGATGCCGCTGTTTGTTATCGGCATCGTATTTCTGCGCGGTGTCTGTACCTTTTTGTCTGGCTATTGCATGGCCTGGGTCGGCAACCATGTGGTGATGTCGCTGCAGCAGCAGGTGTTCGGCAAGCTGATGGCGATGCCGGTGGCCTTTTTCGATCGCAATAACAGCGGCAACCTGCTGTCCAAGGTGACCTACGACGCCTCTCAGGTGTCGTCGGCGGCAAGCTCGACCCTGGTGACCCTGGTGCGCGAAGGCGCCACCGTGATCGGCCTGCTGGGGCTGATGTTCTATCATTCCTGGCAGCTGTCGCTGATCTTCTTCGCGGTCGGTCCCGTAGTCGGGGTCATGATAGCGGTGATCAGCCGTCGTTTTCGTCGCCTCAGTCGCGGCATGCAGGATGCGATGGGCAACATCACCAGCAGCACGGAGCAGATGCTGAAAGGCCATAAAGAAGTGCTGATGTTCAACGGCCAGAAGGTGGAGTCGGGTCGTTTTCACCGGGTCAGCAATGCGGTGCGCCAGCAGAACATGAAGATGGTGGCGGCAGACTCCATCGGTACCCCTCTGGTACAGGTGATTGCCTCCAGCGCCCTGGCCATCCTCTTGTATGTCTCTACCTTCGACAACATTCAGGACCAACTGACCCCCGGCACTTTTACCGTCATCGTCACCTCCATGATGATGCTGATGCGCCCGCTCAAGAGCCTGACCCAGGTCAATGCCTCCTATCAGCGCGGTATCGCCGCCTGTCAGAGTCTGTTCGGCCTGATCGATAGCGAAGGAGAGAAGGATCAGGGCACCCGGCCTCTGGACCGGGCCCGTGGCCAGATCGAATTTGACCGGGTCGGCTTTACCTATCCCACCAAGGAAAATGCGGCGCTGAAGGACGTGAGTTTCACACTTGAGCCCGGCAAGACCATAGCACTGGTCGGTCGCTCCGGCTCCGGCAAGAGCACCATCGCCAGCCTGCTGACCCGTTTCTACGATATCGATGCCGGCGAAATCCGCCTCGACGGCGTGGACCTGCGCGAGTACAAATTGAGCGATTTGCGCCGTCAGTTTGCGCTGGTGTCCCAGCAGGTACATCTGTTCAACGACACCATCGCCAACAATATCGCCTATGCGGCCGAAGGCAAATACAGCCGGGAGCAAATTATCGCGGCGGCCAAGGTGGCCTATGCGGATGAATTCATCAACAAGCTGGAACAGGGGTACGACACCATTATCGGCGAAAACGGTGCCAGCCTGTCCGGTGGTCAGCGTCAGCGTGTCGCCATCGCTCGGGCCCTGCTGCGCAATGCGCCGTTGTTGATCCTGGATGAGGCGACTTCGGCGCTGGACACCGAGTCTGAGCGCCATATTCAGGCGGCGCTGGACGCCCTGCGCAAAGACAGAACCGCGCTGGTGATTGCCCATCGCCTGTCTACCATCGAAAACGCCGACGAAATCCTGGTGATCGACGAAGGCCGGGTGGTGGAGCGGGGCTCTCACCTCGAGCTGCTTGAGCGCCAGGGCGTGTATGCCCAGCTCAGAAGCATTCAGTACGGCGAGGGCTGATGCAGGCCTGGTACAAAACCGCCACCTGGCTGTGGTTGCTTGCCCCCGTGAGCGTGCTGTTTGCGCTGGTCAGCGGCCTGCGCCGCTGGCTGTTCAGGCGGGGGAGCAAGGCGGTGTACCGGGCGCCGGTGCCGGTGGTGGTGGTCGGTAACCTGACCGTGGGCGGCAACGGCAAGACACCGTTGGTTGTCTGGCTGGTAGAGTGGCTGCGCCGGCAGGGTTATACCCCCGGGGTGATCAGCCGCGGCTACGGCGGCAAAGCCGAGCAGTATCCGCTGTTGCTTGAGGCGAACACCGGGCCCGGGCAGGCCGGTGACGAGCCGGTGCTGATCCACAGGCGCACCGGCTGCCCCGTGGTCGTTGGCCCCAAACGGGGAGAGGCGGCGGCCCTGCTGGCGTCCCTGGGAGTTGATATCATCATCAGCGACGACGGCCTGCAGCATTACGCCCTGGCCCGGGACATCGAACTGGTGGTGGTGGATGGCAAGCGACGCTTCGGTAACGGCCACCTGCTGCCGATGGGCCCCCTGCGCGAGGGCTTGTGGCGGCTGGACCGGGTGGATGCGATTATCAATAATGGCGGCCCGGTCTATGCCGGAGAGTACCAGATGACGCTCGAACCCGGTGCCCTGCAAGCGGTCGGCGGCACACAGGCCACCCCCGAGCCGGGCGACCGCATTCATGCCCTGGCGGGCATCGGTCATCCGCCGCGTTTTTTTACGACCCTGGAGCAGTTGGGCTTTATACTGGAACAGCGGCTGGCGCTGGCCGATCACAAGGCGGTGACCCCTGAGCAACTCACCGGCTTGCAGTCGGCGCCGCTGCTGATTACCGAAAAAGACGCCGTCAAATGGCCGGGGGGTCATGACAATACCTGGTTTGTGCCGGTGGATGCCCGATTGCCCGCCGAATTCGAACAACTGCTTTTAACTCGACTCAAGGAGCTAGATCATGGCGATTGACGCCAAACTGGTGGAAATTATTGCCTGCCCGGTATGCAAGGGCAAGTTACAGCTGGACCGGACCCATAACGAACTGGTTTGCCGCTTCGATCGACTGGCTTATCCCATTACCGAAAATATTCCGGTACTGCTGGAAAATCGGGCCCGCAAACTGGACCTGGACGAGCTGCCCGCATGAGCTTCGTCGTGGTGATCCCCGCCCGTTTCAGTTCGACCCGTCTGCCCGGTAAGCCGCTGGCCGATATTCACGGCAAGCCGATGATTCTGCGAGTGGCGGAGCAGGCGCAACAGAGCGGCGCCGGCCGGGTCGTGGTGGCCACCGACGATGTTCGTATTCGCGATGCGCTGGCACACAGCGGCGTCGAGGTCTGCATGACCGGCGCCCATCATGAGTCCGGCACCGAACGCCTGGCCGAGGTGGTTGAACTGCTGGGGCTGGCGGCGGATGACATCGTCGTGAATGTGCAGGGTGACGAGCCGCTGCTGCCGCCGACTCTGGTAGATCAGGTGGCCGGCCTGCTGGCCGACAGCGATGCGCCCATGGCGACACTGGCCACCCCGCTTGAGCACGTAGCTCAGCTGACCGACCCCAATGTGGTCAAGGTGGTGCAGAGTGACGCCGGACGAGCACTGTATTTCAGCCGCTCCGCCATTCCCTTCGACCGGGATGGCATGGCCGACGGCACACCGGATTTGGGCCACTGCCGACGGCATATCGGCATCTATGCCTACCGGGCCGGTTTTATTCGCCGCTACCTGGCGTTGCCGGTCAGCCCGCTGGAGCAGCTGGAAAAACTGGAGCAGCTGCGAGTGCTCTGGCATGGCGAGTCGATAGCGCTGGCCGATGCCTGTGAGATACCGCCGCCGGGGGTTGATACCCCGGAGGATCTGGAAGCAGTACGTCGGCAGCTGGCTGTTCGCTGACGCCGGGCTCAGTCCGATAAGCAAAAAATTATGCAATAAAAGCGTTAACGGGGTACATTGCCCCGCAGTTATGGCGGCTAAGCGTCTCAAGAAAACGTTCGAGGAACTATATGATTACCCTGGGTGAATACATCATTAAGAATCAGGCTGAATACCCCAGCGCCAGCGGCGAGCTGTCGTCGCTGTTGTCGTCTATCCGTCGCGCCGCCAAGGTGGTGAACCGGGAAATCAACCGGGCCGGCCTTGTCACCGACATTATTGGTGGCAGCAATGGCAGTGAAAACGTGCAGGGTGAAACACAGCAGAAACTGGATGTGTTCGCCAATGACGTATTTAAAGCGGCATTGGAAGCCCGTGGCGAAGTCTGTGGCATTGCGTCTGAAGAAGAAGACCACTTTGTGGCCTTCGATGACAAGAGTCAGTGTAATGCCAAATACGTGGTGTTGATGGATCCGCTGGACGGCTCTTCCAACATCGACGTGAATGTGTCCATCGGTACCATTTTCTCCATCTACCGTCGCATCAGCGAGCCCGGTCAGCCGGTCGGTATCGAAGACTTCCTGCAGCCGGGCGTGAACCAGGTGGCCGCCGGCTACGTGGTGTACGGCTCTTCCACCATGCTGGTCTACACCACCGGTAACGGCGTGCACGGCTTTACCTACGACCCGACCCTGGGCTCCTTCTGCCTGTCTCACGAGAACATTCGTATTCCCGAGCAGGGCACCATCTACTCCATCAACGAAGGCAACTACATCAAGTTTCCGGAAGGGGTGAAGAAGTACCTGAAGTTCTGTCAGGAAAAAGATGCAGAAACCAGGCGCCCCTACAGCTCACGTTATATCGGCTCTCTGGTATCGGACTTCCATCGGAATATGCTCAAGGGCGGCATCTATATCTATCCGTCCGGCACCAGCAACCCCAAGGGCAAGCTGCGGTTACTGTATGAGTGTAACCCGCTGGCGTTCATGGCCGAGCAGGCCGGTGGCAAGGCGACCGATGGTTTCCGCCGTATCATGGAAATCAAGCCGACCGAGCTGCATCAGCGCACCCCCTACTTTGTGGGCTCGAGCAAGATGGTCGACAAGGCCGGTGAACTGATGGCTGAGTATTCCAGCCACGAAGCGGAATAAGCGAACACAAAGCGGTAAGCCGTCAGCGATAAGCTGTAAGTAAAATACAAAACACCGAACCCGACAGGTTCGGTGTTGTTGTTGTGGCTGTATGAAAATATCGGCGGCGTCGTCACATGCATATTGCACGAATGTAGTCGCGCGCTTTAGCCGCGAAAACCTGCGCAGCAGGTTCTGGTGCACGAGTTCTCATGCCACCGAATGGGTCTGTGGGTTTAACATTTAGAGCGGTACAGAAAAAACCTGAGTTGGGATATCGCAGCGCGATATTGCACAGCTAAAGCAGTGCCTACATTCGTGCAATATGCATACAACGCAGGCGCTGCGCTTTCTCTTCACCCTAAAAAAGCCGGCACTTGATGCCGGCTTTTTGCTGTTTAGCGGTAATGCTTAACGGCGGTTATTTCTCGACCTGAGATTTGAACTCACGCTCGGGTGCACCGGTGTACAGCTGGCGCGGACGACCGATTTTCTGCTTGGTATCGGACATCATCTCGTTCCAGTGTGACATCCAGCCCACGGTGCGCGCCAGGGCGAAGATCACGGTGAACATGGAGGTCGGAATACCGATGGCCTTCAGGATGATGCCTGAATAGAAATCGACGTTCGGGTACAGCTGGCGATCGACGAAGTAGGGGTCTGACAGCGCGATACGCTCCAGCTCCATGGCCACGTCCAGCAGCGGATCTTCGATTTTCAGATCGTCCAGCACTTCGTGACAGGTGTCGCGCATCACGGTGGCACGCGGGTCGAAGTTCTTGTAAACCCGGTGACCGAAGCCCATCAGACGGAAGGGGTCGTCCTTGTCCTTGGCGCGATCGATAAACTCGGGAATACGATCCACAGAGCCGATTTCTTCCAGCATCATCAGGCAAGCTTCGTTGGCACCCCCATGAGCGGGGCCCCACAGCGAGGCAATGCCGGCGGCGATACAGGCGAAGGGGTTGGCACCACTGGAGCCGGCCAGGCGCACGGTCGAGGTAGAAGCGTTCTGCTCGTGATCCGCATGCAGGGTGAAGATGCGGTCGATGGCGCGCTCGACGATGGGGTTGACCTTGTAGTCTTCGCACGGCACGGCAAACATCATCTGCAGGAAGTTGGCCGCATAGCTCAGGTCGTTACGCGGGTAAACGAACGGCTGGCCGATGGAATATTTGTAAGCCATGGCGGCGATGGTCGGCATCTTGGCAACCATGCGATGCGCGGCAATTTCCCGGTGTTCCTGGTTATTGATGTCCATCGGATCATGGTAGAAGGCCGACAGGCCGGCAATAACACCACAGACGATAGCCATGGGGTGAGCGTCACGGCGGTAGCCCTTGAAGAAGGACGACAGCTGCTCGTGTACCATGGTATGACGCATGATAAGGCGTTGGAACTGATCGAACTGCTTGGCGGTGGGCGCCTCTCCGTACAGCAGCAGGTAGCAGACTTCGAGGTAACTGGCGTTTTGGGCCAGTTGGTCGATGGGATAGCCGCGGTGCAGCAGTATGCCCTTGTCACCGTCGATATAGGTGATTTCGGACTGGCAGGACGCAGTGGCCATAAAACCGGGGTCGTAGGTGAAGTACCCATGTGAGCCCAGCGTGGTGATGTCAATCACATCATAACCAGCAGTGCCTGAGGCGATTGGAAGCTCAATGGGTTCCTTGCCGGGCAAGTGTAGAGTGGCCTTTTGGTCAGCCATAGCACGTCTCCTTCGCTTTCTTATAATAGGTCCACGGATAGGCATTTTTACATAGTTCAATTAAATATCTAACTACTATTGCCTCCCATGGTGCGGGCATATTGAAAACAGAACCGGGGGGTAATGTCAATTTTCCTCGACGCGGTGGACAAGGGGTTGACGTCGTTGTGCGATCGGCTTTACACATTTGGCAATTGCAGCAGACCCTTCATTGTAATTATTTTTCTCCTCCATATACTGGACCCCGAGGATATATGGTGCAGTTTTGGGTCTGTTGTAAATGTAATCACTGGTGTTCAGAACGCCCTCGGGCATCCGGATTTCCGTGCGCATTTTCTCTCATATCCCATTTCGTATATCCGGGCTTTATCCGTTAAAACAATAACTAACGTGCTCAATGGAGCTAGTGGGCAAGACCGTGACTAAAAAACAGAGACCTGTAAACCTCGACCTACGGACTATTCGCCAACCTGTCGCTGCAATCGCATCCATCCTGCACCGGGTTTCCGGTGTCATCACGCTGTTCGCACTTGCCATCCTGTTGTGGCTGCTGAGTTACTCGCTTTCTTCCGAAGACGGGTTTAAGGCAGTTGTGGATATTCTCGACGGTTTCTTCGTCGGCTTTATCCTCTGGGGTGTCCTGACTGCGCTGGCCTACCACATAGTAGGCGGCATTCGCCACCTCATTATGGACCTGGGCTACTGTGAAGAGCTGGAGTCGGGTGCGCTGAGCGCCAAGGTGGCGTTCGGTGTGACTATCGTGTTGTCACTGCTGGCGGGGGTAATGGTATGGTAACCAATTCTGCAACCTTTGGTCGCAGCGGCGTACACGACTTTATGTTGATGCGCGCGTCGGCCGTTATTCTGACCTTATACACCCTCTACCTGGTGGGTTTTATCGCCTTCAACGACATCACCTTCGATGTCTGGACGGGCTTCTTCGACAAGACCTTTACCAAGGTGTTTACGCTACTGGCGCTGTTCAGCATGCTGATGCACGGCTGGATTGGTGCCTGGCAGGTGCTGTCTGACTACGTCAAACCGGCCTTGTGGCGCGGTCTGGCCCAGTTTGGGATAGTGGTGTTACTGCTGGTTTATGTACTGACCGGTATCGTCGTACTGTGGGGTGTATAAGGTGACTATTACAATTCGCGAATTCGACGCCGTGGTGATCGGCGCCGGTGGAGCAGGCATGCGTGCCGCGCTACAAATAGCCGAGTCCGGCAAGAGCTGTGCGCTCTTGTCCAAGGTTTTTCCTACCCGTTCTCATACCGTATCCGCCCAGGGTGGTATTACGGTAGCGCTGGGTAATGCCCACGAGGACAACTGGGAATGGCACATGTACGATACGGTCAAGGGCTCCGATTACATCGGTGACCAGGACGCGATCGAATTCATGTGTCAGAGTGGCCCCGAAGCCATTCTCGAGCTGGAAAAAATGGGACTGCCCTTTTCTCGCTTCGACAACGGCAAGGTGTATCAGCGTCCCTTCGGCGGCCAGTCCAAGGCCTTCGGTGGTGAACAGGCGGCGCGTACCGCCGCGGCCTCCGACCGTACCGGTCATGCCCTGCTGCACACCCTCTATCAGCAAAATGTCAAGCACAAGACCACCGTCTTCTCCGAATGGTATGCGCTGGATCTGGTGAAAAACCAGGACGGCGACGTGGTGGGTTGTACCGCCATCGATATCGAAACCGGCGAGCTGGTGTACTTCAAGGCCAAGGCCACTATTCTGGCTACCGGCGGTGCCGGTCGGATCTTCCAGTCCACTACCAATGCACATATCAACACCGGTGACGGCGTGGGTATGGCCCTGCGTGCCGGCGTGCCGGTGCAGGACATGGAAATGTGGCAGTTCCACCCCACCGGCATCGCCGGCGCGGGTACCCTGGTGACCGAAGGTTGCCGCGGTGAAGGCGGTTATCTGCTGAACAAGGACGGCGAGCGCTTCATGGAGCGTTATGCGCCCAACGCCAAAGACCTGGCCGGTCGTGACGTGGTCGCCCGTTCCATGATGATCGAGATCCGCGAAGGCCGCGGCTGCGATGGCCCCTGGGGTCCGCACCTGAAGCTGAAACTGGATCACCTGGGCAAGGACGTACTCGAATCCCGTCTGCCTGGCATCTGCGAGCTGTCGCGCACCTTCGCTCACGTGGATCCGGTGGTAGAGCCGATTCCGGTTATTCCTACCTGTCACTACATGATGGGCGGCGTTCCGACCAACGTGAACGGCCAGGCGCTGACCACCGATGCCGATGGTAAAGATGTGCCGGTGAAAGGTCTGTTTGCGGTCGGCGAGATTGCCTGCGTATCGGTACACGGTGCCAACCGTCTGGGCGGTAACTCACTGCTGGATCTGGTGGTGTTCGGTCGCGCAGTGGGTCGCCACCTGACTGAAGCCCTGAACGAGCTGACCGATATCAAAGACGCTACCGATGCGGATATAGACGCGGCCATGGCCCGTTATAACCGTTGGGAAAATAATCGCGACGGCGAAGATCCGGCACAGATCAAGAAAGATCTGCAACAGTGCATGCAGCACAACTTCTCGGTATTCCGCGAAGGTGATGCCATGGCGTCCGGCCTGGCCGAGCTGAAGAAGATTCGTGAGCGCCTCAAAAACGCCCGTCTGGATGATACCAGCCGTGACTTCAATACCCAGCGTATCGAATGTCTGGAACTGGACAACCTGATGGAAACCGCTTACGCCACCGCCGTGGCCGCGAACTTCCGCACCGAAAGCCGTGGTGCTCACTCTCGTTTCGATTATCCGGAGCGTGATGACGAAAACTGGTTGTGTCATTCCCTGTACAGCCCGGAAACCGAGTCCATGAGCAGACGGTCCGTGAATATGTCACCGAATCTTCGTGACGCATTCCCGCCGAAAGCGCGGACTTACTAAGGGGAGGGGATAAAGATGCAAGTCACTATTTCAGTTTATCGTTACAACCCGGAAACCGATGCCAAGCCTTACATGAAAGACTATCGGCTGGACGTAGCCGAAGGTTCCGACATGATGGTGCTGGATGCCCTGCTGGCATTGAAAGAACAGGATCCGTCCTTGTCTTTCCGTCGTTCCTGTCGTGAAGGTGTCTGTGGCTCCGATGGCATGAACATGAACGGCAAGAACGGCCTGGCCTGTATTACGCCGCTGTCCGACTTGCTGGGCAAGGATAACAAGGTGGTGATTCGGCCACTGCCGGGCCTGCCGGTGGTGCGTGACCTGGTGATCGACATGAGCCAGTTCTACACCCAGTGGGAAAAGGTTAAACCCTTCCTGATTGCCGATGATAAATTACCGCCGGCACGGGAACACATGCAGTCACCGGAAGAACGCGCCAAGCTGGATGGACTGTACGAGTGCATTCTGTGCGCCTGCTGTTCAACGGCCTGTCCGTCTTTCTGGTGGAATCCGGACAAGTTTATCGGCCCGGCCGGTTTGCTGGCTGCCTACCGCTGGCTGGCCGACAGCCGCGACACCGCTGCCGACGAACGACTGTCCGAACTGGATGACGCTTTTAGCGTATTCCGCTGCCATGGCATCATGAACTGCGTGAATGTATGTCCCAAAGGCCTGAACCCCACCAAGGCCATTGGTCACATCAAGTCCATGCTGTTGAAACGGGCGGTTTAATCGTCCCAGCTAGATAATCCGCCGCCCGCGAGGGCGGCTTTGACTCGATGACCAGAACGACAGTAGCCCTGTCAAGACGTAACAAAGGGATAAAGATGCACAATGGCGTAATGCAAGCCTGGCTGGAATCTTCTTACCTGGCCGGTGCCAATGCGACCTATGTAGAAGACCTTTATGAGGCTTACCTTGCCGATCCTGAGTCCGTTCCCGAGCAATGGCAGACCGTATTCAACGGCCTGCCGGTGCAAGAAGAGAACGTACCGGATCAACCTCATTCGCAAGTAAGAGATTACTTCCGCCGCCTTGCCAAAGACACCTCCCGCTATGCTACTCCTGTCAGTGATCCCCACACTGACGCCAAGCAGGTCAAGGTTCTGCAGTTGATCAACGCCTATCGTTTCCGTGGCCATCAGAATGCCAACCTGGATCCGCTCGGTTTGTGGGATCGCAAGGTGGTGGCCGAGCTGGACCCGGCGTTCCACAACCTGACTGGCGCCGATCTGGACGCCACCTTCAACGTGGGTTCCTATGCCATCGGCCAGGAAACCATGAAGCTGAAGGATCTGGTTTCGGCGCTGAAAAAGACTTACTGCGGCCCGGTTGGCGCCGAGTATATGCACATTACCAGCACCAGAGAAAAGCGCTGGATCCAAAGTCAGCTTGAGCCAGTAGTCGGCGAGCCTAAATTCAGCCAGGAAGACAAGCTGCGTTTTCTCGACAGCCTGAATGCGGCCGAAGGCCTGGAAAAATACCTGGGCGCCAAGTTCCCCGGCGCCAAGCGTTTCTCCCTCGAAGGGGGCGATGCCCTGGTGCCCATGACCAAAGAGCTGATCCGCCGTTTCGGTGAGAATGGTGGTCGTGAAGTCGTGATCGGCATGGCCCACCGTGGCCGCTTGAACATGCTGGTTAACGTGCTGGGCAAGCGTCCTCAGGACCTGTTCGATGCATTTGCCGGCAAGTACGAAGTACAGAGTTCGGGCGATGTGAAGTACCACATGGGCTTCAGCTCCGACTTCGAGACTCCGGGTGGCTCCGTGCATCTGGCGCTGGCCTTCAACCCCTCGCATCTGGAAATCGTCAACCCGGTGGTCATCGGCTCGGTGCGTGCGCGCATGGACCGACTGTCCAACCCGGATGGCCGCAAGGTGCTGCCGATCACCATTCACGGCGACTCGGCCTTTGCCGGTCAGGGCGTGGTGGCGGAAACCTTCAACATGTCGCTGACCCGAGGCTACGGTGTGGGCGGCACAGTGCGTATCGTGATTAACAACCAGGTTGGCTTTACCACCTCCAACCCGCGCGATACCCGCTCTACCGAATACTGTACCGATATCGCCAAGATGGTGCAGGCGCCGATCTTCCACGTTAATGCGGATGATCCGGAGGCCGTGGTACAGGTGACTCAGCTGGCGCTGGATTATCGTAACGAGTTCGGTCGTGATGTGGTGATCGATCTGGTCTGTTACCGCCGTCATGGTCACAACGAGGCCGATGAGCCGAGTGCGACCCAGCCGCTGATGTACAAGAAAATCAAGCAACACCCGACTCCGCGCAAGATCTATGCCGATCAGCTGATTGCCAAGGGCACCATCTCGCCGGAAGACACCACAGTGATGATCAACGAATACCGTGATTTGCTGGACAGTGGCGAGTGTGTGGTCAAGGAATGGCGTCCGATGGAGAAGCACTCCGTCGACTGGTCTCCCTACCTGGGTCACGAGTGGGACATGAACTACGACTCGGACTATCAGTTGGACAAGCTGAAAGAGCTGGCCGAGCGGGTCACCGAGTACCCGGAGAGCCATACCCTGCAGCGTCAGGTAGGCAAGATCTATGCCGATCGCAAGCTGATGGCCAAGGGCGAGAAACTGGCGGACTGGGGCTTTGCCGAAGTGCTGGCCTACGCCACCCTGTGTGACAACGGCTATGAAGTGCGCCTCACCGGTCAGGATTCCGGCCGCGGCACTTTCTTCCATCGTCATGCGGTACTGCACAACCAGAACGATGCCAGCACCTATACCCCGCTGTGTCATCTGTCCGACAGCCAGGGCCAGTTCCAGGTGTATGACTCTGTGCTGAGCGAAGAGGCGGTCATGGCCTTCGAATACGGCTATGCCACCGCCGAGCCGGAAGGCCTGACCGTATGGGAAGCCCAGTTCGGTGACTTTGCCAACGGTGCCCAGGTGGTGATCGACCAGTTCCTGAGTTCCGGTGAGCAGAAGTGGGGCCGGATGTGCGGTCTTACCCTGCTGCTGCCCCATGGCTATGAAGGTCAGGGCCCGGAGCACTCAAGTGCGCGTCTGGAGCGTTATCTGCAGCTGTGCGCCGAGCACAACATGCAGGTTTGTGTGCCTACCACACCGGCACAGGTGTTCCACATGCTGCGTCGTCAGGTAATACGACCCATGCGCCGCCCGCTGGTAGTGATGACGCCCAAGTCGCTGCTGCGTCATCCGCTGGCAGTTTCCGAGCTGGAAACCCTGGCTAGCGGTACTTTCCAGAATGCCATCGGCGAAATTGATGATCTGGATCCCAAAGGCGTCAAGCGTGTTGTTCTGTGTTCTGGCAAGGTGTATTACGATTTGCTGGAAACACGGCGCAAGCATGAACAAACGGATGTGGCCATTATTCGGATCGAACAATTGTATCCGTTCCCTCAGGAAGAGGTTGCCGCGATTTTTGCCGACTACCAGCACGTGACCGACTTCGTCTGGTGTCAGGAAGAGCCGCAAAACCAGGGGGCCTGGTATTGCAGCCAGCACCACTTCCGTGCTGCGATCCCGGCGGGAGCGAACCTGCGTTATACAGGTCGCGAAGCCTCCGCATCGCCGGCAGTGGGCTACACCTCTGTTCACTTACAACAACAAAAAGCGCTGGTCGAAGACGCACTGACGCTGACCAAAGCATAACGCACAAAGGACATATTGATGACCATCGAAATCAAGGTTCCCGACTTACCAGAGTCCGTCGCCGATGCCACTATCGCCACCTGGCACAAACAGCCGGGTGACCGGGTTGAACGCGACGAAGTGATCGTCGACATCGAAACCGATAAAGTGGTACTGGAAGTACCGGCGCCCGAAGCCGGTATTCTGGAAGCCATTATCGAAGACGCCGGCGCCACCGTGCTGGGTCAGCAGCTGATCGGCAGGCTCAAGAAGGGTGCCGTGGCCGGTGAAGCGACCAAAGAAAAGGCTGCCTCTTCCACCAATGGTGAAGCCAAGGAAGAAAGCAAGGCCGACGCCAAGTCTGACGATGACAGCTTGAGCCCGGCGGTTCGCCGCCTGGTGGCCGAGCACGGCATCGACGTGGCCAAGCTGTCCGGTTCCGGCAAGGGCGGCCGCATCACCAAGGAAGATGTGGAAGCCTTCATCAAGGGTGGCGACAAGAAAGCCGCGGCGCCTGCCGCCAAGGCCGAAGCCCCTGTGGTACCGCTGGGTGAGCGTACCGAGAAGCGGGTGCCCATGACCCGCCTGCGCAAGCGTGTAGCCGAGCGTCTGCTCGAAGCCAAGAACACCACCGCCATGCTGACCACCTTCAACGAGGTCAACATGGGTCCGATCATGAGCCTGCGCAAGCAGTATCAGGAAGTGTTCGAGAAGCGTCACGGTATTCGTCTGGGCTTTATGTCTTTCTACGTGAAAGCCGTAGTCGAGTCGCTCAAGCGCTTCCCGGAAGTGAACGCGTCGATCGACGGTGACGATATTGTCTATCACAACTACTTCGACGTGAGCATAGCGGTATCCACCCCCCGTGGTCTGGTAACTCCTGTGCTGCGTGACTGTGATCGCCTGAGCCTGGCCGACATCGAAAAGAGCATCAAGGAACTGGCCATCAAGGGTCGTGACGGCAAGCTGACCGTAGACGACATGACCGGCGGTAACTTCACCATCACCAACGGTGGTGTGTTCGGTTCTCTGATGTCGACGCCCATCATCAACCCGCCGCAGAGCGCTATTCTGGGTATGCACAAAATCCAGGACCGCCCCATGGCTGTTAACGGTAAGGTCGAAATCCTGCCGATGATGTATCTGGCACTGTCTTACGATCACCGTCTCATCGACGGACGTGAGTCGGTCAGCTTCCTGGTTTCCATCAAGGAACTGCTGGAAGATCCGACCCGCTTATTGCTGGACGTTTAAACCCATATACACCGATAATGAGGTCGGGCTTCGGCCCGGCCTTTTTTTATACCTGAATATCAATTAGATAACGGAAAAAAATATACTCTGAATCCCTACACAACAACGGAAATACAACATGAATTTGCATGAATATCAGGCAAAGAAATTGTTTGCTGAATACGGTCTGCCCGTTTCAGAAGGCTATGCATGTGACAATCCACAGGAAGCAGTGGAAGCCGCCAGCAAGATCGGCGGTAGTATGTGGGTGGTGAAATGTCAGGTTCACGCTGGAGGCCGCGGTAAGGCCGGTGGCGTCAAGCTGGCTAACACCAAAGAAGAGATACGAGAATTCGCAGAACACTGGCTGGGTAAAAACCTGGTGACCTATCAGACCGATGCCAAAGGTCAGCCGGTTGCCAGGATACTGGTCGAGTCCTGCACCGATATCGACAAAGAGCTGTATCTGGGTGCCGTGGTTGACCGGGGTACCCGTCGGGTGGTGTTTATGGCATCGACCGAAGGTGGTGTGGAAATCGAGAAGGTGGCCGAAGAGACCCCGGAACTGATCCACAAGGCCGCCATCGATCCTCTGGTAGGCCCGCAAGCTTACCAAGGCCGTGAACTGGCATTCAAACTGGGCCTCAAGGGTAACCAGGTCAAACAGTTCACCCAAATTTATCTCGGCCTGGGACAGATGTTCCTGGACCTTGATTTTGCTCTGCTCGAAGTAAACCCTCTGGTGATCACCAAGGCCGGCGACCTGCTGTGCCTGGACGGCAAGATCAACATCGACTCCAATGCCCTCTATCGCCAGCCCAAGCTGCGTGATATGCACGATCCCTCCCAGGACGATGCTCGAGAAGCCCACGCCGCCAAGTGGGAGCTGAACTACGTGGCTCTGGATGGCAACATCGGTTGCATGGTAAATGGTGCCGGTCTGGCCATGGGCACCATGGACATCGTCAACCTGCACGGCGGCTCACCCGCCAACTTCCTGGACGTAGGCGGCGGCGCCACCAAGGAACGGGTAACCGAAGCATTCAAGATTATTCTCTCCGACAGCAATGTGAAAGCGGTGCTGGTGAACATCTTCGGCGGCATAGTGCGTTGCGACATGATTGCCGACGGCATTATCGGTGCGGTGAAAGAGGTGGGCGTCAAAGTCCCTGTGGTGGTGCGTCTGGAAGGCAACAATGCCGAAGCCGGTACCGCCAAGCTGGCCGAATCCGGCCTGAATATCATCGCCGCCACCAGCCTGACCGACGCCGCCGTTCGGGTCGTCAACGCCGCACAGGGGAAATAACAGCATGAGCATTCTGATCAACAAAAACACCAAGGTGATTTGTCAGGGTTTCACCGGTGGCCAGGGTACTTTTCATTCCGAACAGGCCATCGAATACGGCACCAGAATGGTCGGCGGCGTGTCACCCGGCAAGGGCGGCACCACACATCTGGGTCTGCCGGTGTTCAATACCGTGCGCGAAGCGGTTGAAGTGACTGGCGCCACCGCGACCGTGATTTATGTACCGGCGGCCTTCTGCAAAGATGCGATTCTGGAAGCCATCGACGCAGGCATAGAGCTGATCGTCACCATCACCGAAGGGGTGCCGACCCTGGATATGCTGGACGTGAAAGTAAAGCTGGAACAAACCGGCGTGCGCATGATTGGCCCCAACTGCCCCGGCGTGATCACCCCCGACGAGTGCAAGATTGGCATCATGCCCGGCCACATCCACAAGAAGGGCAAGGTGGGCATCGTATCCCGCTCCGGCACCCTGACCTACGAAGCGGTCAAGCAGACCACAGACGAAGGTTTCGGTCAGTCCAGCTGTATCGGCATTGGTGGTGACCCGATTCCGGGCTCCAGCTTTATCGACATTCTCGAGTTGTTCGAGAAAGATCCGGAAACCGAAGCCATCGTGATGATCGGTGAAATCGGTGGTACCGCCGAAGAAGAGGCCGCCGCCTACATCAAGGAGCATGTCACCAAGCCGGTGGTGTCTTACATCGCCGGTGTAACCGCGCCTCCGGGCAAGCGCATGGGCCATGCGGGCGCCATCATCTCCGGTGGCAAGGGCACCGCAGACGAGAAGTTTGCCGCCCTGCAGGACGCCGGTGTCAAAACCGTACGCTCCCTGGCCGATATCGGTCAGGCACTGCGTGAAGTAACCGGTTGGTAACAGCGAAGCTGTCAGCTTTAAGCGATAAGCTTTAAGCTGGAAGAAAGAAAAAAGGAGCCGAAAGGCTCCTTTTTATTGCGCGTATTTTCACGCCTCACGCCTCACGCCTCACGCCTCACGACTGACGTTTCGTGTCACATCCGTTCGACGCGGCTCCAGGGATCGGGCTTGATGCTGAACTGGCCGTGTTGCCAGCGACTGGCCAGACGGCGGAAGTCGTCGCCTTTCATGTGGATCAAATCCCTGTGGTCACCACTTTCCATGTAGATGTCGGCCATGCCGAGCACGTCATCGTCCACCAGGGTGTCCAGCTCATAGGCCTCACCGAGGGCGGGAATGGCGCCGGGATCACAATCAGCGAACCACTGGACCAGAACGCGTTCCGGTGCCAGGTGCACCTCGCTGTGAATCAGGTAATTCAGGCGCTGAAAGTCCACGGTGTCGGCGGCAGGGAGCACGGCCATGACTGATTTGCCATCGTCACGCTCCAGAATAACCGCCTTGGCCATCTGGGCGAGCGGAACACGGCTGGCGATAGCGCTTTGGGTCGCGCCTTCCGCATAGCTGTGGTGCACGGTTTCAAAGGGAATATTATGTTGATCCAGATATTGTTTCAGTTTTATTGACATACCCATAGCTACCTCCCGAAGGCAAGGCCATATCGGCCGCCTTCTCTAGCTGCCCCTTCAGTATAGCTCGCCTGCTTAAAGTTGACTTTGAAATGCCTCATATGGGGCTTTGATTCAGATCCCTGACGTCTCATGGCTTTCCAGCACCTGGCTGATGACTTCACCCCGGGCCAGACGGGTGCGTATGGTGTCGCCCGGTTGCAGATGGCCGGCATCGGTAATCACTCGCGCGTCCAGCTGGGTGATACTGTAGCCACGAGCGAGCGTGGCCAGCGGACTGATGGCGTTGAGCCGGGAGCCGGCCAGGGCCAGTCGGTGGGCGCTGTGGTCGAGTCGGGCTTTCAACAGGCTGTTCAGACGCAGCTGAAGGCCGCTGAGCAACGCCTGGCGGCTCTGCAGTCGTTGGGCCGGGTGTTGGTGTTGCAAGCTCAGCCGGCCATTGCTCAGGCGCTGTTGAGCCTGCTCCAGTCGTTGGCGGAGGGCACGTTGCAGTCGGGCCTGCAGTTGGTCCAGCCGCTGGGCCTGCTGTTGCAGCTGTTGTCGTGGATGTTGTAATTGCAGGCGAGCATTCAAGCGGGTTAGCCGGTTGCTGCTTTGCAACAGGTAGCGACGCTGTGCCTGTTGCAAGCGCTGCTGCCACTGTTGATATTGTTGCTGCTGGGCGCTGCCGTCCCGGCTTATCAGCTCGGCGGCGGCGGACGGAGTAGGGGCCCGTAGATCCGCCACCAGGTCGCTCAGGGTGATATCCACCTCGTGACCCACGGCGCTGACGACCGGCAACTGTGATGCGGCGATGGCGCGTACCAGCCGTTCGTCGTTGAAACACCAGAGGTCTTCCAGCGAGCCGCCGCCGCGGGCCAGGATCAGCACGTCGGTTTCGGCGCGGCGATTGGCGGTGGCCAGGGCGGACACCAGCTGCATGGCTGCGGGCTCGCCCTGTACCTGACTGGGATAGAGAATAACCTGCAAATGGGGGGCTCGACGGGCCAGCACGGTCAAAATGTCGTGTAACGCCGCCCCGGTGGGGGAGCTGATGATGCCGATGCGGGTCGGATGCTCGGGCAGCGGGCGCTTGCGACCCTGGTCGAACAGGCCTTCATCGCCCAGGTTGCGCTTGAGGGCCTCGAATTGCTGTTTGAGCAAACCTTCACCGGCCGGGGACATGGTTTGCGCCACCAGCTGGTAGTCGCCTCTCGGTTCATAAAGCGTCACTTTGCCGAAGATAAGCACCTGATCGCCATTTTTAGGCCGAAAGCCGACGTTGCGGTTGTTGCCGCGAAACATGGCGCAGCGCAGCTGGGACTGATTGTCCTTCAGCGAAAAATACCAGTGGCCCGATCCGGGGGTGGCGAGGTTGGATATTTCCCCGCTCAGGGTGACCGCGCCCATCTCGCCTTCCAGCAGCATTCGCGCATGCCGGTTAAGACGGGTGACCGTATAAACCTCTGTTAATTTATCCTGATGCAAAATGGCCCCTGATGAGTATCTTTATATTAAAATAAGCCGGTTTTCCGGCTATTTTGCGCTTAATTTGCCAAAATCACAAAAATAGCTTTACCGAAGGGGGTCCGATGCCTAAAATTCTTCGGCAATATTTTTCCCCCCAACTGATGGTGAATATTGCGATGCTTAGGATTGCCCAAGACGCCCTGACCTTTGATGATGTACTGCTGGTCCCAGCTCATTCCACCGTACTTCCCAACACCGCGGATCTTCGTACCCGCCTGACCCGGGACATCCATCTTAACATTCCCATTGTTTCCGCCGCCATGGACACCGTGACCGAAGCCGATCTCGCGATCGCGCTGGCCCAGGAAGGGGGAATCGGCTTCATTCACAAAAACATGTCGATTGAAGCCCAGGCCGCCCAGGTTCGCAAGGTCAAGAAATTCGAAAGTGGTGTAGTGTCCGATCCGGTCACTGTTCGCCCCGACATGACCATTGCCGAGGTGCGTGAACTGACCCTGCTGAATGGTTTTGCCGGTTACCCGGTGGTGAGTGCCGAGGGGGAGCTGTCAGGCATCATTACCGGTCGTGATGTTCGTTTCGTACAGGACATGAGCAAGCTGGTAAGCGAGGTGATGACCGATAAATCTCGTCTGGTTACCGTGAAGGCCGGTGACTCCCGTGACCAGGTTGAAGCCCTGATGCAGCAGCATCGTATCGAAAAAGTGCTGGTGGTTGGCTCCAACGGCCAGCTGACCGGCATGATCAGTGCCAAAGACTTCCAGAAAGCCGAAAGCAAGCCCAACGCCTGTAAAGACGAGCGGGGCCGCCTGCGTGTGGGCGCGGCAGTCGGTGCGGCACCGGGCAACGAAGAGCGCATTCAGGCGCTGGTTGATGCGGGCCTCGACGTACTGCTGATCGATTCCTCTCACGGTCATTCCGAAGGCGTGCTGCAACGTATTCGCGAAACCCGTGCCGCTTTCCCGAACCTGCCGATTATTGGCGGTAACGTGGCCACCGCCGCCGGTGCCCTGGCCCTGGCCGAAGCCGGCGTGAGCGCGGTCAAGGTGGGCATCGGCCCCGGCTCCATCTGTACCACTCGTATCGTGACCGGTTGTGGTGTGCCCCAGATCACCGCCGTGGCCAATGCGGTTGAAGCGCTCAAGGCGCTGGATATTCCGGTGATCGCCGATGGCGGTATCCGCTTCTCCGGTGACATCGCCAAGGCGCTGGCCGCCGGTGCCAACTGCGTGATGATGGGCTCCATGTTTGCCGGTACCGAAGAATCTCCCGGTGAAATCGAGCTGTTCCAGGGCCGTTCCTTCAAGTCTTACCGCGGCATGGGATCCCTGGGCGCCATGAGCAAGGGCTCAAGCGACCGCTACTTCCAGACCGACAACGCCGCCGACAAGCTGGTACCGGAAGGCATCGAAGGCCGGGTACCCTACAAGGGCATGCTCAAGGCCATTATCCATCAGCAGATGGGGGGTCTGCGCAGTGCCATGGGTCTGACCGGCAGTGCGACCATTGATGACCTGCGCACCAAGGCAGAATTTGTTAAGATATCCGGCGCGGGCATCCAGGAATCACACGTGCACGACGTGACCATTACCAAGGAAGCACCCAACTACCGGTTGGGTTGATCCCGAAACGCAGTAGACGGGGGGCTGGTTCCCCCCGTTTTTCTATTGCCGTCTGGCCCCCCACAGGCGGTCTTTGTAACGAGTAGGAAGACGATGACCAAAAATATTCATGATAACCGGATCTTGATCCTGGATTTCGGCTCTCAGTACACTCAGCTGATTGCCCGCCGGGTTCGGGAGCTGGGCGTTTATTGCGAGCTGTGGGCCTGGGACGTCACCGAAGCCCAGATCCGTGACTTCAATCCGAATGGCATTATCTTGTCCGGGGGACCCGAGTCGGTCACCGAAGCCGGCAGCCCACGCGCACCGGAATACGTGTTCAACGCCGGTGTGCCGGTATTTGGCATCTGTTACGGCATGCAGACCATGGCCCAGCAGCTGGGCGGTGCCGTATCCGGCTCCAACGAGCGTGAATTCGGTTACGCCCAGGTGCAGCGGGTTGCCGACTGCGCCCTGTTCGCCAACATCGAAGACGCCCTCGACACCGATGGTAACTCCTTGCTGGATGTGTGGATGAGTCACGGTGACAAGGTTGTGGCCCTGCCCGAAGGTTTCCACAAGGTTGCTCAGACCGGCAGCTGCCCCTTTGCCGCCATGGCGGACGAGACCCGTCATTTCTACGGCGTGCAGTTCCACCCGGAAGTAACCCACACCCGTCAGGGCGCGCGTATGCTGGAGCATTTCATTCGCACCATCTGCGGCTGTGATGCACTGTGGACCCCTGCGACCATCATCGACGATGCGGTTGCCCGTATCCGCGAGCAGGTAGGCAGCGACAAGGTGCTGCTGGGTCTGTCTGGTGGTGTTGACTCTTCCGTGACCGCCATGCTGCTGCACCGTGCCATTGGCCCGCAGCTGACCTGTGTGTTCGTGGACAACGGCCTGCTGCGCTTGAACGAAGCCGAGCAGGTTATGGACATGTTTGGCGATCACTTCGGCCTGAACATAGTGCACGTGAATGCCGAACACCGTTTCCTGGACGCCATGGCCGGTGAAAATGACCCGGAAGCCAAGCGCAAGATCATCGGTCGCGTCTTCATCGAAGTGTTCGACGAAGAAGCGGGCAAGATCAAGGACGTTAAATGGCTGGCCCAAGGCACCATTTATCCGGACGTGATCGAGTCTGCCGGCTCTGCCACCGGCAAGGCTCATGTGATCAAGTCACACCACAACGTGGGTGGCCTGCCGGACGACATGGAAATGAAGCTGGTTGAGCCGCTGAAAGAGCTGTTCAAGGACGAAGTCCGCCGGGTGGGTCTGGAGCTGGGTCTGCCTTACGACATGCTCTATCGTCATCCGTTCCCGGGGCCGGGTCTGGGTGTGCGCGTGCTGGGCGAAGTGAAGAAGGAATATTGCGACCTGCTGCGTCGGGCCGATGCCATCTTCATTGAAGAGCTGCACAAGCACGACCTGTACAACAAGGTCAGCCAGGCCTTCACCGTGTTCCTGCCGGTACGCTCCGTGGGCGTAATGGGCGATGCCCGTAAATACGACTGGGTAGTCTCGTTGCGTGCGGTAGAAACGGTCGATTTTATGACCGCGCATTGGGCGCACCTGCCGTACGATTTCCTGGGTCATGTGTCTAACCGCATCATCAACGAAGTCGATGGCATCAGCCGCGTGGTTTACGATATATCCGGTAAACCGCCAGCCACCATCGAGTGGGAATGATCTCACATTAGGTACTAGCTAGCATCAACTAGCAAAAATGACTCATAAGCCCATGTTTACATGGGCTTTTTTGTTTTTTGGTTAAGCACTATCAGGCAAAGTTTAGCAACGCCAAGCACAGTTTGTGTGTGGTATTAAAGTTGGTATTATCCCTTATCAATGCCATTTGATGAGCCCTAATACCATGCAGTGTTATCTCGTTTGTCATGGCACTAAAGTTGTGTAACTACATGATTTTAAAGTTAAAGTTTCAATTCATGCATGGTATTAAAACCTACAAGGAAAGACGCTTTATGTTGACTGATACCAAGCTGCGTAACCTCAAACCCAAAGACAAACTTTTTAAGGTAAATGACCGCGATGGCCTCTACGTAGCGGTTACTCCGGCGGGCACTATTTCATTTCGCTACAACTATGCTATCCACGGCCGACAAGAAACCATTACCTTTGGCCGCTATGGTGCGGCTGGTATTACGCTTGCTGAAGCACGAGAAAAGCTAAACGAAGCGAAAAAAATGGTGATAGAAGGTAAGTCTCCCGCTAAAGAAAAAGCCAGAAAAAAAGCGAGAGTTAAAGACGTTGAGACGTTTGGTGCCTGGGGAGATCGGTGGCTGCTTGGTTATCAAATGGCTGACTCCACGCGAGACATGCGTCGATCAGTCTATATGCGAGAGCTGATGCCAAAATTTGGCAACCACAAGTTAATGGAAATTACCGCTGAAGACTTGCGGGCCTTAACTGACGCCATCGTGGCGCGAGGAGCACCCGCTACCGCAGTGCATGCCCGCGATATTGTGCTGCAAGTGTTTCGCTGGGCTATTGAACGAGGACAAAAGGTTGAAAACCCTGCCTTACAGGTACGACCAAATTCTATCGCCAAGTTTGAGCCGCGTGATCGCACTTTAACGCCAGAAGAAATAGGTTTGATGTACCACTATTTAGAGCGAGTAGGCACCACGCCAATAACAAGAATCGCGGTGAAATTATTGCTGTTAACTATGGTTCGTAAAAGTGAGCTGACTAAGGCCACTTGGGACGAGGTTAATTTTAGTGAAGCAGTATGGACAATTCCCAAAGAACGAATGAAACGACGTAATCCACATGTAGTCTTTCTATCCCAACAAGTGATGGAGTTTTTCATAGCCTTAAAAACGTTTGCGGGTAGTTCAAACTATGTACTGCCTTCTCGATACAGTCCTGATGCGTGTATGAGTAATGCCACGCTTAATCGAGTTTTGAATCTGACATACCAAGCGGCACAGAAGGATGGTAAGCCCCTTGCTAAATTTGGGCCCCATGACTTGCGTCGTACTTCCAGCACCTTACTGCATGAAGCTGGTTATAACACCGATTGGATTGAGAAATGCCTGGCACACGAACAAAAGGGCGTCAGGGCGGTGTACAACAAAGCGGAATACCGTGAGCAGCGTACAGCTATGTTGCAAGACTGGGCGGATATGGTTGATGGATGGACAATTTAATTATTAAATTATAGTAATTAATTGATATGTTCTAATTGTTTGTAAATGCTATCCAATGAGCCTGAGCACTCAGTAATAAAATAGTTTGTTGTAATTTCTAGGTGAAGATTTATTATTTGTTAGATATTTACATTATAATTATTTATAGATAGTACATAGTTTTGCGTGTATATTTATGGGAAATAATAATTTCAATTATGAGCTAATTATGCCTAATGTGATGATAAAAGCATCTATAACCTACTTCGATCTCAAAGAGTTTGGTTTCTATCGATTAAGACAAGGTAAGAATCCAGAGCATATAGACGGGACAATCCCTGATGTAGTTGCGTCCCTAGTAATGTGGCTTGAGGGGAAAATGCTTGTAAATACAATCCCTTGGGATGTAGATACGAATAAAAGAAGAACTAAGATGTACTGCCGAAGTTATAAGGTTGACTCTATTACTAATGATACGGTATTGGTATTGTGGAAAGCAGTGGGTGATAGCAGTGGTAATGTTCATGGAGCTTATGCAAGCAGTGATGTCGGTAGTGATGCTTTCAATGAAGTCATTACTAGTGCTGGGGAGCCGGGTAAAGAGGTTATTTGGGGGCAGCCGTGTTACTACTGGATTATTCCAGAAGAGAATAAAGTGGCATCTATAAAGTTTGCCAACTCAATTGCGGATACAGACTCTTTGGGACATTATATCAAAGCTTTTGTAGACTTCCGAGGTGATTTTCCCAATAAGAAATTCTCAGAAAGAATGATGACTCATCCATTATCTGGAAGAGAGATTAAGATAAAGTCTTTTACCTTTGAATATAAAGATGAAAAAGATAAAATATTCCACGCAAAGTTTAAGATGAGAACTCAGCTTTACAAGAAGGCTAGTTCATCTTTGAACTATGTTGAACTTGCTAAAGACGTAACTCAAATCGTGTATAGAGATACAATTTCAGCAAAGATAGACGATAGTCGCCCTTCATGGGCAAAAATTTGCGATGTTATTGGCCCTGCAATGGGTATTAAAGCTCCGCCTTTGAAGTCGGAACGCCATATCGAAGTGATTGTTGACGCATCACCTAATGGCGAGGAATTAACAAGTCTGATTGAAAAATATACTGAAGAGCACGATGAAGACTCTATTTGGAATAATATTGGTTTAAAAGTTGGTGGGCGAAGTGAGACCACTATTTGGCTTGATGAATTTGTTCTAAGAGATGAGCTCAATATTACTAAAGTAGATAGTGAGGTTTATACAGCTGAACAAATCTTAGTAGCTATTAATGCTCAACGAAAACGACTAATTAATAAAATTACTACAAAAAAATCTGAAGTAAGTGTTGAGGAAGAAATTGAGGCTGAAGAGGTAGTCGAATATGAAAAGCTACAGTCGGAAAAAGCATAGATCTATGTCAGTGAAAATATTTTTAAATTTTATTTTTTTAGCCGTTATATTTTGGTTTAGCTATAAAATTCAGAGTTTTTTAGTTTATGAAAATCTAAAAGATCTTATAGATATATTGAAAAATGCTTCAGCTATGATATTTACAATTGTAGGTATTTGGCTAGCATACATTTATCCTAATGCGATTACAGCGATAGTGAAACCAGGGAGTGTGGAATATATTGCGGGTGAACAAGACGCTAGAAGAATTGAAATGCTGGTAGGTATTATCGTTACTTCGGCAGTGGTGATTATTGGTATTGTTTTGTTTTTTGTAATTAAGACTGCTTTTAGCGGTTTAGAGTTTTATGCGCAGAATGTAAAATATATAAAACCTTTTGGCTTTGCTGTTATATTCTTCTTAAGTTATCTTCAAATAACTAGTATTGGTAAGGTGATTGTTAGTAATGTAATGTTCATTAATGATTTTCATACTAAACTTAATGATCGTAAAATTGAAGATCAAATGTAATTTTAAGGGGTGTTTGCCCCTTTTAATTATCTAAATAATTTAAAGCTTACTTTTTATTCTGATGTTGTTTTAATGTAACTATGGTTTTGGTTTTTAAATTAAATGTTTAGCAGTCTTTAATAATATGGTCTACCTACAATGTTTAAAAATGCTGGCGTGTTTTTAACATGTATGTTAATTGTCATGGCTAAAAAATTATCTAAATACTTTTCTAACCAGATAACAGGAACGGCTTGCGAATAGCTGATAGTGCTTTAGACACTGCTTGGCGCGTCATTGGCAGCTGTTTTCTACTTAGCAGTTTCTGACCGATCTCATATTGACTGAATCCAAATTTCTGGAGTACCAGCATTTTTTTCTTATTGTCTGATAGTTTGGAGTCTACCATTAGCCGCGCTAGATTACGTAACTCGGCTTTATCGGATGGAGATAAAGTTTGGCTTAACATGTATTGGAAAAAATAAGCGTCGACCAGCTGATCTCCTGACTGAGCATTCGGTATTGCTCGCAGAGCACATTGAAGGCTAAGACGCCTTAATTCGACATTAAACTGTGTTAGTGAACGTTTTGCTTGTTTGTAAGCTGGATTCCACTCGCCACTCATTAACTGGGGCCTATGCTCAGTACAGTACTTGTGGCTTAACTCAAATTTTATTTCCTCAGTAAGCTCTATGTTATTGGGCTTTCCAGTCATCAGTGTCTCAATGAAGGATGAGAGCTCCGTTAAGTTCCCACAGAATTCGCAGAAACCCTGTCTACGTTGCGTGTTTAGATTGATATCAGCTGCGGCTGTTGAATTTTTTGGCTGCTTATACATGCAGAAAAAAATTAAGTCGGCTAAGGATTCGAGCGTCGCTATAAAGCACTTATCTCTAGAGGTATGTTTATCTCTCGTCTTTAAAAAGTGTCGTAGCAACTGGCGTTGTACGCGCACCATAATATCAAAGCCCAACAATCGAGTTACTTCACTGTACCGCATCTCTCTGCCCGCGCCTGGAACAAAGCCCATATAGTCGCCTGGAAGAGTTTTCATATAAGCGACCACAGCAGGATCGATCACTTCCTTTATCAAGCGCAAAATAGGATAGCGCCGTGAAAAGGTAGAATAGGGTGCTGATTGCTCGCTAAATTCCTCTATAGCTATAGAGATAGATGCATCGCAGCTTTCCCATATAGTTACGTTGGGCAGGGCGGATTTTTTTTTAACTTTATTTTCCATGTCAACTTTATAGTCCAAAAGCTCTGCTCAAGCAAGTTGAATTAACCGGCACCATACAGCACTCATCAGTATGGGAGGTCAACCATGAAAGCAATAACAAACAAGACACTTATCAATAAAAGGACCTTGCTGGCGATAATTCCGCTGTGCGAGCGTACGATTTACAATCTTGAGCAACGAGGAGAATTCCCGAAGCGCATTGCCTTAACCAGCCGTAACGTTGTGTGGTATTTAACCGAAGTTGAGGAATGGATAGAGTCACGAAAATTGTCAGGTATTCGAGCTGCTCGTCCTGGCTACATAAGAGGCTATTAATATGGCTCTCGATCTTATGGCGGCTTTCACTGAAAAACCGTCACCCATTGATTACGTTCTGCCCAATATGGTTGCTGGCACGGTGGGCGCACTGGTATCGCCAGGGGGAGCGGGAAAATCAATGCTTGCTCTACAGCTTGCTACGCAAATAGCAGGAGGGCCTGATCTACTGGGCATCGGCGATCTGCCTACTGGACCAGTAATATATTTGCCAGCAGAAGATCCACCTGTGGCCATTCATCATCGCTTGCATGCTTTAGGGACTTATCTAAAAGCGGAACAGCAGCAAATAGTGGCTGACGCTTTACTGATAGACCCACTGATCGGCAAATGCCCCAATATCATAAATAAAGATTGGTTCGACTATTTAAAACGAGCAGCCCAGGGGCGACGCCTAATGGTATTGGACACTTTACGCAGGTTTCATCTTGAAGAAGAGAACGCCAGTGGCCCCATGGCTCAAGTTATTGGCTGTATGGAAGCCATAGCTGCCGATACGGGTTGTTCTATCGTGTTCTTGCATCATGCCAGTAAAGGCACGGTCATGATGGGCGGCGTCGATCAGCAACAGGCTAGCCGCGGTTCATCTGTGCTTGTCGATAATATTCGGTGGCAATCTTACTTATCCGGTATGACGCAGTCCGAGGCCAGAGACTGGGGCGTTGATGATAGCCAGCGTGGTTACTTCGTTCGATATGGAGTCAGTAAGGTAAATTACGGTGCCCCTTTTCAAGAACGTTGGTTCAGACGCCAAGAGGGCGGAGTGTTGAAGCCCGCGGTTTTGGAGCCGCTGCGTAAGGCTAAAGGGAAGCTGCGTGAAGAAGTCTAAGTACGAGCTGACACACGTTAGACATGATCCGACTCATTGCTTAGCCCCTGGTTTGTTCCGTGCTCTCAAACGGGGCGAACGTAAGCATAGTAAGCTCGACGTTATCTATAAATATGGTGACGGTAAGTATATCGAATTTAGTGGTCCTGAGCCGCTAGGGGCAGATGATCTACGTATTCTACAAGGGCTGATTGCCATGGCTGGGCCAAGTGGTCTGATGCTGGGTCCTGATGCAAAAACTGAGAGCGGTCAGCAATTGCGGCTGTTACTAGAACCAAGGTGGGAAGCTACGGATGCTAACGCCATGGTGGTGAAGGGAAGTTACCGTGCGCTTGCCCGAGAGGTAGGCTATGCCAATATTGATGATACTAAGCCGATCAGAGATTGTATCGAGCGGCTGTGGAAGGTCTCAATCATTGCGCAGAATGGACGTAAGAGACAAGGCTTTCGTCTGTTAGCCGATTATGCAAGCGACGATACCAAGGGGCGGTTGTTCGTTGCTTTAAATCCGCTAATTGCCCAAGCGGTTATATGCGGGGGACAACATATCCACATTAGTATGGAAGAGGTGCGGGCGTTAAAGAGTGACACCGCTCGTCTGCTGCATCAGCGACTATGTGGCTGGATTGCTCCTAATAAGCGTGGAAAAGTGACTTTGGATACACTGTGTAGCTATGCGTGGCCAGAAGAAGCTAACGAAGTAGCTATGCGTAAACGCCGTCAAAGGGTGCGTGCGACGTTGCCGGAAATAGAAGCATTAGGTTGGACTATAACCGAGTATGCACGAGGCAAGTACGAGATAACTCGGGCCACGATATTGGTATTATCCCCACGTTAACAGTCACAAAGCCCACGTTAACGGTCACAAACGCCATGATAACCGTCACATTTTAGGTAGGCTAAAAATCGCTGTAAGCCTTGCTACTAAAGGCTTACAGCGATTGGCTAAAAAATCCATCTATGATCTATCTAAGATCATCTACTAGGCGCAGCTTTCAGCGCCCTAGTGGGCGCCTTCATCTTTACCAATTAAAGTCCTAACGGACTTTATCAATCGGCCTACGGCTTAACGCCAAGAGAAGGGCATTAAAACCACAGCTCACATAACAGTGCTGCAATTATTCACGAGTGGATGGGTAGAGTTGGTATATCAGGTCAAAAGCGCCTGCCGTCTCATCAGTGCTCCATTTTTCTCTGGCGTACAAACAATTCATTTTTATAAGCCCTTAAAAGCACATACAAGGCTGCAGAGCAGCAAAGCTATATGTTTTCTTGGCTTTGCTCTTTGGTGCGCGTTACGGGTTATCTACGGCTCCTCACAGGCTCTCAAGCTTGATAAACGGATAGGTTTTAGAACACATGACACTACAACATACAAAACGGGGCTAGGTCGCTGTAACAAAGCTTTGAACGGCTACTACAACGTGATGCCCTACCGAGTATAACTAACTGAAGATAACGGAGCTGTTACGGGCTTAAGTTGAGTTTTACGTTGTAATGCAGCGTTTTCATGTTGTAATCCCTTATTTTCACGTTTTAACACTACATATCTCACGCATAATTCAGTGTTTTTCACAAAGTGCTTCATATTTTTCACGGTTAATAATGTGAACGTACCGGGCAGGATAGGTGAAGTTAGCTAATCGGCGGAGCCAATTAACTAACTTCACTTTCCCTTATTCGCGCCGGAGGCTCTCAACGGTACCCCTGCTCTGCGAGGCTGGCAGTCGCTACCGCGACGAACAAGAAATAGATGGGTCTTCGCTATGTCCAGAAGGCTGTTAGTTTTTCCTTTTGGCGTCGCTTTAAACGCTTTTAGGTCTTAATCGTTTTAGAGATCTGTGATCTCTTTCCTTTGGCAAAAACCTAAATGCTAGGGGGGCGATTATGCGTAGATTGAAGCTAGGGGGTCGGATTATGCGTAGATTGAAGGCGAAGGGCAGGGGGTGATCGCGCGTGGATAAGTTACCGCGTTTACAGAAGGACTCTTGTTTTTATCAATCTTGACGCACAATGATGTTGTGCATACAATAAATGAAAAGTGATTAGGCACTATGGGCGATTGAATTTAAAGACACATGGCTAGAAGCCTTTTACGAAGACGATCAGAGTTACAAAAAGATACCCAGCACTATCGAAAGTGCGCTCTTTAGAAAGCTACAGATCTTGGACGCTGCCACTCAGGAGTCAGATTTGAGGATTCCGCCAGGTAATCGGTTTGAACATTTACAGGGCAATTTAGCAGGTTGGTGTTCGATCCGAGTGAACAAGCAATATCGACTGATTTTCCGTTGGGAAGACGGCGTAGCCCAAGAGACATACTTAGACCCGCATGCGTACAAAGGATAGTTAAGCGTGTGTTGGAGCACGTTTGGAGGTATGAAATTATGAGAAATACAAAACGTCGCCCAGTAACAGTTGGACAAATGCTGGTGATAGAATTTCTGGAACCCATGAACATCGAAATAAGCGAACTATCAGACGCCATGGGCGTGCATAGAAACACCTTGAGCCGCATCGTGCACGACAAGGGCACACTAACTGCACCTATGGCCATCAAGCTAGCTGCAGCATTAGGCAATACCCCAGAGTTTTGGCTCAATATTCAGCATGCCGTAGAAATCTGGGACGTTCGGCACAGAGCCTATGAACAAGAAGCGAAGAACGTACGCCGAGTAACGCCGCACCTAGAAGATGGAAGTGCGATAGCGGGGTAGTAGAAATCTGGGATGTCCGGCACCTAGCTTATGAACAAGAAGATAAGAATATACGCTGACTAATCTATATCTGGCAAACTGCATTCTTATAATCTGACAGGTGTAGAAATAAGATGAGTACCTGTCAGTTCTTCAATATCATACGCTAGAATAACTATCCCTAGGCATTAATTTGTCATTGACAAAAGTTAGCGGCGTTTAAATACACCTTCATCCAAGAGCCATTCTATGTCACTAGAGAATGTGGGTGCAGTTATATTAAACTGCTTACACATAGAACAAGCCAGAGTTGTTAGTTCCGATTCTAGAATTCCATAATTAGCACCGTACCCAGGTACTAATAAATATTTCTGACTCTTTCTCTGCGAGTCAGTTATTTTAGATGCATAGTTTGCAGCTATATCTAAAATTAAGAGGCGCCTTGAAATGTTATAACGTCCAGGGGATATTTTTAATTTCCCATCGTCTTCTGTTATATACCCAAGCTCTATGCAAACTGAAATAACACGTGCTATCTCTGTTGTCGGATACCCGTCGTCTTCAAGTGTTTTATAAACACTTTTATTTAGTCCGTCTTCACTCATTAATATCGAATGTTCGAGCTCAATAGGAGTTAGAAAGTAAATGCTCTGTAATTCTCGTCTTAACCTAACAAGAATACTTTTCACTTGAAAAAATGAAGCTGTGTTATCGAACGATAACATATGAGTAAGATCTCCGCGTAATGATGCGTAATAACCAGCTCCATCTAAATACTCTACAAACCTTGCAGATTCGTACTTTTCAAGAGTGAAGGCTCTAGAGTTTTGCGTTTGGTCAATCACCTTGTGTGAAACGCTGCCCGAATCCCCAGCGTAAAATTGTGACTGAATAAATAGTTTAGGCTTAGGGGCCCAGTTATCTATGTTGTAAGGAAGAATAAAGTCATAGGCTCTAGTTTTCTTTTTTCTTTTACCATCTTCTACAATCTCCTCCTCGCCGATGTTTACGTCATTCGTATTAAAGTCAGAGTTAGGACGAAGTCCGATTTTGGATAATTTTTCTCTCAGAGTATTTTCTGGTATATGTCCGCCAGAAGCAGATACACTACCCCTAACTTTAAATATTGTGCAGGAATTAAGTAAGTATTTCCCTAAAGATGAATCAGGTGATAGGCCATTCAAATATACATATGAACGGCAGATTGCCCAGAATTGCATTGTATCCTCATAGTCATCAAGGATGAGGCTTGCATACTCTCTTAGTAATATTTTTAGGTAGACACTTAAGTCGAGTAAAGGCTCAGTTTTAATGGAGAGCTTATATGTTTCATGTGATCCTACGAAACAAGACGCTAAAGTTTTTGCAATGTAATCAGCTTTTGTAGTTGAAGGGATTTCCTGTAGGATAAAGGTTATATTCTTTCTAGATGTCCCTCTTCTTGGTATAAGTGATCTTACATCATCTTCATTTAGCTTTATCAAGAAGTGGTTTTTTAAGTTGTTATCAGTTGCGCCTGAAGTTAAAAACAGCAAATTAAAGAAGGCTTCATAAAAGTCAGATATTCTCTGTTCGTCTTTGAAAAAACAATCACCAACTATTATTTTTTCACTCGCATTAATAACTGCATCGCATAATTTATTAACGCTACAATCATCATAATCCGAAAAGTCATCAAGATAACTTGAAATAGATTTAATAAAGTCACAGAGAGATTTTATCTCTGTAGTAAACTTATCACTGTCCTTGATCCTGTCCAATTTGGCCGTAAGCCATTGATCAAACTCTTCTAGTTGTTCTGAAGTGTCAAGAATTTCTTTGCGAAGCCGCATTTTTTATCCTTTTGTAAATATTGAGCTCAAACGAGGGTATAATACTTTTATTAAGGGAGGTTGACATGTTATCAAAAATAGACTTAAAAATCAGCAGTTTAGAGAGGGCGCTAGGGCTAGAGCCTCAGCATAACCTTCTTCTTGAGGGCAGAGATGATAGTCCAGATGTTTGCAAAAGCTGGTCTAGTGCTGATACGACACTTTTTGTTGGCGATAATTTGCCCTATTTGAAGGGGTTTGCACTCAATAGTCCAGAAATTGTAGATATGTGTTATATCGATCCTCCATATAATACCGGATCAAAATTTCTCTACAATGATAATCGGAGGTCTGATAAAGGCGGTATGTTTGGATCACATGCATCATGGATGGAGTTTATGTTACCGCGTTTGGTTACCTCTAGGGAAATGCTTAAAGATACAGGTATCATTGCTATCAGTATTGATGATTATGAATATGCTCATCTAAAAATTCTAATGGATAATATTTTCGGAGAAGATAATTTTATCGGAAATATTATTGTGTGTAGATCTAAAAATGGTAAAGGAAGTAAAAAACATCTTGCTTCAAATCATGAATACTTACTAATTTATGGAAAATCAAAAAAAGCTTCTTTACGCGGTCAGCTTGATGAGTCTGAATACGATAAAGAAGATGAATTTGGTCAATATAGAGTAGATGGTTTGTTTCGTAAAAAAGGTGATGCTAGTCTGAGAACCGATAGGCCAAATATGTACTATCCGCTTTATTTTAATCCCACTAGTGGTCAAGTGTCCGTAGAGCCTATTGATAACTGGAAGACTACTTATCCAGTAGATTCAAAAGGTATAGAAAGACGCTGGCTATGGGGATCTGGTACAGCTAAAGAGCGGGTTTGGCAGCTGTATGCTAGTAAGAATGGTGTGATTTATGTTAAAAATTATGCTGGAGATGGCATTACTGAAAAAAGGACCAAAGTAAGAACCCTCTGGACGGAGCCTGAATTTTATACTGAACGAGGAACAAACGAAATTAATAAGCTGTTTGGCTCTAAGATTTTTGATACACCTAAGCCATTAGAATTTATTAAAAAAATAATTGATATATGTTCTTCAACAGACGCACTTGTTCTTGATTTTTTTGCAGGCTCAGGGACAACAGCTCAAGCTATATCTGAGCTTAATAGTGAATATGGATGCACTAGAAAATGTATTTTGATGGAGACTGATAGTCAGATCCCACTAGATCATATAGCACGTAAATCTGGTTTTAACGCAATTTCGGATATAACAATAGAAAGACTAAGATTAATTAAGCTGGCACAAGAGTCCTTCGTCTTCACAGTTAATAATTCTTTTTCTAAAAACTATACGCTTTAGTAACGTATGTTTTTATGAAATATAATTATGGGTAGATATATTTAACCACTTATTATATTCACATTATTAGTGACTAGAATTGAGGAGGATGCGTTATTATGAAGGGCAATGGTTTTCAGTTATGCGATTTACATTAATATACTGATATTGCATATTTAACTATCTAAGCCGATCATTTATTCATTACTTCCAAGCTTTGGGAGAGCGTGGCACATTGTCCAGTATAGAATTCAACATTGTCGGTTAAACGTTTGAACGGATATAGCTCATAAGTAACCATGCGTAACTGATGTGGAAGCACTCGTGCATATGGCCCAGCAGCGCTGATTCCTGAGAGTTATACATCCACATCTGTTATGCGGCCTTACTTATGCATACGAGCCGCACGCTCTACGGGGGCATGCTCAAATCGTCAGTTATCGTACAGATTTGACTGAAAACACAAAAAATTAGGTATCAGTAGCAAATAATTTTGGCAATGGTATATATTATGGTATTACAGTATGTCCCTCTATTAAGTCACTGAAATATACATGTTTGTTTTTCTTGTTTACAATAGAGTGGGAATGAGCTGACCGCCATCTGGCGTAAGGCACGATGAGAAAAGGGGCGCTTGCGCCCCTTTTTGTTTGCCGTTGTCGGCTAATACCAATTTGAATAAACATCTGATCATTTTTAAACCCGAGCTCAGAGGCAACACAGCCGCCTCCCACGACACGCCACTGGTAAATGACACTCACCATGCAGCCTACTTCGAGCATTCACTGGATGTTCGGTCAGGCTGCAACCGTTCGTCACGGCGAGACAAGCTCGCGCCCTGAGGGCTCGGGAAATGCCGTCTGACCGGCAGGGAGGGCGGGAATGCCGGAACGGCAGGAGCATTTTTCGGCCATGGCATTTCACGGTCGTGGTAGTCGATCTCTGTTGCCTCTTCTCAAGTACCGAGTTGTTTGTAGACGATGCCAACAGGCAACTCCCTGGCATCAGGGAGGATAAAGGGAGCTGCTCCGCCGACCCTCCGCGCCAAGGATGGCGCGGCGGAGCCTACATGGAGGTATTCACGGCGTGTCGGCGGAGCGGGCCATTTGTCCGACCTTTGCAGAGCAACCAAATAGATCAGTTCTTTAATCTGTTTGGTATAAGATCTACTTTCGGCTGTTAGTTTCTTCCCGGTGATGTCATCGTGAAACGGTCCCACTCATCAAAGGAAGGATCATGAAAACATCAATTTTCAGCCTGTTCTTCGCCGTTACTATTGCTGTGTCGGCCCAGGCAGCGGATGGCATGGTGGATATCGAAAGTACGTTTACCGTGAAGGAAACGGCAGATCGAATGGAACACATCCTGAAAGAGAAAGGGATGACGGTATTCAATCGAATAGATCACGCACAGGGTGCCGGTAACGTCGGCGTCGAGCTGCGAGATACCGAGCTGCTCGTGTTCGGGAATCCCAAGGTAGGCAGCCCGCTGATGAAGTGCCGGCAAAGTGTGGCTATCGACCTGCCGCAAAAAGCCCTGATCTGGCAAGATGAAGAAAACAAGGTCTGGATATCTTATAACGAGCCGGGATATCTAGCGAAAAGACACGATATTACCGGCTGCGAAGAGGTGATATCGAAAATAGAGCAGGCGCTGGCCGGCATGGCAACCTCGGCCGCAAAAGAATAAGGCTGTATTTTTTACCGACAGTTTTTACCTGTAGCCAAAGACGGACGCCGATAAAAAGGGCGCCGAGAGGCGCCCAACTGGATCGTGCTTGCTATCCATACGACTTTACTTACTCATTTTACTACGTCGGCTCGCAGACACTGGCTCCTGTGCCTGCAAACCGGTTGGCCTTTCGGCCAACTTCGGGATTATTCCTGGTTCTTGCGCTTGTCGCGCTTCTCCTGACGCTTTTCTTTCAGGGACTTTTCCGCTTTCTTTTTTATTTTTTCCTTACTCATGATCAAGCTCCTTGATGACGGGCCGCCGGAAAAGCGCCGCTTTCTTTTCTCGCTGGCCTGTAAAATAGACTTTTTCATAAGCTCAAGTTGAATAGACTCGAGCTACACCCATTTAAAGGGGGGCACGGCAGGCTGAATACTTCAAGGCTGCATCTCCTTATGATGTGCTGGTCAGGCAATACCAAATAAAGATGGGGCAGGCCGTGATTCTCGGCCGCAGAATTCAGGCCGGATGCTAAACAGCATCCGGCTTAAACCGGGCAGAAGGGGGCTGGGCTCGGAAAATTGATCTGATACTTATACATAAAACCCTCTGAGAGTGTGTGCTTATGTAAGTAGTGAAGATTCCAAGTAACTAAAAAATATATAAAAAAGCAGTATCAATACCCTAGCCCAAGCCCTCGGGGAAAGCAACGCCCGGTCAGCGTTTATAAATTAAGATAGCGATTCATATCCAGCAGCCAGTATCGTTTTTTCATTACGGGGCCTTATCTTGGGTGCGTAACAGGGTGTTACCACAGGGCCGACGCATGATCATTTTATGAACAAGCTTGACTTGTTTTGAGCTGCCTATCGCTCATAAATCAATCAACAATACATAGGATTTATCAAACCATAAAGCCTCGAATGAGTCACATTATTGTTTGGTCTAATGCCACCCTATTAATCTGTACGTTTTTTGAACTATGATGCATTACCCTTGGGTGTCACCATGAAGCTATCTCCGGGTAAAGAGGTAAGCGGCTAATTAACCCCATCTTCTCGCGCTAACGTCGTTGCGGCACGCTATTCCTCTCAACAAGAGGAATGACAATGACCCCACAGCAAAAACGTCAGTACTGGCAAGCCCAGTTGCAAGCCCAGGCAGATAGTGGCCTCAGCAAGGCCGCATTCTGCCAGCGCCAAGGTATCCGTCCGTCAACCTTTTACTATTGGGCCACTAAACTCAAGGCGCCTGAGACATTTCGGTATCACACTATCCATCCGGTGGTGGTGTCTGAACCAGGACCACATAACCAGGCTCATCACCTGACCTTGACCCTGCCCAACGGCTGCCAGTTGGCATTTTCGGCCGCGCTGGAACCCGATACCCTGCAACGCCTCGTGGCTGCCTTGCGATGATCCCACGCGGCGACATCTACCTGGTGGCCGGCGCGACCGAGATGGGCAAATCAATCGATGGCCTGGCATTGCTCGTCAGCGATGTGCTCGAACTCAACCCGCTGAGCGAGGCTTGGTTTATCTTCTGCAATCGTCAGCGGAACAAGCTGAAGATCCTGTTCTGGAGCTGGGCGGTAGCTATCCCTATGTAATCCTGGATGATGCCGACGTCGATCATGCGGCAAAGACCTGTGTAAAGAGCAGGCTGAACAACGGTGGGCAGAGCTGCATCGCTGCGAAGCGGTTCATCGTTACCAAGAAGAACCGCGATGTGTTCGAAGCGAAGGTCGTCGAGAACATGAAGAGCGCCAAGGTGGGCGGCCCGAGGGACGATTCGACGGATATCGGACCGCAGGCACGGGTAGATTTGAGAGATGCGCTGCATGCGCAAGTCGAAGCCAGCATCGAAAAAGGTGTCCGGTGTCTGCTGGGTGGAGCGATACCTGATGGAAAGGGCGCCTACTACCCTCCAACCGTTCTAACGGACATCGCGCCGGGGATGCCGGCCTACGAGGAGGAGTTTTTGGCCCGGTCGCTGCCGTCATCTCTGTGGCCGATGAAAAGGAGGCGCTGGCGGTGGCCAACGATACATCCTTTGGATTGGGTGCTACGGTGTTTACTCGCGACATACAGCGGGGTAAGCAAATCGCGGAGCATGAGTTGCAGGCCGGCTGTTGTTTCATCAACGAGTTCGTTAAATCCGATCCGCGTTTACCCTTTGGGGGAATCAAGCAGAGCGGATTTGGTCGTGAGCTATCCTCCTATGGCATCAAGGAATTTGTCAACATCAAGACCCTGTATGTTTCCACTCAGCCCGACAGGACTCAACGTTAAGGACTAGATACCATGAGCAAATCGACACCCAAAATATGCAGTGAATCCTTTCTCCAGGGCGCCTTTGATGTGCTTGCAATTGATGAGCAGATGCAGCATCTGATTCGCTCACCCCACCGGGAAATCAGTTTTGAGATCCCTATCACGCTGGGTGACGGTAGCCTGCGGGTTTTCAGTGGCTATCGGATACAGCACGACCACAGTCGCGGGCCTTTCAAAGGAGGGTTGCGGTACCATCCCGACGTCAATCGTGAACATTTCGAAGGACTCGCCCAGCTCATGACGTGGAAAACGGCGCTGGTAGACATTCCCTTTGGCGGCGCCAAGGGCGGAATCAATTGCGATCCCCGCCAGCTATCCGATCGCGAACTTGAATTACTGACCAAGAAGCTTACGCAACGACTTGAATGCGTAATCGGCCCTGATGTGGATATTCTGGCACCGGACGTAGGGACGAATCCAAAGACCATGGCTTGGATCTACGATGCCTATAGCCTCGTACACGGGCTTGAACCCGCGGTCGTAACGGCCAAGCCCATTCAGCTCGGTGGGTCCCAGGGCAGAACGGCGGCGACGGGGAGAGGGGTTGCCCTGGTTACGTCATGGGCTGCTGATATGGAGGGCATTGAATTGGAAGGTGCCACTGTGGCGATACAGGGCTTCGGGAATGTAGGCCGTTTCGCGGCAAAGTTTCTATCCGACTACGGCGCTACCATCGTAGCGGTGAGTGATTCCAAAGGTGGGTTATATAACGAAGATGGACTGAACACTGCATCGCTTTTCGAGGCGGCCGAAAAGACGGATCGTCGAACGTCGCTCTACGACTTGAAGGTCGATGGCCAAAAGCTCGATAACGAGGCATTGCTCTCGCTCGACGTTGATATCCTGATACCTGCTGCCATGGAAAACGCCATTACGGACGAGAACGCCAAGGATGTAAACGCGCGGATGATCGTTGAAGCTGCCAATGTGCCGATCACCTGCAAGGCCACGAATATACTGGCGGACAGCGGGATTCCCGTGATCCCCGACATCCTTGCCAACGCAGGTGGTGTCATTGTTTCCTACCTCGAATGGGTGCAAAACCGGCAGAGATACCGGTGGGATGAGGAACGCGTGAACCATGAACTGGAAGCAACGCTGAGGCGGGCATGGGATGCCGTACTGGAACGGAAGCAAAAGGAATCGAATACGTATCGTGAAGCGGCTTATTTGATAGCTGTAGAACGGGTCAAAGAAGCGATTGAGATGCGGGGCTTTTAGATGGCTATGTACTAATGGGCACCTCGAAAAACCTCGCCGACCAGCTGTACCCTTGGGTAAAATTCACAGCGTCTGATACAGCCACGGACTGACACCGATGAAGAAGCTACGCAGCGCCCTCAAGACCGATTTGTTTGCCGCCGATCAGCACCGGGAGAAGATCGACCGCCTGGGCGATCCGCTGGCGGAGATCAATCTGCACATCGACTTTTCTGCCCTGGCGGCAGCCGTTGATCGAGTTGCGCCGCGTCCGGTTAGCTCGCAGGGTGGCCGGCCTCCCTTCCCGACGGAAACGATGGTGCGGATTATGGTGCTCAGCGGCTTTACAACCAGTCCGACGAGCAGATGGAATACCAACTGCTGGACCGCATGAGTTACCAGCGCTTTTGCGGACTCACGCAGGTCAGTAATATTCCGGACCGCACCACGATCCGGACGTTTGAGAACCGGATCGGTGAAGCGGGCGCCAGAGCCCTGTTTGACGGTGTGGCGGATCAGCTGATGCGCCGGGCTATATTGCGCGCGGCGGTCAGATCATTGATGCGACCCTGGTGCCTGCGCCCAAGCAGCATATCCGCCGCCATGAAAAATACATCATCGAGCAGCAGGCCACGCCCGCCGACTGGAAACCGGCCCAGCGCCGCCAGAAGGACCTGGATGCCACCTGGACCAAGAAGCATGGCAAGAGTCACTTCGGCTACAAGCTGTAGATCAACGTGAACAAGCGTTATAAGGTGATCCGCGCCATTGAGACCAGCACCGCCTCGGTGCATGACAGCCGCCACTTCGAGCAGGTACTTGATCCCTATAACACCAGCCAGAATGTCTACGCCGATCGAGGCTATGCCAGCCAGGCGCGGGAAGCGGATCTCAGGCAGCGTGGCAATCGCCCTGAAATTCAGCGCAAAGGGGCGCGTAACCGCCCACTGTCCGACTGCTAAAAACGCCGCAACCACCGCATCGCCAAGATCCGTGCTCGGGTGGAGCATGTGTTCGGGGCCATCGAACAGATGGGAGGCATGCTGATACGCACCATCGGCCAGGCTCGGGCGAACGTAAAAATGACGATGATGGCGACCTGCTACAATCTGAAGCGGTTGGTGTATTTACGCCGAGCCGGAATCGAGGCCTTCTGATGGCCGCTGTGGGTCGAATGGCGCCCAATAGGGGTGATTCGATCTACGGATAGGCATTAAATGGTGACATGAACCTTCACTTGCCGGGGAAATTACCCTGTTTTTGTCGTCGTCGTACGGCTGTTGCTAAATGTAGCGAAAAATATCGGTTAATCGAGGTGCCCAGTATCGTAAGGACGCGGATCATGCCTTTCACCGCTGCGGCAAGGAGTGTCGAGGGGGAGTGGCCGGCTGGCAGTTACCAGCGTCACCGGCCCGAGCAGACCCTTCTCTACCTGATCGTTGAGTAACACTACTCGGCATTCACGCCCATTTGGCGGTGCAGGGCAGGGAATTGCCGGGCTACGTGCAACGTGAGTTCAAGGATTACCTCAGAACTGCAAACACCAGCCGAGCGTATGAGTTTTCGGGAAGGGCAATACCGTACCCGTTCGATTTATTGCACCATACGGGCCTTCTCGGCATCGATGTGCCCGTACCATCCGTCTGTGTACGGTAACGCACAGATATGTCCTGTCGGGGCGGATATTCTTCTCAGTGTGTTCCCGGCTGCAGACGTGCCGTTCAGCGCGAGGGGGCGCAATCTTTCGCAAAATCCTGGCACGAAGCGACGCGCTGACGAAAGTAAACCAGGCATGAAGGCGTGGATGAAATGCTGATTCTTTGGGGAGGTACAATTGATGGGACAATTTGTTGATGCTGCATTGACAGAGCCGTATGACAGAATATTCAGGCTGATTCAAAAGCGGGTAGCCGACAAGATAAAACTACCCGTCGAAATCCAGTTGTGGGGTGGCCACAGCTATCGTTTAGGCAAAGGCGAGCCCGTAATCCAGATCCTGGTCAAGAATCGTCACGGGCTGGCTGCCCTCAGAGACCTGGATGAGGTGAGAATTTGCGAAGCTTACATGGCAGGTAACCTGGATGTCGCGGGCGATATGCTGGGATTCGCCAGTCTGCGCGGGCTGTTGCGCGACCATCATCCGCTGCACGCTCTGTGGTTGCGGATTGCGCCACTGTTCGTAGGTCGGGAGCAGACCGACCGGCGGGCGATTGCCGGTCACTATGATTTCAGCAACGAGTTCTATCTCAAATTCCTGGACCCTAGCCGCTGCTATTCGCAAGCGGTATTCGAGCACGACGACGAGTCACTGGAAACAGCCCAGCACCGCAAGCTCGATTTTGCCATCGAAGCCTGCCGGTTGAAGCCGGGAGATCGCGTCCTGGATGTCGGTGGCGGCTGGGGCAGTTTCACCGAGCATGCAGGACGACGCGGAATTCACGTCACATCGCTGACTATTTCAGAACAGTCCGAAGCTTTTCTGGCAGACTTGATCGAGCGGCTGCAACTCCCATGCAAGGTGCTGAATCAAGACTTTTGGGAACACACATCGCCGGCCCCTTACGATGCCATCGTAATCCTTGGGGTGATGGAACACCTGCCCGACTATCCGGCCGTTCTACGGCATCTTCAACGCTTGCTGAAACCAGGGGGGCGCGTGTACCTTGATGCCAGCGCATATCGGGAAAAGTATTCCAAGCCTACCTTCGTATCCCGCTATATCTTTCCGGGCGACCATGCTTATTTCTGCCTGCACGCTTTCCTGGCAGAAGTGGCCAGGAGCGAACTGGATGTGTTGGGGGTGTATAACGACCGGCATAACTACTTCCTCACGTGCAAGATCTGGGCGGAGCGTCTGGAGGACGCTCGCGATGAAATAGTCAGCCGTTGGGGCGAGATGCTTTATCGTCGTTTTCGATTGTATCTATGGGGCTCGGCCCAGGCCTTTCTCAGCCGTGAAATGGATGCGTACCGGGTGGTTCTGGAGCTTCCAAATGTCAGCGTAAGCAGCAGCGACGCTTCTGGTGAGCATATGGATATGGGGACGAAGCAGCGCTAATGGGTGACCCTGTTAAATCGCACTGAATGCTGATCCGATTATGGTAGTGATTTGCATTGAAATATGAACCGCGCAGTGCTGCGCATATTCCTGAATATACCGTAAGTTGTCAAACATGCGCCAAGGATTCGCGACCTTTATCGCGCTGGTGTGCTCGTGGCACTTAGGCTGGAATGCCTATGAGGAAATTAAGCCATGGCTGAGATGGAAGATCGTTGGGTGTTTGTAGGTCATATTTGTACCTACTTCGTCGTTGCCGCGGCTTGCGCCCTGTTCACCGCATCCTGGGTGGGTGCGGCTCCGAACAGTCCAATTCCTTCGTTCGAGGCAACCGCGCTGAGCGGTGAGAAGATCACCGACGCCAAGCTCATCGGCCAGCCGATGATCCTGATCATCACACCCAGCAAAGCTGCTGCCGGAGACACGCGAAAGTGGGCCAATGCGCTGCGGGAGAACCTGGATCCGAAGTCAATCCGCATCCGCGACGTGCTGGCTGTCGATCTGCCGTTCTTCATGAGCGAGGCCGACGCCATAGGGCGCGCCAAGGAAAAGATTCCGGCTCGCTACTACGACCAGACCTGGATCCTCGATGAAACGAGCCTTGAAACGGCGCTCAATATTCCGACGGGAAGCGCGAGTGCTTACGTGATTGTTCTGGATTCCGAAGGGCAGATCATCGCCCGCGTCAGTGGCGCTCCGACCGAGCAGAGCATCAGCCAGGTCAAGTTGGCTGTTCAATCAGTGAAGTAATGGAGAGCTAGTCGAATCCAGGCCAGCAGCGTCAGAACGTCCGACAAAGGCGCGCCGGGGGCGATCAGTAATAAGGCCAGCTTTTGCATATTTCCTCCTGAGGCGCATGCATGACTCAACACCTGCCGCCTCACTAGCAGCCTGTCGGACTTGGCCGGTCGTAGTGAGGGAAAGTCCGATTTGAGGCAGTTTTTGAGCTCTTTTGAGGAAAATAGTGGTTCTATTTAACAAAAAAGAGGACGAAAAATGACCAAAGTCGGCTTTTCCGCAGTAGATCAGTGGTAAGTCCGACAGGCTGCTAGAGGCTCCGGCATCGGGAAATGATGTTCATGCAGGCTATAGATTTCTTCCTGGATTGTGGATTCGAATGACGATTAGACAACTCCTGCTCTTATAGATAACCAATCATGCCATCTTCTTCAGCGCCTATTCGTCATTGAACGGGATGGCGGGGTCAAAAAGTGGAGCACCTTTCACTTGTTGCTGTGTCATATCAACATAAATTTTAGAGGTACCCCAACTCACCTCTTTAATCGAGTTCGGTGCGATCAAAACCTGATGACCCAGCCACCAATTACTGGTGTTAATAATCAAATAACGAATAGCCCAGGTGTCGGTGTCTATCAACATGCCTTGCAAGTGGCCCAGGTCACCGTCCGTTGCCTCAAGGTGATAACCCATCACGGCAAGACTACTACGGAGATGACGGTCTTGATTGCGGTGTCGGATAGCATCCGCGTCTGCAAACATATCAATACCTTCATCTGGCTGTGGAGCCACACTAGAGTAGCCCGGCGCAATCATATACGGGCTAGAATAACCACCCCAGAGGCCAGTATTACCCCAATAAGGTGGATAACCGTAATATCCGAGGTAATCCACTTCATGCTGCCGCGAAACTGACTTTTGGGTGTCAATGTCGGGGCTGTTTTTTACCTGTTCTCTGGAGATAGAGACGGTGAGTGTCTTACCTTCGAGATTTACATTTTTTATTGAGATTGGTGAAAGCAATACTTTTTTGCTGGCCAGCCAATGGCCCGTTTCAACCACCAAATAACGAATCACCCACTGCTTGTCGTCAAAATAAAATTCTTTGGTTGCTCCAATATCGCCATCAGCGGCATGAATGGCAAAGCCTTCTAAATCTTTCAGCGTATGTAACATGATGTATTTACTCTTCAGATAAAAGAAAACGCAGACAACAAATCATTGCCGCGCAAATAGGACAAGGGCAGGCCGGACGTCTTCTAGCGATGGTCGTGCATCCGCCCGAACGTGCTGTCCAGCAGACGCGCCAGCTTTTGCGCGGCGCCCTGGACCGCCTGCTCCAGCGTCGCGGCGTGGTCCGTCACCGCCACCGGCTGCCGGCCTTCGAGACGAGCCTCCAGCATGCAGCGCTGGTCGTGCTG
>NZ_MPZM01000010.1 GCF_002936955.1 Oceanisphaera arctica | reverse complement strand
TTAAAAAGCCCGATACGAATGTATCGGGCTTTTTTTCGTCTGCGAAAAATAAACAAACGGCTTCGGCCAAAGGGCCCGCTCCACCGACTCGCTATGAATACCTCTCTGTTTCCTCCCTGAAACTGAAGGTCAGTGGAGCTGATCCCTTTTGTCCTCCCTGATGCTCGAATGTCTCCTGTTGAGGCCGTCTGTGGGTGACTGTGTTGCCTCTGGAGCCCAGGTCCAAAAGATGATCAGGCCCGTACTGGTATTGGTATTAATGCGCCAAGCCTCATTCAGAGACTTTATTTGGATAGAGGCAGTTGCAGAGGACGTAAAAAAGTCATAGCGTTAGATTGTAATAAAGCTGTCATTGCACTGTGCTTTAACTGGGCAATGACCATGATAAGGGCTGAGCCCGAGGGAGCATGTCTATGGACGACAATGACCGTAAACGCTTTATTCTGGATACCAACGTACTGCTGCACGAACCCCTCTCCATTTATTCCTTCAAGGAACATAACGTCGTCATACCCATGACGGTGCTCGAAGAGCTGGACCGGATCAAGGACCGGCAAAAAGACGTCAGCCGGGATGCTCGGGTGGCCATTCGGACGCTGGAAGGGATTTTTCACGATGCAACCCCGGAGCAGATAGTAGCTGGAGTGCCGCTGGGTCTGCAGGATGACGAGGCCTCGGGCACTATCGCCATTATCACCGACAGACACCTGCCGGAAGGCTATGCGGTGTTTACCGATGACGAAGCCGATAACCGTATCATCAATACAGCCCTCTATCTGCAGAAGCATACGGCGGAAGGGATGGCGGTACTGGTTACCAAAGACATCAATATGCGGCTCAAGGCCAAAGGGGCCGGCCTGCAATATGTGGAGGACTATCGCTCCGATCAGCTGGTTGATGATATCCGCTTGTTATCGAAGGGCTTTTATCATCAGGAAAATAGCTTCTGGGACAGGGTGGGGGAGTGTGACAGCGAAACCCACGGCCGGGAGGTGATTCATACGGTAGCCGACGAGTTGCTGCCGGGAGCCTACATTAATCAATATCTGATTGATGATACCAACGATTTTGCCGGTCGCGTGCTGGATAAGGCCGATGGCAAGGTTCGCTTTGTCGACCTGGGTTGGGAGCGGATGATGGGGCGCAAGGCCTGGGGGATTCATCCCAAGAATATCTATCAGGCCATGGCACTGGATGCACTGCTTGATCCCAATATCGAAATGGTGATCCTGACCGGCCCTGCGGGCAGTGGCAAAACGCTACTGGCCATGGCATCGGCGCTGGAGATGATCATTGAAAAAGGTATTTACGATAAGGTGATAGTAACCCGAAATACGCCGGAAATCGCCGAAAGCATCGGCTTCCTGCCGGGTACCGAAGAAGAGAAAATGGCGCCCTGGTTGGCGGCCATCACCGATACCCTGGAAGTACTGCACAAACAGGATGAATGCATGGATGGCTCACTCAGCTACATCATGGGCAAGGCCAACATCCAGTTCAAGTCGGTCAACTTCATGCGCGGACGCAGTATCCAGAATACCTTCGTGCTGCTGGATGAGTGCCAGAATCTGACGGCGTCTCAGCTGAAGACTATCATTACCCGCTGCGGTGAGGGAACCAAGCTGGTGTGCTCGGGCAATCTTGCCCAGATTGACTCTAACTACCTGACCCCGGTGACGTCCGGGCTGACCTATATTGTTGAGCGCTTCAAGGATTTTGAAGGCAGTGCCAATGTTTATCTCAACGGGGTGGTCCGCAGTCGCCTGGCCTCCTTCGCGGAAGAAAACCTCTAAATAAGGATGTGGGGAGCGAGTTCACTGCTTCCCCGTCCAAGATAAGCCTTTAACTCTTTGGTGTGAGGAGCTGACAGCAGCTCCCTTTTTCCTTGTTCAAGGATGCGGCCGTTATGAACGAAAGCGATGTTATCGGCGATTCTGGCGGCCTCGTCCGGGTGATGCGTTACCAGCAGGACGGTGAGCTTCAGTTGATCGGTTTGCGAGCGCAACAGTTCCAGCAATTCGAAACGCAGGGCCGGATCCAGGGCGGAGAAGGGTTCATCCAGCAGTAATACCGGCTGCCGGCGAGCCAGACAGCGTGCCAGCCCTACTCGTTGTTGCTGACCGCCCGAAAGGCTCGATGGTTTGCGGTTCAGCAAGGCCTCTATGCCAACCTGTTCGGCCACCTGTTGTACTGTGGCCTTTTGTGCCGGCGTCAGCCGCAACGAGGGCGACAGTCCGATGGCGATATTCTGATACACCGTCATATGCCAGAATAGATTGTTATCCTGAAATAGCGTGGTGATAGGCCGCTGGGCCGGTGTCAGTGATAACAGCTCGCGGTCATCGTACAACAGTTGTCCCGAATCAATGGAGGTAAAGCCACCGACCATGGCCAGCAGGGTGGATTTCCCGGCCCCACTGGGGCCGATCAGCGCGGTTATTTCTCCGGCGCCGGCCGAGAGGGTAAAACACAACTCCTGCTCCGGGTAGCGGGAGCAGAGGTTATTCAGTTGCAGCATCTTTGCCTCCGAGCACACCTTCTATCAAGCCAAATAACCCCAGACTCAGCAGCAACAATACCAGAGCGGTGGCGGCGGCATCTATCATCTGATAGTTGCCCAGCTGTTGATACAAGAGCCAGGGCAGGGTTTGCAGCGACTGGCTGCCGAATAGGGCAATGGCGCTGAGATCGCCGAGCGACAACATCATCGCCAACGCCAGTGCCAATGCCACCGGCTTTCGCAACAGGGGCCATTCCACCAGCCTGAGCCGAGCCAGGCCCTGAACGTCGAGACTGGTACAGAGCCGGCCATACTGGAGAGATACCCGCTCCATCGGCAACTGCAAGGCGCGAAGTCCATAGGGCAATGCCATCAGGGCGTTGACCAGCAACACCAGTATCGGCCCCAGGGTAAAAATATCGGCAATATCGCGCAGCAGAATAAACAATCCGGTCGAGAGTACCACCGCCGGCAGTACCAGGATGACAGAGCCGGTGGCTTCCATCAGGGCAGCCCCCCGCTTACGTTGCAACTGCAGCCGCAGGTAGCGGCTGCTGCTGAGCAACCCCAGGGTCAGCAATACCGATAACAGTGCCGCACAGCTGGCAATGATCACAGAGGTGAGGGTGGCGTGCCACAGTAGGGACGAGCTCAAGGCGGCCCATAAGCTGGGATTGAGGCCGCTGCTGATGATGGCCAGCAAGGGCGGCAAGAACAGCCCCAAGCCCAGGGTCAGGATCAGGACATCCCACAGGCGCACACCGATACGTTGTCGATCCGGACGGATAGCTAACTTGCTACTGGCGTGCTGCTCCGGTGCCGCCTTGGTCAACCCGTATTGCAGCAGCAGAAAACCGCTGCAGAACAGCAGCTGCAGCAAGGCGAGCATGCCCGCCAGCGGCAGATCGAAGTCGAAGCGCAAAGCCTGATAAATCGCCACTTCCAGAGTGGTGGATTTAGGGCCGCCGCCCAGGGCCATGACGGTGGCAAAACTGGTGAAACAGAGCATGAAGATCATGCTGCCCAGGGCAGGCAACGCGCTTCTGATCACCGGCCACTCCAGCCAGCGGAACAGTTGCCAGCCAGTAAATCCGAGCTGGCTGGCCATCCGCCACTGGCTGGACGGAATACCCTCTATGCCCTGCAACAGGATACGGGCCGCCAGTGGCATGTTGAAAAACACGTGAGCCAGCAATATGCCGGTGAGGCCATAGAGGTAACCGACAGACTCGAATCCCAGTGTCTGCAACAGCTGATTTACCCAGCCCTGACGGCCATGAACGGTGACGATGCCGAACACTACCAGGATCACCGGCAGCACCAGCGACAGCCCAAACAGCCGCAACAAGAGCCTCCGTCCCGGAAAATGACGACGAGACAGTGCCTGAGCCAGAGGGATGGCCAGTAGCAGGCTCAGCAGGGTGGACAAGAGTGCCTGATAGAAACTGAACCAGACCACACGGTGCAGATAGCTGTCGTGGAGCAAGCGGGACAGACTGCTCTGGCTGCCTTGCACCAGCAGTGCGGTGATAGGCCCTGCGGTCAGAAGCAGGATACCGAGCAGACTGAGACTGCCCGGTATCCACCAGTATTTGCGGTGCATCAGCGGGTGACGGCGCCCAGCCACTGCCGGAGCCAGCTGCTGCGGTGTGTGGCTACTTCTTCGGCACTAAAACCGAGCGTCTGCTCGGGGATGACCAAGGAGTCGAACCCGGCGGGCAGAGGAGTCTCGATCACAGGGTACATCCAGTTACCGGCGGGAATATGTTGCTGAAAGCCGGGGCTGACCATGAATTGCATAAACTGCCTGGCCAGTTCGGGCTCTTTGCTGTTACTGACAATGGCCGCGACTTCTACCTGCAGGTAGTGCCCTTCTTCGAAGCTGGCTGCCTGATACTGGGTCTTCTGCTCGGCCTCGATATGGTAGGCCGGGGAGGTGGTGTAGGACAGCACCAGATCCGCTTCGCCCTTGAGGAACATGCCATAGGACTCGCTCCACCCCTTGGTCACCGACACGGTACGCTTGGCCAGATTCTGCCACACGGCGGGCGTCTCGTCGCCATACAACTTCTGTACCCACAGCATTAGGCCCTGGCCCGGCGTGCTGGTGCGCGGGTCCTGATAGAGCAGGGTGAGCTCCGGGCGTTCGAGCAGCTCGGCGAAGCTTTGCGGAGGTTGCTTGAGCTTGTCGGCATCGTAGATGAAGGCGAAATAGCCGTAGTCGTAGGGCACGAAGGTGGTGTCAGTCCAGCCTCCGGGTACTGTGATGCCGTCCAGCGACTGGCCATGCTCAGCCAGCAGACTCGTGTCTTTGGCGGCCTGCAGCAGGTTGTTGTCGAGTCCCAGTACTATGTCGGCCTTGGTATTGCGGCCTTCCAGTCGTAACCGGTTAAGAATCGAGACGCCATCATCCAGCGCCACCAGCTCGAGCTGACAGACACATTCGGCTTCAAAAGCCTGCTTGATGGCCGGGCCTGGTCCCCAATCGGACGCAAATGAGCTATAGGTATAGATTGTCAGTGTGGGCGTTTGTGCTGCTACTTGGCTGGTAGCAAGCAGAGACAGGGCAATCAGGGACTTGTTCACAGGCCACTCCTTGTGGATGGGATAAGGCCGAGAGCTTGAATTCCTGCGCCGGCACGAGCCGGGGGCGATGCACGAGTATGATCTCAGCGGTTGGCCGCACCCCGTTTTTGAATGGCCATTATTGTAGGGTTATTCTTTTCGCTAAACCAGTGTCTTATAAAGAAGGTGAAGAATGATGCCTGCTCATGAGGAACAGCGTGAGTTCAGTCGCATGCGGCTGGATACCAAGGTTATTCTGGCCACCACCAAGGAGCGGCTGGAAGGCGTCTGTCGTAATCTCAGCGTCAGGGGCGGACTGATGGAAGTGACGGCCGGAAAATGTCAGGTGGGCGAGGAGTGGCGGCTGGTACTGCCGTCCGCCGATTCCAGCGTGGAGCCATTAAAGGCCACGGCGGCGGTGCCGCGGGTGGAGCCGGGGCTGGCAACGGACAAGGTAGCGCTGATCCTGAACGAGGTACGTTGAAGCGTCAGGCCAAACAAGAACGCCGGCTTTCGCCGGCGTTGAAATACTCGGTTGCGAGAAGCTTACAGCCAGCTCGGCTGCTTGGCCTCATAGGCGTCGATCTGATCCTGGTGTTGCAGGGTCAGGCCTATGTTGTCGAGGCCGTTGAGCAGGCAGAAGCGGCGGAACTCGTCGATCTCGAACGAGAAGCTGAGGTCGCCGGCACGTACTTGCTGGGCTTCCAGATCTACCGTGATGTCGGCACCCTTGTTTACGGTTACATAAGCAAACAGGGCGTCTACTTCGGCGTCGGTCAGTCGTACCGGCACCATGCCGTTGTTGATGGCGTTACCGTAGAAGATGTCTGCGAAGCTGGGGGCGATCACCGCCTGCAGGCCGAAGTCGGCCAGCGCCCAAGGCGCGTGCTCGCGGCTGGAACCACAACCGAAGTTCTCCCGGGCCAGCAGTATCACCGCCTTGTCATACGGAGCCTGGTTCAGCACAAACTCCGGGTTGGGCTGCTCGCCGGCGTCGTCGAGAAAGCGCGAGTCGTGAAACAGGTGCTTGCCGAAACCGGACCGGGTGACCTTCTGCAGAAACTGCTTCGGGATGATCTGATCGGTATCCACGTTGGCCGCATCCAGAGGGGCGGCAATACCGGTTAATTGCTTGAATCCGCTCATGTTGTACCCCTTATAATTCCCGAATGTCGACAAAGTGACCGAAGACGGCCGCGGCGGCGGCCATGGCAGGGCTCACCAGATGAGTGCGACCACCCCGGCCCTGACGGCCTTCGAAGTTGCGGTTGCTGGTGGCGGCACAACGCTCGCCCGGCTCCAGTCGGTCGTTGTTCATGGCCAGGCACATGGAGCAGCCTGGAAGACGCCATTCGAAGCCGGCTTCGATGAAAATCTTGTCCAGCCCTTCCGCTTCGGCCTGAGCCTTGACCTGCTGAGAGCCCGGTACCACCAGCGCCTGTACGCCGGAGGCGACCTTGCGGCCCTGGGCTATGGCGGCGGCGGCGCGCAAGTCTTCGATACGGCTGTTGGTACAGGAACCGATAAATACCTTGTCGATGTTCACGTCGGTCAGCCTGGTACCGCCCTGCAGCGCCATGTATTGCAGTGCCTTGACCGCAGACTGACGCTCGGTGAGGTCGGCGATGTCTGCCGGTACCGGGATGATGCCGTTCACGGGCATGACCTGACCCGGGTTGGTACCCCAGGTGACCTGAGGCGCAATATCGGCACCATTCAGTTCTACTGCGGCGTCAAACTTCGCATCTGCATCGGACTTCAGGGTCTGCCAGTAGGCGACAGCCTGATCCCAGTCGGCACCTTCGGGGGCGAAGGGCTTGCCCTTGAGGTACTCGAAGGTGGTCTGATCGGGGGCGACCAGACCGGCCTTGGCACCGAGCTCGATGGCCATGTTACAGATGGTCATGCGGGCTTCCATTGACAGCGATTCGATGACGCTGCCACAGAACTCCACCACGTAACCGGTGCCGCCGGCGTGGCCGACCTTGCCGATGATGGCCAGAACCACGTCCTTGGCACTGATACCCGGTTTGAGAGCGCCGTTGACCTGGATTTTCATGGTTTTGGCCAGACCCTGTTTCAGGGTCTGGGTGGCCATGACATGTTCTACCTCTGAGGTGCCGATACCGAAAGCCAGGGCGCCGAAGGCGCCGTGGGTGGCGGTATGAGAGTCGCCGCAGACGATGGTGGTGCCAGGCAGGGTCAGGCCCAGCTCGGGGCCGATCACGTGCACTATGCCCTGGTACTTGTGGTGCAGGTCATAGAGCGGCACGCCGAATTCTTCACAGTTGCTGGCCAGGGTTTCCATCTGGATGCGGGCCATTTCACCGGAGGCGGCGATGTCGTTGGTCTGGGTGGACACGTTGTGGTCCATGGTGGCCCAGGTGCGGTCCGGGCGACGCAGCTTACGGCCTTTTTCGCGCAGGCCATCGAAGGCCTGAGGCGAGGTCACTTCATGCACCAGGTGGCGATCGATGTAGAGCAGGGGCGTTTCGCCGGCCTGATTACGCACCAGGTGGGCATCAAATACTTTCTGATAAAGAGTGGTGGCCATTAGTTTGCTCTCCTGATGCGGGCGGTGATCTGCTCACCCATCTGGGCGGTGGTCTGCACCGGATGTGCGGCGTCGGCACTGTAGAGGTCGCCACTGAAGTAACCGGCGGCCAGAGTTTCGCTCACGGCACGTTCGATGGCCTGAGCGGCCTCTTCCTGTTTGAAGCTGTAACGCAGCATCAGCGCGGCCGACAGGATCTGGGCGATGGGGTTGGCGATGCCCTGACCGGCAATATCCGGGGCGGAGCCGCCGGCCGGCTCGTACAGACCAAAGCCCTTGTCGTTCAGGCTGACCGATGGCAGCAGACCCATGGAGCCGGTGATCATCGCCATTTCGTCGGAGATGATGTCGCCAAACAGGTTGGAGCACAGCATGACGTCGAACTGGGACGGATCCTTGATCAGCTGCATGGTGGCGTTATCGATATAGATGTGGTTCAGGGTCACATCCGGGTAGTCTTTGGCGACCTCGATGACCACCTCACGCCACAGGATGGAGGCCTGCAACACGTTGGCCTTGTCGACCGAGGTGACAAGGCCGCGACGACCGCGAGCGGCCTCGAAGGCCAGGCGGGCGATGCGCTCAATCTCGAAACGGTGATAGACCTCGGTGTCGAATGCTTTCTCGTTGGCGCCGGTGCCTTCGCGCCCCTTGGGCTGGCCGAAGTAGATGCCGCCGGTCAGCTCACGCATGCAGACGATGTCGAAGCCGCGGGCGCTGATATCGGCACGCAGCGGCGAGAAGCCTTCCAGACCCTGATAGATACGGGCCGGACGCATGTTGCAGAACAGCTTGAAATGACCGCGCAGGGGCAGCAGGGCACCGCGCTCCGGCTGGTCGTTGGGGGGCAGGTTTTCCCACTTGGGGCCGCCCACAGAGCCGAACAGTACCGCGTCGGCGGCTTCACAGCCGGCCAGGGTCGCCGCCGGCAGAGGAGTGCCGTGGTTGTCGATGGCGATGCCGCCCACATCATGGTGGCTCAATTCCAGGTTGAAGCCGAACTCCGCCTGTACCTTGTTCAGAACCTTGAGGGCTTCTGCCATCACCTCGGGGCCGATGCCGTCTCCGGGCAATACGGCGACCTTGTAACTTGCACTCATACTCACACTGTCTCCATACGAATTTTCTTCTGAATTTCTTCTTTCTTTTCGGCGACCTGCTCGGCTCGCCAGATGCTGTTGATCACATGCACCAGTGCCTGGGCGGAGGATTCGACGATGTCGGTGGCCAGCCCCATGCCGTGGAACTTGCGCTCCTTGTATTCGGCGACGATATCGACCTGGCCGAGGGCATCTTTGCCTTCGCCCTTGCTCTTGAGTTCATATTTGTCGATGCGGATGTCGTAACCGGTAACGCGGTTGATGCACTGGTAGACCGCATCGACCGGACCATTGCCGACGGCGGCTTCGTTGACGACTTCGCCGCCGACTTCCATACGCACACTGGCGGTGGACATGACATTGCTGCCGGACTGTACGCTCAGATACTTGAGCTTGAACTGCTCGGGCTCTTCGTGGATCTGGCTGAAGAACACCAGCGCCTCGAGATCGTAGTCAAATACCTGCCCCTTGCGATCCGCCAATGCCAGAAAGCTGGTGTAGAGGCTGTCGAGATCGTAGTCCTGCTCGGAGTAGCCCATCTCGGCCATGCGATGCTTGATCACGTGGCGGCCGGAGCGGGAGGTCAGGTTGAGCTGATTCTTGGGCAGACCTATGCTCTCGGGAGTGATGATCTCGTAGGTGTTCTTGTTTTTCAGCATCCCGTCCTGGTGAATACCGGAGGAGTGTGCGAACGCATTGGCACCGACGATGGCCTTGTTGGGCTGCACCGGCATGTTGCACAGGTTACGGACCAGCTGGCTGGTGCGGTAGATTTCCTGGCTCTTGATGTTGGTGTGCACCCCGAGCAAGTCGCCCCGGGTTTTCATGACCATGGCTATTTCTTCGAGCGAGCAGTTGCCGGCCCGTTCGCCGATGCCGTTGATGGTACATTCGATCTGACGGGCGCCTTGCTGCACAGCGGCGATGGAGTTGGCCACCGACATGCCCAGATCGTCGTGACAGTGCACCGAGATGACCGCCTTGTCGATGTTGGGCACCCGGTTGAACAGGGCCTCGATGATACCAGCGAACTCGCTCGGCACCGTATAACCCACTGTATCGGGAATATTGACGGTGGTGGCGCCAGCCTTGATCACCGCTTCGACCATGCGGCACAGGTTGTCGATGGGGGTACGGCCGGCATCTTCACAGGAAAATTCGACATCATCCGTGTAACCGCGGGCATGCTTGACTGCGCCGACACTCATCTCCAGCACCGAATCGAAGTCTTTGCGCAGCTTGCTCTGCACATGAATGTCGGAGGTAGAGATAAAGGTATGGATGCGGAACTGATCGGCGACCCGCAGCGCCTCGGCTGCGGCATCGATGTCCGGCTTGAGCGCGCGGGACAGGGCACAGACCCGACTGTTCTTGATGTGGCGGGCTATGGTCTGCACCGACTCGAAATCACCGGGTGATGAAATGGGGAAACCGACTTCCATCACATCTACGCCCAAGCGTTCTAATGCATAGGCAATTTGTAATTTTTCCTTGACCGTCAGGCTGGCGGAAAGCGCCTGTTCGCCATCTCTCAAGGTAGTATCGAATATAATGACCTGGTTCGACATGTCGCTTTCCCTCTGTTGTACCTTGTCGCCCGCGACAGATATAAAAAACCCGTGCGGATGGCACGGGTTTTAGTGTGTATATATGTGGATGATGAATTCCAGCTACGCCCGACCCGTGCGCTTGAGCACCCTTGAGGTTAGTAGTAGTAGCTGAATATGTTTATGCATAGCACTCATCACCGAAGAATAATCCGTTAACAACGCTATACCAATAACGGGAATCGATGATGGTGTCAATAATAGCAATATTATCAACAGGGGAGTGCTATCAGGTCGAACAGGGGGTTTGGGTCTTTAGTTGGGTTATTGTGTTGGTTGTTTTGTTGTATTTTGGTGTTTAATTCTGATTATTATTGTTTTTTTGGGTGTATGTAACGTTTGTGTTGGGGGTGCTTTTTTTGCAGAAAAAGCGCTAATAAGGATGTCATCGATTCGCACGACTATGGGGCCTGGTGGCTTGCTGCATTTTGCACCATCACAGATGCTGCCTCATTCTGCGCTCTGGCAGCAAGGATCAGGGCGTGGCACAAACCGTGATTTGGTCTGGCTTCTAAGTCGAAACTGGCCCCGCTTTCCTGATACTGACCGTGCTATAAAGTAGTGGGAGCTCTGCCTGGGCGTAGTCGAACTGCGCTTTTTATAAAGCCCGTAGACAAGAGATTTAAAGCAGGTTAAGGTGATTTTTGATCCTTTTTCTGCTTATTTGTATTCTGTCAGGCAGAAGTATTTGTTTTATAAAGATAAAAACTGTTTGCTTTGTCATGTTACGGCAGTCCGGCCGGGTTGCCCTGACGACGAAAGATGACAAAGTGAACGGAGTAGAGCCTGGAGGGCTTATCATGGAGATGTTATCAGGCGCGGAAATGGTAGTACGGGCGCTGGAAGATCAGGGAGTCGAGCATATATTCGGTTATCCCGGCGGTTCAGTGCTTGATATCTATGACGCCTTATTTGAAAACGGCAAGATGGAACACGTGCTGGTACGACACGAACAGGCCGCTGTACACATGGCCGATGGCTATACCCGCGCCACAGGCAAGGTCGGTACCGTGCTGGTCACCTCGGGTCCGGGGGCGACCAACTGCATCACCGGTATTGCCACCGCCTATATGGACTCCATTCCCATGGTGGTCCTGTCCGGTCAGGTGCCCACCTTTTATATTGGTGACGATGCCTTCCAGGAAACCGATATGATTGGTATCTCCCGGCCCATCGTGAAACACAGTTTCCTGTGCAAAACAGCCGCCGATATCCCGCTGGCGATCAAGAAGGCCTATTACATTGCGGCTACCGGACGGCCCGGCCCCGTGGTGGTGGATCTGCCCAAAGACGTGCAGAATCCGAAAGAAAAACATCCCTATGTTTACCCCAGCTCGGTGGAGATGCGCTCCTACAATCCGACCGGGGTGGGCCATAAAGGTCAGATCAAGAAGGCGATGAAGGCCCTGGCCGATGCCAAGCGTCCCGTAATGTACGTCGGTGGCGGTGCCGTGACAGCCGAAGCCAGTGCCCTGGTGGTTCAGCTGGCCGAGCTGTTCAATCTGCCGGTGACCAACACCCTGATGGGGCTGGGCTCCATGCCCGGTACTCACAAGCAGTTTGTCGGCATGCTCGGTATGCATGGTACCTATGAAGCCAACAAGACCATGCACAATTCGGATCTTATCCTGGCTATCGGTGCCCGCTTCGACGACCGGGTGACCAACAACGTCGAGAAGTTCTGTCCTCATGCCACAGTAGTGCATGTGGATATAGACCCGACCTCTATTTCCAAGAATATCAAGACCCATATTCCCATCGTCGGCTCTGCCGATACGGTACTGGCGCAAATGCTGGAAGCCATTCGCGAGCTGGGCCTGAAAACCGACCCGCAGGCGATGAGCGACTGGTGGGAGCAAATTGAACAGTGGCGTGCCCGTCAGTGCCTGAGTTACGAAACCAGTGAGCAGTACATCAAACCGCAGCAGGTTATCCAGTCGGTCTATCGCATCACCAAGGGCGAAGCCATGGTCAGCTCCGATGTGGGCCAGCACCAGATGTTTGCCGCCCTTTATTATCCGTTCGACAAGCCGCGTCAGTGGATAAACTCCGGTGGTCTCGGCACCATGGGCTTTGGTTTGCCGGCGGCCATGGGGGCCAAGTTGGCGCGACCCGATGCGGTGTCGGTCTGCGTCACCGGTGACGGCTCCATTCAGATGAACATTCAGGAACTGTCCACCTGTATGCAGTACAACATACCGGTGAAAATCATCTCCATGAATAACCATTCTCTTGGCATGGTCAAGCAGTGGCAAAAGATGTTCTATGAGGGACGTGAAAGTCATTCTTACATGGACTCTCTGCCGGATTTCGTCAAATTGGCGGAAGCTTATGGCCATGTGGGCATTCGGGTTTCCGACCCGAAAGAGTTGGATGCGGCGCTGGAGAAGTGTTTCTCCATGACCGACAAACTGGTGTTTATGGATATTCAGATCGATCCGGAAGAGCATGTCTATCCCATGCAGATCAAAACCGGAGCCATGGACGAAATGTGGTTAAGCAAAACGGAGAGAACCTGATGCGACGTATTATATCCCTGTTGCTGGAAAACGAGTCCGGAGCGCTGAGCCGGGTCGTGGGTCTGTTTTCCCAGCGGGCTTACAACATCGAGACCCTGACGGTGGCACCCACCGAGGATCCAACCCTGTCGCGGATGACCATAGTCACCACAGGTGATGAACGGGTGATAGAGCAGATCACCAAACAGCTGAACAAGCTGGTGGATGTGCTCAAGGTGAGTGACCTGAGCGAAGGCGATCATATCGAGCGGGAAATCGTGCTGGTCAAGGTGCGCGCCGATGGCGCCAACCGCGATGAAGTCAAACGCACCGCCGATATCTTCCGCGGCCAGATAGTGGATGTGACTCCGCATCTGTATACGGTGCAGCTGGTCGGCACCAGCGACAAGCTGGATGCCTTTATCCGCAACATGAGTGAAACCACCGAAGTGGTGGAAGTGGTTCGCAGCGGCGTCTGCGGCGTGTCGCGCGGCGAGAAATCCCTGCGCGCCTGAGTACCTGTCGCTCCATGTTGAAAAATCGATGTTGAAAAACCGCCTGCGGGCGGTTTTTTATTGCCAGGCGAACGCCTTTCTCCGTGGCGAGCGAACTATGCTTGGGACTGGGAGGTGATAATGCGCTACGGGGGGTTAGGGTGGCTGCTTTGGTTGTGGCTGGCGTTGGCGCCGGCCCAGGCAGACAGCATGCGTTGTAACAACCGGTTGATCACCGACGGTGATCCCGTAGCCCTGTTGCTGCTTTACTGTGGTGAGCCCTTGGTGCGGGAGGTGGCCTGGCGGCATTATCGTAACCATTACGGTCGTTGGTATCAGGAGCCGGACGGAGAGCGCTGGACCTACCATTTTGGCCGCTATCAGTTCATGCAAATCGTCACCATCAGAAGAGGAAAAATTGTCAGCATCGAAAATGGCCCCCGGGGCTGATAGGGTCTGTGGCTTAAATTCCTCTGCCAGCGGGAGCGGGCTCCCAGCTGGCCTCAAAAATAGTTGACATCTGCCATCATCAGTTGAAAATCAGAGCCAGATGTTTGGTGGGTGGGAGCCAGAAATGCCAGCGGAAAGTGGGACGGCCCGTTCCCTGAAAAAAAGTGCAGCCAAAAGTACCTTCAGTCAGCAAGACCGGCAGTTGCTGGATCTATACGGCGGTCTGGTCGACGGGGTAGCCGAGATGTTCGGCAAGCACTGTGAGGTGGTATTGCACTCGCTGGCAGACCCGAATCGTTCGGTACTCAAGGTTGCCAATGGCGGCCTCAGTGGTTGTCAGGTAGGCGCCCCGATGACTGAACAGGCCCTGCGGCTGTTACCCGAGCTTGAACGGCAAGGGGAGGCGCAGACCTGTTTTACCCAGAGCCGACTCGGCACCCCGATGAAGTCCTCGACCCAGGCCCTGCGTAGTCTGCAGGGGGAACTCATCGGCCTCTTGTGCATCAACTTGCATCTGGGCGCTCCTTTCCATGAACTGATGGCCGACTTTCTTCCCAGGGTGGCGGAGCGGGCCGAAGTCTCGCCGGAAAACTTCAACAACAACGTTGAAGAGCTGGTGACCCTGACCGTGGAGCGCACCATCGACGCCATCAATGCCGATCCGGATGTGGCCAACAACGCCAAGAACAAGCAAATCGTCACCACCCTGTATGAAAAGGGGATTTTCGACATCAAGGATGCCATCGCCATGGTGTCGAACAAGCTCAACATATCCAAACACACGGTTTATCTTTATATTCGACAAAAAAAACGCGATGACGAAGAGCCATCGCATCACCAGGAGAACCCATGACTAAAACAATCATCGCCACCGACAAGGCTCCCGCCGCCATTGGTCCTTATGTTCAGGCTACCCGCATCGGCAATATGGTGTATACCTCTGGCCAGATCCCGCTCGATCCGGTGAGCATGGATGTCGTCGAAGGCGGTATCGAAGCCCAGACCAAGCAGGTAATGGACAATCTGATTGCCGTATTGGCCGAAGCCGGCGCCGATGCGTCCAGCGTGCTCAAAACCACCTGTTTCCTGTCCGACATGAACAACTTCCTTGCCTTCAACGAAGTCTATGCCAGCTACTTCACCCTGGGTGCGCCGGCGCGTTCCTGTGTGGAAGTGGCCCGTCTGCCCAAAGACGTGCTGGTAGAAGTGGAAGCGGTTGCCTACGTCGAATAAGTCTTGTCCGGGGCGACCGTCGGTTGCCCCATCTTGTCCGGATCCCGTCATGAAACCAGCTTCCCTGCATTTTGCGCTATTGGTCACAGGCCCCTGTTACGGCACTCAATCGGCGGCGGATGCGTTCCGCTTTGCCCGTGCCGTTCTGCAGCAAGGTCATGTGATCAGTCAGATTTTCTTCTATCAGGAAGGCGTGTACAACGCCAGCCAACTGGTGCAACCGGCCGGTGATGAAACCCACTTGCAGCAGGCCTGGGTCAATCTGGCTGTTGCGAATGGGCTGACGCTGGATGTCTGTGTGGCCGCTGCACTACGTCGGGGAGTCAGCGACAAGTGCTCAGCCGCTCGGGCGGGGCTGGAACAGTGGAACCTGGCGGCCCCTTTCCGCCTCAGCGGGCTGGGCTCGCTGGCGCAGGCGGCGCTGAGTGCCGACCGGGTGGTGCAGTTTTAATGCAGATAAGTGGTGAGTACATATTGATGGACGGTGGTTTATGAATAAGGTCGCCTTTATTTTTCGAACGCCGCCTCATGGCTCGGCTTCCGGTCGGGAAGGTCTGGATGCGGTGCTGGCTACCTCGGCCCTGAGTGAAGACATCGGCGTCTTCTTTATCGATGACGGCGTCTATCAACTGCTGTCAGAACAGGATCCGGTCCCGGTGCTGGGGCGGCACTATGCCCCCACCTTCGGCCTGCTCGAGCTGTATGATGTCGACAACGTCTATATCAGTGCCGAGGCGCTGGCCGAACGGGGAGTATCGGCAGAACGGCTGGTCATCGAGGCGGCTGTGCTGTCGCAGCCCGAGCTGCAGCGGCGACTGGCCGATTACAAGGTACGACTGAGTTTCTGAGGACGCTATGCTACATACGGTAAAACATTCTCCCTTCGGTCGACATGATCTGGCGCAGGCGCTGTATCATATGCAGGATCAGGATCGATTATTGTTATGGCAGGACGCGGTGATTGCGGTCACCGTGCCCGCCTGGCAGGCAAGGTTACAGACCCTGGCCGACAGCGGACGGCTTTATGTGATGCAGGAAGACCTGCAGGCGCGAGGGCTGAAGCATGGCCTGGGCGAGACCATTACCACGGAAGGACTGGTCGAGCTGGTGGTAAAACTGGGTAGTCCTCAGGCCTGGTGACGACTTTGACACAAATCATGTGCCAAAAATTGTATAAATCTTGACTCGCCAGCACGGCAAGCATAGAATTTTGCGTCCCCGCTTTTGGGGATAGGTTTTTCACAACTGTAGAACGATATTTTTCAGGAGCTGTTAATGGCCACAATTAACCAGCTGGTTCGCAAGCCTCGCCAACAAGCCGTTGCTAAAAGCAATGTGCCGGCGCTGGAAGCGTGCCCGCAGAAACGCGGTGTATGTACCCGCGTATACACCACCACCCCGAAGAAGCCGAACTCCGCACTGCGTAAAGTATGTCGTGTTCGTCTGACCAACGGTTTCGAAGTTAACTCCTACATCGGTGGTGAAGGCCACAACCTGCAGGAGCACTCCGTTGTTCTGATCCGTGGCGGTCGTGTTAAAGATTTGCCCGGTGTGCGTTATCACACCGTACGTGGCGCACTGGACACCTCAGGTGTTTCCGCTCGTCGTCAGGCCCGTTCCAAGTACGGCGCTAAAAAGCCAAAATCTTAATGGGTCTCCGTTAAGTAAGGCCAAACATTTTATTTTTTAACCTGTTTTGTTTTGGGTTATCCCTGAAGTTACGGAGAATTTGCAATGCCAAGACGTCGCGTAATCGGCCAGCGTAAAATACTGCCGGATCCCAAGTTCGGATCCGAGCTGCTGGCAAAATTCGTAAACATCCTGATGATAGACGGCAAGAAGTCTACCGCTGAGAAAATTGTTTACGGTGCTCTGGAAATCGTTGCTGAAAAGACCAGCAAAGAGCATCTGGCGCTGTTCGAAGAAGCGCTGGAAAACATTCGTCCTACAGTTGAAGTTAAATCGCGCCGTGTAGGTGGTTCTACCTACCAGGTGCCGGTTGAAGTACGCCCCGTGCGTCGTAATGCCCTGGGCATGCGCTGGTTGGTAGACTCTGCGCGTAAGCGTGGTGAAAAATCTATGGCTCAGCGTCTGGCTGGCGAGCTGCTGGATGCTGCTGAAAACAAAGGTTCTGCGGTTAAGAAGCGTGAAGACGTGCACCGTATGGCCGAAGCAAACAAAGCGTTTGCCCACTACCGCTGGTAATTGGATGGGCGCGGTTAATACCGTGCCCGTTTGATTGCTTACTAAGGACAATCGACCTTAGCAAGAGGATATTATTGTGGCTCGTACAACTCCCATTGAGCGTTACCGTAACATCGGTATCAGCGCTCACATTGACGCCGGTAAAACGACAACCACCGAACGTGTGCTGTTTTATACCGGTGTAAGCCATAAGATCGGCGAAGTACATGATGGCGCTGCTACCATGGACTGGATGGAGCAGGAACAAGAGCGTGGTATCACCATTACCTCTGCCGCTACTACCTGTTTTTGGGATGGTATGGCGCACCAGTATCCACAGCATCGTATTAACATCATCGACACCCCCGGACACGTTGACTTCACCATCGAAGTAGAACGTTCCATGCGGGTGCTCGACGGTGCCGTTATGGTCTACTGTGCCGTTGGTGGCGTTCAGCCCCAGTCTGAAACCGTATGGCGTCAGGCTAACAAGTATGCGGTTCCGCGTATTGCGTTCGTCAACAAGATGGACCGTACCGGCGCCAATTTCTTGCGGGTGGTGGAGCAGATCAAGACCCGTCTGAAAGGCGTGGCTGTACCTGTTCAGCTGCCGATCGGCTCAGAAGAAAACTTCAAAGGCGTTATTGACCTCATCAAGATGAAGGCCATTAACTGGAGTGAAGAAGACCACGGTACCAGCTTTGCCTACGACGACATTCCTGCCGAAATGCAGGAACTGGCCGACGAATGGCATCAGAATCTGGTTGAGGCTGCTGCCGAAGCCAATGAAGAGTTGATGGATAAGTACCTGGAAGGCGGCGAGTTGTCGGAAGCGGAAATCAAGTCTGCTTTACGTCAGCGCGTACTGAACAGCGAAATCATCCTGGTCACCTGTGGCTCTGCGTTCAAAAACAAGGGCGTACAGGCGATGCTGGACGTGGTGATCGACTATCTGCCGTCTCCGGTAGAGGTTCATGCCATCAGCGGTCTGAAAGAAGACGGCGAAACGCCGGACACGCGTCCGGCCGACGATGCCGCTCCTTTTTCTGCGCTGGCGTTCAAGATTGCGACCGACCCGTTCGTGGGCACCCTGACCTTCTTCCGCGTGTACTCCGGTGTGGTTAACACCGGTGATGCCGTGCTGAATTCGGTCAAGGGCAAGCGCGAGCGTTTTGGCCGTATCGTCCAGATGCATGCCAACAAGCGTGAAGAGATCAAATCCGTTTGTGCCGGTGACATCGCCGCCGCTATCGGTCTGAAAGACGTGACTACCGGTGACACCTTGTGTGCCCCGAACGCGCCTATCATTCTGGAGCGCATGGAGTTTCCGGAACCGGTTATCTCCGTGGCCGTTGAACCCAGGACCCAGGCCGACCAGGAAAAAATGGGTATGGCATTGGGTCGTCTGGCGCAGGAAGATCCGTCTTTCCGCGTATGGACCGACGAAGAATCGGGTCAGACCATCATCGCCGGTATGGGCGAACTGCACCTGGATATTCTCGTCGACCGCATGAAGCGTGAGTTCAAGGTAGAAGCCAACGTGGGTAAACCCATGGTGGCCTACCGCGAAAGCATCCGAGGCAGTGTCGAACAGGAAGGCAAGTTCGTACGCCAGTCCGGAGGCCGTGGTCAGTTTGGCCATGTATGGATCAAGATCGAGCCACAAGCAGAAGGTACCGGCTACACGTTCGAGAACGCCGTTGTCGGTGGTGTTATTCCCAAGGAATACATTCCGGCTGTAGACAAGGGCATTCAGGAACAGATGAAGCAAGGTGTTCTGGCGGGCTATCCGATCGAAGATATCAAGGTCACTCTGTACGATGGTTCTTATCACGATGTTGACTCTTCAGAAATGGCCTTTAAAATCGCCGGTTCTATGGCGTTTAAAGCGGGCTTCATGAAATGTAATCCCGTGCTGCTTGAGCCTGTGATGAAGGTTGAAGTGGAAACGCCGGAAGAGTATATGGGTGATGTTATCGGTGACGTGAACCGTCGTCGTGGTATCATCGAAGGCATGGAAGATGGCCCCTCCGGCAAGGTTATTAATGCCGTGTTGCCGCTGTCTGAAATGTTCGGCTACGCTACAGACCTGCGTTCACAGTCGCAAGGTCGTGCTTCTTACTCCATGGAGTTTGCCAAGTACGCCGAAGTACCTGCCAGCATGGCTGAAGCGATTATTGCTCGTAAAGGTTAACTAATCTTTGTTTAAACTCCCCACTCTCATAACGGGTGGGATCAAACTAGGAAGGACTAGTCCGTGTCTAAAGAAAAATTTGAACGTAACAAACCGCACGTAAACGTAGGTACTATCGGCCACGTTGACCACGGTAAAACCACTCTGACCGCAGCTATCACCAACGTACTGGCCAAGCAGTGGGGCGGTTCCGCTCGCGCCTTCGACCAGATCGATAACGCTCCTGAAGAAAAAGCGCGTGGTATCACCATCGCTGCTTCTCACGTTGAGTACGATACTGAAGCACGTCACTACGCACACGTTGACTGCCCAGGACACGCTGACTATGTTAAAAACATGATCACCGGTGCTGCTCAGATGGATGGCGCTATCCTGGTTGTTGCTGCGACCGATGGTCCTATGCCACAGACTCGTGAGCACATCCTGCTGGCCCGTCAGGTAGGCGTTCCTTACATCGTTGTGTTCATGAACAAGTGTGACATGGTTGATGATGAAGAGCTGCTCGAACTGGTAGAGATGGAAGTTCGTGAACTGCTGTCCGAGTACGACTTCCCGGGCGACGACATTCCGGTTATCCAGGGCTCTGCTCTGAAAGGCCTGGAAGGCGACCCGCAGTGGGAACCGAAGATCCTGGAACTGGCTGCCGCTCTGGATTCCTACATCCCCGAGCCTGAGCGTGCCGTTGACGGTGCTTTCCTGCTGCCTATCGAAGACGTGTTCTCCATCCAGGGCCGTGGTACTGTTGTTACCGGTCGTGTTGAGCGTGGTATCGTTAAAGTTGGTGAAGAAGTGGAAATCGTTGGTATCAAAGATACCATCAAGACCACTTGTACCGGCGTTGAAATGTTCCGCAAGCTGCTGGACGAAGGTCGTGCTGGTGAGAACGTAGGCGTTCTGCTGCGTGGTACCAAGCGTGAAGACGTTGAGCGTGGTCAGGTTCTGGCCAAGCCGGGTTCAATCAACCCGCACACCGACTTCGAATCAGAAGTATACGTGCTGTCTAAAGAAGAAGGCGGTCGTCACACTCCGTTCTTCAAAGGCTACCGTCCCCAGTTCTACTTCCGTACAACTGACGTGACCGGTACCATCGAACTGCCAGAAGGCGTTGAAATGGTTATGCCTGGCGACAACATCCAAATGGTTGTTAGCCTGATTGCTCCTATCGCGATGGAAGACGGTCTGCGTTTCGCCATCCGTGAAGGTGGCCGTACTGTAGGTGCTGGCGTTGTAGCCAAAATCCTGAAGTAATAGCGCTTTAAGTGCATAAAAAGGAGGCTTCGGCCTCCTTTTTTCGTTTCTGGGCTGCCGCAAACAAACAGCATTAGGTATTAGATTGTGCTGATGCTGTTTGTTTGAAGTATCTTGTAATCGATATTGCTACTTTTTCCAGTCAGGCCAATTCACAGAGGTGTTATATGGAAATTAAACCCGTTACTCCTACTTTCTCGGTCTCAGATCAAATTTTCGCCACCGATTTACCGGGGTTAAAGGCGGCGGGCTATCGCACGCTGATTTGCAACCGACCCGATGGTGAGGCAGAAGGGCAGCCGGCGGCGGAAGCACTGGCGGCCGAGGCGAAAGCGCAAGGCTTCGACTGGCATTGGATCCCCATTTCTTCCGGTCAGTTCACCGACGAAGCGGTGGCCGCCTTTACTCAGGCTCTGGCCGGTAAAGAGGAGCCGGTGTTGGCCTTCTGCCGTACCGGAACCCGCTCCATCACTCTGTGGGCCCTGGCGCAGGCAGACCAGCAACCGACGGCGGCATTATTACAGCAGGCGAGCGGGGCAGGCTATGACTTGTCGGCCTTGACGCCACGTCTGAACGCGGCACCGAGTAAGCGTCAAGGTTGATGGCATTGTCGGTATTCGGCGGGCGAGACAGCACGCCAGGCTCGCTCTGGCGCAGGTTTTGGGCATGATCTGGGTGCTGCTGTCTCTAGTGTCGATTTCCGATGATATGATGATGCCCACAGATGTGATTTGAGTCGTTTTTTTCGACAAATAATCACTTGCACTGATAACCGATATCATTTAGATTTACCGTCTCGAAGCGGAGGGTTTATCGATGTATGTGTGTTTGTGCAGGGGCATTACCGAACGCCAGCTGAAAGCGGCGGTGGCAGAAGGCAACACCGAGTTCAGAGATCTGAAACAGGAACTCGGTGTGGGCTCTCAGTGCGGAAAATGTATCCCGGTTGCTCTGGCCATACTGGCAGAGGAAAACGCCAAGGCACATCTCTACTACGAAGTTGCTTAAACAAGGAAGTCTCCTAAGCGCGTAAGTTGCTTAGAGACAAGGTTAGTTGAAGCTCTTGAACCCCCGCAAAAAAGCCCCGATATCGGGGCTTTTTTGCGTTTGGGGCTGCGCATTATGCGCGGCTTTGGCTAATATGGGGCTGGCTTTTTACCGGGGCATGGATATCCATGAAAGAGACACAAAGAACCTTGCCGGCACACAAAAATGTGGCGCTGGTGGCTCACGATCACAAGAAAGGACAATTACTGGAATGGGTCGGCCGTCGGGCCGAGGCGCTGAAGCTGCATCATCTCTATGCTACCGGTACTACCGGCAGCATGCTCAGCCGCCAGGTGGGGCTGCCGGTGCGCTGCCTGATGTCCGGTCCCATGGGCGGCGATCAACAGCTCGGCGCCCTGATTGCCGAAGGTAAAATCGATGTGCTGATTTTTTTCTGGGATCCGCTCAATGCGGTGCCTCACGATCCGGATGTGAAGGCGTTACTGCGCCTTGCTACGGTATGGAACATACCGGTGGCCACCAACATGGCGACGGCGGACATGCTGATGGATAGTGTTCAGATGAGTAATGACTTCAGTATTTGCATCCCGGACTATGACGGCTATCTGCGGGAAAGAACCAAAGACCGATGATTAGTATCTGTCCAGCTGCTTGAAGGTGAGCAATGGTCGTGCCGCTATGGTGATCATCAAAGGCTTGATGGTATTCAGCCCTGCATCAGCAGGCTCACCGAAGACGTAGGTCAGAATGCCCTGCTCCAGCACCTTCTTCTCCATCATCTCAGACGCCCGTCTGAAGTAGCCACACTAAGGTAAGGTACGAGCCAGCAAGGTACGCGCCATGAGCAAGGTACATGCCATGGCGGGCCTGGCGCATGCCGTGACGCGGGATGAGCCGGGGCCGGGTGGCGGACATGCAGGTGAGGGCTATTATGGGTAAATAAGTAATAAATAAATTACCTTTACGTTAAGTGTATACAAAAGATCTTAACATTGTGTCTGTTTTGTGTTTTATTAGTATTCAATTAATCTCTATTGTTACAGTCGACAGGGAGTCCAGGTAAATGAGTACAGTTACACTTGAACAGGCGCTGGTCATCACGCGTGGTGCCTTGCAGCACGCGTCGGAAGTCTCTGCCGCGCCGCTTACTGTTGCCGTGCTGGATAACGCCGCGCGTCTGGTGTCGCTGCAACGTCAGGACGGCTCCAGCCTGTTGCGTCCGGATATCGCGACCGGCAAAGCCTGGGGTGCGGTTGCCTTGGGTCGTAGCTCTCGTGGTCTGGCTGAAGTGGCGGCAGCCAGACCGGCTTTTGTGTCGGCGGTCAACGTTCTGGCCGAAGGCAATATCATTCCGGCGGCGGGTGGCGTACTGATCCGTGATGCACAGAATCGGATTCTGGGTGCGGTGGGAATCAGTGGCGATCAACCCGACGTCGATGAAGCTTGTGCCGTTGCCGGCATCAAGCTGGCCGAGCTGATTGCCGATTGCAGCTAAGCTTTCGGTTCATGTAGTGAAGGCTTAGTTAGTAAACCTGTTGTTTTGGTCGAGGGGTAACCTTGGTTACTCATTTTTCAGCGCCCACTTGTGTGGGCGCTTTTTTTGCGCTTTTCTGCCGAATTCCAGCCCGAACTCGGGTATGGTTAGTCAATATTACTTCTTATTTTATGGCCTGGAGCCTGAAAATCAGTATGTCCCGGATCAGAGCTAAAAACGAAGAAATCATCATCCGTGCCGCCAGCCGTGTATTTGCCGAAAACGGTTACGCGGCCACCAAGACGGCGGCCATTGCCGAACTGGCCGAACTGCCGAAACCCAATATCTACTATTACTTCGGCAGTAAGGAAAAACTCTATCGCGCCGTGCTCGAAAGTGTCACCGAGCCTCTGCTGGTGGCCTCGGCGCCCTTTATCGAGTATCGGGATCCGGTCATGGCGCTGACTGCCTATATCAAATCCAAACTGATGATATCGAAAGACTACCCCTATGCCTCCAAGGTCTTTGCCAATGAAATCATGCATGGGGCTCCGCATCTGCCGGAAGACATCATTGCACGACTGAGCGAACAGACCCGCACCCTGAGCGCCAAGCTGACCGACTGGATGGGGCAGGGACTGATGGCACCGGTCGATGCCCATCATCTGCTGTTTGCCATCTGGGCCTCAACCCAGACCTATGCGGACTTCAACTGGCAGATCACCATGGCGCTAGGTAAGGAAGAGCTGGATGATCAGGACTTTGAGCGGGCCGCCCAGCTGATCACCCGGCTGGTGATTGGGGGCTGTGAGGTGCAATCCTTGCCCACGACCTGACGACGAGCCACCTTCCATCTTGATGACGTCAGTACCTTGTAGCTGACGTCACTTTCTTCCGTTGCCGTGACTTATTTTCCCCCTCCATTATCCGGCGCCGTTCCCGCTACACTTTATATAAAGGGCGAAAAAACTCGCCGCCGTAACCAGTACTCATGGTTGCTGAATATCCAGTGATGACAATCGATTAACGACCTGATGCAACATTCAGGTTATCCGGCGGTAAAATATTTGTTGACTCGTTAGTCAGGTTTTACTTTAATTACACGTAAAGATACTACCACCACCGGTGGTCGGCAATGTGTGCAGTGTATTCGCTGAAGGAGGCAAGCCTTGATTAAGTTTCTGCTTAACCAGGAGATGCGGGAGGAGCAAGACCTTTCGCCAAACATGACGGTGCTCAATTATCTGCGTACCCGTGTGGGTAAAACCGGTACCAAGGAAGGGTGTGCGTCCGGCGACTGCGGTGCCTGCACCGTGGTGCTGGGTGAGCGGGAAGGGGATCACATTCGTTATCAAACGGTGAACTCCTGCCTGACCTTTGTCTCGACACTGCACGGCAAGCAGCTGATCACGGTGGAAGATCTCAAGTCGAAAGACGGCAGTCTGCATCCGGTACAGCAGGCGATGGTGGACTTTCATGGCTCCCAGTGTGGCTTCTGTACCCCCGGCTTTATCATGTCGATGTTTGCGCTCAGCAAAAACAAGCCCTCGGCGGACAAGCACGATATTCTCGAAGCCCTGGCCGGCAACCTGTGCCGCTGCACCGGTTATCGCCCCATCGTCGATGCCGCCAGAACCATCGCCGAGCAGCCGCAGCTGGCCGATGACTTCTCCCGCTACGAGGCAGAGGTACTGGCCCGGCTCGATCAGATCCAGACAGACACTCTGATTACCCTTAACGGAAACGGCAATGTATGCTACTCGCCCACTTCCAGCGATGAGCTGGCGTCGCTGCTGGTGCAGCACCCGGATGCCCGTCTGCTGGCCGGCGGTACCGATCTGGCGCTGGAAGTGACCCAGTTCTACCGCGAGCTGCCGAAGATGATTTATGTGGGCAACGTGGCCGACATGAAACAGCTGGAAGAAGACGAACACCGGCTGGTGATCGGCGCCGCCCGTAGTCTGAGCGACAGCTATGAGGCCCTGAGCCGCGTCTTTCCCGACTTCGGTGAACTGCTGCACCGATTTGCCTCCCTGCAGATCCGCAACCAGGGCACCCTGGGCGGCAACATAGGTAACGCCTCACCCATCGGCGATGCGCCGCCGGTACTGATGGCCCTGAACGCCCGGCTGGTTTTGCGCAAGGGTGACAAGGTGCGCGAGCTGCCCATCGAAGAATATTTCCTGAGTTACAAGGTGACCGCCCAGGAAGAAGGCGAATTCATCGAAAAGGTGATAGTGCCCAAGCCGGTGGCCAATCAGCACTTCAGGGTCTACAAGCTGTCTAAACGATTGGATGACGATATCTCTGCGGTGTGTGGCGCCTTCAATCTGACCATTGAAGACGGCATTGTGACCGACGCCCGCATCGGCTTCGGCGGCATGGCGGCGGTACCGAAAAGAGCCGCGGCCTGCGAGCAGGCGCTGATCGGACAGCCCTGGAATCATGCCACCGTCAAGGCGGCGATGAAGGCGCTGACCGGTGATTTCGAGCCGCTGTCCGACTTTCGGGCCAGCAAGGAATACCGCAGCAAAACCGCCACCAACCTGCTCTACAAGTTTTTTATCGAGCAGCAGAGTCTGAAACTGGAAACCAGGGTGACGTCTTATGTCTAACAAACAACTGAACACACTCACCATCGACGAGATGATGGCGCGGGTCAAACAAAGCCTGCAAACCGGTGTGGGCAAGAGCGTGCCGCATGACAGCGCCGCCATGCAGGTGGCTGGCGAGGCCCAGTACATCGATGATCGGCTCGAATTTCCCAATCAGCTGCATCTCTATGCGCGGCTGTCGGAACGAGCCCACGCCCGCATCACCAAACTCGATGTCGGCCCCTGTTACCAGTTTGACGGTGTGACCATCGCCATTACCGCCGAAGACGTGCCCGGCGAGCTGGATATCGGCCCCATTCTGGCCGGCGATCCGCTGCTGGCGGACGGCAAGGTCGAATACGTCGGCCAGCCGATACTGGCGGTGGCGGCGAAAGATCTGGAAACCGCGCGCAAGGCGGCCATGGCCGCCATCGTCGAATATGAAGATCTGCCGGCGGTGCTGTCGGTGGAAGAGTCGCTGAAAAAAGAACTGTTCCTGACCGAGAGCCACAAGCAGCAGCGCGGCGACTCCGCCGCCGGACTCAAGAATGCCAGGCATGTGATCGAAGGCAGTCTGCATATCGGCGGCCAGGAACACTTCTATCTGGAAACCCAGGTCAGTTCCGTGGTGCCCACCGAAGACGGCGGCATGATGGTGTTTACCTCCAGCCAGAATCCGACCGAGATACAGAAGCTGGTAGCCAGCGTGCTGGACGTGCCGATGCACAAAGTCGTGATCGACATGCGCCGCATGGGCGGCGGCTTCGGCGGCAAGGAAACCCAGGCCGCCGGCCCCGCCTGCATGGCGGCGGTAGTGGCGCGCCTCACCGGTCGTCCCACCAAGATGCGCCTGCCAAGGGTCGAAGACATGATGATGACCGGCAAGCGTCATCCCTTCTTCAACCAGTACAAGATTGGTTTCGACGATAGCGGCCGCATCGAGGCGTCGGAAATCATCGTCGCCGGTAACTGCGGCTACTCGCCGGATTTGTCGTCCTCGATTGTCGACCGCGCCATGTTCCACTCGGATAACGCCTATTATCTGGGCGACGCCACCGTGATCGGCCATCGTTGCAAGACCAACACAGCCTCCAACACCGCCTATCGTGGTTTCGGTGGTCCCCAGGGCATGATGACGATCGAGCATGTGATGGACGAGATAGCGTCTTATCTGGGTAAGGATCCGTTGGAGATCCGCAAGATCAACTTCTACGGAAAGGACTCACGTAACGTCACCCACTATCACCAGCCGGTGGAGCACAACATCATTCATGAGATGGTGGCGGATCTGGAGCTATCTTCCGAATACGCCAGCCGTCGCGAGGCGATCAAGGCCTTCAACGCCCAGAGCCCGATCCTGAAGAAGGGCATCGCCATCACCCCGGTGAAGTTCGGCATTTCCTTCACTGCCACCTTCCTCAACCAGGCCGGCGCCCTGGTGCACATCTACACCGACGGCAGCATCCATCTTAACCACGGTGGTACCGAGATGGGGCAGGGGCTGAACATCAAGGTGGCCCAGATAGTGGCGGAAGAGTTTCAGGTGGATATTGATCGTATCCAGATCACCGCCACCAATACCGACAAGGTGCCCAACACCTCGCCCACGGCTGCGTCCAGCGGTACGGATCTGAACGGCAAGGCGGCGCAGAATGCGGCGCAGATCATCAAGCAGCGCCTGATCGACTGGGCGGCCGGTCACTTTCAGGTCAGCCCGGAAGAGGTGGTGTTCAAGAACAACTTCGTGCGGGTTCGCAACCAGATATTGTCGTTTCAGGAATTCGTGCAGCTGGCGTACTTCAACCAGATTTCCCTGTCGAGCACCGGTTTCTACAAGACTCCGAAGATCTATTACGATCACGCCACCGGCTCTGGCTGTCCCTTCTACTACTTCGCCTACGGCGCCGCCTGTGCCGAGGTGGTGGTGGATACCCTGACCGGCGAATACAAGATATTGCGCGCCGACATACTGCACGACGTGGGTGACTCGCTGAACCCGGCCATCGACATCGGTCAGGTCGAAGGCGCCTTTATTCAGGGTGTGGGCTGGCTGACTACCGAAGAGCTGGTGTGGAACGACAAGGGCAAGCTGATGACCAACGGCCCGGCGGGGTACAAAATACCGGCGGTGGCCGATACGCCCCTGGACTTCCGGGTCAAGCTGGTGGAAAACCGCAAGAACCCGGAAGACACCGTATTTCATTCCAAGGCAGTGGGCGAGCCGCCCTTCATGCTCGGTATCTCGGTGTGGTGTGCGTTGAAAGACGCGGTGGCCAGCGTGTCGGATTACAAGAAATATCCGCACATGGACTCGCCCGCCACCCCCGAGCGAGTGCTGTGGGCGGTAGAGCAGATGCAGGCACTGGTGGAGCAGGACGAAGCCGTGACCGAGGATGTGCTGGTCAAGTAGCAGACGCGGGTGCTAAAGAGACAACAGGGTTGCCTCCTCCGACCCGCTACAAGTACCTCCCTGTAATGCTTACACATGCCATCCATGGCATGTGATGGTCGGCCGAGGCAATCCCTGTTGCCTCTTTTTGACATTTAGAGTCGCCAGCGGACAAGAGCAACAGGCGGCTCCGATACCAAGAGGAGGGCAAAGGGATCTGCTCGGCCGACCCTTCGTGCCAGGGATGGCGCGACGGAGCCCCCAAGGATGGGTTTACGGCGAGTCGGCGGAGCTGGCCCTTTGGCCGATGCCCTTTGTGGAGTAAAGCCAACGCTCGCTTTTGGTAGTAGAGGTGAAGTTATGTTCAAGGACAACTGGATTCAGGTGCTGGCCGAGCTGGAACGCAGGAGCGAACCCTGCGTGCTGGTCACGGTAGTAGAGCACAAGGGCTCTACCCCTCGTGACAGCGGCACCAAGATGCTGGTCACCGAGCAGGGCTGCTACGCCACCATCGGCGGCGGCCATCTGGAATACAAGGCGCTGAAGCTGGCGCGAGACATGTTGATGCAGGGTGAGCAACAGATGAAGGTGGAACGATTTAATCTGGGCGCCAGCCTGGGCCAGTGCTGCGGCGGCATGGCCACCATCATGCTGGAGCCGGTGGTGCGGGCGCGTCACCATCTGGTGCTGTTCGGCGCCGGTCATGTGGCCAAGGCATTGGTGCACATACTGGCGACGCTGCCGTTTCGCATTACCTGGATAGATGAGCGGGAGTCTGAGTTTCCCGTCGAGCAGCCCTCCGGTGTGACCAAACTAGTGAGCGAGGATCCGGTCGCCGAGATAGACAGTCAGCCCGCCGGCAGCTTCTATCTGGTGATGACCCACAACCATCAGCTCGATCTGGAGCTGTGTGCCCGCATTCTCAAGCGTGGGGATGCCCGTTATTTCGGTGTCATCGGCTCGCGCACCAAGCGCAAGCGTTTCGATTACAAGCTGAAAGAGCGGGGCTTCGACGAGGCGGCGCTGGCCCGGATGATCTGCCCCATCGGCCTGCCCGAGGTGACCGGAAAGCACCCGGCGGAAATCGCGGTGTCGGTGGCTGGCGAGTTGATCGCCGCCTATCAGCAGCCGGTGAAAGCGGCTACCGGCACCCCCGCGGATGAGCGGAAAGCAGTGGCCGATGAGCCAGCCTCGGTACGACCATAACCATACGAATCTTCAAGGAGAAGCCTTCACATGACGCAAGCGACTGCGTATCGCGCCGCCATTCTGCATAGTCTGGCCGATCCGGCCCTGGTCGGGCTGGATGCCAGTTATGCCTATCATGAAGACGGCGTGCTGGTGGTGGCCGACGGCCATATCAGCGATATTGGCCCGGCCGAAGAGGTACTGGCGCGCCAGCCGGCGAACATCGAGGTGATCCGCTTTGAAAACAAGCTGATCACCGCCGGCTTTATCGATACCCATATCCATTTCCCCCAGACCGAGATGATCGCCTCTTATGGCGAGCAGCTGCTCGACTGGCTGAACAACTATACCTTTCCGGAAGAGCGCAAGTTTGCCGATCCCGAGCACGCGCGTCGAGTAGCTAGCTTCTTCCTGGATGAGCTGCTGCGCAACGGCACCACCACCGCCATGGTGTTCGGCACCGTACACAAGGCGTCGGTGGAGGCGTTTTTCAGCGAGTCGGACAAACGCAACATGCGCATGATCGCCGGCAAGGTGATGATGGACCGACATGCCCCCGACTATCTGCTCGACACCCCCGAGTCGAGCTATGTCGACAGCAAAGATTTGATCGAGCGCTGGCACAACAAGGGGCGTCAGCTCTATGCGGTGACACCGCGTTTCGCGCCCACCAGTACCGCCGAGCAGCTGAGCATGGCCGGTAGACTGCTGCAGGAATACGAAGGTGTCTACCTGCAGACCCACCTGTCCGAGAACAAGCAGGAAATCGAGTGGGTCAGGGAGCTGTTTCCCGAGCGCAAGGGCTATCTGGATGTGTATGACCACTTCGGTCTGCTGGGTGAACGTTCGGTATTTGCCCATGCGGTGCACCTGGAACAGGAGGAATGCGAGCGCATGGGGGAGACCGACTCGGTCATTTCCTTCTGCCCCACCTCCAATCTGTTTCTGGGTTCGGGACTGTTCGATCTGCCAGAGATGGAAGGGCATCAAATCCGGGTCGGCCTGGGCACCGATGTGGGTGGCGGCACCAGTTTCTCCATGCTGCAGACCATCGCCGAGGCCTACAAGATCCAGCAGTTGCAGCAGCACAAGCTGCATCCGTTGAAGGCGCTGTATCTGGCCACTCTGGGCGGCGCCCGAGCGCTCAGACTGGACGACAGCATCGGTAACCTCGAGGTCGGCAAGGAAGCGGATTTCCTGGTGCTGGATCTTCATGCCACCCCCCTGATCCAGAGTCGCATGAAAAATGCTCACAATTTGTTCGAACAATTATTCGTGCTGATGATGCTCGGCGACGACCGAGTGATCGCCGAAACCTACATTTACGGGGATTGCCGTTACCGTCGGCGTTAAGACCCCGTCAAGCCCTAATCGAGGCTCGATACGGTTGTGATGTAAAAAAACGCCCATTTCGGGCGTTTTTTGTGTTCAGTCACAGTCTTGACTATTACGGCTGTCGTATCGCGCAAAACGCAGTAAGATTGTATACGAGATTGCAAGAATTTAACTAACAGGCAAACGTTGCGGTGGATTAACTCCGGCAATGCAGCCTTAACTGGAAATCCAACCTATGAGTTCACTCAGTCAACTGGAGCCAAGACCCGTCAAGTCGAGCTCAAATACTCAAGATGATATTGTTTACGAACATATCTTCGATGCCATTCTCGAACAGCGGCTGGCGCCGGGAACCAAGCTGAGCGAAGAAGCCCTGGGCGAAATCTTCGGCGTCAGCCGGACCATTATTCGCCGTGCCCTGCTGCGATTGTCGCACGAGCAGGTGGTCAGCATCAGACCCAACCGTGGCGCCGTGGTGGCGGCACCGAGCGTGGAAGAGGCCCGCCAGATTTTCGCCGCCCGCCGGGTGGTGGAGCTGGCGGTGATCGAGCTGGCGGTGAAGAACGCCACGCCCGAGAGTCTGCAACGTATCCGCACCATGGTGCAGGAAGAGCAGGACGCCTTCGCCCGCGGCGACCGGGGCAAAGGTATTCGCCTGTCGGGCGAGTTTCATCTGGAGTTGGCTCATATGGCCAACAACACGCCGCTGCTCAACTTTCAGCGCAGCGTTGTATCACAAACCTCGTTGATCATCGCCCAGTACGAAGTGGGTCATCAGGCGCACTGTTCCTTCAACGAGCACGAAGCCCTGCTGCAGTCCATCGAGTCCGGTGACCCAGCCAAAGCCATCGCCATGATGACCCAGCACCTGGATCATATCCAGGGCAAGCTGAACCTGGACAACGAGTCCGCTTCTACCGATCTGCACGTGGTGTTTTCCGGTGTGGTGAAAAAAAAGCCCGGCCGTAGTCGTTAAGCCATAGTCGGTAGGCCATCGTCGTTAGGTCATAATCGTTAATCTCCCCTGAGTGCGGAGCCTGTATCAGGCTCCGCTGCTTTTGTTGTTCCCCCCCTATTATTTCCCGCTGAATCTGCTGCCCTGCAGCGGCGTTTTTGCCGTGCCCGGGCGCTGGCCATGTCGTGGTCCAAGTCACGGCGTCCAACTGGCGCTACCGACATGGCCGCCCTGCTCCTAATGTTGTGGCCATGTAAACAACAGTAACAACTGTTGAATTTATGGTCATCGCACAGCCCAGCAGGGGCTGCCAAGGGAGAATGTAATGTCAGCAGAAAATCAGAAAACCGTCGCCTTGCTCGAACAGTTGTTTGCCGCCTTCAATCGTCACGATGTCGAGGGCGTCATGGCCTGCATGAGCGAAGATTGTGTGTTCGAAGGTGCGGCCGGTACCGAAGCGTACGGCACTCGTTTCAATGGCTCCGCCGCCGTGGCCGCCGCCTTCGTCAAGGTGTGGACCACCTATCCCGATGTCAGCTGGCAGAACACCAGCCACTTTGCCGCCGGCGACAAGGGTGTGTCTCAGTGGACCTTCTGTGCCACCTGCCCGGATGGCAAGCGTATCGAAGCCGATGGTGTCGATATCTTCACTCTGAAGGACGGCAAGCTGGTGTTGAAGCAGGCCTTCCGTAAAGACCGTCCCCTGCTGGATCCCAAGTAAATCACACCAGGGTTTCAACCTTTCATCCGGGGAATACGAATATGGATATTGCCAACAAAACCCAGGCGGACCTCCGCCAGCCGGCTCAGCCCAAGAAGGTGCTGGACAGCTATGATCCCACCTACGATCCGCTGGTGGCGGCCACGCCGGGGCGTGGCCAGCAGTATGCACCCACCTATTGGGTGGCCACCGCCGGCACGCCGCCGGAAGATGACGGCCCCATCACCCAGGATGTGGATGTGGACGTGGCCATCATCGGCAGCGGCTTTACCGGCCTGACCTGTGCCCTTTTCCTGGCAAAGGAACACGGCATCAAGGCTACTGTGCTGGAAGCCAACCAGGTCAGCTGGGGGTGTACCAGCCGCAACGGTGGCCAGGCCCAGAATGCCTCGGGTCGACTGAGCCGTTCCCAGTGGATACAGCGCTGGGGTCTGGATACCGCCCGCAAGATGCACGAAGAGGTGCGTGAAGGTTTCGATACCTTCAAGGGGCTGATCAAAGACGGCAATATCGACTGTAATCCCCAGGTGGGTGGCCACCTGTACATCGCCCACAAGGACAAGGCGATGCGCAAGCTGGAAGCCGAAGCCAAGGTGTTGCGGAATCAGTTCGGTTACCAGACCGAGATGCTCGACAAGGCGACCCTGAGCCGCAACTATGTCGACGAGGCCGAGGCGGTGGGTGCCATGCACGAGCCGGATGGCATCGGTGTGCACCCGCTCAAGCTGGCTCATGGTTATCACCGCATGGCGCGGGAGCTGGGGGCGACCATACATCCGTCCAGCCCTGTCACCGGCTGGGAAACCAAAAACGGTATCCATTATTTGCAGACGCCGGGCGGTGTAGTTCGCGCCCGGGCCGTGGCGGTGGCGACCGGCGGTTATACCTCTCAGGGTTTGCACCAGAGTCTGCGTAGCAAGATAATGCCGATACTGTCCAACTCGCTGGTTACCCGGCCGATGACGGATCAGGAAATTGCCGCCTGTAATTTCCAGACCAACGAGGTGATCACCGATACCCGCACCTTGCGTCATTATTACCGCAAGCTGCCGGATAACCGCTTGCAGATTGGCAGCCGAAGTTCCATTACCGGCAGCGATGCGCCCAATCCCAAGCACCTGCAGTTGCTGATCGACGGTATGCACCGCAAGTTTCCGGCGCTCAACGGCATCAAGGTGGATTATTCCTGGTGGGGCTGGGTGGATGTGAGTCACGACATGATGCCGCGCATCGCTCAGCCTGATGAAAAAGAGCAGGTATTCTACGCCCTGGGTTATGGCGGTAATGGTGTCATGTTCTCGGCCCACGCCGGTCGGCGCATGGCCCAGCGCGTCGCGGGCATCAAGGAAGGCTTCGAATTACCGATTTACAATACGTCGTTACCGGGCCACCTGTTTTCTCCCTTCCGACGGATGGGACAACGGATGCTGTATCAGTGGTACCAGCTGCAAGACGAGCATTTGTAAACCGAGATAACAGCCTGAGATGCCGGAGCTTTACTTTTGCGTTCATTGAGTTACAAGGGTGTAACCCAATGGCGCATTATGGCTCCGGCATTTTTGCGTCTGTTTTCTCACTCGTAGACAGGTAAGTCGCTTCATGTTCCCGTTGTTTCATTTCTCCACGGAAAAAACCACCAGTCTTCAGCAGCAGCTGCGCGAGCAGATTGCCGCCGCCATCATCAACGGCAATATTCCCCAGGACAGTCCCCTACCTTCCAGCCGCAAGCTGGCCAAACAATTGAGTATTGCCCGCAATACGGTGGTGTTGGCCTACGAACACCTGCTGGACGACGGCTATCTGATCGCCAAAGAGCGCAGTGGTTATTTCGTTAATCCGGAAATTCTGTCCCGCCAGCTGAAGGTGCCACAGCAGAGCAGCCGGAAAGAGGGAGGCTCTCCACCTGACTGGGCACACAAACTCAAGATTATCCCCAGCCACCAGCACAACATCACCAAGCCCAAAGACTGGCAGAAGTATCCCTATCCCTTTATCTACGGCCAGTTCGATACCAGCCTGTTTCCCAGCAACAACTGGCGCGAATGCTGCCGGGATGCGGTGAGCGTGCCGGCGATCCGCGACTGGGCCTCTGATCGTTTTGATGCGGATGATCCGCTGTTGATCGAGCAGATCCGCACCCGGCTGCTGCCACGGCGCGGGGTCTGGGCCTCGGCGGATCAGATACTGGTTACGGTCGGTGCCCAGCAGGCCTTGTATATGCTGGCCCGGCTGCTGCTGGACAAAGACAGCACCATCGGCATCGAAGAGCCGGGCTATGTGGATATCCGAAACATCGCCACCATGAACCCGGCCCGGGTACGCGGTCTGCCGGTCGACGAGCAGGGGTTGATCGTCGACGAGCGGCTCGATGGCTGTGATGCGGTGTTTACCACCCCCAGCCATCAGTGCCCGACCACGGTGACCATGCCGCTGGAACGACGCTACGCCCTGTTGGAAAAAGCGAGCGAGCAGGACTTTCTGATCATCGAAGACGACTACGAGTGCGAGAGTAACTTTAAGTCCAACCCCATACCGGCACTGAAGAGCCTGGATACCAACGACAGGGTGCTGTACGTCGGCAGCCTGTCCAAGACCCTGGCGCCGGGGCTGAGGCTGGGTTATCTGGTGGGGCCCGCCGAGCTGATTCGCGAGGCCCGGGCCTTGCGCCGTCTGATACTGCGCCATCCGGCAGCTAACAATCAGCGTTCTGTGGCGCTGTTTCTGGAACGGGGCTACCACGATGCCCTGATCATGAATATCGCCAAGGCCTATGAGGAGCGCTGGCAGGAGATGGGGAATGCGTTGAACGAATACCTGCCTTCGGCCAGTCGCCAGCCCAGCTTCGGTGGATCCTGTTACTGGGTGCAGGGGCCAGAAGGACTGGACAGTCGCCTGTTGCGAAAGGAGGCGGCCGACAGAGGCATACTGATAGAACCCGGCGATATTCACTTTCTCGAACAGCCGGCGCCGCTCAATTATTTTCGTCTCGGTTATTCCTCGATCCCGGCCCACAAGATACGACCGGGCATCAAGGCACTGGTGGAGCTGATTGAAGACATGGTCTGATTTTCCCTTGCCGGGGCGACGGTCGATTCGTTCTCGATGAGTAATGTTTTTAAAATGTTAACAAAAAGGCGCCGCAAGGCGCCTTTTTTGTATTCAAGATTATGAATAATAAGGATTTATTTTCTGGCGTAACGCTTGTTACGTAACTGGTCCTACTCAGTGATACCCCCAGTTCCTACTCTAGTCCCCAGTGAATCGCTTTCAGGTCACCAAGCGTCATTTGCCTGAGTCGGTTTGCCCGGGAGGGGAAGCCCGGGGGGACCACCAATATGGCGGCACTCGTTGCGATTTGCCCTGAATCAATAATAACGAACGTAAACCTGCTTAAACCGAACATTGGATTGAACACTCCGAGGTGGCGGTACTTACCGTTACCAATAGGACACAGCAAAAGGAAGACAGCTATGCCACGTATGACTCCTAGTGAAGCCCTGGTTGAAACACTGGCGGCCAACGGTGTAACCGATGCTTTCGGCATCATGGGCTCCGCCTTTATGGATGCCATGGATATTTTCGCTCCAGCCGGTATCCGACTGATTCCGGTAGTTCACGAGCAGGGTGCGGGCCACATGGCCGACGGCTATTCTCGCGTCAGTGGTCGTCACGGTGTGTGTATCGCCCAGAACGGCCCCGGTATCACCAACTTCGTTACCGCCATCGCCGCCGCCTATTGGGCGCACAGCCCGGTAGTCTGTATCACTCCCGAAACCGGCTCCATGAGCCAGGGTCTGGGTGGTTTTCAGGAAGCCCAGCAGCTGCCTTTCTTCGAAACCATCACCAAGTATCAGGGTCATGTGGCCAACCCGGCCCGTATGGCCGAGATCACGGCTCGCTGTTTCGACCGCGCCATGCTGGAAAACGGCCCGACTCAGCTGAACATTCCGCGTGATTTCTTCTACGGCGACATCAACGTCGAAATCCCCCAGCCTATCCGCATCGAGCGCGGTGCCGGTGGTGAGCAGAGCCTGCAAGAAGCGGCCGAGTTGCTGGCCAACGCCAAGAACCCGGTCATCATCTCCGGTGGCGGTGTGGTGATGTCCGACGCGGTAGAAGAATGCAAGGCGCTGGCCGAGTTTCTGGGCGCGCCGGTAGTGAACAGCTACCTGCATAACGACTCCTTCCCTGCCAGCCACCCGCTGTGGTGTGGTCCCCTGGGTTACCAGGGCTCCAAGGCCGGCATGAAGCTGATTTCCCGTGCCGACGTGGTGCTGGCGCTGGGTACCCGCCTCGGTCCGTTCGGCACCCTGCCACAGCACGGCATGGATTACTGGCCGAAAGACGCCAAGATCATCCAGGTTGACTGCGATGCCAAGATGCTGGGTCTGGTGAAGAAGATTTCCGTCGGTGTCTGTGGCGATGCCAAGGCCGCCGCCGTGTCCATGCTGAAGCGTCTGGAAGAGCTGAATGTGTACTGCCTGGAAACCAAAGGCGCTCGTGGCAGCGAAATTGCCGCCGAAAAAGCGGCCTGGGAACAGGAACTGGACGAGTGGATCCACGAGAAGGACGACTACTCTCTAGACATGATCGCCGAACAGGCCGAAGAAGAAGGCAGCTTCCTGCACCCGCGTCAGGTACTGCGCGAGCTGGAAAAAGCCATGCCGGAAGATGCCATGGTGTCCACCGACATCGGTAACATCAACTCGGTGGCCAACAGCTACCTGCGCTTCGAAAAGCCGCGTTCTTTCTTCGCCGCCATGAGCTTCGGCAACTGCGGTTACGCCCTGCCCACCATCATCGGTGCCAAGGTAGCTGCGCCCGAGCGTACCGCCATCTCCTACGCCGGTGACGGTGCCTGGGGTATGTCAATGATGGAAATCATGACCTGTGTGCGTGAGAACATCCCGGTCACTTCCATCGTATTCCACAACCGTCAGTGGGGCGCCGAGAAGAAGAACCAGGTCGACTTCTACAACCGTCGCTTCGTGGCCGGTGATCTGGAAAACCCGAGCTTCGCAGACATCGCCCGCGGCATGGGAGCCGAAGGGGTTACCGTCGACCGTCTGGAAGACGTAGGTCCGGCCCTTAAGGCCGCCTGTCTTGCCCAGAAGGAAGGCAAGACCACCGTTATCGAAATCCTGTGTACCCGCGAACTGGGTGACCCCTTCCGTCGTGACGCCCTGTCCAAGCCGGTACGTCACCTGGAAAAGTACAAAGACTACTGCTGATAGCGCAGGCTGCCCGCTCTGGCGGGCAGCCAAGCCGGATGAGATTCATTCATCTGCAATGTCTTTGCCCAGTACTAAAAAGGGTTGGCTGAGCCAGCCCTTTTTCTCTCACTCTCTTGCCGCTCCGTCGCTATAGAGAGGTGAACCACGGGAGATAACCCGATGCCATTGCCCAGTGGTCTCCGGTTGTTTTCTGTCTGTCAGGAAGGAAAGGAATCATGCTCAGTACCACTCCCAAGGAATGTCCGGCCCGGCTGTTGGCCCAGGCCCGTCATCACCCCCGGGTCACCACAGTGGTGATTAACCCGGTCAATGAGGTTTCGCTAGCCAGCGCCCGCATGGCCAGTGAGCAGGGGTTGATCGAGCCGATACTGGTAGGCGATATCGAGACCATGCGTCGTCAGGCCGAGGCCATGGGCTGGGACCTTGATCAGGTTCGTCTGGTGCAGGCAGCCGACGAAACCGAAGCGGCCCGGTTGGGGGTTGCGCTGGTCAGCCAGGGCGATGCGCATTCCATCATGAAGGGACATGTGCATACCGACATTCTGCTGCGGGCCGTGCTCAACAAGGCGGCGGGTCTGCGTACCGACAGCCGCCTGAGTCATGTGTTCTACATGACGGTGCCCGGCAGTGACAAGGCGCTGTGCATCACGGACGCGGTGATCAACGTGCAGCCATCGATACTCGACAAGCTGCATATCGCCCGCAACGCCATCGAATTCATGCATGCTCTGGGTAACGATGAACCCAAGGTGGCACTGCTGTCGGGCACCGAGGAAGTGAGCAAGAGCATGCCGTCCAGCCAGGACGCGGCCGAGCTGGTCAAACTGGCGACCATGGGCGCCTTGCCCGGCGCCGTGGTGGAAGGTCCGCTGGCGTTCGACAATGCGGTATCGCCCGAGGCGGCGGCCATCAAGGGCATCAAGGGGCGGGTTCCCGGGCAGGTGGATATTCTGCTGGTGCCCAACCTGGAGTCGGGCAACTTCCTGTTCAAGCAGATGGTATATTTCATGGGGGCGACCGCCGCCGGTCTGGTGCTGGGCGCCCGGGTGCCCATCATACTGACGTCTCGTGCCGATCCACCCGAGGCCCGTTTGGCTTCCTGCGCCCTGGCGTCGCTGTATTGCGCCCATAGGTCGGCACAGGCTCAGGCCCTGGAACAGGTATCCTGAATTCCGCTTTATTCCGCTTTCGTTAAAGGAGTCGCTTATGTCGCTCAGTCGTTATGGTTTTATTGTGAAAGGCGCGGATCTGGAGCTGTTCAAGCACCATAGCCGCATCAAGAGTGAGTTGTTCGATATCGCCGTGTCCGGCGTGCAGACTCTGGAAGAGGCGGTCATGGCCGCTCAGGAAATGCTGACCCGGCGCATCGAGGTGATCGAGCTGTGTGGCGGCTTCAGCGCCGAGGAAGAGGCGCAGATCCGCGAGGCGATCAACGATCATGTGCCTCTGGGCCGGGTGCAATATCGCAGTGAAGACCAGGCCCGGGTCGACTGGCCCTAAGCATCCTTGTCGGCGGATCCCGCAGCGGATCCGCCATGCTGTCATTATCCCGTCTTCCCATTTTTTTCCCGTTAACGTTCTCCGCTAACTTTCTCCCTTAACTACGCGATAACTCCCATGCTGTGCTTATACTGAACGATAGCCAATTGGCCATATATCTATTCAGGGAGCCTACGTTATGGATGATTCCAAGCTTGAGATAAAACACATCGACCCCTCGCTGTACAACGAGGATCTATGTCCGATCAAGCATAAGGACAGAACCTGGGGCTGGTTCGAGATCTTCAACGTCTGGTCAAATGATATTCAGAGCCTGTTCGGTTATACCCTGGCGGCCTCGCTGTTCCTGTCTTACGGACTGAACGGCTGGGCGGTCATGGCGGCCATCATTCTGGCCGGCTGCATCGTGATGGTGCTGGTCAACCTGACCGGCAAGCCCAGCGTGAAATACGGCATTCCCTTTCCGGTGATGATCCGGTCCAGCATGGGGGTGCGCGGTGCCAACTTCCCGGCCCTGTTGCGGGCCATCATCGGTATCTTCTGGTACGGGGTACAGACCTACTTCGCCTCGACTGCCGTCACCCTGATGCTGACCGCCCTGTGGGGACCGGGCAGCGGCGAAACCTATCTTGGCATGTCCGGCACCGCCTGGCTGGCCTTCGTAATTGTGTGGGTGTTCCAGATTGCCCTGTTCTGGCAGGGCATCGACAAGATAAAGATATTCCTCAACCTGGCCGGACCGCTGGTGTATGTGGTAATGCTGGTGCTGATGGCCATCGTCTGGTTTGAGGCCGGCGATGAACTGCTCCCCGCGGTCGGCACTATCTTCAGCGGTGGCGCCAGCTACGAGGGGGGCGATATCGCCGCCTTTACCGCCATCGTCGGTACCATGGTTGCCTATTTTGCCGCCGTGGTGATCAACTTCGGCGACTTCACCCGCTTTGTACGCAGTGAACGGGAAATGAAAATCGGCAACCTGGTGGGCCTGCCTCTGAACGTAGCCTTCTTTTCCTTTATTGCGCTGATCATTACCGCCGGTACTCTGGTGCTGTTCGGTGATGCGCTGACCAATCCGGCGGATATCGTCGAACGGGTCGACTCCCTGCCGCTGACCATTATCGCGGCGCTGACCTTCTTTGCGGCCACCGTCGGCATCAACCTGGTGGCGAACTTCATTCCGCCCGCCTACGATCTGGCCAACCTGTTCCCCAGGGTGATCAGCTTCCGTATCGGCGGTCTGCTTACCGCTATCGTGGCCTTTTTTGTCGGCGCCTTGTGGGTATCGGTGATCAGCCAGATCGGTATTCCCGGCTTCGTTAACGCCCTGGGCTCGGTGGTGGCGCCTTTTTACGGCATCATCGTGGTCGATTACTATCTGATCAAGCGCCAGGAACTCAATATGGAGCAGCTATTCTCGGCGGATCCCAAGGGCGCTTATTACTACAACAAGGGCTGGAATGGCCGGGCGCTGCTGGCTTTTGCCATGGCGGCGGTATTTTCCATCTCGACGGTACTGGTGCCGGCACTGAGTAACCTCAACGGCTACGGCTGGTTGCTCGGCGCCGGACTGGGTGGGCTTTTCTACTATGTTCTGATGTCCCGCACCAAGCACTAGCGAACGCCGGAACGAGCATTTCTGCCATGAAAAAGACGAGACTACGGTCTCGTCTTTTTTTGTTTGCCCAGCGAAGCTGGCAAACCCGGAGGGCTGAAAGAAGTCCGGATCACCACGACTGAGGGGAAGACAATCCGACAGGTAAGGGCATGGCCGACCCAAGCGTCGTTATTCTGAACTTAGTATTATTCAGCTTTCTTTTAAGGGGTCGTTCAGGTCTAAAAATCAGAAGAACGAGCCCTTTGCTGTTAACAAAAAGATACCGTATTTGTACTCATAGTGATTTTTATGGGGGGACGTGAAGGGATGCTTCGCCTGTCAATGAACATAGGCCATGATTTTATAGTGTTGTTTTTTTTATTGTTTTTGTTTTTTCGGCAGTGGTGGTGGGCCTTTGTTGTTATCAGTGTTTGTAACAAAGAGGAGATTATTGGTAACAAAATGGTTTGTATTACAATGGATGGCGCATTATTGTTAATGATAGGTTGTGCTTTTCGTGAGCGAAATGTGAGAATGAAGAGCATCACCCAGTCGCACCCGACACCAGTACGATCCGGCCCGTCCATTTTTCGGTGTCGGACCGATTATTTTATTCATTTAGGGAGAGTCATTCATGGATGACAGCAACCTCGACATCAAGCACAGGGATCCCTCGCTGTACAACGAGGATCTGGCCCCGATCAAGCACAAGGACAGATCCTGGGGCTGGTTCGAGATCTTCAACGTCTGGTCAAACGATATTCAGAGCCTGTTCGGTTATACCCTGGCGGCTTCGTTGTTCCTGTCTTACGGACTGAACGGCTGGGCGGTAATGGCAGCCATCATTCTGGCCGGTTTCATCGTGATGGTGCTGGTCAACCTGACCGGCAAGCCCAGCGTGAAATACGGTATTCCCTTTCCGGTGATGATCCGGGCTAGCATGGGGGTGCGTGGCGCCAACTTTCCGGCCCTGTTGCGGGCCATCATCGGTATCTTCTGGTACGGGGTACAGACCTACTTCGCCTCGACTGCCGTCACCCTGATGCTGACCGCCCTGTGGGGACCGGGCAGCGGCGAAACCTATCTTGGCATGTCCGGCACCGCCTGGCTGGCCTTCGTGATTGTGTGGGTGTTCCAGATTGCCCTGTTCTGGCAGGGTATCGACAAGATCACGATATTTCTCAACTGGGCCGGCCCGCTGGTGTATGTGGTAATGCTGGTGCTGATGGCCATCGTCTGGTTTGAAGCCGGCGATGAACTGCTCCCGGCAGTCGGCACCATCTTCAGTGGTGGTGGTGACTACGAAGGAGGGGATATCGCTGCCTTTGCCGCTATCGTCGGTACCATGGTTGCCTATTTTGCCGCCGTGGTGATCAACTTCGGTGACTTCACCCGCTTTGTACGCAGTGAACGGCAAATGAAAATCGGCAACCTGTTGGGTCTGCCCCTGAACGCGGCTTTCTTTTCCTTTATCGCGCTGATCATTACCGCGGGCACCATGGTGCTGTTCGGTGATGCGCTGACCAATCCGGCCGATATCGTCGAGCGAGTCGACTCCCTGCCGCTGACCATTATTGCGGCGCTGACCTTCTTTGCCGCCACAGTGGGCATCAACCTGGTCGCGAACTTCATTCCGCCGGCCTACGATCTGGCCAACCTGTTTCCCAGGGTGATCAGCTTCCGTATCGGTGGTCTTATCACCGCCTTTGTGGCCTTTTTTGTCGGTGGCCTGTGGGTATCGGTGATCAGCCAGATTGGTATTCCCGGCTTCGTTAACGCTCTGGGAGCTGTGGTGGCGCCTTTCTACGGCATCATCGTGATCGATTACTATCTGATCAAGCGCCAGGAACTGAATATGGAGCAGCTGTTCTCATCTGATCCCAAGGGCGCTTATTACTACAACAAGGGCTGGAATGGCCGGGCGCTGGCGGCGTTTGCCATGGCGGCGGTATTTTCCATCTCGACGGTACTGGTGCCGGCATTGAGTAACCTCAACGGTTACGGCTGGCTGCTTGGTGCCGGTCTGGGCGGACTCTTCTATTATCTGCTGATGTTCCGGACCAAGCGCTAACGGGGGCGGGGGCCGTATCCCTGAAATGAAAAAAGACGAGACTCCGGTCTCGTCTTTTTTTTTCGGGTGATTACCGGTGTAAGGCCGGGGATCAGTGCTTTTGTGTCGCCGGTTCGGTAGTGGCGACTTTTTCGGGGCGGGGCACTATCAGGGTGGGAATACGGGACTCGCGCAGCACGTTCTTGGCCACGCTGCCGAGCAGGGTATGAAACCACCCCTTCTCGTGGGCGCCCATCACGATCAGATCGCAGTTCAGCTCCCTGGAGCGCTTGAGGATGGTTTGGGTGGGATAACCTTCTACTACCTCGCAGCCGATGATTTTGCTGCGCATGGGCTGCTCTTGTGGCGCTATCACATCCCAGAAATGGTCCAGGCGCTGCTGCAGCTGGTCCCGGGCGTGATTGAGGCGCTGATGCAGAAACTCTTTACGGCTGCTCTGATTGAGAATGTAGGACTGCAGGGTCAGCCGTTCATCGCTGGACAGCTCTTCGACCACCTTCAGAATATGAATCTCGGCACCGGTCTGTCTGGCCAGATAAACGGCGTACTTGAAGGCGTAAGAGGCGTTCTTGGACAGGTCGGTACAGTAGAGGATCTTGTTTACTTCCGGCAACATGGGCGTATTCCTCATCGTGAATATAAGGACAGGGCCGACAGCTGTCGGCCCTGTCTATCATAGTGAACCCGTCGCTAATATCCCAGCAGTCCGGGCAGGAACAAGGTGATCTGCGGTATGTAGGCGATGATGAACACCGCGAGTACCGAGGTCACGGCAAACGGCAGAGCGCGAACCGAAATTTCTTCGATGGAGGTACCGGACACCCCGGAGGCGATAAACAGGTTTTCGCCCAAAGGCGGGGTCTGGAAGCCGATGGACAGGCAGCACACCACCACTATGCCGAAGTGAATCGGATCTATGCCCAGGTTATAGGCTATCGGCAGCAATACCGGCGTCAGTATCATGATGGCGGCCAGGGTTTCCATGAACATGCCGACAAACAGCAGGAAGAAGATGATCAGCGCCCAGATAAGATACAGGTTGGTGGTCATTTCCAGCATGGAGGCGGCGACGATGGCCGGGATCTGGTTCTCGACCAGCAGACGGCCGAACACAGTGGCGGTAAACAGGATAAGCAGCACCCGCCCGGTCAGCCAGGTGGTGGTTTCCAGCGAGCGCATCACGTCCTTGAACTTCAGTTCCCGGTGCACGAAGAAACCGATCACCAGTGTATAGAAGATGGCGACGATGGCCGACTCGGTGGGGGTGAACAGACCGCTGTAGATGCCGCCCAGAATTACCACCGGCGCCAGTATCGACCAGAACCCCTTGCGCAGGGCAGTTCGGGTAACGCGGGCCGACCAGCCTTCGGTTGTGCCCTTGTAACCGTGCTTGCGACACAGAAAATAGTTCATGATAAGCAAGCCACCCGCCAGCACCATGCCCGGCAAGACACCGGCGATAAACAGCTTGGGAATGGAAACCGACTGAAACTGGCCGTATTGGGCAATGGCCTCGGGAGGCGCCATCATGCCCATGGCGGAAATACCGAAGATCACCATGGGAATGGAAGGCGGTATCACCACACCGAGGCCACCGGATGAGGCGGTAATGGCAGAGGCATAACCCTTACCGTAACCGCGATCTATCATGGCGGGTATCATCAGCATGCCGACGGCGGCAGTGGTGGCCGGACCCGAGCCGGAAATGGCGCCGAAGAACATGCAGGCCATAACGGTGGCGGCCGACATGCCGCCGGTAAAGGGGCCGGCAAAGCTTTCGGCCAGATCCACCAGCCGCTTGGATATGCCCGCCGCTTCCATCAGGGCACCCGCCAGAATAAAGGCAGGCAGGGCCATCAGGGGAAAAGAGCCGACCGAGGTAAAGGCGATCTGCACAAACTTGATGGGGTTCTCGTCCAGATAAATAAAAGACGCCAGAGCGGCTACCCCCAAAGACACACTGATGGGAGCGCCGAGCAGCAGTAACAGCAGAAAGCTCCCGAACAGGATCATGACGACTGATGATTCAACCATGGGTATGCTCCTGCTTTAACTCGGTTGTGCTGGTGGAATTTTTAGAAGAAGAGGAAGATTCGATCAGCTTCTCGACTTCCAGTGATTCGGGATCCCGGATATCTATACCCTTAATCAGCTTGTAATAATTGACCTGCAGTATGCGTATGGTCATGAGTGCGAAGGCAATGGGCAGTATCATGTAGACATATTTCATCGGGAAACCCAGGGTCTGGGATTTCCAGAACAGGTTCATCTTGTTGAACACGAAGTCGTAGCTCAAAAAAACAAAGTAGGCGTTGAAACAGACCCAGATCAGATCCGCGATGGCCTCGGAAATAACGGCGACAATGGGCGGAAAGAATTTGAACTGAAAGGTGACCCTGTTGTGGGCGGCGAGCTTGGTGGCGTAGCTGGCGCCGAAATAAACGAACCACACAAACATGTAGGTCGACAGTTCCTCGGTCCAGGACAATGAATGATCGAATACCTGGCGCGATATGATCTGGATGAAGAGCAGGATGACAAAAGAGGCGAGCAGCGTCCTGCAGATCACGTTTTCGATATTGTCGATAATCTTGAATATCAGTTTGCCGATGGTCATGGCAATTTCTCCCTGAAAAAAGAGCACCCGTTCAGGGGTGCTCTCCGGTTGCAGCAACGGTTTAGATGGTGTCGCGTCCCAGGGATTTAAGGATGGTGTTCAGCTTGTCCTTGCCACCCAGCTGGTCATAGTACTTGGGCCAGACTTGGTTGACGGCTTTCTCCATCCACTCCTTTTCGCCGTTGGCCGGCTTGGTGATTTCCATGCCTTTGGCGGTCAGCTCGGCCTTGATCTTGTCTTCCTGCTCTACCAGCCATTTGGCGCTGTGCTCGGTCGCGGTCTGACCGGCTTCCAGAATGGCCTGCTGTACGTCGGCAGGCTGAGACTGGAACACGGCTTCAGACACGATCAGCGGCTCGATGGAGAACAGGTAGCGGATATCGGTGATGTACTTCTGCACTTCGTCAAACTTCATGGCCGAAACGGTGAGATATGGGTTGTCCTGACCATCTACCACGCCCAGCTGCAGGCCGGTAAAGGTTTCTGACCAGGCCATGGGGGTCGGGTTGATGCCCCAGGCGCGATAGGTATCGATCATGATTTCGTTCTGAGGAACGCGGATCTTAAGGCCTTCCAGATCCGCCAGTGTCTCTACCGGTTTCTTGGAGTTGGTCAGCACCCGGAAACCGGTATAGGTCCAGCCGACGATGCGCACACCGGCGTCACGAATGGTATTTTCTGTCAGTTCCTTGCCAACGTCGCCCTGAGTCAGGGCCACCGCATCTTCCAGGCTCTGCATCATGTAGGGTAGGGTCAGAACGCCAACGGTAGGAGAAAAGGGGGTCACGTTGTTGATGGCCAGAATGGAGAAGTCGAGCAGCCCCATGGAAGCATCGTTGATCGTTGCCTGCTCGTCACCCAGCTGACCGTTGAGGAACATCTTGGTGTCGTGTTTGCCGTTGGTTTTTGCCTTGAACTCTTCCGCAAATTTCAGTCCCAGCGCGTGCTGTGCGCTGCCGGCACCGTCACCGACCGCGACCCTGAAGGTGGCGGCATGGGCCATCGAACTGGCTGCGGCAATGGCGCCCGCACAAAGGGCGAAGGACATAGACTTGATAAAACGTTGCTTGAATAACATGGCTTCTTGCTCCGGTTTTTGATGCTCCGCCACTGGGGGGGAGTCGTGACCTTCCGTGATGCCAGGCGAATGAAGCCTTCTGCTTCAGGTCGCCTACAACTGGCAGTGTTTTTTATTCATGCGCTCTCCCGGCCTGCAGGCTTCCTGCCGGGCCGAGAGGATATACCCATGGTCAATACTCGAATCTGGCCCCTTAAATAGTTAGGGCCACTTGTGTCTGTGGGCTGGGACCAGAATTTAATTTCTTTAATTTCAGATGCTTGCAATTACGCATTGTAAACTTAATGTTATTTTTTGGTTATCTATTTTCCAGCGTCTTACCCATCAACGCCAGCACTTCATCGAATACTTTGTTGTCCAGAGTCCGGCTCAAATCCAGCAGCTGGCTGTGCCGATAGTAGTCGCTCAGATCCAGTCCCACGCCCAGGGCGCAGAGGGAGATTCGGCCCTCCCGTTCCAGCCGGCCACTGACCTGTCGCAGGTGCAAGTCGAGAATATCCTGTTCGTTGCACTGACGGGTTGCGGTGTCCATGGGGCAGCCGTCGGAGATCACCAGCAGCAGCCGATCCTGGGCGGGCTGTGCCAGCAGCCGCTGTTCCGCCCATAACAGCGCCTCGCCATCCAGCCCCTCGCGGAACAAGTCGGCCTTGAGCAGGGCTGCGATATTGCGGCGGGCTCGTCGCCAGGGCGTATCGGCATCTTTGTAGACCAGGTGACAACGTTCGTTCAGCCGGCCGGGATTGGCCGGACGGCCGCTTCGCTGCCAGCGCCGCAGCGGCTGACCGCCGTTCCAGTGACCCGTGGTGAAACCCAGTATTTCCACCTTGGCGCCGACCCGTTCCAGTGCCCGGGCCAGGGTATCCACCAGCATGCTGATACTTTCGATATGGGGACGCATGGAGCCGGAGTTGTCGATGAGGAAGGTGACCACCGCATCGCCTTTCGGCTCTTGCTGTTCCTGCTTGAATACGCGACGGTCGGCCACCGAAGTGACCAGGGTCGACAGCCGGCGGCCGTCGAGTTGCCCTTCTTCTTCGCCGAAGCTCCAGCCCTGACGTTGTGGGCGGGCCAGCAGGCGGCGCAGTTTCTTGGTCAGCACATTCAGGTTCAGCCCCTGCTCACGGATGCGGTTATCCAGACCTTCTCGCAGGCGCTCCAGCAGCTCGGGACGCACCCGCTTGTGAGCGGGCCACTCCCGGTCGAAACTGCCGTCGTAAACGTGATAGTCCAATGCCTCGGCGGCCTGGCGCAGGCGACTATGGTGACTTTGTTCGGCCAGGGCCTGGCCGGCTTCATCGCCGCCTTCCAGATCCAGCAAGAGGCCGAACGCCCGTTTGGTGTCTTCGCTGAGCGCTTCTTCCTGTTTGCCATCGGCGCCTTGCTTCTGGCCGAGATCGTCGATCAGCTCGTTCATACACAGGGCGATAGACAGAGCCTGCTCGGCGAAGGCGGCCTGATCATGGCGATGGCGGCGGATCAGACCGAAGGCGGGGCCTATCTCCCGTAGCAGAAACATGCGGGTCGACTCAATCATCATCTCGGTGGTTTCTTCCAGCGGCCCGCCGCCCAGCTGCACCCAGCTCATCTGGGCCAGGGTGAACAGCAAGAGCCCGATATGGGTTTCGGTCTGGCCCGAGGCCTGAAACTGGTTGCACCAGGCGTCAAATCTGTGATGCAGGTTGTGTTTGCTGCCCGGGTGCCAGGATTCGACCAGAGACTCGACCCTGAGCTGTTCCAGCAGTTCGAACACCAGCCGGGCGATGGGCGGCGTCGGCAGCCAGTGTCGGTGAAGCTCGGCATCGTTGTGGCGCAGGCGCAGGGCGATGGCATCGGCGACGCCACGAAATGAGCCCAGATCGTCCAGCCCCTGCTGCGGGTGCAGATGGGGTGCGCGCAGCGGATAGGGCCGCCCCTGCAATTCCAGCCGGTGCCCCCGGTAACGCAGAGCATGCTGGGCCGACAGGGCGCGGATCAGGGCGGCGCTCAGTTCTTCGAGTCGCTGCTGCCTGCGTTCTTGTTGGGCCTGGTCCTGGCCCTGGCCCGGTGTAGTAGGGGGTGTAGTAGGGGGCGTGGTCATATTGGGGCTTCCTCACAAGACGAGAGAGGGAACCGACGGGGAAAAGGGATTAGCTTAGCCTCCATGAAGGATTGACGGCGAGCCGGGAAAGCCGGCCGTTTTTCCACCACAACGCAGAATGTGGGTATCTACCTTAATCACCGCCGGTTCAATCCGATAATATTGCTTACATCAGGGCCAGCTTGAGTGACCGGGATTCTTCCAGTTCCTGATCGAAACAGCGCTGGTAATACTCGGCTACCAGGGGGCGTTCGGCCTCGTCACACTTGTTGAGAAACGACAACCGGAAAGCCAACGCCGGATCGCCGAAAATCTCGGTGTTTTCGGCCCAGGCGATCAGGGTGCGCGGCGACATCAGGGTAGATAGATCGCCGGCGGCAAAGCCGGATCGGGTCAGCTCGGCCACTGCCACCATGGTGCTGATCAGCTGGTAGCCTCGCTCGTCCGCATAACGGGGCACCTTGCCCTGCACTATGCTGATTTCGTCTTCTCGTGGCAGGTAATCCAGGCTGGCCACTATGTTCCAGCGGTCCATCTGCGCCTGGTTTACTTGCTGGGTGCCGTGATACAGGCCACTGACGTTGCCCAGGCCCACGGTATTGGCGGTGGCGAACAGTCGGAAGTGGGAATGAGGGGTGATCACCTGATTCTGATCGAGCAAGGTGAACTTGCCGTCCTGTTCCAGTATCCGCTGGATCACGAACATCACGTCCGGACGACCGGCATCGAACTCGTCGAAAATCAGTGCCACCGGCCGGCGCAGGGCCCAGGGCACTATGCCTTCCTGAAACTCGGTGATCTGCTTACCGTCCTTCAGCACTATGGTGTCTTTGCCCACCAGATCCAGCCGGCTGATATGGCCATCCAGATTGACCCGTACGCAGGGCCAGTTCAGCCGGGCGGCCACCTGTTCGATATGGGTGGATTTACCGGTGCCATGCAGCCCCTGAATAAGCACCCGCCTGTTGCGGGTAAAGCCGGCCAGAATGGCCATGGTGACATCGGGATTGAAACAATAGGCCGGATCGATATCGGGCACGTGTTCGTCTTTATGCTCGAAGACCGGCACCTTGAAATCGGAATCGATATTGAATAGCTCGCGCACCGAAACAAGCCGGCTCGGATGGTCGTGAATAAGACTGGTCATGGTTCTGCCCTCGGTTGCTATAGCGACACGGGTAAACAAAGTGTTAACAGTGTATCTGTCGACACAGGCCCGGGCAGGGGCCAGTTGACTCGGGGGGATGTGGCCAGTGGACCACCGGCAGGGTTTAGCCCTGCCGGAAGCGTTCAGGCTTTCTGCTGCGTAATGATTTGAGCGTCGGCAGGGCGCTCGCCGGGCGGGGCCACATGACACTCCTGGAAGATCCTGGCGGTACAGGTCTTGCAGACCGCCGGGTCCAGTTGCGCGTAGATGCGGTGAATGGCCCGACCCTTGTTGATGAAGATATGATCCTCACCCAGCCGTTCGATCAGGTTGTTGCGTTTGAGAATACGCAGCACGCCTTCCTTGAGGTTGCTGAGATAGAGGTCACCCCCGGCGGCCCGTCGCCGCAGTGATTCCTGCAGCAGCATTTCGGCCCCGACGATATCCACGAAATTCATGCCGTTGCCCACGATCAGCAACCGAGGCTCGCGAATATTCTGCAGGTATTCCTGCACATGGTTCACGGCGCCGAAGAACAGGGAACCCTCGATGCGGATGATGCGCAGCTGTGGGCAATAGGGCAGACGGCGGTTCTCGGCACCGACAAAGAAGGGATGCCTGGCATCCGGGTCCGGCAAGATGGAGACGATGCGAGGGGTCGAGGTGCGTTTCAGATAAAACACCAGCGACAGTATCACCCCCGCATAAATGGCGAATTCCAGCGCCACCAGCAAGGTGGCGGCAAAGGTGACGATCAGCACAGTGGTTTCGGACTTGGCTGCGCGGACGATCAGTTTGATGTGACGAAAGTCGATCAGGTTCCAGGCCACCACCAGCAGCAGACCGGCCATGGCGGGAATGGGCAGCCAGGCGGTGAGGTCGGAAAACAGCTGCAGTATCACCAGCAGAAAACAGGAGGCAAAAATCGCCGCCATCGGGGTACGGGCCCCGGAGGTATAGTTGACGCCGGTGCGGGTAAATGATCCGGAAGAGGCATAGCAGGAGAAGAAGGCGCCGACCAGATTCGACAAGCCCTGGCCGATAAACTCCTGATTGTCATCCAGTCGCTGGTGAGAGCGACTGGCGATGGCCCGGGAGATGGAGGAGGCTTCTACCAGCCCGAGCAGACTGATGGCCAGGGCGCCCGAGGACAGGGCGCTCATACTGCCGAAGCTGAGATCGGGGATACTCAGTGGCGGTATGCTGGCGGGAATGGCGCCGACCATGGCGATGTGCTGTTGCCCGGGATCGAGAATGAAGGCCAGGCCACTGGCCAGGGTCAGGGCTATCAGCATATTGGGCCAGCGCGGCCGGAGTTTTTTGATGACCACGCAGCTGACCAGGGTCGTCAGGCCCACCGCCAGACTGTAGGGGTCGGCACTGGATAAATGGCTGAGGACCTGCCAACCATTATCGGTAAAGGTGCCTTCGGTCGGCAACGACAGCCCCAGCAGGTTTTGCAGCTGACTGACAACGATGACCACGGCGGCGCCAGCGGTAAAACCGATCACCACCGAGTGGGACACGAAGTTGACCAGGACTCCCAGCCGGGCAGCGGCCATCACCAGCTGAAAGACGCCCTTCATCAGGGTCAGGGTCAGCGCCAGGGCGATGAATTCGGCCGAACCCGGCTCTGCCAGTGGGCTGACCGAGGTGAACACCACGATCGACATGGCGGCGGTGGGGCCAGAAATAAGATGCCAGGAAGAGCCGAACAGGGCGGCGATAATGGCTGGTATGATGGCGGCATAGAGCCCGTATTCCGGCGGTAAGCCGGCGATCAGGGCATAAGCCACGCCCTGGGGCAGCACGATAACAGCGTTGGTCAGCCCGGCCTGGGCGTCGGCCCGCAGACTGACGGCATTGACCATAGGTGCCCACTGCAGGAACGGCAGCAGCCGGGCCCAGATACCCGGCTTCCCCAGGGCTTGGTTTGCCATGTTAGATCTCCCTTCTGTTGTGGCGTGGCCGCTTCCGTCAGCCGACTGGCTGCGGATCATGCAGCGGACCAGATTATTTGGATCTATCGATCGAGGATAACTGGCCATTGTAGCGCCGTTTGCACCCGGATAACGTCACGGCAAGTTTGATCTTTACCATGAGCTCGCGGTGGTGGCGCCAGTGGCGTCTTCCTAGTATATCACCGCTGGCATCATCCCTCGCCGAAGCCGGGGTTCAGGCGGCAGGAGGCCGAAACCAGCATGACGACATTTATTTCCTATCATCCCGCTTCGGGAACTGAGCTGGAGCGCGTCGGTTCGCTGCCGGCCGCCGCTCTAGAGCGGCGGGTGCAACAGAACGCTATGGCCGCGCAGGAATGGCGACACAGTGCCTTCGCCGAGCGCAGCGCCTTGCTGAACCGGCTGGCGTCCTTGCTGTCGGCCAACCGGGAACGACTGGCGCTGACCATGACGCAGGAGATGGGCAAATTGTTGAGCGAAGGGCTGGCCGAGGTAGACCGCTGTGCCCGGGAATGTGCCTATTTTGCCGCTCATGGCCAGGCCATGCTGCCGCTGGCGCGTAGCATGACCACTTTCGAACCCATGGGCACTGTGCTGTTGCTGACATCCTGGCGTTTTCCCCTGTGGCAGGTCTTCCGGGTGCTGGCACCGACGCTGATGGCTGGCAATGCCCTGCTGCTGAAACTGGCCGAGAATCTGCCGCGTTGTGCCCGGGAAATCGAGGCGCTGCTGGCGGAAGCGGAGGCGCCCTATGGTTTGGTGTTCAGCCTGTTGATCGGCAAGCCGCAGGTAGCGACCCTGATTGCCGACGCCCGGGTGAAGGCGCTGGCGTTCAGCGGTAACCGGGAAGATGCCAGTCGGGTGGCGGCACTGGCCGGGCAGCAGCTGAAGCCGATAGTGCTGGAACTGGATGAAACCGAGTTGCATGTCATTCTGGACGACGCCGATCTGGAGCAGGTGGTAGAGGCGGCGCTGCGTTCGCGCTTTCGCAATGCGGGCCAGCTGGGGCATGCGGCGCGGGGCTTCATGGTGACGCAGGGCATTGCCGATGACTTTGTGGACCGGCTGTCGGTCCGGCTGAGTGAGCTGCAATCCGGCGACCCAGAACAGCTGGCGTCCAGCCTGGGTCCGCTGGCCACCCGTTTGCAGCGGGATGAATTACACCAGCAGGTCAAGGCCGCATTGGCAGGCGGCTCCCGGGCTGTGCTCGGCTGTGAGCTGCCGGCAGGAGAGGGTTGGTATTATCCGGCTTCCCTGCTGGATGGCGTACAGCCTGATATGGAAGTATTTCGCCAGCAGCTGAGCGGCCCTCTGGCCTGCGTGATACGGGTGCCGCATCTGGATGCCATTACCGGTATGTGCCGGGAGCTGGGACCCGACGGTACCGTCAGTATCTGGACCCGGGATCTTACGCAGGGCGAGCAGTTGGCACGACGGCTGCCGTTCGGCCGCAGTCTGGTGAATATGGATCCTTATCAAGGCAAGGGTTATCCGTCGGGACTGAATCCGGCCCCGGAAGGGCGCTTCAATATCAAGGCCTTCTGTCACCTCAAGACGCTGTACATATCGGTCTGACGGCCTGGTTCCAGCCGTTTTGGCATCTGGCTCTGTCATTTTGCGACAGAGCCAGATTATACTTGCACTAATATTGCTTCGCGCGTTCGCCAGGAATGGCTCTGTCTTTATCGATTATCACGGCTCGGATGCCTTCGATACCCTGCCACTTTTCCGGTGGCAGCATCTTTAACCTGCATCACTTTTTGGGCCATATCAGATGACATCACAATACCCGACCCTGGAACAGATGGGGATCACCTCATTCGACAACATCAGCCGTTACAGCCTGCGCCGCGAGGTTCGAGCCGACGTGCTCAAGGTCTATTATCACAGACCGAGTGGCTCTTTTCTGTCTCGCAGCAAGAAATTTACCTACGCCCGACCCAAGTCCAATGTGGCGGTCGAGTTTCAGAAAACCGCAGAGTGGCATCAGCTGGAAGACACCAGCCCGGTATTGCGCCAGGCACTGGTGGAACTGCATGCCTTGCTGCAACCTGCCGAAGTCGCTGCTGGCGACAAGGCATCGCTGCAGGACACCAAACAGCAGTTGCTGGCCGATCTGGAGCATATGGAACGGGTGATGAAAGACAAGCTGGACGAGCTTCGCCGGCAGATAGACGCGCTGAAATAACGCAGAAAGGGCGGCCAGGAGCCGCCCTTTTTCATTCGGAAAAACACCGGCTTAGGATGCCATTGCCTGTTGCTGTTTAAGCATCGATTCTGCCATTTTCTTGCCAAACAATTCCATCACCGCCTCTTCATCGCCATCAGCATCACGCAAGGCACCTACCATGGCTTCCAGAGTCGGCATCGTCTTTTCGATCAGCTGCTGAACATACACTTCCGGCGAGACGTGGGTAAAAGCCTCGTACTCGGCAAACAGACGGGCGGTATCGCTGCTCAATGTAATATTCAGCTCTGTCTTCTCTGACATGGTCACTCCTGTTGCTATTCGGCTGGGTATGAACGGCAATCTAGAATGCCTGCATGGGCAAAGTTAGAGCCAAAGGGGGTATTTGACTGGAACCAAGGTTGCTGGACTCATTGGCGATCTCGCTCTGGCTCTGGTCGGTAGACCCGAGAATCGTTAGCGTGATACTTTGTTAAATAATTGTAATCACAACGCTGCGGCGGGTTTCATCTGTAACGGGGTAGCTATATGTCCGAATTTCCAACCTTGACCGCCATGGGTATCAAGGATGTCCGTGATATCGCGCGTTTTACGGTACGTCATGCATCGAGCGAAGATGAACTGAAAGTCTATTTTCATCCGGCGCAGGAAGGTTGCCAGCCGGCCAGCCTCAAGTTCGCTTTTTCACTTCAGGGCGAGAAGACCGTGTTGGGGCAAGCCCTGAGCGAGCTGAATCGGTTGCTGGGTGAAACGCCGCCGGCAACCGATGCCAAGACGGCGATCGTCGAAAACCTGGCTAGTCTGGAGCAGGTGATGCACGCCAAGATGGAGGAAATCCGTCGGCGGCTGGCAAGTTTGTAATATTCGGTTCAGGCCGCCTCCGTCTGACAGCAGACGGCCAGCAAACGGCCTGAATATTCAGCAGTTACTTGCTTGAAATTGCCTGATGTTGCTTGCCGTAGTCCAGAACCAGAGCGGTCATGGTACTGACGCCGATGGGCAGGGCCCGTTCATCCGGGTTGAACTCGGGTGAGTGGTTGAAGTGAACCTTCGCGGGGTCTTCCGGGTTGATCCCGAGAAAGACATACATGCTGGGCACTTCTTCGGCGAAGAAGGCAAAGTCTTCTGCCGCCATGCTCCGGTCGGCTTCGACGAACTTGTCACCGGCGATACGTTGCAGAGTCGGGATCATGGTTTTGGTCAGATCGGGATCGTTAATGGTGGCCGGAATACCGCCAGCAAAGCTGACCTTGGCGCTGGCACCGGCACTTTCGGCAATATTCACCGCGGTTTGTTCGATGCGCTGGTGGATCTCGGCACGGGTGTCATTATCGAAGGTACGGATGGTCCCTTCCATCACCACATTGTCGGGAATGATGTTGCTGCGCACACCGCCCTTGATGGAGCCAATGGAAATGACGGAGGGTGTCCTGGTGACATCGAGCTGACGGGAAGGAATGGTCTGTAATCCCATTACCACCTGACTGGCCGTTACTATGGGGTCTATCCCGCTCCAGGGGCTGCCGCCATGGGTCTGCTTGCCGGTGATCTCGATACGCAGGGTGTCGGCGGAGGCCAGTTGTCCCTTGGTACGCACGGCCACCTGACCGAGAGGAGCCGGCATCACATGCAGGCTGAACATGGCGTCGGGCTTCAGGTCGTCGAACACCCCTTCTTTCAGCATCAGCTCGGCACCGCCTTCCTCGCCAGCAGGGGGGCCTTCTTCTGCCGGCTGAAACACAAACATCACGGTACCGGCCAGTTCCTCTTTTGTCTCGGCCAGCACCTGCGCGGTGCCCATCAGTATGGCCACATGCATATCGTGACCGCAGGCATGGGCCACGCCTACTTCCTCGTCGTTATACTGGGTGCGGATCCTGGATGCGAACGACAGTCCGGTGGCCTCGGTTACCGGCAGCGCATCCATATCGGCACGCAGGGCCACTACAGGACCAGGCCTGGCTCCTTTCAGGATGCCGACCACACCGGTATGAGCGATGCCGGTTTTGACTTCCATACCCAGAGATTTCAGGTGCTTGGCCACCAGAGCGGCGGTGCGCGTCTCCCGGTTGCCCAGCTCCGGATGCTGATGAATATCCCGCCGCCAGGACACCACATCGGGCGTCACTTTTTCGACCAGGCTTCTTACTTCGGTGGACAGGCCATCCGGCGTCTCGGCCAGAGTGAGCATGGGCATGGCCAGCAGGGCGGCCATGGTCACGGCCAGTCGGGTACGTTTTGCGTGTTGTATTCCTTTCATATCAACTTCCTTTGTATGTCACGGCATTGCTGCATATAACAATATGATGCGTGAGTGAGCATTTGAACTGATTTTTACCGTATTACAGGTTAGCGATAGATAATTATATCGCCAGCATGAACATCGGTAGGGTGTTAGATGACCAGTTTGTTAACGAAGATATAAAAACGATTATTGGCCGGTACGGTGCGAACGGTTGATTTTTCGTCTGACAGCTTGCTGAAAAGAGGGTAGGCGGTAAACAGGGAGGAATAAAGGAGATGACAGGGAAAGAAAAGGGCGGCAGTTGCCGCCCTTGGTACTTATGTACAGATACTTACATGTAAATGAACTTGGCGATGAAGACGACGCTCAGTACATAGACGCCGACCGAGACTTTGCTGGCCTGACCGGTGGCCAGCTTGAGAACGGCGTAGCTGACAAAGCCCATGGCGATGCCGTTGGCGATGGAGAAGGTCAGCGGCATCATCAGGGCGGTAATGGCGGCGGGGGCCATCTCGGTGTAGTCGTCCCACTCTATCTTGGCCAGGCTGCTCATCATGGCGAAGGCCACGTAGAGCAGGGCGCCGGCGGTGGCATAGGGGGGGATCATGCCGGCCAGCGGCGCCAGGAACATGGACAGCAGAAACAGCACGGCAATGGTGATGGCGGTCAGGCCGGTACGACCACCCGCTGCAACGCCGGCGGCGCTTTCCACATAACTGGTCACCGGCGGGCAGCCGACGAAGGTACCTATGACCGACGAGGCACTGTCGGCCTTCAGGGATTTTTTCAGCCCTTCAATCGATCCATCTGGGTTACGCAGGTTGGCCCGTTCGGCCACGCCCATCAGAGTGCCGGCGGTATCGAACATGTTCACGAACAGGAACGACAGGATCACGGTGATCATGCCCACATTCAGCGCGCCCATGATATCCAGCTTCATGAAGGTGGGCGCTATGCTGGGCGGCATGGCGAAGACGCCGTTATATTCCACTATGCCCATCAAGAGACCGGCCAGGGTCACGCCGATCACACCTATCAATACGGCGCCGAAGATCTTGCGATAGGCCAGAATGGCGATGACCAGGAAGCAGACGGCGGCCAGCCAGGCGTTGGGCTGGGTAAAGTCACCCAGGGTGACCATGGTGGCCTGGCTTGGAACGACTATGCCGGCGGTCTTGAGGCCGACCAGACCCAGAAAGAGGCCGACACCGGCGGTCATGGCGAAGCGCAACGACTCAGGAATGGCGTCGAGCACCCATTCACGGATTTTCCAGAAACTCATGGCGGTAAAAATCACGCCGGACCAGAACACGGCGCCGAGCGCTATTTCCCAGCTGTAACCCATTTCTCCGACCACGGTGAAGGCGAAGAAGGCATTCAGGCCCATACCCGGCGCCAGGCCGACCGGCCAGTTGGCGTACAGACCCATGAAAAGAGTGGCGATGGCGGCACCGATGCAGGTCGCAACGAAGACGGCACCGGCATCCATGCCCGAGGCGGCCATGATGTTGGGGTTAACAAAAATGATGTAGGCCATGGTGATAAAAGTAGTGAGGCCGGCAACCAGTTCGGTTTTGACCGAGGTGCCGTGGGCACTTAACTTAAACCATTTGTCCAGCACGCCCCCGGAAGCAGGGGTGGAGTGCGGGGTTGACTCATGTTTGGCATTTTCCATGACCGGAAATCCTCGAATAGATTGGGTGGCAGACTGCCAATGCCGGGCGGTGTTTTATCTGCCGGCATTGGCAGGGGCTGTCCTCTACCCGTTAGCTGCCTCGGTAAGTAGAGTAGCTGTAGGGTGAGATCAGCAGGGGTACGTGATAGTGCTCTTGACCAGCGGCAATTCCGAAACGGATAACCACGTCATCCAGGAAGGCCGGTTCGAGCAGTTCAACGCCTGATTTTTTCATGTAGGTACCGGTGTGGAATACCAGCTGGTATTTACCGGGTACATAGTCTTCGCCTTCCAGCACCGGAGAATCGGTACGGCCATCGCTGTTGGTGTACACAGTATTGATCAGGGTAGTGTGTTCACCTTCAACCCGGTACAGCTCGATTTTGATATCAGAACCGGGTAGGCCCTTGGAGGCGTCGAGGATATGTGTGGTTAATCTTCCCATGTTTCGTTACCTTGCGCGTATTACGCGTCTCCGTTAATTCAAGGTACTGCCTTCGCATTTCCCCTTGCCTGCTGGCGTAGGAGAGTACGGCGACAGAAATAATTTTACATCAAGATAATATTATAGGTCTACATTTAGTTAACATCGCCGTTCAATATGTTTACAATTGCTGACACTACTGCATTCTTTATTATCCTGATAAGACAGGATTGTCTTTGCTTTGGTGGTTCAAAGCAAGATTTCCTGCTAGGGCGGATACAAAAATCAAACCTGTTATTTACATATATTGGTTCTATTGTATACAATAAAATCATTACCATGACTGGCCAGCCCTCTGCAAGCTTGTTTCGGCTGGTGTCTTAACCTGCGTTTCAAGGAGTTTTTCCGATGAGCCAAAACAATGACTATCCCCGCGATTTAGTCGGGTATGGTGCCAACCCGCCTCACCCCAAGTGGCCGAACAAGGCCCGTATCGCTATCAACTTTGTACTGAACTACGAAGAAGGCGGTGAGCGCAACGTACTGCATGGCGATGGCGAGTCTGAAGCCTTCCTGTCCGAAATGCCGACTGCAGTCGCGTTTCCTGATGCTCGCCACATGAGCATGGAATCCATCTATGAGTATGGCAGCCGTGCCGGCGTATGGCGTCTGCTACGCCTGTTCAAGCGTTACGATATTCCCATGACCATCTTCGCCGTGGCCACCGCCATCGAGCGTTATCCCGAGATCGCCAAGGCGTTCATGGATGAAGGTCATGAAATGTGCTCTCACGCCTACAAGTGGATCAGCTACCAGTTCATGAGCGAAGAAGAAGAGCGCGAGCACCTGTACAAGGCGCTGGAAATCTTCGAACGTGTTTGTGGCGAACGTCCGCTGGGCTGGTATACCGGCCGCGACAGCCCCAACACCCGTAAACTGGTGATGGAAGAGGGCGGTTTCCTGTATGACTCCGACTCCTACGCCGACGATCTGCCCTACTGGGTCGACAACAATGGCAAGGGCCACCTGGTGATCCCGTACGTGATGGACACCAACGATATGCGCTTTGGCCTGAATGGCTATAACAACGGTGAAGAGTTCTACCAGTATCTGAAAGACGCCTTCGACGTATTGTACGAAGAAGGTGCCGAAGCGCCGAAAATGCTTTCTATTGGCATGCACTGTCGCATATTGGGTCGTCCCGGCCGTATGGCGGGTCTGGAGCGTTTCATCAAGTACGCTCGCAGCCACGACCAGGTGTGGTTTACCCGCCGTATCGACATTGCCAAGCACTGGCACGAACATCACCCCTATAAAGGAAACAAGTAATGAGCCGCTTTACTACCTGTACTCCTAGTACCATGAGCCGCGACGAGTTCGTGGCCGCGTTTGCCGACATCTACGAGCACTCTCCCTGGGTGGCCGAGCAGACCTTCGATCAGGGCCTGACCAGCGACGATGACAACATCGAGCAGCTGCACGGCCGCATGGCGGCGGTGATGAGCAATGCCGACAAGAAAGCGCAGCTCGACCTGATCAACGCTCACCCGGACTTGGCCGGCAAGGCCGCCCAGCGTGGCGAGCTGACCGAAGCCTCGACCAACGAGCAGGCCGGCGCCGGCATCAGCGAGTGCAACGCCGAAGAGTTTGCCCGTTTTACCGAGCTGAACAACGCCTATAAAGAAAAATTCCAGTTTCCGTTCATCATGGCGGTGAAGGGTTCTAACCGGCACCAGATCCTGGCGGCATTCGAAGAGCGTATTCACAACGACTACGACACCGAATTCGCTCGTGCTGTCAAAGAAATCAACAAGATAGCCGAGTTTCGTTTAAGCGCTATGTAATAAAGGACACGGGGTGCCAGTCACCCCGTTTTTATGTTTTCTCGGAGGCAGAAATGATCAAGACCCTTAAGATAGAGCCGCTGACCAAAGAAGCGTTCGCCCCCTTTGGCGACGTGATCGAGTCTGAAGGCCGTGACTACTTCATGATCAACAACGGTTCTACCCGTCGTTATCACAAGTTGGGCGACGTACAGCTGGACGAGCAGGGCCAGGGTATTATCAATATTTTTCGGGCCGATACCCTGGAGTATCCGCTGCCGATCAAGATGCTGGAGCGTCATCCGTTCGGCTCCCAGTCTTTCATCCCGCTGTTCGGTCACGAGTTTCTGCTGGTGGTTGCCCCTGTTGGTGACGGCAGCATGAACATAGATCCTTCTACCGTGCGAGCCTTCCGCGCGTCTGCTCGTCAGGGCGTCAACTATCACCGTGGCGTCTGGCACCACCCGATCATGGCACTGCGCGATGGTGATGAGTTTCTGGTGGTCGACCGCTCCGGTCCCGGCAACAACTGTGACGAATTCTACTTCGATGAGTCTATTCAGCTCACCGTAGAACTCGACTAAGCCGTGTATTCTTTCCTCTTGCCGTCTGGCAAGAGGAAGCCCCATTTTTGTTCACGCTTCACGCTTCACGCTTCACGCTTCACGCTTCACGCTTCACACCTCACGACTTGTACGGATCTTCTCCGTTGAACTCGCGCGTGAAAATATCCCAGACTACCAGAAACAGCGCCGCCACCAGCGGGCCTATCACAAAGCCGTTGATGCCCATCAGGCTCAGGCCGCCCAGGGTGGAGAACAGCACCAGATAATCGGGTAACTTGGTGTCGCGGCCCACCAGCAGCGGTCGCAAGACGTTGTCGGCCAGGCCGATTACCAAGGCGCCGAAGCCGACCAGCACCGAGCCGGCTATCCAGTCGCCGGTGGCATAGAGGTACAGGGCTACCGGCAGCCATACCAGACCGGCACCCACCGCCGGGATCAGCGACAGAAAGGCCATCACTACGCCCCACAACAGCGGGCCGGGAATCCCCAGCGCCCAGAAGATAAAGCCTCCTAGGGCCCCCTGTACCATGGCCACCAGAATGTTGCCCTTGACCGTGGCCCGGGTCACTTCCGAGAACTTGCTGAACAGCTTGCGCTCACGCTCATCACCCAGCGGCAGCGCCTTGACCAGCACCTCGATAAGCTGATGGCCGTCGCGCAGCAAAAAGAAGGTCAGGTAGAGCATCAGCGCCACGTTCATCACGAAGGCGAAGGTGCTCTGGCCGGCGCCGAGGGCTTTTTCTGCCAGCAGCTTGCTGGTGGCCACGGCCCCTTCGGACAGCTTCTGGCGAACGCTGTCGATATCTATGCCCAGCCGTTCAAACAGCTCGGGCACCAGCGGAAAGGCGTGACGCATCTGCTCCAGCCAGTCGGCCGGCTTGATTTCGCCCTTGTCGATACGTTGATAGAGCGCCAGCCCCTCCTGAATGAAGGAAGTGGCGATCAACAGCACCGGCAGCACCACTATGACCATGCAGATAAGCAGGGTGAGCAGGGCGGCGCGATTGGGCTTGGGGCCGATCAGGCGCAGAATGCGATCCTGCAGGGGATTGAAGATGACGCCGATGGCGCAGGCCCAGAAAATGGCGCCCCAGAAGGGTTTGAGCACCAGCCCGAACAGCAGGCTGACCAGCAGCAGCATAAACAGAAAAGAACGTTGTTCGAGTTTTTCGCGCATGGTGAAAGAGATTCCTGATAAGACACAGTGCCCATGGTAAAGAAGGGGGGGAAGCTAAGCCACCGATTTACCACTTCTTAATCTGGTCCACGAGCTACCTGATGATGCCGATTGCGACGTTATTCATAGTGTGCAGCACTGGATCTAACGGCAGGGTCAGACGCAGCTTGAGCGCCTTGTCTTTAAAGGGAGAACCGGCACCGTTATGATGCCCCATGACCTTCTTCAGCAGACACGACATGAGTTCCACTATTATCGCCGGCCCCATATTACGCCGTGCCAGTTGCGAACGGCTGGTGTTCTGGCTGGCCAGCCGGAGGCCGGTGCAATTCCGCCTGTTGCTGCCCGATGGCGCGCCACAGGAACTCACCGGCGAGCGACAACAACAATTGCAGGTGGGAGATCGTTGTTTCATTCAGCTGCTGGACGTCGAGCTGGAAACCCCGTTGCCGGCCGATACCCTGGTGGCCTACGACCTGCAATGGCGTACATCGGAGCAGGATGAATGGCACGGCATGGCCGACTGGGCCTCGGAACTGTGCTATCCGGGTGAGCGGCTGCCGCAATTGGTGATCCGCAGCCGGCTGGAAGAGGTATTACACGGCTCCTGCCGCAAACCCCATCACGTGGCGCCCGATGGTCTGGTGGCCGCCGATACCTGGCTGCGGCAATGTCATGCCCAGCCCCTGAGTCGCCCGGCGGTGCTGATGCTGAGCGGCGATCAGATTTATGCAGACGATGTGGCCGGGCCCATGCTCACCGCCATCCATCAGCTGATTGCAGAGCTGGGACTGTATCCGGAAACCCTGGAAGGTGCCCTGGTCGCCGACAGCGCTGAGCTCTTTACCAGCCCGCTCAATTACTACCGCCGCAGCGAGCTGTTGCCCAGCATCAAGGGCAATCAGACGTTGCAGCAGCGTTTCTTCGAAGGAGCGCGCAAGCCCATCTTCACCACCAGTAGCGCCGATAACCATCTGATTACCCTGGCCGAGGTGCTGGCCATGTATCTGCTGGTCTGGTCACCGGAGCCCTGGCGTGGCTTGTCGGATGCGCAGCCGGAGCTGAGCCCGGAACGACAGCAACAATATCAGACCGAACGGCAACGGCTGGCCGCCTTCGTCGAAGGGTTACCGGCGGTGCGACGTCTGCTGGCTCACCTGCCAACCCTGATGATCTTCGACGATCACGATGTGACCGACGACTGGAACCTGACTGCAGCCTGGGAAGAAAGTGCCTACGGGCATCCCTTCTCTCGCAGGGTCATCGGCAATGCACTGGTGGGTTATCTGATCTGTCAGGGCTGGGGCAACGATCCCGACGCCTTCAGGGGTGATTCGATGGCCTTGCTCGATGCCTGGAGCGAACGGCCGACGTCAGAATCCCAGGATCGGTTGATCGACCATCTGTTGAAATTTGATCGCTGGCACTACCATCTGCCGACCAGCCCCAAACTGCTGGTGCTGGATACCCGCACCCGCCGCTGGCGTGCCGAGTCCAACCTGAGTCATCCCTCGGGGCTGATGGACTGGGAAGCTCTGACCGAACTACAGGGCGAGCTGCTGAATCACGAGGCGGTGGTGATCGTGTCGCCGACGCCGGTATTCGGGGTCAAGCTTATCGAGGTGATCCAGAAGATCTTCACCTGGTTTGGCAAGCCGCTGCTGGTGGATGCGGAAAACTGGATGGCTCATAAGGGCACCGCCAACGTGATCCTCAATATCTTCCGGCATGCCCGCACCCCGGCCAATTACGTGATCCTGTCGGGCGATGTGCATTATTCCTTCATGTATGACATCAAGCTGCGGCATCGGGGCGGGGAGCCCCATATCTGGCAGATCACCAGCAGCGGCATCAAGAACGAGTTTCCGTCCCGGCTGCTGGACGTGCTGGACCGGCTCAACCGCTGGCTCTATTCCCCTCGCTCGCCATTGAACTGGTTTACCCGACGGCGGCGGCTGGAAATTACTCCGCATCCGCCGGTATCGGCGTCAAAAGGCGAACGATTATTGAACCGTTCCGGCGTCGGCTATGTGCGCTTCAACGACGCCGGCGAGCCGGTATGCGTGCAGCAGATCACGGCCGAAGGCGCGGTGGATTTTGTCGCCGACAAGGCGGCAGAGCCTGAAGCGTCATTGAGTCGGGAAGAACGCTGAACGTTCGGTTCTATAGGGGGCTCGATAACAATTTAAACGCTTAGGTCTCATCGGGCAAAGGGCCCGCTCCGCCGACTCGCCGTGAATCCCTCCCTGGAGGCTCAGCCGTGCCATCCGTGGCACGGATGGTCGGCTGAGCAGATCCCTTTGTCCTCCTGAAGCACCGATATCGCCTGATTTTTCCGCTAGCAGTCTATTCTGTCAGCCCCAACGGCTGGCCGTGGCTGAATTCCACGTAGTTGCCGTTGGGATCCTTCACCCCGCAGTAATAGCCTACCGGCCAGGGCTCGTCTCTGGGCGGCCAGATCAGGCAACCGGCGGCCTCTGCTTGTGCGGCAATCTCATCCACCGCCGCCCGGCTGGGCAGGGCGAAGCCGAAATGGCGGTAATCGTGGTCGGACAGCTGCAGATCCTCACCGCCGTTCATCAGCACGAAGATAAACTCCCGCTCGCGACCGGGCTCGGCCAGCCAGACGATGGTCTGTGACGGTTTGTCTCGCCGGTGGGTTTCGATCATGCCGCAGAAGTCTCGGTAGAAACGGATGCAGGCCTCTATGTTCCGCACATGCAGGGCGATATGGGTGAGGCGGGGATAATGTCGCTCAGGCATGATGGTGGTCTCCTCGAGTCGGGTGTCTCTCGAGTATGGTTGCGGCGGGCAGGGTTGCCAAAGGGCCGCCTGGCGGGTGCGCCGGTCGTCGGCGGCTGTTACAGTACCGCCAAACTCACTACCGATAATGAAGCAGCATGAGCAATATCACCGGGACCCTGATTAAAATGCCCGCCACCCTGGCGTCTCCTGTTACCTATCAGCTGGCGCTGGGCGAGCATCGCATCGATCTCAACCCCCTGCTGGGGCAGACGCTGACCCTCACCCATACCGGCAACATTTACTGCAATGCCTGCGGCCGCAAAACCAGCAAGAGTTATTCCCAGGGACACTGCTTTCCCTGCATGAAGAAGCTGGCCCGTTGCGACATGTGCGTGATGAAGCCGGAGACTTGCCACTATTTCGAGGGCACCTGCCGCGAGCCGGAATGGGGTGAGCAACATTGCATGGTGGGGCACATCGTCTACCTGGCGAACACCTCGGGCCTCAAGGTGGGTATTACCCGCCACACTCAGGTGCCGACCCGCTGGATTGATCAGGGTGCCACTCAGGCACTGCCGATTCTACGTGTGGCCACCCGTCAGCTCTCCGGCCTGGTGGAAGTGGCCCTGGCCGAGATGGTGGCGGACAAGACCAACTGGCGCGCCATGCTGAAAGGCGGCGAAGCCGATATGGACCTGAAAGCCGAAGCCGCACGGCTGCTGCCGGAAATACAGCAGAAGATCGGCGATTTACTGCTGAAATATGGCGAAGACGCTGTGACCGTTCTGGATGAAGCGGTGGTAGAGCTGAACTATCCGGTACTGGAATACCCGACCAAAATCGCCAGCCACAACTTCGACAAGAACCCGGTGGTATCGGGCACCCTGCTCGGTATCAAGGGGCAGTATCTGATGCTCGACACCGGAGTTATCAACCTGCGCAAGTTTACCGGTTATGAAGTAATTTTTGGCTGACACTCAGAGGCCGATGTCACCGGGGGCGCCATGTCGCTCCCGGTATCGGCTGGTCGGTTCTTCACGCATAACCATGATTGTAGAGTTCGATCAGGTACTTCCAGAAGACGTCTACCTCGGGTTTGACCGTATGCCTGAACCGATAAAGCAGTATCTTCAGTTCCACGGCGCGGAGCGGGGATGGCAGAATCGCCAGCTGCTTGTTCTGCAGTTCGTTCTGGATCAGGCTGGACGGCAGCCATGCGACGCCGTAACCCTGTATCGCCATGGCTTTCAGGCCTTCGGCCAGGGCGTTCTCGCACACAATCGTATATTGAGTATCGGGCGGGATCCTGGCGAGACACTGCTCCTTTATGAGGCTGCCCAGATAGGAATCATCAGGGTAGGCCAGCAGTTTGAAGGGGGCATGGCTGTCGGCAGAATAGAGCGGAGTGCCATTGGCATTTACCGCCGACACCGGCACCAGCTTGTCGGTACCCACCTGAATACAGATTGTGTCGTTGCGTGATAGTTGAGAGATGTTTTCGTCGGACGAGTAGCAGAGCAGGAAGTCCCCCATGCCCGCCATGAAGGATTCCATCACATCGTGCAGGTTGCCGGCATTCAGTTTGACCAGAGTGGGGCCCACCAGCGGTTCCAGGGTCCGGATCCAGTGCGGAAAAAACGAAACCGCCGGGGAATGCTGGGAAAAAAACACCAGGCTCTGACGTGACTCCTGTCCCTGCAATCGCTCGCGCACCCGGTAAGTGTCGTGAATCATCCGTTTGGCTTCTTCAACGAACGCCAGACCGGTCACGGAGAGGGTGGTTGGATGTTTTTCCCGGTCGACCAAGGGGATACCCAGCCAGTTTTCCAGCGAACGGATACGTCGGCTAAAGGCCGGTTGGGTGACGAAGCGAGCTTCGGCCGCCTTGGAAAAACTACCATGCTCGCTCAATGCCACAAAATCCTTTAACCACTTTAATTCCATTAGGATCAATACCTTACATAGAGTTAATTCTGCGTATACCGAAAAGTAATCGTGCGCGAAGCCAAGATAGCATTGGTCGGTCAGGGAATCCTATCTCAGTATGGTGGTGTTACCAGATTGTTCCGACAGTGTTCTTAAAATGAGAAAGGAGTGTTACCCATGCTTTTGGCCCGTTACCCGCGTCTTCATTTCGCCCATCTTAATACCCCCCTTGAGCCTATGCCTCAGCTGACCAAGTTGCTGGATGGTCCCACCCTGTGGATAAAGCGTGATGATTGTACCGGCCTGGCTGGCGGTGGCAACAAGACCCGTAAGCTGGAATTCCTGATGGCCGATGCCCTGGAACAAGGTGCCGACACCATTATTACCCAAGGCGCAACCCAGTCCAACCACGCTCGTCAGACCGTGGCCATTGCCACCAAGCTGGGCCTGGATTGCCATATCCTGCTGGAAGATCGCACCGGCTCCGAGGATGTTGATTACGTCTACAACGGCAACGTCATGCTGGACCAGCTGTTTGGTGGCCAGCTACGCAAGTATCCGGGCGGTACCGACATGAACGCGGCGATGGAAACGCTGGCCACCGAGCTGAAAGCCGATGGCAAGAAGCCCTATATCATTCCCGGTGGCGGCTCCAATGAAATTGGTGCCCTGGGTTACGTCAACTGTGCGCTGGAGCTGCTGGGCCAGGCCAATGATCGCGGACTGCGCATCGATCACCTGGTACACGCCACCGGTTCAGCTGGTACTCAGGCCGGTCTGGTGACGGGTCTGTACGGCAGTAACAGCCAGATCCCGGTGCTTGGTATCGGTGTGCGGGTACCCCGCGAGCAGCAGGAAGCCAACGTGTTCCGCCTGGCCGAGCGTACTGCCGAGAAACTGGGCATCCCCGGCGCCATCAAGCGCGAAGACGTGGTCGCCAACTGTGATTATGTAGGCGAAGGCTACGGCATTCCTGCCGAAAGCACCCTGGAGGCCATCGAGCTGTTTGCCCGCCACGAAGGCATACTGCTGGATCCGGTTTATTCCGGAAAAGGTGCAGCAGGCCTTATCGATTTGATCCGCAAGGGCCATTTCAAGAAAGGGGAAAACATCGTGTTTCTGCATACCGGTGGTGCTCAGGCGCTGTTCGGTTATCGCGAAGTCTTTAACCTCCCTAAATATAGTTAACCTGCGCGCCCGGTTCCTCCTGGAGGGGCCGGGCCAGCAAGGGCAGGGCAGCATGCCTTGCTAATAACCAAAGCTTCCTTTTTAACAGGTGTCATACCATGGAATATCTTAAAAGAGCGGCAGCAGAAGGCGATGTTGCACAGGAAGATGAGCGCATCCAGGCTGTGGTCAAGGAAATGCTGACCCGGATCAAGCTTGAGGGTGAGTCGGTGGTGCGCGAATATGCCAAGCAGTTTGATAGCTGGCAGGGCGACTTTGTGCTTACCGAGCAAAAGAAGCTGGCGCTGATCGAACAGGTGCCGCAGCGTGTGAAAGACGACATTGATTTTGCCCATCGCCAGATCAAACGCTTTGCCGAAGCACAGCGCGACAGCCTGCAATCCTTCGAGATTGAAACCGAAGAAGGTGTACGTCTTGGCCAGCAGATTTTGCCGGTCGAGTGTGCCGGTTGCTATGTGCCCGGCGGACGCTATGCCCATGCCGCCTCCGCACTGATGAGCGTGGCCACGGCTAAGGCCGCGGGTGTGCCCTTCATCGTGGCCTGTTCACCGCCCCGTGGTGACAGCATCAACCCGGCCGTGGCCTACGCCATGCATGTGGCGGGTGCCGACGTGATACTGGAGATGGGTGGCGTACATGCCATCGCCACCATGGCCTACGGTCTGTTTACCAACAAACCTGCCGATATTCTGGTCGGTCCGGGCAATGCCTATGTGGCAGAAGCCAAGCGCATGCTGTTCGGCGAGGTGGGCATCGATGTGTTTGCCGGTCCAACCGAATCGGCCATTATTGCCGACAAACATGCCGACCCAATGACTATTGCCGTCGATCTGGTCTCCCAGGCAGAGCACGGCCCCAACTCACCGGTCTGGCTGTTTACCGACAGCCGCGAGCTGGGTGAAAAGGTGCTCGAGATCATGCCCAAGGTGATCGCCGATATGCCCAATGCCGATGTATGTGAAGCCGCATGGCGCGATCATGGTGTGGTGATTCTGGGTGACAGCCGCGAAGAAGTGGCCAGGATCAGCGACGAGTGGGCCTGTGAGCATCTGCAGATACTGGCCGAGGATCTGGAATGGTGGAAAGCCAATCTGAATAACTATGGCTCCCTGTTTCTGGGCGAGGGCAGCACCGTTTCCCACGGTGACAAGTGCTCCGGTACCAACCACATACTGCCGACCAAGAAGGCCGCCCGTTACAGCGGTGGCCTGAATGTGCAGAAGTTCATGAAGGTACTTACCTATCAGGAGCTGAGCGAAGAAGCCAACCTGGTGTTCAGTGCCGCCGGCTCCCGGATCTCCCGTACCGAAGGGATGGAAGGTCACGCTCGTGCCTGTGACTGGCGCCTGCGCAAGTACTTCCCCGAGACCGAGTGGGACTTCCAGGTTTATAACCAAGAGCGTTATTGCTGAGTCAGACAGGCAGGTGCCTGGCACCAGGCACCTGCCCGGAGAGCTTTCATGAACAAATTCAATAAGTCTTTCACCCAGCAGGAACCGATTCCCGAGCAGGGTATCGAGCAGGCCATCGCCGTGATGAGAAGTGGTCGTTTGCACAGATACAATTCTCTGGCCGGGGAACCGACGGAAACCGAACTGCTGGAGCAGGAGTTTGCCGCCTACCTGGGCAGCCGCTACAGCCTTGCCTGTGCCTCGGGTGGTTATGCACTGCACATTGCCATGCGTACCGTGGGCGTTCAACCCGGTGACAAGGTATTGTGTAACGCCTTTACTCTGGCACCGGTTCCCGGTGCAATCAATAATGCCGGTGCCGTTCCGGTACTGGTGGAAACCACCGACGATTACACCATCGATCTCGACGATCTCGAGCTGAAGGCGGCGGCCGACGATGTGCATTATCTGTTGTTGTCCCATATGCGCGGTCATCTTGCCGACATGGACCGGCTGATGAGCATCTGCGAGCGGCATCAGATTATCGTTATCGAAGATTGTGCCCACACCATGGGGGCCAGCTGGAATGGCCGCAAGAGTGGCACTTTCGGTCGGATAGCCTGCTTTAGCACCCAGACTTACAAGCATATCAACTCCGGCGAAGGTGGTTTTCTTACCACTGACGACGACGATGTGATGGCCAAAGCCATCATCTATTCCGGCTCCTACATGCTGTATGAGCGGCACCTGGCGGCGCCGCCGAAAGAAGCCTTTGCCCGTATCCGTTTCGAGACACCTAATTACAGCGGCCGCATGGATAACCTGCGAGCGGCGATATTACGCCCCCAGCTCAAGAATCTGGATGAACAGTGCCGGCGCTGGAACCTGCTTTACAACGCGACCGCCGAGGGGCTGAGCCAGGTCGAGGGCATTCGTTTACCGGTTCGTCCCGCGGCGGAATTCTTTGTCGGCAGTTCCATCCAGTTTTCTCTTCCGGATCAGAATCCTGCAGCCATTGCACGGTTTATTACGCGTTGCGAAGAGCAGGGTGTACCGCTCAAATGGTTCGGCGATGCGGATCCCAAGGGTTACACCAGCCGTTTTGACAGCTGGCAATACATGGGCCAGATGCCATCGCTACCCGAGACCCGGCGTGTGCTGGCGACCATGTGCGACATGCGGTTACCGCTGACGTTTGTCGAGGCGGATTGCCGGCTGATTACCCGGATTATCGCGGAAGTGTTTGATGAGGTTTGCGGCTCTTCAGGGAACGGATAACTCCCTGTACAGCTGAACAGATTCCAGTTTCATGGATGTAAAAACACACAAAATACATTGAGGTAATGAATATGTTCTCTATGAAGAAGTTAGCAAAGTGCCTGACGATTTCTCTTGCTTGCGCCTCCGTTGCCCTGCCGGCGCTGGTGGATGCCAAGACCATGCGACTGGGTATGGGCGATCCCCTGGATTCGGATCAGGGAGCATATGCCAGCCGTTTCAAGGATCTGGTGGAATATTATTCCGCCGGCGATATCAAGGTGACCCTGTATCCCAACGGTGCCATTGGCTCGGAAACCGAGATGGTGCAGAACGCACGTCTGGGGTCTCTGGACATGGCTCTGGTCGGCATCGGTAACGTGACGCCTTTCTCCAAGGAGCTGGGTGTGCTGACCATGCCCTACGTGATCAAGAGCTCATCCGATGCGGTGACGATTACCACCGGCTCTCTGGGGGACCACTGGAACCAGCTTGCGCAGAAGCAGGTCGGTGTCAATATCCTGGGCTGGACCTACTCCAACTTCCGCCATCTGACCAACTCCAAGCGTCCGGTAAAGAACATGGAAGACTTGAAGGGGCTCAAGATTCGGGTGCCGCAGAACCCGATTATGCTGGCTTCCTGGGCAGCCTGGGGCGCCAACCCTATCGCCATGGCCTGGACCGAAACCTTTACCGCCCTGCAACAGCAGGTGGTTGATGGTCAGGACAACCCCTACATCGTCAACAACACCATGAAGTTCTATGAGATTCAGGATTACGTGACCGAAATTCATCATCAGTACTCGCTGCAGCCCCTGCTGATCGGCAAGCGTACCTTCGACAAGATGAGCGACGAAGAGCGTAATATTCTGACCCGAGCCGGTCTGGAAGCCCAGCAGCATGCGTTGATGTTCCAGATGTCCGAAGCCGATAAGGCCAAGCAGAACATGATCGATAACGGCATGGAAGTCTTTACCCTGGAAGATGAAGATAAATGGATTGAAATAGCCAAAGAAAAGGTCTGGCCCCAGTTCTATGACTCCATCGGTGGTAAAGAAAGCTTCGAGGCCGTGCTGGAGCAGTTGAAGTAACCCTGATTTCGAATGCTGTTAACCGGTTTTGACGAAGTGGGTTGAAAGTTGAATAAGGGGGCGGAGTCTTCACTCCGTTCTCTTTATCGGAGCGTTACCATGTTTAAACTGTTAAAGCAGATGGACAAGCTGGAAAATTATGTCTGCCAGCTATTGCTGTGTTTGTTTGTGGTCTTGTTGTTCATGCAGGTCATATTGAGGGTGTTCTTCAATTACGGTATCCCCTGGAGTGAGGAGCTGTCCCGGTTTGCTTTTGTCTGGTTTGTTTTTCTTGGCGCCTCTTATGCGGCAAGGCTGTCGGCTCACAACCGGGTGACCTTTCATCTGAGAATGATGCCGGACAAGCTGAGGAATATTGTTGAGCTGTTGGGTGATGTTTTCTGGATTGCCTTCAATACCCTGATGACCATCAAGAGTATCGAGGTCATTGACTCCATGATGGAGTTTACCTATTTCTCTCCGGCCCTGGATTGGTCGATGGCTTACCTGTACATGATTTTCCCGATTTCATTCACCCTGACCAGCCTGCGGATTATCCAGGTGAATTACCTGAAACTGGTCTGCGGGGTGAAATTTGGTGATGTGGATGAGCCCAACCTGGAAGAGAATATTATGAGCACACCGGCTTCAAAGACTGGGCACAATGGCAGTGGCCCCTTGGCTTAATAGATGGATTTTTTGGGGTAAGAGGATCAGATAATGACAGCTCCCTTTATTTTGTTTGGTATGTTTTTCTTTTTGCTGGTCATCGGTGCTCCTATCGTGGTGGCCTTGGGGGCGTCGGCGCTGACCGTTTATCTGGCGGCCGGCGATGACTTTGTGTCTCTGGTGCAGACCGCATGGAACGCAGTGGATTCCTTCCCCATCATGGCACTGCCAGCTTTTATTCTGTCCGGCGCCTTGATGCAGAGCGCGGGCATTTCACGCCGGCTGGTGCATATTGCCGAGGTAATGGCCGGACCCATGGCTGGCGGTCTGGGTTTTTCCGCCATTCTGGCGAGCATGTTTTTTGGCGCCATTTCCGGATCTGGTCCGGCGACCACTGCGGCGGTGGGCATGCTGATGATCCCCGCCATGGTCGACAGGGGCTACGGGCGCAGTTATTCGGCGGCGCTGACGGCATCATCCGGTGGCCTTGGCGTGGTGATACCGCCTAGCATCCCCATGGTTATCTATGGGGTAACCGCCAGTGAGTCCATTACCAAGCTGTTCATGGCCGGCATACTGCCGGGGATCATGCTGGCTGGCGGCCTGATGATTGCCAACTATGTGATCAGCAAGAAAAAGGGGTATGTTTCCGGCAATATTCATCCGCCTGGCGCCCTGCGCAAGGCCTGTAAAGACGGTATCTGGGCGATACTGGCACCGGTGGTCATCCTCGGTGGCATCTATTCGGGACTCTTTACCCCCACCGAAGCCGCTGTGGTGTCGGTATTCTATACCCTCTTTATCGGTATTTTCGTTCATAAAGAACTGAAACTGGATGGCTTCAAGGAATCGCTGAACTCCACTACCTGGCTGACCGGCCGGGTGCTGATCATCATGTTCACTGCCACCGCCTTTGGCCGGATCCTGGTAGAAAATGACATTCCGGGGATGATTGCCCAGTCGATGCTGGAAATGACCGGCAGTCTGGCGCTGATCTGGATCATCGTGATCGTCTTCCTGATCTTCGTCGGCATGTTCCTGGAAACCCTGGCCACCATCATGATAGTGACGCCGGTGCTGTTGCCGGTGATGGTCAGCCTGGGCGTGGATCCCATTCACTTCGGTATCGTGCTGGTGTGCTGCTGTGAAATCGGCTTCTCCACCCCGCCGCTGGGAGAAAACATGTTTATCGGCTCCAGTATTGCCAAGGTTTCCATCGAGGAAATTTCGGCCAAGGCAATTCCCTTTGTGCTGGTGGAGATCTTCGTGGTGGTGTTGCTGGCCTTCTTTCCCGAGCTGGTACTCTGGCTGCCGGAGCTCTTCGGATATTAATGCTGCCGGAACCGCAGATGGCAGAGTTATCATTTTTTGAACTGGATGGATCTAAATGAGTGAACAGACTGTTGGTGTGATAGGAGGTATGGGGCCGGAGGCGACGGTGGATTTGATGCGCCGTGTGATTGCCGCCACCCCGGCCTGGGATGATATCGACCATATCCACATGCTGGTCGACAACAACCCCAAGGTCCCCTCCCGGATCAAGGCCTTGATAGAGGGGACGGGAGAAAGTCCGGCCCCCTTCATGGCGAAGATGGCCCGGGGACTTGAACGGGCCGGTGTGGACTTTCTTGTGATCCCGTGCAATACCGCCCACATGTATTACCCGGAGGTGGTAGCCGCGGTTTCCATCCCGGTGGTGAATATCCTGGATGTGACGGTACAACATGTTAAGCGCTGTCAGCCGAACATTCGCAAGGTCGGTATGCTGGCCTCCACGGCCGTCGAAAATATCCGTCTGTATCATGACAAGTTCGATGTCGAGGATGTGGAAACCCTGTTTCCATCCCCGGAGCATCAGGACAATGTGATGGAATTGATCAAGCGGGTGAAGGCAAAGACGCATGATGCCGACATTCTGGCCAGATATCATGAAGCGGCCGAAGATCTTAAATCAAGAGGTGCCGAGTGCCTTGTTCTGGCCTGTACCGAACTGTCGGTGATTTCCGACAAACTGACCACGGATCTACCCGTTTATGATGCTTCTCAGCTGCTGGCAGAGCATATCGTTTACAGGGTGAAAGGGACGATAAAAGAGTCAGCTTGATGATATTGGTACTGACCTTGAAAATACGGCTTTCAGATTTTTGATGTGACGTTGAATGGCATTCTGTTTTTCTTTTCCAGGAATCTCAGTAATGCCATTTTTTTGTGCCGATAAGGCTATGAATAAAAAAGAAAAGGAGTTCAACGATGAGTACCCTAACGGCGCAGGTAAAAATGAAAGATGCCAACTGGTGGAAAAGACTGCAGATCTGGCAGAAGGTATTAATTGGTTTGGTTTTGGGAGCAGTCACGGGCTTTCTGTTGGGAGAAGATGCGGCGGTTTTGCATCCCATCGGCAAGGCCTTTATCGCCGCCATCAAGATGCTGGTTGTTCCCCTGATTTTTATCTCCCTGGTCTGTGGTGTCACCGCCATCAAGGACGTGACCCGCATGGGGCGGATAGGAATAAAAACCTTTGTTACCTATATCGTGACCACAGCCATTGCCATTCCCATTGGCCTGGCACTGGCCGTCTGGCTTGAACCCGGTGTTGGTATGGATCTGGGGAGTGCGACTGCTATTGATGTGAAGTCGGCGCCAAGTATCGTCGATACCCTGCTGAACATTATCCCCACCAATCCCTTTGCCTCCTTTGCCAACGGTGATGTGCTGCAGATCATCCTGTTTGCCATTTTTCTCGGTATCGCCATCAACCTGGTCGGAGAAAAAGCGGATCCGGTGAGAAAGGTATTCGATGCCTTTGCCGATGTGATGTACAAGCTGACCGACTTGGTGATTGCCTTCGCCCCTTACGGTGTGTTCGCATTGATTGCTACCACTACCGGTCAATACGGTCTGGAAGTGTTATTGCCTCTGGGTAAGGTCATTGCTGGTGTTTATCTCGGTTGTATCATCCATGCGGTGGTCACCCTGGGTGGTGGGCTGGCGCTTCTGACTCGTCTAAATCCCATTGTGTTTTTCAAAGGGATTTTCGAAGCTCAGCTGGTCGCCTTCAGCACGACCACTGCCGCCGGTACTCTGCCTGTAACCATGGCTTGTGCGCGTCATAATCTGGGCGTATCCAAGGATGTGGCCAGCTTTGTCTTGCCCGTCGGTACCACCATTAATCTGGATGGCACCGCCCTCTATCAGGCGTTGACCGCCGTATTCATCGCTCAGGCCTACGGTATTGATTTGGGAATGGCCGAATACGGCATGATACTGCTGACCGCAATCCTGGCTTCTATCGGAACCGCATCGGTACCCGGCGGTGGTCTGATTGTACTGTCTCTCGTACTGAGCTCGGTCGGCCTGCCACTCGAAGGGATTGCTCTGGTTGCCGGCATCGACCGTATTCTGGACATGGCACGTACCACCATCAACGTCACGGGTGATGCGGCGGTATCCGTGTTGATCGCCCACAGCGAAGGTGAGCTGGACAAGGACATCTACTACAAGAAAGCGGTTTGATTTATTAATACTCGCTTTGGCTCACGGAAGCACCAGACTATTTCGGTCTGGTGTTTTTTTTGAATGTTCCTTTACCAGAAGGAAAGTGGTGCCAGTTCCTCAGAACAAACCGGATCGTTACATCAAATCGGAACTGACCAGGATAAAACTTAGGATTAAAAGATGGTTGATATTGTTATTTCAGAGTTTATGGACGAGGACGCAGTCGATGCATTGAGGAATGAATTCTCGGTACATTATGATCCGACTCTGGTTGATCGTCCGCAAGAGTTATTGTCCCTGTCGACATCGGCGCGCGCCCTGATCGTGCGTAATCGTACCCAGGTGAGAGGCAAGCTGCTGGCAGCATTGCCCAGCCTGCGTGTTGTCGGTCGGCTTGGTGTGGGTCTGGACAATATCGATATGCAAGCCTGTGAAGGGGCGGGTATTCGGGTGTTTCCCGCCACCGGCGCCAATAGTGAGTCGGTCGCCGAATATGTCATTACCGGCCTGTTGATGTTGTTGCGAGGAGCCTATCACTCTAACGCGGCAATGCTCTCCGGCGACTGGCCACGCACCCAACTGGTTGGCAGGGAGGTAAATCAACGTCACCTTGGACTGGTGGGTTTTGGTGGTATATCCCGTTTGGTTGCCCGCAAAGCCAAGGCACTGGGTATGCGGGTTTCGGCTTTTGATCCTTATATCAAAGACAGCAATGGGGTATGGGAGGAAGAAGGCGTTACTCCACTGTCCCTGGACCAGTTGTTAAGACAGGTAGATGGACTCAGCCTGCATGTGCCGCTGGTCGAGAGTACCAGACACCTGATTAATGCCGATTCTCTTTCCTTGATGAAACCGGATGCAGTACTAATAAATACTGCCCGCGGTGGAGTTGTCGATGACAGCGCCTTGGCCGATGCCTTGAAAGAACAGCGTTTGGCCGGTGCCATGCTGGATGTATTTGAAACCGAACCCATGACAGCCGATAACCCCTTTCATGGCGTGCCAAATCTGGTATTGACGCCTCATATTGCCGGCGTGACCGAAGAGTCGAATGTGCGGGTGAGCAGTGTGACGGCCGAGAATGTGCGGCTGGCATTGCGGGATAATCAATAATGGCAAGGTGTCAGCTGTCCTGGTAGGTTGAGTAGCCGTAGGGCGACACCTACAGCGGTACATGAAAGTCGGGCCGAGGACGAACCCTCTTACTTTGAATAGTTACGCAGACCGAACCAGCTTGCCTGGGCATGGCGCCGACTATGTTCCCGCTGCAAAGCGGCACATAGGCGGCACACAAAAAAGGACTGGCAGCCATGAAGCTGTCAGTCCTTTTTATATTTGGTGGCCCCTCCCAGACTTGAACTGGGGACCTAACGATTATGAGTTACGGCCAATATGAATCCCTGAATATCCCGCCTGATGTTCAATTATAACTAAATCAATGCTTTATCATGACTTGTTGCTCCCCTTGATTCCCTGTGAATACCCCGCTAAAGTATCCCAATGGTATCCCAAGGTATCCCATAGGTATCCCGCAGGACCAAACGATCAGGGCGAATAAGGGCGGCAGAATGGATAAATTCAACTTCACCAAGCGGGCTTTAGCTGACCTGCCAGTACCAGAGACTGGCCGCAAGGAGTACGCAGACACCAAGGTTTCCGGGCTGCGTGTTCGAGTGGCACCCAGTGGGCGAAAAGCCTTCTGTGTGATCCGCAAGAAAGGCGGCAAGTTCATCCGTTCCACTATCGGCGTATGGCCTGATCTGACTATTGACGGGGCGAGAAGGAAAGCCCTGGACGTGCTGCAAGAGATCGCCACCACAGGGAACAACCCGAACGAGACACGCCGCGTCCATGAGCAGGCTAATGTCACCCTATCGGAAGCCCTTGAGGAATACATTGCCAGCCGAGGCGACCGTATCAAGGAGACCACCCGCAACCAATACCGGGCCGTACTGGGCAACTACTCACAGGAATGGATGCGCCAGCCCTTGCGCCACATTACCCGCGAACGGGTACAGCAACGGCACAAGGCGATCAGCGAGGGGCGCGTGTCCTGGACGAACGCCGAGGGCCGGCGCGTGGAGATGCGAAAGGCCAGCAAGGCCCAGGCGGATTTATGGGGGCGGGCACTGAGGGCCGTTTACCGCTTTTCACATGACCACTACCGCGACGAGGACGGGCAGACCCTGCTGCCCGATCCGCCAACCATGGTGCTATCCACTAAACGGCAATGGAACCACGTCTCCCGCAAGACCAGCCGAATCCGTAACCACGATTTGGGCCGCTGGCTGGCCGCCGTGGAGCTGGTACGAAGCGAGGCCATAGCCAGCCGGGAGGATACCCGCGCCGCTATCTGTGACGGGCTGGACGTGGCCCTGTTTACCGGCTTGCGCCGTTCGGAGGTGTTCGGGCTGACGTGGGACCGGGTAAACCTTGGGGGCCGTTACTTCTGGATTGAGGAAACCAAGAACGGCGACCCGTTGGAGCTGCCGATCACCGATACCCTGTTAACCATCTTTCGCCGCCGCTGGAACGTGTGCGGGACCATTAGCCCCTATGTGTTCCCAGGGCCGGACATGGCCAAGCCTGCCCACGATCCCCGCAAGACCATCACCCGGATTGTTGCCGCCACCGTGCCCAACCCCAACCCGGACGGGCTCAAGCCGATCGCCTTTGCCTGCCATGATGCCCGGCGCACCTTTGGCAGCGTGGCCGAGCTGGTGGGCGTGGGCACCTACATTCTCAAGCGGCTGATGAACCACAAGAGCAAGCGCGACGATGTGACCGAGGGTTATTTATCATTCAGTGCCGACGAGCTGAGGGACCCCGCCGAACGGATAGAGCGGGCCATGCTGGAACATGCCGGGCTGGCGCAAAAGCCCGATGCCGCCCTTGATAGCCAACTGGCCGCCCTGGTGGAAGGGATGCCCGACAAGGACAAGCGCCGCCTGCTGTTCGAGCTGGCCGCCAAGCTACACGGCACCGACGACGACACCAGCGCCAGCAACGGCAGCGAACAGGGATAAGGGGCAAGCATGGCAAAGCGAATCAACAAGCCCGAGCAGTTGCCCGAGTGGTTTAACCTGGAACGGTACGAGGCACTTTTGTCTTTGAGCGTGGCCGATTTCATCATGCAAATGGATTTCAGGGTCTGGGCAAAAGATCCAGAGACCATAAAAGAGAACCTGATCCATATTGCCGACAATGCCCTTGCGCCAGTTGCCTTTGAAGGTGATTCGGGAGAATGGAAGGACGGAGTTTGTGATTTAACTGTTGGCAATTACGCTTCACCATTAAGCAACTTTCACCTGTGCCTGTATGACGCGGCCGCCAGAAAGAAAGGGGCTTATGGCGAAAAGGCGGAGCAGAGCGCGTCCCGGCAATTCGTCATTGAAGGAATTACCCTGGATAAGGCACAGGCATTTAAGAGCGTCCCCCGTCCAATGGTTGACCGATTACCTGTATCGCTAAACCTTGAAGACGCCACCGATGAACAGATAGTTGATGAACTGAGGAACTTGTTGCCGCTATGGCGAAAGCAGACCAATACACCCGAGCCGAAACCAGAACGGGAGAGGGCCGGCTTTTCTATTCTGACAAGGCTTGTCGAATATCAGGCCATTTCCATGATGGACTTGATGCTGTGGGAGCAAGCCGAGGACGTGCGGATCACGAATGAGTTAATGGCGCGAGTTTTGTTTCCCGATCATTCCAGAGGCGGCCAGCATATCGCACAGACAAACCGCCCCTTTGTGGCCGAAATGATGAAAGGTGATCAGCACGAAGGTTTATTGCTGGCGCTGGAAAAAGAGCCGCATTATTACGACTGGACGATCAGCGATTTTATGAAATGGAAAGAATGAGCGGGTTAGCTATTTTTTCGAATTACGAGGTTTACGGTTTTCGATAGAGTCCCTACTACTCCCCCGAGATAATGCCCCTATAAAAACCAACTGTAAGGGGCATTACATGCAAACCGCTACCCACCACCAGCACACCCACAACCCCCGCCTGGCCGCCGAGCTGGACGCTAACCCCCGCTTTACTCGCAAAGAGGCCGCCGCCTATCTGGGCTTGGCTGATAAGACCCTGGCGAACTGGGCCAGCACTGGCCGCTATGGGCTCAAGTACCACCGTTGCGGAAAAAAAGCGATCTACATGAAGGCCGATCTTGATACCTGGCTGACCGAACAAAGCGGAACTCAAGCGGAATAAGGGGCGGCAGCATGACAGCAAACAAAAAGGGCCTGAACCCGGCACAGGTTCAAGCCCCTCAATCAGCGCAGCATAACAGCACTGCCGACGAGTGTAGCACCACCCACCAGCGCCAGCCAGCCAGAGCAACCACCAAGACCGAACGGGCCTACTTGCTGCTGTTGTCTTGCCCTGGTGGAGTGACCGAGAACGACATTCTCCGGCATTGCCGCCTGTCGTCGGGCCGCAACTATGCCAGCCAAGTAGAGCGCACCTTGGGCATCCGTCTTCACCGTGAAGATGCTCCCAACCCGGACGGCATTGGCAGACATTACCGTTACCGCATTACCAACCGAAGCGATGCCGAACGGGTAGCCGGGCTAATTGGCCAGATGCGCCAGCGCCGTAAAGTGCCAGCACTGAGCCCCGGAGAGGTTGCGCACCTGATCACCCCTTACCCATTGGCTACCAGCACCACCACAACGGCTTAACCCGCCTGGAGATAGCACGCCATGACACCGTTAATTTATGGGCAACCCGCCCAGGGGATCGGCTTGCCCGCATTCAGGGTCAAGACCGGCAACCGCCGTCACCCTTTCGGCTCAATGCCCCGTGTTTTCAGCTCTTTTCTGATTACGCGCTTAATCCATGCTGAGACAGAGGCGTCCCCATCTTCTGCCAAGGCTTTCATGATGCCTTCTTCAAGTGTTGGCTCGACTCGCAAAGCGATCTGCTTGTTACCTTTCGATTTAATGGTGGTTGACACCTGTCTTACTCCAATTTACTCTGTTCACGTAAATCAAGTGTATGACACCCGTCATTCAAAAACAACGAAGCCCGGCAGTGTTGGAGCACTAACCGGGCCTCTGATCACCACCGTTAAGAGACTAACGAAGATGACTATCAGCAAGTTTACCTTTGTCCTGGCACAGGGCAAGCAACGCATAGCAACAATGCGCCGTATCCGCTTTATCACCGTATTGGCTGGCACCGAACAAGAGGCCCGCTCGATTGCTGGCGCTCCCGCCCTGGTATTCGTGAGCCGTTGCCCGGCGCAGGAGGTGGCAGCATGACCGCCATTGCCGTTACCCGCCCCCTGTGTACTGACCAAGCCAGCGCCAGCACCGCCGATCCCCTGGTGTTTTTCCTGCACGTTATCGCCCCGGACGGGCGCGACATGATGCCCGGTCCGTTCGCTGCCGGTTGTGCCAATCAGGACCAAGCAACCGCCGAGGCAAAAGCCGCCCTGGCCGGCACCGGCTACCAGCCCCGCGCCATTCTGTTTAATGTGGCCGTATCCGTGGACGAACTGCCGGGCGAGCTGCTGCCCTGGAACGAGGGTAAGGGCTTGCGCCTGTTCGGTATCGAGCAGGAGGGTAGCCAATGAAACCCTTTGCCGAATTTTGCCAACGCTACGAACTGAACCCGGCCACCGACGAGGCACGGGAGCAATACGCCGAGTATCAGCGCCAGCTTGAACTGTTCCGCAATGCTGCCGGACTGGGCACCGACGACGAACCCCCGGCCCATACCTTCCCCTGTGCCCTTGGAGAGGTGACGGTTTGCCGTGTAAGTGGCGACCGCTTCACCGTGCGGGATCAGCGCATGGGCCTGTATGCCCAGTGCGAGCGGGAACACATCACCGTTGAACGCTGGCCCGGCTTACCCGAGCTGGGGGAAGCTGCTGGCGCTCACCTGGTGCTTTCGGCCCCTGGTGGTTTGCGTGTGGTGCTGTGTGAACTGACCCCGGACGAAGCGCCCCGTCTGGCGTGGTTCGTGGGCGTAAAGCTGATGGAGGGTGACGAATGAACCAACCTACCCCCGCCGCCGCTTTTGAAATAGAGCTGACCGTGTTTGCCCGGTTGCCGCTCAAGCTGGGGCCATTCCATACCAGCGCCAGCCAAGACGAGCTCGCCGCCGAGCTGGTGGCCCTGTTCGAGGGGCTGCCCTGTCGGCTGGATGGGCTGGATTACCAAGACCACAACGCAGCGCCACACGTCGAACAGCTCCCGCCCTGGCGGGGCCGGGCTACCCTACTGGCGCATGGCCTGAGGCCAAAGCCCAGGGGCGAACCCTTCACCGTGGAGGACGTCCCCCTGTTGCGCTCCCTATTGGCTTTCCGCTTCTGTGACTACCAGCAAGGCCGCTGGCATAGCAGCAAGGGCGCTGTGTTTGCAATGGAGCCGGGGCCGCTGGCTTGGCTGATGCAAGACCGCCTTGAAAGCCCGCACTTGGAGCGAGAGGGCGGCGAACAAGGGGGCCGGGAAGTGCTGGCGCTGTATATGGCGATGACAGGCGGCAGTGGGTTAACCCCTGTGGGCTTTGAAACCCTGTGCATGATGCTGGAAGGGTTTGCAGAGCAGGTGGCCAAGAAAGGCGAAGATCAGGAGCCTAGCGCCCTGGTTTGTCACTGACAGGGGGCAGCATGACCGCAGCACGAACAGCCCGCCTTAATCAGTACGCCCTGGACTTTGGCCCCCGTGAGCATATCCGGCTGATCCACGGCTCACCGCAGGCCCGAGCCAGCCATATAGCCATTGCCGTAAACGGGGAGAGCTGGAGCGAACAGTGTTACCCGCTGGCCACCGCCCCGGAGCAGGCCGAGCAACTGGCCGCCCTGGAAGCTGCCGATGTATACATGAGTCAGAACGGCATGGCCCCCTTTCGCCGCCGTAGCGTAGCGAACGTGGTACACCTGAACGCCTGCTTTGTGGATCTGGACACCTACCAGATCCCCGGCTTGGGCGGGCTGAGTTACCCGGAGCGGTTACAGGCAGTAATGGCCAATGCCGGAGACCTGCCATTACCGACCCTGGCCGCCGATAGCGGGCGCGGTATTTACCTTGTCTGGGCGCTCAAAGCGCCCTTTTTTATCGGCACCGACAAGGGCAGCGGCACCGCTCAGGCCGCATTAAGGGCCAAGTACCTTGGGCGCTGGCAGCGTGTGGAGGATTTGCTTATTCGCCGCCTGGCCGACTTTGGCGCAGACCCCAAGGCGCGGGACGCTGCCCGAGTGCTGAGGCTGGCCGGTAGCGTGAACCAGCGCAACGGGCGGGCCGTGAGTTATTCCCAGCTTGCCCACCCGATCGCATTCGACGAGCTGGAACGCCCTTTACTTAAATGGTACGAGCAGGCGCACCCGACACCGGCCAAGCCACCACGGGGCCAGCGCCAGCCGCGAGAGAATAACGGGCAGACCGTGCGCCAGCTTCTTAACGCTCGCACCCTGGCCGCTTCCCGCATGGCCGATTTGAATACCCTTTCCGGTTTGCGGCATGGCCTGAGTGACCGAAGGGGCCGGGCCTTGTTCGCCTTTGCCCAGGCTGCCGCCGACTTCTGCCATGATGAACGGTCATTGATAACCGAGTGCCAGCAATACGCCGCCGAGTGTTTCAACGACCCGCACGGCAAGTATGCCCCCGAGCGACTACCGGCCCGGCTGGGCGCAGTGCTGGCGCGGTTTCGGGAAAGCGTCGGGCACTCGGGCACCAGCGAGCACAATAAGCGGTACAAGCTGACCAATGCCCGGATCATTGAAGACCTGGCCATTACCGAGCAGGAGCAGGGCCACATGCTGACGCTGATCGGCAAGCCTGAGAAACTGCGACGGCACGCCAAGCGGATGGAGAAGCGCAGAAGGAGCCAAGGGGTTAGGGCTGCCGCCGAGTATCAGCAAGAGCGCCAGCGCACCCAGGCAGAACGGCGACAACGCGCGCGAGAACTGGCCGCCCAGGGCTTGAGCCGCCAGCAAGTGGCCGACCGATTGGGAGTGAGCAAGCGAACTGTTCAACTGATATTGAACACCCAGCCTTAAAGAGGGGACATGATGTGTCCCTTTATATGATGGGTATTGCCCAGGGGGTGAAATGATGTGTGCTCTTATATGTTTATATTCACCGTTTAAAGGGAATTTAGGGCCTTTATACGCGAGCGGTCCCGAACGCTGCCGACCTGGTGAATATTCTTCACCCCTACCCAGCGAACACCAACCGGCCAGCCCCGCAAACCAACGGCACAAGCTGACAGCCAGCCATCACCAGAACGGCACAAGCGGGGCGGGCAAGGCCACCGGCAGGCATGGCGCAGCACTGAGCGCACCCACTCCCGAATATTCGGGAGTGATAACGAGTCGGCCCCTACATTACCCGACACATTGCTCGACACATTCAGGCCCAATAACAGCGGGACGCTAACAGGCAATAGCAACACTTAACCCGCCACATTGCCCGACATATTGCCGGGAGCGGGGCCGCTCACCGCTGGCGCTCCCTAACCGGGGTGTTTGCTGGTTACTGTGTATTCATACAGCACCCAGCCCGGCAATATTCACGGAGTCGGTGAAGGTTTTACAGGAACGGTAAAGGCCGAACAGCAACCCCCGCAAAAGTCCGGGCGTTAACCGTGGTCATGATGACCATGCCTTGCCAACAGCCGAGAGCTCGACCGTTCACCACATTAGCGGAACCTGCTAACCATTAGCAGCAATAGCTAACCTTTCCCCGAAACCGGGAATCATTCCCCGAAACCGGGAACCCTTGGACCAGTTACGGCCACCCCACCGGGGGCGGGTTCAATCTCTAGGGTCCCATAGCCCGGACACCGCACCCTCAGGCGCTTTTTTATGCGTGAGAAATAAGGGATATTTTTCCGACGATCGGCGAGCTGGTGCCAAGCAGGCCGGCACTTGGCAGCATTTACAGCGGTTAGCGATCTAAGGGGAGGATTGGCACGGTAGGGGCTGCCCGGTTGCTGGTGATTTCCCGCCGCCACTCCCGCGCCGTTCACCTGGCAGCCCTGCCCTGTGGCACCCGAACCCGTGAGCATGGCCGGCAGCATAGCAAGCCAGACCCGACCGCCAGCGCCAGCCACCGGCAGGCCACCAACCCGAAACAAAAAGGTACTCCCGAGGGGGCACCCCTGTACGGGTACGCAGAGGCGCGATCGTTGGCTATTTATGAAAATTTTCTGGCTGGTTGTTGTTGTTATTCTTTGCCTGTGGGGGCGGGCGCTATGCTGGCCGCTGAGGTGGACGCCGCTCCCTGGCTGGCGCTGGCAAACAGCAACACCGACACCCAGAACGGCAGAACGGGCAAGGGCTGGCCCCAGATGCTGCTGCCGACCCAAGAGCCCCGAAAATCAGCCGAGATCCGCGCGTCTGTGTCCCCGTGGTCAGGCGATTTGACGGCCAGAAGAACCTAGGTTTTTCCGGCAGGCAGAGCCAACCCAACCCACCAACGCGGGGCACGGCTACCCAGTCCGTGAAGTTGTGGATCGCTAGCCAGTGGCCAGACTCCCCAAGAGCTGCCGGGCGTGTACCGATATGGAACACCTGAACGAGTACCAAAGCGGCACACAAGAGGGCAGCCCGTCACCATTTTGGTGACAGTGACGCCAAATCAGCGACACCAGCCACCACCAAGCAGGGGAGGGGCCACCCCGAAAGGAATAACCCCTTGCCGTTCTAGACCACGCCCTCCCGCATCCGTGGATTTTTTCCCCGTTAACAGAGGTTGTTAACCCCGGAGTTAACTTAACGATGTGCCAGCAAAGCCGATCCCATGACGCCCGCCATCACCACCGGGCGCAATACCACACAGGTCAAAGCAGGATTTCCGGCTTTGAGGTATCCGCCCAGGGCGAGCGCCAGCAACGAGCAGGGCACCGGCAGCCCGTGAACGATGATGAAATGAGATCCGCCGCTCAGGCACACATCACAAAGCGCGAGGCCATGAACCCACAGGGCCGCCCCCCTGGCAAAGTACCTTTGAGCCAACGGGGCCGGCTGGGCTGTGAGCGCCAGCACGAAGGCCGCCACCGAATAGGGCGCGGATTTGTAGGGCAGGCAGGGCAAGGGTTGGGGGGGGGGAATGGCTGCCACTTTGGGCGCGGAATTGGTGCCGGCTGGCGCTGGTGAACGAGAACCATAAAGCAGGGGCGGGACGGCTGAAAGATACCTAGTATTCCCTGCCAAAGGTATCCCATAGGTATCCCAAAGAAAAAGGGTTAGCGGCTGTTAACCTGCTAACCCTTGATATTTGGTGGCCCCTCCCAGACTTGAACTGGGGACCTAACGATTATGAGTCGTGTGCTCTAACCAACTGAGCTAAGGGGCCAAAAGTGGAGCTGATTATAAGGAAAGCCGTCTTGGCTGTCTAGTCGGGGAGGCCCATATCAGTTTGATTTTTAAACGGTTGGTACTGAAAGCTGAAAAGAGAAAGGGCGCCGAGGCGCCCTTTTAACGTTTTTGACTGCCGTAAACTACCCGTTATTCGTCGAGGAAGCTGCGCAGTACTTCGGAGCGGCTGGGATGGCGCAGTTTGCGCAATGCCTTGGCTTCGATCTGGCGGATACGCTCGCGGGTAACGTCGAACTGCTTGCCCACTTCTTCCAGGGTATGGTCGGTGTTCATGTCGATACCGAAACGCATACGCAGTACCTTGGCTTCCCGTGCGGTCAGGCCAGAGAGTACGTCCTTGGTGGCGTTACGCAGGCTCTCGCTGGTGGCGGAGTCGGCCGGCAAGGACAGGGTGGTGTCCTCGATAAAGTCGCCCAGATGGGAGTCTTCATCGTCGCCGATAGGCGTTTCCATCGAGATCGGCTCTTTGGCGATTTTCAGCACCTTGCGGATCTTGTCTTCCGGCATTGCCATACGATGAGCCAGTTCTTCCGGGGTCGGTTCACGACCCATTTCCTGCAGCATCTGGCGGGAAATACGGTTGAGCTTGTTGATGGTCTCGATCATGTGCACCGGGATACGGATGGTACGGGCCTGATCCGCGATAGAGCGGGTAATGGCCTGCCGGATCCACCAGGTAGCGTAGGTCGAGAACTTGTAGCCACGACGATACTCAAACTTGTCCACGGCCTTCATCAGACCGATGTTGCCTTCCTGAATCAGATCCAGGAACTGCAGACCCCGGTTGGTGTACTTCTTGGCGATGGAGATAACCAGACGCAGGTTGGCTTCAACCATTTCTTTCTTGGCGCGACGGGCCTTGGCCTCGCCGATGCTCATACGGCGGTTGATGTCTTTGATCTGCGAGATGGTCAGGCCGGTTTCTTCTTCTACCAGCTTGAGCTTGCCGATCGAACGAAGTACGTCTTCGGCCACGTCTTCCATCTTCACCGACCAGGTTTTACCGGCAGCCAGTTGTTTTTTGAACCATTCCTGCTCGCTTTCGTGTTGAGCAAATGCCTGCACGAAGGTCTTCTTCGGCATTTTGCACTGCTCTACACACAGCTTCAGGATGAGGCGTTCCTGGATACGGACGCGCTCCATGGTGCTGCGCATGGCATTAACCAGGCGGTCGAACTGCTTGGGTACCAGGCGAAACTCGCGGAAAATATAAGCCAGCCCGGCTATTTCTGCAGCTGCTTCCGGTGAGGTGCGCCCTTTGCTTTCAATAACGCCGCGCATGATTTCGTACTGTTCACGCAAGACGCCAAATTTTTCGCGAGCCAGCTCGGGATCGGGACCGGTATCGACTTCTTCTTCGTCTTCGTCGTCGTCTTTATCGTCTTCGTCTTCCAGCTCTTTATCGCTCAGCTCTGAGCCGATATGGGTGGCTGTGGGGGCGACGGTGTCGACGGCGTCCGGGTCGAGAAAACCGGAGATGATATCGCTCAGTTTGATATCACCGGCTTCGAAGCGGTCAAACTGATAGAGCAGAGAGGTAATGGTCTCGGGGTATTCGGATACCGAGCTCTGTACCTGGTTGATGCCTTCTTCGATCCGTTTGGCGATGTCGATTTCGCCCTCACGGGTCAGCAGCTCAACCGTACCCATTTCGCGCATGTACATGCGCACCGGGTCGGTAGTGCGGCCAATTTCCGACTCGACAGAAGCCAGCGCCTGGGCGGCGGCCTCGGCGGCGTCTTCGTCGGCGGTGGTTTCAGACATCATCAGATCATCGGCATCGGGGGCGCTTTCCACCACCTGAATGCCCATGTCATTGATCATCTGAATGATATCTTCGATTTGATCGGAATCGACGATATCCTGAGGAAGATGATCGTTTACCTCGGCATAGGTCAGGTAACCCTGTTCTTTACCTTTGGCAACGAGAAGTTTAAGCTGAGACTGCGGGGTTTGCTCCATAGAACTCGTCCGGTTAGATGTTGCAAGAGGGTGTAGGCATTGGGCACTCTTTTATGGCGCACAAGTAGCCGATTATAACAAAATTTGACCAGCCTCGCTATGCTGGTCTGAGCTTGCCAACACGCCTCGCCTTCATAAACGGTGAGAGTGCTGCAGCGTTCAATGGTTCATCATTTTACCCGTTTGCCGGGCCTGTTTTACAATATTGGGGCGTATCGCCCACTTTTCAATGTTCAGCCACCACCACCCTTGCTTTCGCTGAGCAGTAGCAGTAATTCCTGTTTTTCTGCCGAGGTCAGTCCATGCTGACTGCTTTTTCGTTGCAGAGATTCGATGCGGCTGGCCAGGTACTCGTTGATCAACACCACGAAAATATCCTGCAGCTCTTGCTCGATATGATCGCCTGCGAACAGGCCTTCAGCCATTGCAAGTCGAGCCAGCGCCGGTTCGGATTCATGACCTCGCCAGTGTTCGAGCAACTGGGCCGTGGTCATTTCCGGTCGGTGTTGTACCTGACTCAGCAGTGTCTGCAGCAGTCCCATGCCGGGTAATGGCAACTCGGCCAGTTCGGGCATGGCCGGCAGTCTGGCAGCGGCAGCCGGATATTGTAGCACAAGGGCAATGGCCCGGCGAAGAGGGGTCAGCTTTATCTTTTTGCTGGCCCGCCTGGTCGGCGCTGGCGGCTCGGCACTGCTCTTTTGTAAACGACCGAACAGCTCTCGTACCCGGCGTTCGTTTTCGCCCCAGTTCAGCTGGCGGGAGAGGTGGGTGATCAGACCCTCGCGGGTAAAGCCTTCCGGCACTCGAACGATGGCTTCCGCCGCCTTGTTGGCCAGCTCGTGCTGGCCTGCGTCTCCGCTCATGGTGTCTTGGGCCAGCCGCTCGAACAGGAAGTCGCCGAAGTCCTGGGCCTGGTTCAGTTGCTGCTCAAAGGCGGGCGCGCCGAGTTTGCGTATCAGGGTGTCGGGGTCTTCACCGTCGGGCAGAAACACGAATTTCAGGCTGCGGCCATCCTGCATCAGTGGCAGGGCGTTTTCGAGCGCGCGCCAAGCGGCCTCACGCCCGGCCCTGTCACCATCGTAGCAGCAGATCACCTCGCGGGTGGTGCGAAACAGCAGTTGCAGATGGTCGGGTGTGGTGGAGGTACCAAGGCTGGCGACCGCATAGTCGATGCCGAACTGGGCCAGGGCCACCACATCCATATAGCCTTCCACCACCAGAATGCGGTCCGGATTGCGGTGTGCCTGCCGTACTTCATAGAGGCCGTAGAGTTCGCGGCCCTTGTGAAACACCGGTGTTTCCGGTGAGTTCAGGTATTTTGGGGTACCGTCACCCAGCACTCGTCCGCCAAAACCGATCACCCGGCCGCGTCGGTCGTGGATGGGGAACATGATGCGATCGCGAAAACGGTCATAGACCCGGCCATTGTCGCTTTGCAGCAGCATGCCGCCTTCAATCAGCTGACGTTCGGCCTCTGGGTTTCGGGCAAACTGGCGTTTCACGCCGTCCCACTGATCCGGTACGTAGCCGATGCCGAAGTGCTTGACCACCTCACCGCTCAGGCCGCGGCCCTTGAGATACTGGATGGCGTCTTGCGATTGGCGCAGCTGGACCTGATAGAAGCGGCTGATATCGTTGAGCTGACCGTAGAGATCCTGGCGTACGGCCTTTGCCGCCGCCTGTTGTGCGGGAGACAGGGAGGAGCCGCCGCTTTCCCGCGGGACCGTGACCCCGTGCATGCCGGCGAGTTCGTCGATGGCATCGAGAAATTCCAGTCCGTCATATTCCATCAGAAAGCCCAGCACGGTGCCGTGGGCACCACAGCCGAAGCAATGATAGAACTGTTTATCGGAACTGACGGTAAAAGAGGGGGATTTTTCGTTGTGAAAGGGGCAGCAGGCCTGATAGTTCTTGCCGGCTTTTTTCAGTTTTACCCGCTGATCGATAAGATCGACGATGTCGGTTCTGGCCAACAGGTCGTCAATAAAGGATTGGGGGATTCTGCCTGTCATCATTCACCGGAAAGCGAAAAAAACAAAGCCGTGCTTCATGAAGAGGCACGGCCCGTCGGCAGGGAACAGCTTGAGCGCTTAAGCCAGTCTGGCTTTGATGCTGGCGCTGACCTTACCCATATCTGCACGTCCCTGGATTTGCGGTTTGAGCACCGCCATCACTTTGCCCATATCCTGCATGCCAGTGGCACCGGTATCGGCGATGGCTTGCGTCAGCAAGGCATCCAGTTCGTCTGCTGTCAGAGGTTGCGGCAGGAATTCCTGCAGCACCACAATCTCCTGGCGTTCACCATCGGCCAGCTCCTGACGTCCGGCCTGCTCAAATTGAGTGGCGGAGTCTTTACGCTGTTTCACCATTTTGGTGACGATAGTGATGATGGCGTCATCATCCAGGAGCTCGCGGCTGTCTATCTCTTTCTGTTTGATCTCTGCCAGCAGCATACGCAAGGTGCCGAGGCGCGCCTTGTTTCTGGCACGCATGGCAATCTTTTGTTGCTCCGACAGCTGGTCTTTTAAAGACATGAGATCAACAACAACTTAGTACAGACGAGTACGACGTGCGTTTTCACGAGCCAGTTTCTTGGCATGACGCTTAACAGCAGCAGCCTTGGCGCGCTTGCGTTCGGTAGTTGGCTTCTCGTAGTGCTCGCGACGACGCACTTCAGACAGAATACCGGCCTTTTCGCAGGAACGCTTAAAACGACGCAGGGCTACGTCGAAGGGCTCGTTTTCACGTACTTTAATTACTGGCATGTGCCTCTCACCTCGGTTAACTGGTCTGTCACCGACCAGTTTGACTAATAAAAATGGTGCGAAATTCTACTCTGAACCGGAACATAAAGTAAAGTCCGACAGCCCTTCGCTGGTTAAAAAATCACGGGGAGGGTAACATAGGCCCCTCTTTTCCGACAGCCTTGAATGATTAGACCGACATGCGTGTACTAGGTATAGAAACTTCCTGTGATGAAACCGGCATCGCCATCTACGACGACCAACTCGGTATCATGGCTCACCAGTTATATAGCCAGGTAGCGCTGCATGCGGACTACGGTGGCGTTGTGCCCGAGCTGGCCAGCCGGGATCATATCCGCAAGACCATTCCGTTGATCGAGGCGGCGCTGCGTGACGCCGGCTGCAGCCGTGACGATATCGACGGCGTGGCCTATACCGCCGGCCCGGGCTTGATGGGCGCCTTGCTGGTCGGCGCCACCATAGGCCGCAGCCTGGCCTTCGCCTGGAACAAGCCTGCGGTGGCGGTGCATCATATGGAAGGCCATCTACTGGCCCCCATGCTGGAAGAGCGGGTACCGGCCTTTCCTTTCGTTGCCCTGCTGGTTTCCGGCGGTCATACCCTGCTGGTTCGGGTGGATGGCATCGGCCGTTATCAGATCCTGGGCGAGTCGGTTGACGATGCGGCCGGTGAGGCCTTCGATAAAACCGCCAAGCTGATGGGGCTGGATTATCCAGGAGGCCCCCGGCTGGCCAAACTAGCCGAGCAGGGTCAGCCCAATCGCTTTAAATTTCCGCGCCCCATGACCGACAGACCCGGGCTGGACTTCAGCTTTTCCGGTCTCAAGACTGCCACCGCTACGACCATTGCCCGGGAGGGCAATGATGAGCAGACCCGGGCCGATATCGCCCACGCCTTTCAGCAGGCGGTAGTGGATACCCTGGCCATCAAGTGCAAGCGCGCCCTGCAACAGACCGGGCTCAATCGCCTGGTGGTAGCCGGTGGTGTGAGTGCGAATGTGTCGTTGCGCCAGCAGCTGGAAACACTGATGAAGGGGCTGAAGGGCGAGGTCTTTTATCCGCGTAACGAATACTGTACCGACAACGGCGCCATGATTGCCTTCGCCGGCCTGCAACGGCTGAAAGCCGGTGAGAGTGAGCCGTTGGCGGTAAGAGCCCGACCGCGCTGGCCGCTGGACGAGCTGGAAGCGGTTGATTGAACTGGTTGTCAGGAGCGAAGGGGAGGCGTGAGGTGGAAATCGTTTGTCCCTCACCCTTCACTCATCACGATTTCGCTTGAACTTGTCCATAATCGGGGTTTCCTGATGATGATAGAGCCGACTGATATTACGGTGGTGGCGCAGTATGATCAGGCAAGAGAGCAAGGCGACCGATAGCGTATATTCCGGTTTGATGAAATAGACATAGAGTGGCGCCACCAAGGCGGTAATGAGTGATGCCAGCGAAGAATAGCCAAACAGTCCCAGACTGACCAGCCAGGTCAGCAGCATCAAGCCGGTCATGTCCATGCCCAGCGGCAGCAGGGTACCGAGGGCGGTGGCCACGCCTTTACCGCCGCGGAAGTGGAAAAACAGCGGGAACATGTGTCCCAGGCAGGCGGCCATGCCGATAAGCGCCAGATACAAGGGGCTGATGTTCAGAAACCAGCCCAGATACACTGGCAAGGTGCCCTTGAGAATATCGAGCAGCAGCACCCAGACCGCGGCGCTGCGGTTGCCGGTACGCAGCACATTGGTGGCACCGGGGTTACCCGAGCCATGCAGGCGTGGGTCTGGCAGGCGGTAAAGACGAGAGATCAGCACAGCGCTGGAGATGGATCCCCCCAGGTAGGCGAGCATGATCATAAACAGGGTGAGGGCCGTCATTCTCGGTTTATACCTCGGGGTCAATCCGTTACTATTACGCGCTTAAAAACCGAGCTACTGGCGGAGCCAGCAAGGCCCGGTCGCCGAAGATAACCACAGCTTAACAGAAGATATAAACGATGGATAAAGTGTTTGTACAAGGCCTCGAAGTGCTGACGACCATAGGCGCTTATGAGTGGGAAAAAAGCATAAAACAAAAGATCCGCTTCGATCTGGAGATGAGACATGACAACCGGCCGGCGGCCTTGGGCGATGATCTTACCAAGGCGCTCGATTATGCCTCCCTGTCCCAGAAAGTGACGCATCACGCGGAACAAAATCATGTGGAGCTGGTCGAAACCATGGCCGAACAGATAGCTCAGTTGATCCTGGCGGAGTTTCCGGTTCACTCGGTGAAGGTCAGGTTGACCAAGCCAAGCGCGGTGGCCAATGCCGCCGGGGTTGGAGTGGAGATAGAGCGTTTTGCCCACGGCAGCTGAATTAGTTGAAATGTCATTAAGGCGTAATTGAACACTGCTAGCCTGCGGACGTAACCACTCAAAGGAATAACAACATGGAAGTGCACGTCATACTGCTCGCTCTCATTCAGGGTTTTACCGAGTTTCTTCCCATCTCCAGCTCGGCGCACCTTATCTTGCCTTCGGTGTTGTTGGGCTGGCGCGATCAGGGCATGGCCTTCGACGTGGCGGTGCATCTGGGCAGCTTGCTGGCGGTGCTGTATTACTTCCGCAAAGAAGTGGTCACCCTGACTCTGGCCTGGTCTCGCTCGTTACGTGGAAAAGAACATAATGCCGAATCGCGGCTGGCCTGGAGCATTGTGCTGGCGACCGTGCCGGCCTGTGTGGTGGGAGCGTTTTTTGGCGGCGTGATTGCCGATTATCTGCGTTCCGGTTGGGTGATTGCGACGGCCACAGTGGTGTTTGGTTTGTTACTGTGGGTCGCGGACAAGATGGCGCAGCTGCACAAAGACGAATATCAGACCGGCTGGCGGGGCGCCTTGCTATTGGGATGTGCCCAGGCACTGGCTCTGATCCCGGGCACCTCACGCAGCGGTATTACCCTGACCGCCGGCTTGATGCTGGGCATGACCCGGTCCGCCGCCGCTCGCTTTTCGTTTCTGATGTCTATCCCCATTATCTTTCTGGCTGGCAGCCACCAGGCGACCGGTTTGATCGGCTCCGGCCTGACGATGCCCTGGTCGGCCATCGGTCTGGGCGTGGTGGTGTCCTTTGCCAGCGCCCTGGTCTGTATTCATCTTTTTCTCACCCTGCTCAACCGTATCGGTGTCATGCCCTTCGTGTTGTATCGGCTGGGGCTGGGCGCTGTGCTGTTCTGGGTAATGGCCGGGCAGCTTTAAGCCAGCCACAGCCTGAGTTGTTGCAGGCGGGCGGCAGCAATAGCCTCGCCGATGGCCGGCCCCCTGAGACCCTGAGCAACAAAGGGGGCGGCGGTAATGGCTCTCAGCTCGCACAACCATTGCCACAGCTGCTCCCGCTGTGGATAAGGGCGTTGCTCGAAGCCGGTTCTACCCTGCAAGTCCGCCTGAGCACACAAGAGTAACTGGGCGAAACGTTCGGGCTTGCGCCAGGCGTCGGTATGCTGAAACAGCTCCAGTACCGCCTCGGCCTGTTCCGGCGTCGGGCTGACCAGACGATGCAGGCAGATATGCCAGCGGCTCATGAGGATGGCCAGCTCCTTGTGCTCGGTGGGCACCTTGAAGCGAGCGCACAGCGCCGCTATCGGTTCTATTCCCAGCTCACCATGATCGTGATGGCTGGGCCATTTATCAGATGGGGTCAGCGCCTTGCCGAAGTCATGACAGAGGGCGGCAAAGCGACAGGGTAGCCCCGCGTCCAGCTCGGCGGCGCGTTTGAGTACCATCATGGTATGCAGGCCGGTATCGATTTCCGGGTGCCATTTTTTTGGTCCGGGTACACCGAACAGGGCATCCACTTCCGGAAACAGCACCTTGAGCGCACCGCACTGGCGCAATACCTCGAAAAACACCTGGGGATGGTCGCAGGACAGAGCCTTTTCCGTTTCTTTCCAGACCCGTTCCGGGGTCAGGGCGCCGAGCTCACCGCTGGCGGCCATCTGCCGCATCAACGCCCGGGTTTCATCGGCCACGGTAAAGCCCTGGGCGTGAAAGCGGGCGGCAAAGCGCGCCACCCGCAATACCCGTAGCGGATCTTCACCGAAGGCATCGGAAACATGGCGCAGCACTCTGGCCTCGATATCGGCCTGGCCGCCGTAGGGGTCATGCAGCGTGCCTTGCTGGTCCCGGGCGATGGCGTTGATGGTCAGATCCCGGCGCATCAGGTCTTCTTCCAGCGTCACCTCGGGGCCGAATTCGCAGATAAAACCGGTGTAGCCCTTGCCCGACTTGCGCTCGGTGCGGGCCAGAGCATATTCTTCTTTGCTTTTCGGGTGCAGAAAAACCGGAAAGTCTTTGCCGACCTGGTTGTAGCCGAGCTTGAGCAGTTGCTCGGGGATGGCGCCCACCACCATGTAGTCTCGCTCCCTGATCTCCAGCCCCAGCAGTTCATCCCTTACCGCGCCCCCCACCAGATAGACTTCCACGAATTCAGGTCTCCTCTCGAAAAAGGTCATTATAACGACTGAATATGAAAAAAGGCGCTGCAGCGCCTTTTCTTCTTCAGTCCATCGTTTGTTCTTCACCACAGACTATGGATACGGTTATAGCTTCGGGCAAAGGGCCCACTCCGCCGACTCGCTGTGAATACCTCCATGTACGCTCTCTGTTTCATCCCTGAAACAGAAGGTCGGCTGAGCAGATCCCTTTGCCCTCATCTACACTCCGGAGTCGCCGGCTTCTTGCCTCTGCTAGCTAGAGATTCAACCCTCACCCAGTGACAGCAGGGTGGCGTTGCCGCCGATGGCCGTGGTGTTGTTGGTGATGGTCTTCTCGGTGATGAAGCGGGTCAGGTAGTGGGGACCACCGGCCTTGGGGCCGGTGCCGGACAGGCCCTGACCACCGAAGGGTTGTACGCCCACCATGGCGCCGATTTGATCCCGGTTGATATAGGCGTTACCCGCATTAATGCTTTGGGCCACATACTCGGCAAAAGACTCGTTGCGGCTGTGGATACCCAAGGTCAGGCCGTAACCGGTGTTATTGATATCATTGATTACCAAGTCTATGTCTTTGGCCTTGAAACGTACCACGTGCAGTATGGGGCCGAACTGCTCTTTCTCCAGCTCGCCGATGGCACTTATCTCCAACGCAGTGGGCTGAATATAGAAGCCCTTGTCGCAGCCTTTGCCGAGCCGGGTCTGGGCGATGACTTTTTTACCGGCGGCCAGCATCTTGCTCAGGTGCGCTTCCAGACCGGCCTGGGCGTCCTGATCAATTACAGGGCCTACGTCGGTCGACCAGAGTGCCGGATCGGCCACGCTCAGCTCGTCCATGGCGCCTTTCAGTATTTCCAGTACCCGTTCGGCGATATCGTCTTGCAGATAGAGTACCCGCAGGGCGGAGCAGCGCTGGCCGGCGCTTTGGAAGGCGGCGCGCACCACGTCACGCACCACTTGCTCGGGCAGGGCGGTGGAGTCGACGATCATGGCGTTCTGACCGCCGGTTTCGGCGATCAGCGGTATGATGGCGCCTTTCCGCTTGGCCAGGGTCTGGTTGATCAGCATGGCGGTGTCGGTGGATCCGGTGAAACAGACGCCGGCGATGCGCGGATCCGCGGTCAGC
>NZ_MPZM01000009.1 GCF_002936955.1 Oceanisphaera arctica | reverse complement strand
GCCGCTGGATGACTGGCTGGCGCTGTTAAAGGACTGGCAATCATATACTGCCCCGGCAGACGTCTTGCCGAGGGATGCATCGCAACAGGAAGCGGCAAACTCGCTTGCATGGCCGACACCCTACCGGGTATCGGTGCAGGCCAGTCGGGCAAAGCTCTGGCAGCAACCGCTGAATCAGCTCCGGTTGTCGGTCGGCCTGAGGGAGGGGCTGCGACAAGAGTTGAGCGTGACCGCCGAACAGGCCGATGGAAACCTGAGTTGGGGCGGCGGACGGCCGCTGCAGGCGCACTTCAAGCGACTCTGGCTGACGCCGGATTCGAATACTTCAGACACTGTGCCAGCAGTAAAACCGGCCTCGGCGGAAGACGGGCTGCAACCCGGACAGCTGCCGGCCGTGCAATTTCGATGTGACGATTGCCGTTGGCAGAAGCTGGCGCTGGGCAAGGTGGCCTTCGAGTTGCGTCCCCAGCCCGAACAGAATGGGGTGCAACTGACCGAACTGAGCCTGGATGGTCCGCTTCTGCAGGCAAGGGCCCATGGCCAGTGGCTGCAACATCAGAGCGGCAATCTGAGTCGGCTGGAGTGGCAGAGCAGCACGTCATCATTGCAGCGGCTTTGGCAAACGCTGGATAAAGAATCGCCATTCAGCGAAACCCCGGCCCGGCTCGAGGGGCAGCTGCGCTGGCTGGATGTACCCTGGCGGCCGGACTTGGCCAGCCTGAACGGCCGGCTAAATGCCGACACCGACGCCGGTGTGTTGCGTGAAGTGAATGACAGAGGTGCCGGTCTTTTGTCGGTACTGAGCATGGAGTCGGTGTTACGTCGGCTACGGCTGGATTTTCGCGACGTGTTCGAGCAGGGCTTCTATTTTGACAGTATCGGCGCCAGCGGCGAGCTACAGAATGGGGTCTTGCAGAACGACGATTTAGCCCTGAATGGTGCCGCCGGAAATCTGCGCGGCGGCGGCCTGGTGGATCTGGCGGCGGAGCGGCTCGATTATCGTCTGGAGTTTACGCCGAACCTGACCGGCAACCTGCCGGTGTTGGCGGCCTTTGCGGTCACCCCGGTGACCGGGCTTTATGTGTTGGCGCTGTCCAAGGTGCTGGGCCCCGTGGTCGATGTGTTCACCCGCATCCGCTACCGGATAGACGGCCCTCTGGAGCATCCAAGGGTGACCGAGCTGGGACGGGATCAGAAACGGGTCACTGTGCCCGGTAATGAATAATACCAATCCCGGTAATGATCTGGTCATATTGAGGCCCCAGACCAGAGGCAACACAGCCGCCTCCCTCGACACGCCATAAACCCATCCTTGGGGGGCTCGGAAATGCCGTCCTTGGCATTTCACGGTCGTGGGAGCCGTTCTCTGTTGCCTCTTCTGGAACACCGAGTTGCCCGCAGACGGCGCCAACAGGCAACGCCGGAGCATCAAGGAGGACGAAGGGAGCTGCTTCACCGACCATCACATGACAGGGAGGTCATGTGTTGAGCGCCACAGGGAGGTGCTTGAGCGAGTCGGAGAAGCAGGCCCTTTGTCCGGGATTGATATCGCAGTCAAAAAGATCGAATGTTTAATGTAATTGGCTATGTACTAGTTCAGTGTGTCTAATTCGGTAACTACCTGTTTTTGTTGTAGTTAATTTAATCACGAAAGAGCCTACGTTAAGGCTGATACGCGGGTAGACACAGTTAACTCATACATAGCCAATGTAATTGGTATAAGGAGTACGCCATGGAACTGGTTGCGATACAGATAACGGCCGGGCCCGACTGGCCGGAGAACCGGGCCAGGCTGGAAACCTGGCTGCGGCAATTGCCATCGACTCGTCCGCTGCTGGTGCAGTTGCCGGAAAATGCCGTGGTGTTCGGCAGCAAGGAGGCGGCACTGCAGCTGGCGGAGCCGCTGGGCGAGGGCCCGATTCAGGCCCAGCTCAGCCGATGGGCACGAGAGCTGGGCATCTGGCTGGTCGTAGGCTCCATGCCGACCCGCATCGAGCACAGCGAAAGGCTGCATGCCACCAGCCTGGTCTATAACGAGCAGGGTGAGCGGGTCGGTCATTATCACAAGCTGCACCTGTTCGATGTGGATGTCGCCGATGGTCACGGTCGTTACCGGGAGTCGGCCACCTATGCGCCCGGCGACGAACTTTGTGTGATCGACAGTCCCTTCGGGCGTCTTGGGCTGTCTATCTGTTATGATTTACGTTTTCCTGAGTTATACCGGGCGTTGCGTGAACGGGGCGCCGAGATCCTGATGGTGCCGGCGGCCTTTACCCGGGTCACCGGGCTGGCGCACTGGCTACCGTTGCTGCAGGCTCGCGCTATCGAAAATCAGTGTTATGTGCTGGCGGCGGGCCTCTATGGTGAACAGGGTGACCGCCAGACCTGGGGTCATTCGGTGATCCTCGATCCCTGGGGAGAGATTCAAGCCTGTCTGCCCAAGGGCGAAGGGCTTGTCGTCGCCCCGTTGGACTCGGAACGACTGTCCCGTATTCGCCGTCAGATGCCGGTTGCACAACATGCCCGCCTGAGCGCGGTTTGGAGAAACAAGCATGAGTATTGAACAGATTAACCGCAGCCTGCTGATCCCGAACGAACTGGATATGGCGCTGCTGGATGCCCAGCTGGCAAGACTGAGCCGGCATCAGATTGATTTTGCCGATCTCTATTTTCAGAACAGCGTGCACGAGTCCTGGGTGTTGGAAGACGGCATAGTCAAAGACGGCAGCTACAACATAGAGCAGGGCGTGGGCGTACGGGCGGTCAGCGGTGAAAAGACCGGTTTTGCCTATTCCGACGAACTGACAGCCACGGCGCTGGATCAGGCGGTGAGCGCGGCCCGGGGTATTGCCGAGCAGGGCGGCGATGGTCGCTTCCAGGTTGGTCGCGAGCGCGCCATCACGCCTCGTTATTTCGGCCTCAACCCGCTCGACAGCCTGAGCCGGGAGCAGAAGATTGCCCTGTTGCAGCAGATGGATGCCTTCGCCCGCAGCCTGGATCCGGCGGTAACCCAGGTGATCGCCTCCATTTCCGGTGTGTACGAAGAGATACTGGTGTTGGCCACCGATGGCACCCTGGCGACCGATCTGCGCCCCCTGGTGCGGCTGAACTGCTCGGTACTGGTGGAGCGCAAGGGTCGGCGCGAACGGGGTGGCAGCGGCGGTGGCGGCCGGGTCGGCTATGACTATTTCCTGGAAGAGCTGGACGGCCAGCCCAGAGCCATGAGCTACGTGAAAGAAGCGGTGCGCCAGGCCCTGGTCAATCTTGAGGCTATAGATGCCCCGGCCGGCACCATGCCGGTGGTGCTGGGTGCCGGTTGGCCCGGTGTCTTGCTGCACGAAGCCGTGGGTCACGGCCTGGAAGGCGACTTCAACCGCAAGGGCTCGTCCGCCTATGCCGGTCGTATCGGCGAGCAGGTGGCCTCCAGCCTGTGCACCATAGTGGATGACGGTACCTTGCCGAACCGCCGCGGCTCGCTGACTATCGACGATGAAGGCACCGAAAGCTCATATAACGTATTGATCGAAAACGGCATTCTCAAGGGCTACATGCAGGACAAGCTCAATGCCCGGCTGATGAAGATGGCACCGACCGGCAACGGCCGGCGGGAGTCTTACGCTCACCTGCCGATGCCGCGCATGACCAACACCTATATGTTACCGGGTGAGACACCGCCGGAAGAGATCATCAGGAGCGTGAAGAAGGGCATCTACGCCCCTAACTTCGGCGGTGGCCAGGTGGATATTACCTCCGGACGCTTCGTGTTTTCCGCTTCCGAGGCCTATCTCATCGAAGACGGCAAGCTGACCGCACCGATCAAGGGTGCCACCCTGATTGGCAACGGCCCCGAGGCCATGAGTCAGGTGTCTATGGTGGGTAACGATCTGGCGCTGGATGCCGGTGTGGGCGTTTGTGGTAAAGAGGGCCAGAGCGTACCGGTAGGTGTCGGCCAGCCGACACTCAAGCTGGATCGGATGACGGTGGGTGGTACTCAATAATAACCCTGGTCGATTATTAACCGGATTATTAACTACTGGTTAACAGTTTTTTTCTGTGCGATCCGGGTGCTAGGCGAGGTCTAATAGGTGCTTACCTACGCAAAAGCGTGGCAGCAATCTGGAGGCGATAATGATGAAAACATTGCTATCTATAGCCTTTGCCTCTGTTCTTGGGTTGATGTTGATGCCGGTTCAGGCCGGTTCGGTGCTTAATGTGCAGCAGCCTGTAGTGCAGGAAATGGCGAGTAAGGGCGACGGTGTTGATAACCGTGAATGTGCCAAATTACGTAAAATGGGTAAAAAACCGGCGGGTATGTGTTTTTAACGGTCGGGTTTAATCCATCAAGAACAACGGGAGCCGTGGCTCCCGTTGTTCTGTCTGACTTACCGTCATTTCTTTGTCATGATGATCTGATCATGACTGACTGGTCATGATTCAGAAGCGTCAGATCCCAGGTTCAGCTTCAGATACTGGAACAGTTCGCGGTAACCTTGGGGGGGCAGGCCGGCGGCGAGTTCCTTGCGAGCCTGGCGAGCCAGCTGACGCAGTTTTTGTCGGTCCAGGTTACGGTGCTCTGCCAGCAGCGCATTCACCCCCTTGTCGCCTTCCTTGACCAGACGGTCACGCCATAATTCCAGTTTATGGAATTGTGCGTTGGCTACGGCACTCTTGTGCTCGAAGCCCGCCAGCGCCTTCTGAATGTCGGTGACGTCCCGGGTGCGCATCAGCTTGCCGATATAGGACATGTGCCGGCGCAGACCTTCCCGCTTGTTGTGAAGCTTGTGTGCCAGTTCTATGGCTTCCAGCACATCTTCGTCCAGTGGCACCTTGGCCAGCTCATGGGGTTGAAGCTTGACCAGTGACTCACCCAATTTCTGCAGGGCGCGGCTTTCCCGTTTCATCTCACTTTTACTGACCCATTCGATTTCATCATCGTGCCCGGTGGGATCGTCATGCTGGCTCATAGTTTTTCCGTCTCAATTAACATATACATATATATTACCAGCTTCTCCCAAGGCACACAGGGGTCTGTTATGCTAACTCCAAACTGAGCCAGCGATGTTAATCATGACCCCAGCAGAAATTCAAACCGAACAGCGCCAGCTAGAGCTGGCCGTAGAACAGGCCCTCGACAGCGCCAGGCGACTGGGCGCAGACAGCGCCGAAGTGTCCATCAGCAAGCAGACCGGGCTTTCGGTCAATACCCGTAACGGCGAACTGGAGAATATCGAGTTCAACAAGGACGGCGCCTTAGGGATCGCCGTCTATCGGGATGGCCGCAAGGGCTCTGCCTCCACCTCGGATCTGCGGCCGGACGCCATCGCCCGCACCGTGGCGGCGGCGCTGGATATTTCCCGTTACACCACAGCCGATCCCTTCGCCGGTATCGCCGATGCCGATACCCTGGCTTGGGATGCGCCCGATCTTGAGCTGTGCTTTCCTCGTCAGCTTGAGCCCGCCGATGGTATCGAACTGGCGCTGCGTTGCGAACAGAATGCGTTGGGTCGGGATCCCCGCATCAAGCAGTCGGACGGCGCCAGTTTTTCCAGCAACCTGGGCATCAAGGTCTACGGTAACAGCCACGGCTTTATCAAGGGTTACGCGGGCAGTCGCTTCGGCATGAGCTGTGTGCTGATAGGCGAGCAGGACGGCGACATGCAGCGGGAATACGGGTATACCTCGGCGCGTAGCTTCGAAGATCTCTGGACTCCCGAGCAGGTGGCGGACGAAGCCGTTAGCCGTACCCTGGGTCGTCTGGGCGGTCGCAAAATCGATACCACACGGGCACCGGTGCTGTTTCATCCAGACGTGGCCGCCAGCCTGTTCGGTCATCTGGTGATGGCCATCAGCGGTGGCAACCTGTATCGCAAGTCGTCCTTCCTGCTCGATGCTCTGGGCGAACGGGTTTTCCCCGACTGGTTCGACATTCACGAGCAACCGCATCTGCACAAGGGGCTGGCCAGCTCGCCGTTTGATAACGAAGGGGTGCGTACCCATGAGCGCCACATTATCGAAAACGGGGTGCTCAAAACCTATCTGCTAACCAGCTATTCGGCCCGCAAGCTCGGTATGGAGCTGACCGGACATGCCGGCGGCATTCATAACTGGACGGTGGCAAACAGCGGTCACAGCCTGGAGCAGCTGCTGAAGATGATGGGCACCGGCCTGCTGGTGACCGAGATGATGGGCCAGGGTGTGAATATCGTCACCGGTGACTATTCCCGCGGCGCGGCCGGTTTCTGGGTGGAAAACGGCGAAATCGCCTATCCGGTGGAAGAGATCACCATCGCCGGTAATCTGAAGGATATGTTTGCGGGTATTCAGGCCATCGGTACCGATGTAGAAACCCGGTCCAGCCTGCAAACCGGCTCGGTACTGATCGGCGAGATGAAAATCGCCGGACAATAACTGCAGGGAATTGGGATTGCTATTCCCTATTCCCTATTCCCCGGTCAGTGCAGCAATATCAGGGTCGAGAGGCCCAGGAAGGAGAACAGGCCGACGATGTCGGTGATGGTGGTCAGAGCCATGGAGCCGGCCAGGGCCGGATCTATGTTGAGCTTGCGCATCACCAGCGGAATGGCGGCACCGGCCAGACCTGCCACCGACAGGTTGATGAACATGGCCGTGGCCAGCACCAGGCCTATCTCCCAGCTGCCTTTCCACAGACTCACCACTATCGCCACCATTACTGCCCACAGCAGGCCGTTGAACAGCCCCACCAGTGCCTCCTTGGTCAGCAGCCAGCGGGCGTTGCTGTCGCCGATATGGCCTACCGCCATGCCGCGGATCACCAGTGCAAGGGTCTGATTGCCGGCAATACCGCCCATGGAGGGCACTATGGTCATCAGAATGGCCAGGGTGGCCAGTTGTGACAGCGTTTCTTCGAACATGTTGGAGACGCTGGCGGCGAGCAGGGCTGAGCCCAGGTTGACGGTGAGCCAGATGGATCGACGGCGGGCGCTGGTCAGTACCGGCGCGAAGGTATCTTCGTCATCGTCCATCTTGGCCATGCCCATCATCGAGTGCTCACCCTCTTCACGGATGATGTCCACCACGTCATCGATGGTGATACGGCCCAGCAACTGATAGTCGTCGTCGACCACAGGGGCCGACAGCCAGTCGTGGCGCTCGAACAGGTTGGCCACCTCGGTGTCACTCATGGCCAGTGGAATGGCTTCCACCTGGGTGTCCATGGCGTCGGCGACCGTGGTGGCAGGATCCTGCACTACCAGACTGGCGAGGGAGATATCGCCGAGCAGACGGTTATGTTGATCCACCACGTAGAGAGTATCGGTCCCTTCCGGCAGCTCGGTATGCAGGCGCAGGTAGCGCAGTACCACGTCGATGCTGACATCGGCACGCAGGGTGATGAACTCGGTGTTCATGATGGAGCCGGCGGTGTCTTCCGGGTATGACAGCGCCTGTTTTGCCCGCTGCCTGTCCTGCTCGTCCATCTGGGTGAGCACCTGATTGAACAGCTGCTCGGGCAGATCCCGCAGTACATAGGCCAGATCGTCCGACTCCATGTCTTCCAGCGCGGCGGCCAGCTTTTCCGGATCCATCAGTCGGATAATGCCGTCCCTGACTTCTTCCGACAGTTCCTCCAGGATCTCGCCGTATTCATCCGGGTCGATAAGTTGCCACAATACCTTACGGCTGGGAGAGGGAGAGGACTCCAGCAGCCAGGCGACGTCGCCGGGGCGCATCTGCTGCAGCATGCGGCGAACGTGCACGAACATGCCGCTGTTCAGCGCCTGGGTGATGGTATCCAGCTGATCCGGCGTCCTTGGTTTTTCGATTGATTCTGTCATCCGGGCTTCAGGCCTCTGCGCGGGACGGGGATAGGGGAATTATTCTGATTCGTTGAAGCGGTCGGCGACCAGGCGGGATACGGCGTTCATCGCCGCTTCTGCATCCGGCCCTTCGGCGACGACGCGAATGGCATGACCCTGGGCGGTCTCCAGCATCAGTAACCCCATGACGCTGTTGGCCGGGGCCTGTTTTTCCTGACTACAGACGGTGACGGTGGCATCGAATTGTTGCGTTAACTGCACCAGTTGAATGGCGGCCCGAGCATGGAGCCCGAGCTTGTTGACGATTTGCAGATCCCGCTCAATTCTAGTCATGGTGCTTTTCCAGGGTGCGGTGGCGTAGCTGCACGCTTTTGCCCATCTGCTGGAACACCCGCGCGAGCTGCTCGACGATATAAACGGATCTGTGTTTGCCCCCGGTACAGCCGATGGCGACGGTCACGTAGCTACGGTTGTTGCGTTCCAGATGCGGCATCCAGGTGACCAGCAGGTTTTCAATCTGCCACAGGTATTTGGTAACCTCGGGCTGGCCGTTCAGATAGCTGGCCACCGGCTCGTCTTGGCCGGTAAAGGGCCGGAGCTCGGTTATCCAATGGGGGTTGGGCAGAAAGCGGGCATCGAACACGAAATCTGCATCCTGAGAGATGCCGTATTTGTAGCCGAAGGACTCGAACACCCAGTTCAGTTCCCGTTCCTTCTTGCCGAGAATGCGCGCACGGATAATTTCGCTCAGGTCGTGAATGCTGAGTTCGGAGGTATCGATACGCAGATCGGCGGCGGAAGACAAGGGTGCCAGCAGATGGGTTTCCTGACGGATGGCTTCGTCCAGGGTCAGGCTGTGACGAGACAGGGGATGCAGTCGGCGGGTATCGCCGAAGCGGCGAATAAGGGCGGCGTTGTCCGCGTCGATAAATATACTGGACAGGCTGACACCTTCCATGGCGCGCACTTCGGCCAGGCAGGCTTCCAGCTTGTCGGCATTGTCGGGCAGGTTGCGTACATCGATACTGACCGCCACCTCGCCGGGCTTGCGTCGACGCATCTGTACCAGCTCGGGCAGCAGCTCGACGGGCAGATTATCGACACAGTAATAGCCCAGATCCTCGAGCACACGCAGGGCCACGGTTTTACCCGAGCCTGAACGACCACTGACGATCACCAGCTGCATATTGCTCTCCTCAGGAAGAAACCATGATGTTATAGAGTTCGTCATCGCTGCCGGCCTGGCGCAACTGCTTGCAGACTTGCTTGTTGCTGAGCTTTTCGGCAATCAATGACAGCGTCTTGAGATGCTGTTTACACTCCTGCTCCGGTACCAGTAAGGCAAACACCAGGCCAACCGGCTGATTATCGATGGCGTCGAACTCCACCGGTTCGGCAAAGGTGAGTAAAACCGCCGTTGCCCGGTTTTCATCGCCGATACGGCCATGAGGAATGGCGATACCGTTTCCGATGCCGGTGCTACCCATTTTCTCCCGGGCCAGCAGGCAGTCGAACAACTGCTGGCTGCTGATGTCGAGATGCTGGGCTGCCAGCTCGCTGATGATTTCCAGAGCACGTTTTTTGCTCGTGCAGGGGACTGCACTGCGGGTGCAGTCCCTGCTAAGTATGTCGGCGACTTCCATGGTTATTTTTGCTTGAGCTTCTCTTTGTGTTTGATGATCTGGCGATCGAGCTTGTCGATCAAGCCATCGATGGCGGCGTACATGTCGTCATGCTGAGAGTTGGCAAAGATTTCACCGCCGCTGAGATTGATCTTGGCTTCGGCTACCTGCTGCAATTTTTCCAGTGTGAGGACGACGTGTACATTGGTGATGTTGTCGAAATGACGCTCCAGTCGGGCAAACTTGCTGTTCACATAGTCACGCAGGGAATCCGTGATTTCTACATGGTGTCCAGTCAGATTTATTTGCATATCGTCTTCCTTCTAGATCTGCCTCTACATCAGGCGCTTACGCTGATTGGAAGGGGGGATGGCCAGCGACTCCCTGTACTTGGCGATGGTCCGCCTGGCTACCTGTATCCCCTGTTCGGCCAGCAGCTGGGCAATTTTACTGTCGCTCAGTGGCTTGGCCGGGTTTTCCGCACCGACCAGTTTCCTGATCAGGGCGCGAATTGCCGTCGACGAAAATTCTCCACCATCATCGGTACCCACATGGCTGGAGAAAAAATACTTCAGCTCGAACACCCCTCTGGGGGTATGCATGAATTTCTGTGTGGTCACCCGGGAGATGGTGGACTCGTGCATTTCCACGGCTTCGGCCACATCATTCAGCACCATCGGCTTCATGGCTTCGGCTCCATACTCAAAGAATGCCTGTTGTTGTTCAACAATACAATTGGCAACCTTGAGCAGGGTCTCATTCCGGCTTTCCAGACTCTTGATAAACCACTTGGCGTCCTGCAAATGGTTGCGGATAAACTGACCGTCTTCACTGTTTCTGGGTTGGCGGGCCATGGCGGCATAGGTCTGGTTCAGCCTGACTTTGGGCATGGCCTCCGGGTTGAGTTCGGCGACCCAGCTACCCTGTTGCTTGGTGACCACCAGGTCCGGAATCACGTATTCGGAGCTGCTTTGCAGCACGCTGTTACCGGGCCTTGGCTCCAGCTGCTGGATCAGGGCTAGTACTTCCCTGAGCTCTTCTTCTTTCAGTCTGGTCTTGCGTTGCAGGGTGCGGTAGTCCCGGTTGCCGAGCAGAACCATGTGCTGATCAATCACGAGGCGGGCCTCGTTCAGCCAGGGGGTGTCGGCGGGAAAAGGATCCAACTGAATTCGCAGGCATTCCTGCACGCTGCGGGCGGCGACGCCGATGGGATCGAAATGCTGGATGCGTTTCAGAACCGCTTCCACCTCGTCCGCTTCGATATCCTGTTCGCCGCCGGAGACGGCGGCGAGGATATCCTCCAGCTCCTGAGTCAGGTAACCGGCGTCATCGATGGCGTCGATAATAGCCAGGGCGATGGCCTGATCGGTCTCGCTGAAGGGGGTCAGTTGCATCTGCCACAGCAGGTAATCCTGCAGCGTTTCGGTGGTTTCGCCCTGATAAACGGTATCTTCCATGCCTTCGGGCAGGCCGCCGTTACCACCGCTGCCGGATGAGGCGGTATAGATATCGTCCCAGTGGGTATCCATAGGCAGTTCGTCGGACAGCCGGTTTTGCTCCATGGCGGTATCGGCAGCCATCTGCTCGTCGTTGCCGCCGTTGGCTACCTCGATGCTATCCGGCTCTTCCTGTTCCAGCAGGGGGTTGCTTTCCAGGGCCAGCTGAATTTCCTGCTGCAGCTCCAGGCTCGACAGTTGCAGCAGGCGAATGGCCTGTTGCAACTGGGGGGTCATGGTCAGCTGCTGCCCCAGACGTAGCTGAAGAGTTGGCTTCATCGTTGGAAAAGTCCTTCTATGTCAACCGCATGGGTTTCCAGCGGGCCAGATCAGAGGCTGAATTGTTCACCAAGATAGACTTTCTTGACTTGCTCGTTTACGAGTATTTCGGCAGGAGTGCCGGCGGCGATACGATGACCATGACTGACAATATAGGCCCGTTCGCAGACATCCAGTGTCTCGCGCACGTTGTGATCGGTAATCAGTACTCCCAAGCCTCGATCGCGCAGGTGCAGAATGATTTTTTTGATATCGATCACCGAGATGGGGTCGACCCCGGCGAAGGGTTCATCCAGCAGTATGAAGCGCGGATCGGCCGCCAGCGCCCGGGCAATTTCCACCCGGCGGCGTTCGCCTCCGGACAGACTCATTCCGGCACTGTCGCGGATGTGGGTGATGTTGAACTCTTCCAGCAGCTGTTCCATTTTTTCGTCGCGGCCGGCGGCGTCCAGATCCTTGCGGGTTTCGAGCACCGCCATTAAGTTGTCGGCCACGCTCAGGCGTCGAAAAATGGAAGCTTCCTGGGGCAGATAGCCGATACCAGCCCGGGCCCGTACATGCATGGGCTGATGGCTGATGTCCTGCTCATCGATGGTGATGCTGCCGGCATCGCGCTGTACCAGGCCCACTATCATGTAAAAAGAGGTGGTCTTGCCGGCTCCGTTGGGGCCGAGCAGGCCGACGATCTGGCCGGTATTGACGGTCAGGCTGACATCGGCCACTACCTGGCGGCCCTTGTAACTCTTCTGCAGCCCACGGGCTTTCAGTGTTGCCATGATCAGTTCTGTGTCTCTTTTTTATTCATGTCCTGCAGCTGTTCGGGCAGAAAAATGGTGGTAACGCGGTCTGATCCGCCCTGACTTTCTGCCTCCATCTGTTCCTTGTCGATATGGTAGCGAATACGGTAGCCGGTCACGATATTGTCGTTCTGCTTCAGCTTCGCCTCTTTCAGCAGGGTGATGGTGCGCGCCTTCATATCGTAGTGGATTTCCCGAGCCTCGGCCTTGACCGGCTTGCCGCTGTCCAGAATCTGGTAGTAGGTGGCCGGCGTGCCGTGGGCGATCATCGATTGCAATCCCTGTTCGTTGCGGATCACCACCAGTTTGTCGGCCCGCACATCCATGGTGCCCTGTTTGACCTCGACCCGCTCGCTGAAGGTCACCTTGTTGTCGACCAGTTCCACCAGCTGGCGACCGGCATCGATGGTCACCGGCTGGTTGAAGTCAGACTCTTTGGCCTCGGCCAGGCTGAGGCTGAGGGCCAGCAGGCCGCCGATGCTAAGGAGTAGTAAAGTAGGTTGCCCGGGTTTCATGCAGTAATTCCACCGTTTGTTGATCAAGCTTGCCCAGCAGCCCCTGGCCCTGGGCCTGGAAAGTAGGGCTGTTCAGCTGCACGTTCCGGTTGGAGCGCAGCTGGTTTTTAATAAAATCCAGTTCCAGATATTCGGTGGTCAGGGTTCTCACCAGGGCATCGGGTTGCAGCCCCCGGCCGACCACGGTGCCGTTCAATACCGCGTTATCATTGGTGTTGATCATGCCCTCATCACCGCTCAACTGCCATTGAGGCTGGCCATCGGGCGAATAGAGCAAGATAACAGGTTTTTCCATTAGGGTCATGGCCAGCGGCTCGTAGTACTCGGCATATTCCGCATCCAGTCCGCGGTAGGGCAGACCCAGCTGGTTGTATTGCACGCTGCTCAGGTTTTTGGCGATAAAATCCGGCTGATAATCCTGCTGATTGACGGGGGTGTCGGTGATTGGCCTGAACCACTGCCAGCAGACGAGGGCGACCAGAAAGAGGCCGCCAAACCACCAGATCTGGCGACTCACAGGCTCATGCCCTTGGCCTGTTCCAGCTCGCCCCGGGCGTCGAGCAGCAGATCGCAGAGTTCGCGCACGGCGCCTCGGCCGCCGTCGATACGGGTAATATAATCGGCTTGCTGCAGCACCAATGGATGGGCATCGGCCACGGCCACACCCAGACCGCAGTCTTGCATTACGGTCAGGTCGACCACGTCGTCGCCGATATAGGCGACCTGCTCCGGCCCCAGCTTGAGGGTAGCGAGCAGGGCGCGATAGCTGTGCATCTTGTCGCTCTGCCCCTGATAGACATGAGTAACGCCGAGCGAGGCCATGCGTTCGCTGACGATGCGGGAGTCCCGGCCGGTGATCACCGCCACCTGAATACCGGCGTTAAGCAGGGCCTTTATACCGAAACCGTCTTTGGTGCAGAAGCTCTTGTATTCTTCACCCTGATTACCGAGATAGATCATGCCGTCGGACAGTACGCCGTCCACATCACAGATCAGCAATTTTATCCCGGCCATCCGCCGCCAGACTTCGCCGGCTACCGGGCCGTAAAGGCTTGGTTGTTCCATCAGATCACTCCCGCCCGTAACAGGTCGTGCATGTTGAAGGCGCCTACCGGATGCTGTTGTTCATCCACCACCAGCAGACCGCTTATTTTCTTTTCTTCCATCAGCTTGACCGCTTCCGCGACCAGCATGGCGGCGTGCGCCGTGGTGCAGCTGCGGGTCATGACCTGTTCGATGGAAGTGTGGTGCAGATCGATTTTATGATCCAGAGTGCGGCGCAGATCGCCATCGGTATAGATACCCACCAGTTTTTGCTGGTCGTCGACCACGGCGGTAAAGCCCAGGCCGGTGCGGCCGATTTCCAGCAAGGCGTCGATGATCAGCGTATCGAGTCCGACTTTCGGTACCTGCTCGTCTCTGTGCATGACATCGCCCACTCGCAGCAGCAGGCGTTTGCCGAGGGCACCGCCGGGGTGACTGAGCGCAAAATCATCCGCTGTAAAGCCACGGGCTTCCAGCAGAGACACGGCCAAGGCGTCGCCCATCACCAGGGCGGCGGTGGTGCTGGCGGTCGGGGCCAGGCCGAGCGGGCAGGCTTCCTGCTCCACCCGGGTACAGAGATGCACATTGGCTTCTCGCGCCATGGTGGAGGCGGGGTTGCCGGTCAGGCAGATCAACGGCAGTCCACGGCGCTTGAGTACAGGCAACAATGAAATGATTTCGCTGCTCTCGCCGGAGTTGGACAGGGCCAGCACCACATCGTCTGGGCCTATCATGCCGAGATCCCCATGGCTGGCTTCGCCCGGATGTACGAAAAAGGCGGGGGTACCGGTACTGGCCAGGGTGGCGGCAATCTTGTGGGCGATATGCCCGGATTTACCCATGCCGGTCACGATGACCTTTCCCGGGCAATGGAACATCAGCCGGCAGGCATGATTGAACGCCTGGTCCAGATATTGATAAAGGCCATCGATGGCTGCCTTTTCAATATCCAGCACCTGCTTGGCGGTTTTCCGATAATCAAATTCTGCAGTCATAGCTTTCTCCACACCTTAGGCGGCGCCATTATAGAAAAGCTTGTGCCGATAAGCGACTGATGTAACAAAAACTGTAGGGGGGAGTCGCGGCGTCTCACTCCTCACCTCCTTATATATGGTAAGAGGACAGGGAATGGCGCACCGGCAAAGGAAAAGCGGTCGGCTTGTTGCCCATCTATCGGGGAACTCATACAATTCTTTCTTTTCATTGGGGAATCAGTTTGAGCCAGAGCCTCGTAGAAATAAGAGATCTTTGCTTTAGCCATGGTGACCGGACCCTGTATGACCGGATCAATCTGCAGATCCCCAAAGGCAAGATTACCGCCATCATGGGCCCGAGTGGCATCGGCAAAACCACCCTGTTAAGACTCATTGGTGGCCAGATCAAGCCAAACAGCGGCGATGTGCTGTTCGACGGCGAGTCCATCCCCAGCCTGGGCCGCTCCCGTCTATATCAGGTGCGGCGCCGTATGGGTATGCTGTTTCAGAGCGGCGCCCTGTTCACCGGCATGTCGGTGTTCGACAACGTGGCGTTCCCGCTGCGCGAGCACAGCGGCCTGCCGGAAGCCATGATCCGCACCCTGGTGATGATGAAACTGGAAGCGGTGGGATTGCGCGGCGCGGCGAAGCTGCTACCGTCCGAGCTGTCCGGCGGCATGGCGCGGCGGGCGGCACTGGCGCGCGCTATTGCGCTGGATCCCGAGCTGATCATGTATGATGAGCCCTTTGCCGGCCAGGATCCCATCAGCATGGGGGTCTTGGTCAAGCTGATATCCGAGCTGAACCGGGCTCAGGGGTTGACCTCTATTATCGTCACCCATGATGTGGACGAAGTGATGAATATTGCCGATTACGCCTATATCATCGCCAACAAGCAGGTGATAGCGGCGGGTACCCCGGCCGAGCTGAAACAGAATACGGATGCTCAGGTGATTCAGTTCTTGCAGGGCCAGGCAGACGGCCCGGTGGCGTTTCACTATCCGGCGCCTTCATTCAGGGAGTCGTTAGTCGATGTTGATTGATATGATAGGACGGCTGGGACGTCAGGGCGTGGCCGGAATTACCGCCTGCGGACGCGCCGGCTTCATGTTGTTTCATGCCCTGGTGGGCCGGCCTCAGCCGAAAAAACACTTTCCACTGCTGATACAGCAGCTGCAGGTGGTCGGCGTACAGTCGGTGGCCATCATACTGGTGTCGGGGATTTTCATCGGCATGGTGCTGGCTCTGCAGGGATACAATGTGCTGGTGGACTTCGGTGCCGAAGGCAGCCTGGGTCCGCTGGTGTCATTGTCATTGCTGCGCGAGCTGGGCCCTGTGGTGACCGGACTGCTGTTTGCCGGCCGGGCCGGCTCGGCACTGACCGCCGAGCTGGGCCTGATGAAGGCGACCGAACAGCTTTCCAGCCTGGAGATGATGGGCATAGATCCCCTTCGCCGGGTAGTGGCGCCGCGTTTTTGGGCCGGTTTCATCAGCATGCCCTTGCTGGCGCTGATGTTCAGCCTTATTGGCATCTGGGGCGCCAAGCTGGTGGGTGTTGACTGGCTGGGGGTGGACGAAGGTGGCTTCTGGTCGGCGATGCAGGCGGCAGTCGACTGGCAACAAGACATCATGCAGGGCGTGATCAAGAGCCTGGTGTTTGCCCTGGTGGTGACCTGGATTGCCCTGTTTAACGGTTTCGATGCACAGCCGACGGCGGCCGGGATCAGTCAGGCCACGACGCGTACCGTGGTTCATTCTTCTCTGGCGGTACTGGGGCTAGACTTCGCCCTCACCGCCGTCATGTTTGGATAAATATTGATGAAATACAGCAAACTGGAATTCAGCGTCGGCTGCTTTATGTTGGCCGGCATCGGTGCCTTGCTGCTGCTGGCGTTCAAAGTCGCCGGTATCAGCGCCAACGGCCAGGGAGAAAGCTATACCCTCTATGCCAAGTTCGATAATATCGGCGGTCTTAAGGTGCGCTCGCCGGTCAAGGTGGGCGGCGTGGTGGTGGGACGAGTCAGTCAGATAATCCTGGATCCCAAGGATCAGGTACCGGTGGTGACCCTGACGGTCAGTCGCAGCGCCGGTGAATTTGCCGAAAGCAGCACGGCTGCCATCCAGACATCGGGTTTGCTTGGTGAGCAGTATCTGGGGCTGAGCCCCGGTTTTGTCGATGAGGACATGGGCATCGGCATGCTCAAGGACGGCGATACCATAACGGACACCCAATCGGCACTGGTACTGGAAGAGCTGATCGGAAAGTTCATTTATTCCATCGGCGACAAATAAGCCGAAGCCCACTCCCTAGGAGCTAATGATGAAAAAATTACTGATGTCAGGGCTGTTGATACTGGCCGGACTCTGGGCACCACTGGCCGCCGCCGTCTCGCTGTCGAACCCCTATGTGCTGGTGAATGAAGTCGCCCAGAACACCTTCGATAGACTGAGCAGACAGCAGGCAGAAATCAAGGCCAATCCGGAATACCTGCGCACCATAGTGCGGGAAGAAATGCTGCCGGCGGTGGATGTACGTTTTTCCGCTTTCCGCGTGATCGGCAACCAGCTCAACAACACGACTCCCGAGCAGCGGGATCGCTTTGTTGCCGCCTTCAGCGACTATCTGGTGGTGACCTATGCCGATGCACTGGCGGCCTACAAAGAGCAGAAACTGAACATAGGTACCGGTACCGTCGCCAAGGGCGAAAAGCTGGTCTCGGTACCGGTTGTGGTACTGGAGCCGAACAAGCCGGCCATCAAGCTGGAGTTCAAGCTGCGCCAGAACGGCCGCACCGGCGAGTGGCGAGTATTCGACATGGTGGCCGAGGGCATCAGCCTCTTGTCTGCCAAACAGGCCGAGCTGAGTGGTCTTATCCGTCAGAATGGTATCGATAAGGTTACCCTTCAGCTGCAGGCGCACACCCAGAAGCCGGTTACGCCGCTGGAAAGAACCCAATGAAACTCGAACGGGAACTGACACGGGATATGCTGCCGGCCTATTGGGCGGAGCGGAATACCCTGTTTGGTGCCGAACGAGTGGATTTGAGCGAACTGAAGCAGATCGACTCGGTCGGTCTGGCCTTTCTGGTGCAATGGAGCCAGGCGCTGGCCGCCGGCAACATGGCTCTGACCCTGATATCCCCCCCGGCCAGTTTTTATCCGCTGGCCGATTTATACGGCGTCAGTTCGCTATTTGAACTGACCGACAACCCTTCCGGGAGCCAACATGGATCTGAATAACGAAGTGGAACGTTTACTGCGGCAGGCCCTGCCCCTGGACGAACTTTATATCAAAAGCGAAGGCAGCCATTTCGAGGTCATTGCGGTATCCGCCGACTTCACCGACATGAGCCGGCTCAAGCGGCAACAGGCGATCAATGGCCCCTTGATGGAGCTGATCGCCCAGAACACCATCCATGCGCTGACCGTGAAGACCTTTACTCCCGAGCAATGGGCGCGGGAACGAAAATTTATTATGCCTTCCTGAGCAGGAACCGAAATGGATAAATTTAAAATTCAGGGACCTTGCCGGCTTGCCGGCGAAGTGACCATCTCCGGCGCCAAGAATGCCGCGCTGCCGATACTCTTTGGTACCTTGCTGTGTGATGAAACTGTGCATCTGTCCAACGTGCCCAAGCTGAAAGACGTGGACACCACCTTGCAGTTGCTGGCCTCCATGGGGCTCAAGGTCAGCGAGCAGGATGGCGTTATCGCTATTTCCGGCGCGGTGAACAGCCATATTGCACCTTATGAGCTGGTGCGGACCATGCGTGCCTCCATCCTGGCGCTGGGGCCTTTGGTGGCCCGCTTCGGCGAGGCAGATGTCTCTCTGCCCGGCGGCTGTGCCATCGGCGCCCGGCCGGTGAACCTGCATATTCACGGTCTGGAGCAGATGGGTGCCGAGATCAAGGTGGAAGACGGCTATATCAAGGCACGGGTCGACGGTCGACTGCAGGGCGCACATATCCTGATGGACATGGTCAGCGTGACCGGCACCGAAAACCTGATGATGGCGGCGGTGCTGGCCGAAGGCCGTACCATCATCGAAAATGCCGCCCGCGAGCCGGAAGTGGTGGATCTGGCCAACTTCCTCAACGCGCTGGGTGCCAACATTCAGGGCATTGGTCAGGATACGCTGATCATCGATGGCGTCGAGGCGTTGCACGGCGGCGAGTACCGGGTTCAGCCGGACAGAATCGAGACCGGTACTTTCCTGGTCGGTGCGGCCGTCACCGGCGGTGATATCACCTGCCGCAATACGGATCCGCATCTGCTGGAAGCGGTACTGGTCAAGCTCAAGGATGCGGGTGCACTGGTAGAGACCGGTAAAGACTGGATTCGCCTGGACATGACCGGTCGTACACTGAAGCCGGTCGATATCAAGACGGCGCCGTATCCGGCGTTTCCGACCGATATGCAGGCCCAGTTTACCGTGCTCAACGCGGTGGCCAAGGGGGTGGGCAGGGTGACCGAGACCATCTTCGAAAACCGCTTCATGCACGTGCCCGAGCTGAATCGCATGGGTGCTCATATCGAGCTGAACGGCAACATGGCCATCTGTGACGATACCGAGCAGCTGACCGGCGCAACCGTGATGGCCACCGATCTGCGGGCCTCTGCCAGCCTGGTGCTGGCCGGTTTCGTGGCCGAAGGCACCACCATAGTGGACCGTATCTACCATATCGACCGGGGTTACGAGTTTATCGAAGACAAGCTGTCTGCTTTGGGCGGTAATATCAAACGCTTCAAGGCGTAATCAGAGCAGCTGTAAGCGATAAGCTTTAAGCCGTCAGTGGCGCGAGTGGCTGGCGAATTTAACGTAAAGGGGTCAGGTGTCATACACCTGACCCCTTTAGTTTTTGTGGCCCGCTCTCAACGAAACCACGCCTGTGCATCCAGAATAAAGGCGATATATACAGGTGCGCTTGTTTTGCTTATGGCTGACAGCTTAACGCTGATGGCTGCCCTTACCGTAACCGCTGAAAGCGGCTATCTTCTTCGAGCATCACCGGTAACGTCAGTATCTTGCCGCCTCGCAGCAAGGTTATCTGTATTTCGGTACCGGGACGGGTTTCGGCAATTATGTCCATGGCATGGCGCATGTTGCGAATGGCCTTGCCATCGATATTCATGAGCACATCTTCCTGGGTAATGCCGGCCTTGGCCGCGGGGCCTTGCTCGTTGACCCCCTCCACATAGATGCCGGTGCGATCTTCCAGTTTAAGCAGCTGCGCCATCATCGGCGGAATATCGGCGCCACTGATGCCCAGATAGCCCCGGATCACCCGACCGTTGACGATCAGCTCCTGCATGATGCGGTGGGCCAGAGCATAGGGAATAGCAAAGTTGATGCCATAACTTTCCTGATGGGCCAGGCTCTGAAAGGAAGCGGTATTAATGCCGACCATCTCGCCGTAGACGTTGACCAGGGCACCACCGGAGTTGCCGGCATTGATGGCGGCGTCGGTCTGCAGCAAATCCTGACGGCCGTTGCTGTCCGGCCCCATGCTGGACAGGCCGGTACGACCGGTGGCACTGATAATACCCTGGGTAATTGTTTGGCCCACGTTATAAGGGTTACCGATGGCCAGCACAATATCGCCGACCTGAGGTGAGAGTTCGTCATCCTGAGGGATTACCGGCAACTGAGCGGCGGTAATTTTCAGTACTGCCAGATCGGTGGGCACATCGAAACCGGTGACGTCACCGGCGAGAATGCGCCCATCCTGTAACGCGACTATGACCTGGTCCGCATCGGCAATGACATGATAATTGGTGAGCACATAGCCCTGATCCGACATGATGACGCCTGATCCCAGGCCGGTGGCGCTGAGTTCGGGTGACTCACTACCCCGTTGAAAGCTGCGGGTATAAATATTGACCACGGCGGGCCCGGCTCGGCTAGCGGCATAAGAAAAACTGGACACACCAACCTGCTGGTTGCGCCACCAGTGCTCGAAAGGCTGGGTCTTTAGTTGCGGAAACAGCAATAGCAGGATCAGGGCCATCAGGACGCCTAAGGCTCCGGCCTGAAGCAGAAACTTGATAGAAGAGGCTAGCCGCATGGGATGCTGTGATTGTTGTCGAATGACTACAGCATAACATATTGGACCATGAGGAGTGAGAGGTGAGGCATGAGGGATCAAGACCCCTCACGCCTTGCTGAATTACCTGAGTACCAGATAGATGGAAGAGTTGCCGCGCTGTATGTTGAGCGCCAGTACTTCCGGCTTGCTCTGAACTATCTGACGTAAATCGTTCAGATTTTTTACCCGCTGGCGATTGACGCCGATGATGATGTCACCTTTTTCCAGGCCGGACATGGCCGCAGCAGAGCGGGGGGTCACCTCGGTGATTTTGACGCCCTGTACCTTGTCTTCGCCGTCGGTCTGAGCCAGTAATGCACCTTCCAGCGATTCATTCAGGGTATTGGCCTGAATGTTCTCTTCGTCGGCCCGGGACAGGGTCACCTCGACCTTCTGCTCTTTACCATCGCGGAACAGCCCCAGACTGACGGTTTTGTCCGCCCCCATGGTGGCCACCTTGGCGCGTAACTCGCCGAAGGAGCGGATGGGTTTACCGTCCAGGCTGATGATGATGTCGCCCGCTTGCAAACCAGCCTTGGCGGCGGAAGAGTTTTCCAGCACCTGGCTGACAAAGGCACCGTGCTGACTGCGGTAGCCAAAGGTCCGCGCCAGCTCCGAGGTCAGTTCACCGCCCATCACGCCCAGTACACCGCGGCGGACTTCACCGTACTCCAGGATTTGATCGGCCAGACTCTTGACCATATTGGCTGGAATGGCAAAGCCAATGCCGATATTGCCGCCGCCCGGGCCGAGAATGGCGGTATTGATGCCGACCAGCTTGCCGTCCAGATTTAGCAGGGCGCCGCCGGAGTTGCCGGAGTTGATGGCCGCATCGGTCTGAATGAAGTTTTCCAGATTCTCCACGTTGAGACCGGAACGACCCAAGGCGCTGATGATACCGGAAGTGACGGTCTGCCCCAGGCCGAAGGGATTGCCGATGGCGATGGCGAAGTCACCCACCCGGAGTTGGTCGGAGTCGGCAAACTCGACTTCGACCAGGTTCTTGGCATCGACTTTTAACAGCGCTATGTCGCTTTGTTTATCGGTGCCGATCAACTCGGCTTCGTACTCCTGGCCGTCGATCAGCGTGATGATAATCTTGTCGGCGTCTTCGATAACGTGGTTATTGGTAATCACATAGCCTTTCTTCGCATCGATGATCACGCCAGAGCCCAGCGCCTGAAAGGGTCGTTCCTGCACCTGTTCGCCGGGAATACCGGGGCCAAAAAAGAAGCGGAAGGCTTCGGGCAGCGCCTGGCGGCTGACCTTGCTGCCGGACACCGAAATATTGACCACGCCGGGAGTGACTTTTTCCAGCACCGGAGCCAGACTGCGGATGTCGCTACCGGCACCGAATGGCAAGGCGGCTTGAGCCTGGGGCAGTATGGCCAGACCCAGGCTCAGAGCCAGGGCGGATACCAGGGGGAGTCGACGTTTCATGCAGATGCTCCTAAATCGATGGATTCTTCAAGAAAGAGTTCATTCTGACCTTCGTCGTGGAACAAGAGTTCCGATTCGGTCTGTATTATTTATTGTGGTTTTTGTTAGCAAGATCAAGTCCCGGCCTCTGGCAGCGCTTGCCCGGGCAGGGTTGGGGCATTTACACTGGCCGTCACCCCTGTTATTAGCCAAGTTGTTATATACCCTAATGACCCCGAGTAAAAAATACCAGTCAGACCTCAGTCGTCACGATTTTGTCCGCGATCCGGCCCAGGCCTTGGCGGTGTCGCATCTGCAGCGGTTGTTTGATGAGCTGATGGCACCGCCGCCGGCTCAGCCCAGACTCAGCCTGTGGCATAAACTGACCGGCAACAAGCCGGCACCGGTGAAGGCTATCCAGGGACTTTACTTCTGGGGTGGTGTCGGTCGGGGCAAGACCTATCTGGTGGATACCTTCTATGACTGCCTGCCGTTTGACAACAAGCTCAGGGTACATTTTCACCGCTTCATGGTGCGGGTGCATGACGAGTTGCAGAGCCTGAAAGGACAGGCGGATCCGCTCAAGCTGGTGGCCGAGCGTCTGGCCAGGGAAGCCCGGGTGATCTGTTTTGACGAATTTTTCGTCTCCGACATCACCGATGCCATGATACTGGGAACCTTGTTCCAGTACCTGTTCGGTCATGGGGTTATCCTGGTGGCGACTTCCAACATTCCGCCGGACGAGCTGTACCGCAATGGCTTGCAGCGGGCCCGTTTTCTGCCGGCCATCGCGCTTATCAAGCAGCATTGCGAGGTGGTCAACGTCGACTCGGGGGTGGATTATCGGCTCCGGACCCTGGAACAGGCAGAAATCTATCATTCACCGCTCGATGCCCAGGCAAAAACCAATCTGGAGCGGTATTTCGATCGACTGACCAGCGAGCCCGGCACCAGGGGGGCCGAGATCGAAATCAACCATCGTCGGCTCAAGACCCTGGCCGAAGGCGACGGCGTGCTCCATATCGATTTTCAGCAGCTGTGCTGCACGGCACGCTCCCAGCTGGACTATATCGAGCTGGCCCGTTGCTATCATTCGGTTCTGCTGGCCAACGTGGTGCCCATGGGCCAGGACAGCGATGACGCGGCCCGGCGCTTTATCGCCATGGTCGATGAATTCTATGAGCGGCACGTCAAATTGATCATCTCGGCGGCGGTACCGATGACAGAACTCTACGGTCAGGGCCGGCTCGGCTTCGAGTTCAAACGCTGCCTGTCTCGACTGACTGAAATGCAATCCCACGAATATCTTGCCAGAGAGCACCTTCCTTAGTCACAATACCCGCCCCGGTATCTGGGCATGATGCCGGGAAGGGGCGGGCGGGCCGACTAATTTTAATGGGCATTAAAATTAGCAGGTGATTTTTACGGCAACTTTACCTATAATCGCCCGGCCCACGTTACACAGCTGTCGATGAGACAGCATCACTGTAAGCAGACTGGTGCTCGAAGGGGTACAGGTCTTGTCGTGTTTTGCGCATGTGCGCAAGTGTATGATTCATTTTAAGTAATTTGGGTTTATCCATGAAAACTTTTGTTGCTAAGCCAGAAACCGTAAAGCGTGACTGGTATGTTGTTGATGCAGAGGGCAAAACTCTGGGTCGTTTGGCCACCGAGATCGCTAGTCGTCTGCGTGGTAAGCATAAGCCGGAATTCACTCCGCACGTTGACTGTGGCGATTACATCGTCGTGATCAATGCCGAGAAAATTCAGGTAACCGGTAATAAAGCCGAAGGCAAAATCTACTACTCTCACTCCGGTTTTCCGGGTGGCCTGAAGTCCATCAGCTTCGAGAAGCTGATTGTACGTAAGCCCGAGATGGTAATTGAGTCTGCCGTTCGCGGCATGCTGCCCCGTGGCCCGCTGGGTCGTGCTATGTTCCGCAAGATGAAAGTCTTTGTCGGCAGCCAGCACAACCACGCTGCGCAACAACCTCAAGTACTGGACATCTAAGGCGGGATTAGGCAAATGGCAGAAACTCAATACTACGGTACCGGTCGTCGCAAAAGCTCTACTGCACGTGTATTCGTGAAGCAGGGCAGCGGTAACATCGTTATCAATAAGCGTTCACTGGATCAGTACTTTGGTCGCGAAACCGCCCGCATGGTGGTTCGTCAGCCTTTAGAACTGGTTGAGATGACCGATAAATTTGATCTGTTCATCACCGTTGCTGGTGGTGGCATTTCAGGTCAGGCCGGCGCTATTCGTCACGGCATTACTCGTGCCCTGATGCAATACGACGAAACCCTGCGCGGTTCGCTGCGCAAGGCTGGCTTCGTTACTCGTGACGCTCGTCGCGTTGAACGTAAGAAAGTCGGTCTGCATAAAGCACGTAAGCGTCCTCAGTTCTCCAAGCGTTAATTGGGATTGCGTTTATATCAAAGCCCGGGTTTACCCGGGCTTTTTTATATTTGAAAGAAATGGATCAGATTCACTAATAATTCCTTGTTTCATAACAAATTATGCTGTGAAACAGTGATTTATTGACCCTTTACCCGTCCTTGTAAAAGACCGCGCTTTTCTTTAGAATTTCGGGGTTTTTTCGTGGCAATTGAAACCATAATATCCGCCGCAGTTGTCATAAGCCGTCTCGAAGCATGGAACGAACAATAAACGCGCGGAGACCAAATGGGAGAGTTTTTGGATGAGCAATGCGCCAGTTGATACCGGTCGCCGCAGATTTCTGACCTGGTCAACCACAGCCGTGGGTGGGGTCGGAGCTGCTTTTGCCGCTGTGCCTTTTATCGCATCGTGGAATCCCAGCGCCAAAGCGAAGGCGGCTGGAGCCCCGGTAGAAGTAGATGTCAGTAAAGTCGAGCCGGGTCAGTTGATCCGGGTGGAATGGCGAGGAAAGCCGGTCTGGATAGTCCGCCGCACCCAGGACACCCTGGATGCCCTGTCCAAGCACGATAACCAGCTGCGGGATCCTGCCTCGGAGCAGCCGCAACAACCGGATTATGCCCAGAACGGCTACCGCTCGATCAAACCCGAGTTGTTTGTGGCGGTAGGGCTTTGTACCCACCTGGGTTGTTCACCTACCTACCTGCCGGACTCGTTCGGTGAGCAGGTTCAGGGGATTACCTCTGGTTTCTTCTGCCCTTGCCACGGCTCCAAGTTCGATATGGCCGGTCGCGTCTTCCAGAGCGTACCCGCCCCGTTGAATCTGGTGATCCCCCCTTATTACTATGTCAATGATGCCACCATTCTGGTTGGCGCAGACAAGGAAGGAGCCTAAGCATGCTGGGTAAACTCGTAGCCTGGATCGACGAGCGGATTCCGATGACCGCGACCTACAACAAGCATGTAGGTCAGTATCCGGCACCGAAAAACTTCAACTTCTGGTACTTTTTTGGCTCCCTGGCCATGCTGGTACTGGTTAACCAGATACTGACCGGTGTCTGGCTGACCATGAACTACAATCCTTCCGGTGAGGGCGCCTTCGCCTCTGTCGAATACATAATGCGTGATGTGGAATACGGCTGGTTGCTGCGTTATATGCACTCCACCGGCGCCTCCGCCTTCTTCGTGGTCGTGTATCTGCACATGTTCCGCGGCCTGATCTACGGCTCTTATCAGAAGCCCCGTGAACTGCTGTGGCTGTTCGGCATGCTGATCTTCCTGGTGCTGATGGCCGAAGCCTTCATGGGCTATCTGCTGCCCTGGGGACAGATGTCGTTCTGGGGTGCCCAGGTTATCATCTCGCTGTTCGGTGCCATTCCGGTGATCGGCGACGATCTGACCCTGTGGATCCGCGGTGACTACGTCATTTCCGGCGCCACCCTGACCCGCTTCTTCGCGCTTCACGTCATTGCTTTGCCGCTGGTGTTGGTCATTCTGGTGTTCCTGCATATCGTTGCGTTGCACGAGGTCGGTTCCAATAACCCCGATGGTATCGATATCAAGAAACACAAGGACGAAAACGGCTGGCCCAAAGACGCGATTCCGTTCCACCCTTACTACTCCGTCAAGGATGTGGTGGGCGTGGCCGGCTTCCTGTTCCTGTTCGCCTTCGTGATTTTCTTCATGCCTGAAGGTGGCGGTTACTTCCTGGAAGGGCCCAACTTCGAAGCGGCCAACGGCCTGAAAACCCCGGAGCATATTGCACCCGTGTGGTATTTCACCCCCTTCTACGCCATTCTGCGTGCGGTGCCTGACAAGTTGACCGGCGTTATCCTGATGGGTCTGTCCATTGCCGTGCTGTTCGTGTTGCCCTGGCTGGATCGCTGCAAGGTGCGTTCGTTCCGCTACCGCAGCAAGCTGCACCTGCTGAACATCATTCAGTTCGTGATCTGCTTCATCATCTTGGGTGTTCTGGGCGCCTTGCCGTCCACCTCGCTGCTGACGCTGATTGCCCAGATTTGTTCGTTCGGCTACTTCGCCTTCTTCGTACTGCTGTTCTTCTACAGTAAAAACGAGAAAACCAAGCCGCTGCCAGAGAGGGTCACATTCAAATGAAGAAGTTAATCATTGCTGTATTTGCCTTTTTGCCGGCGCTGGCGATGGCTGCGGGTGGCAGTGTACACCTGGACAAGGCCGATTATGATCTGAGCGACAAGGCGTCACTGCAAAACGGTGCCAAGCTGTTCATGAACTATTGTTCCGGCTGCCATAGCACCCAGTACCAGCGTTATAACCGCGTGGCCGAGGATCTGGGCATTCCGGAAGATATCATGCAGGCCAACCTGAATTTCACCGGTGTCGGCATCGGTGAACTGATGGAAAATGCCATTCCCGAAAAAGACGCGGCCAGCTGGTTTGGTGCGCCGCCGCCCGACCTGACCCTTGTGGCCCGGGTACGTGGTGCCGACTGGCTATACACCTACCTGCGTTCTTTTTACAAGGACGACAGCCGCCCGTTTGGGGTGAACAATCTGGTATTCCCGTCTGTGGGCATGCCCCATGTACTGGAGCCGCTGCAGGGTAGTGCAAACCTGAAGACCGTGATGCACACCGTGGACGGCCGTGAGGTGGCAACACCTGTGGGTATCGAGACCGAAGGTAACGGCGAGCTGACCACGGAAGAATATGACAATGCGGTACTGGATATTGTCAACTTCCTGGTCTATTCCGGTGAGCCAATCCAGCTGGAACGTCAGCGCATGGGCTACTGGGTGCTGGGTTTCCTGGCTATCTTCTTTGTCTTTGCCTACATGCTGAAGAAAGAATACTGGCGTGACGTACACTGATTAGACATCGTCTAAGCTAGGCAGGGGAGCGGCAATGGGGCGAATATGCTTCCATTGCCGTTCCTATTTATGATTTGCGGAGGATTCAATGGCAGTTGCAGCTAATAAGCGTTCCATCATGACGCTGTTTTCAGGGGCTGAAGATATTTACAGCCACCAAGTACGTATCGTCCTGGCAGAAAAAGGGGTGAGTGTCGAGATCAGCCATGTTGAACCTGACAGCCTGCCCGAGGACATGCTGGAGCTGAACCCTTACGGTACCCTGCCGACCTTGGTCGACCGGGAGCTGGTGCTTTACGAATCTCATATCATCATGGAATATCTGGATGAGCGTTTTCCTCATCCGCCCTTGATGCCGGTATACCCGGTTGCTCGTGGCACCAGCCGACTGATGATGCATCGTATATCGCAAGACTGGTACTCGCTGGTCAAGCGCATTCAGCGTAATGAAAAAGCGGACGATGCTCGTAAGGAACTGCGTGAGGCCCTGCTGGCCATAGCGCCGGTATTTGTCGAGTATCCTTACTTCATGAGTGAGGAATTCAGCCTGGTCGATTGTTACATGGCACCCTTGCTGTGGCGTTTGCCGTCACTGGGTATCGAGTTGTCCGGTCGTGGCGCTAAAGAGATCAAGACCTATATGATCCGTCTGTTCGAGCGTGAGTCCTTCCAGGCTTCTCTGACCGAAGACGAGCGTGATATCGGCGGTAAGGTCTGAGCATGGACAAGATGACGCCCAGCCGGCCCTATTTGCTGCGCGCTTTCTATGACTGGCTGCTGGATAACGAGTTGACGCCCCACCTGCTGGTCAATGCCGGGGTAGCCCATACCACGGTGCCGCATCAGTATGTGCAGGACGGGCAGATAGTGTTGAGCATCGCCCCTCAGGCGGTGGTCGGATTGCACATGGATAACGAAGCGGTCACCTTCAGCGCCCGCTTCGGCGGCTCGCCGTTCCAGGTGTACGTGCCGATGGCGGCGGTGGTGTCGATTCAGGCGCGGGAAAACGGTGCTGGCACCTTCTTTCCGCCGGAACCGGCCTATGAGGCCTGGCTGGCTGATGCTGACGAGTTAGAGGCAGATGAAGCCGATACGCCGTCGGCTCCGGAGCCAGTTGCTTCTGTACCGAAGAAAGGCAAGCCCACCCTGAGGGTGGTTAAATAAAAAACGCAGCCAATTGGCTGCGTTTTTTTATGTCTGCGTAGCAGGGTGAAATGTGAGGCGTAAGGAAACCCTGCCGGTTTCTCATTTTTTATTATTCTACGCCTCACCCACCCCTTTTCAACCTTCACGTGGTTCTAAGGTGCCGCCTGTACAAATTCGAACACGGTGATCACGCGTTTCACGCCGCTGATATTACGGGTCAGCTGCACCGAAATATCGGCTTCCTTGCGGGTGACCAGACCAATCAGAAACACCTCGCCATTCTCGGTCACCACCTTGATCTTGGTGCCATCGATGTTTTTTTCGGCCAGCAGGGTGCTCTTGACCTTGGAGGTCAGCCAGGTGTCCTGACTGCGGCCCGCGATCTCGAGCGGCTTGCCGATGCGAACTTCGTTGAACACCTCGGAGACGCCGGGTACGCCCCGGACTATCTCTTCCGCCTGCTGGCGATAGGCTTCGGTCGGGGTCTGGCCAATCAGCAGGGTCTTGCCGTTGGTGGTTATCAGCGCCAGACGGCTGTCATCCCACAGCGGTTTGGTGGCGCCGAGGCGATGCAGGGCGCGCATATCGATGGTCTGATCGCTGAGCTGGGTACCTAGGGTTCTGCGATCAGTGACGGAACCGACGCCGGTGCCGGCGCCGGTCAGCATGACGCCGGCACAGCCCTGCAGCAGTAGCGCCGACGCCAGTATCAGCATATATCCTTGTTTCATCATTCATCTTCCTGTTGGGGGAACAGAGTGCGGTCAATCAGATCGCACAGACAATGCAGGGTCAGTAAATTGACCTCGTGAATGCGTGGCGCCCGTAACGCCGGGACCCGGATTTCCACATCGTTGGGGCCGAGCAGGCCGGCGAGCTCGCCGCCGTCACCGCCGCTCAATGCCACTATGGTCATATCCCGGCTGAGGGCGGCTTCTGCCGCCTTGATCAGGTTGCGGCTGTTACCGCTGGTGGAGATCACCACCAGCACATCGCCGGTCTGGCCCAGGGCGCGGATCTGGCGGGCGTAGGCCTCGTCGAAGTGCTGATCGACCGCAATGGCGCTGATGCTGCTGGTATCGAGAGTCAGGCAGAGGGCTGGCAAGGCCGGGCGTTCGGTTTCGTAGCGGTTGATAAGCTCGCTGACAAACAGCTGCGCCAGGGCATTGGAGCCGCCGTTGCCACAGACCAGCAACTTGTTACCGTTGAGCAGACACATCACCATCATCTGGGCTGCAGCCAGAATATCATCCGGCAGCGCCTCGGCGGCGGCAATTTTGGTCTGGATGCTTTCGGTAAAACTGGCTTTTATTTCTTCCTGCATGGGGTTCCTTAAAAGGCGTTGGGTATCCAGTGAACATGGCTTCCTTCACAGGCGACCAAATCGAATCGACAGGACTGTCGTGATTCATTCAGCCCTTTTGATTGCATGTAACTGTGGGCCGTTCGTCGCAGTTTTTGCTGCTTGGACGGGATCACCGAGGCGGCGGCGCCGCCAAAGTGGCTGTTCTTGCGATAACGGACCTCGACGAAGATAAGGGTGTTGCCTGTGCTCATGATCAAGTCAATTTCGCCGAGCTTGCACTGATAGTTACGCTCGAGCAGGCGGAGCCCCTGCTCGAGTAAAAACTGTTCGGCCCGGCGTTCAAATTCATCCCCCCGGGTGCGGCTATTCGCTGCCGGCTTGCCATTCGCCATCACGATACTCCATCCATTGCAGCCGGCGCTGAATGACGCCGCCTTCACTCAGGCTAAGTTCGCCGGTCAGCGCCGGTACTGCCGGCGCCCCCTCTCGCAGCTGAGTCAGTTGCGGGATCAGGGTCAGGGCATCATAACCAAAGGCGAACAGCCGTAACCAGCTCGAGCCGGCGGTGGGCCACAGGGTCTCGATTTCTTCCATCAGCTGCGGCGCCCCGCCGAACAGCCAGGGCATGTCGGCCAGCTGCAGGCCGTTCAGCTCGCTCATCGGCGGTTCACCGCCGGGTACATAGCTGCGCGAGGTGACATAGGTCGGCAGACGGGCGGCGCGACTGTCTCGGATGAAATCGAAATAAGGCAGAATAAAGCGGGTTTCGGTGGTGTTAGTGACCATAAACACCGAATCGATGGGGCCTGACGGTGGCGCGGTTTCGATGCTTCCTCTGATCACGCCGACGCCGGCAGCAACACCTGCGCTGCCGTCCTTGAGAGCTCGGCGTACATCGGATTCGATGGATTGCTGGTTGTTGAAGTAGGCAAGCCTGGCCTGCTGGCCGCTCAGTTGTTGCCACTGGGTCTTGAACTCGGCGGCGACCCGCCGGCCCAGCTCGTTGCCGGGAGCAAATACCAGTGGCTGGCGGTGGCCCTGTTCCCAGATGTGAACCGCCGCTTCGGCCGCTTCCGCTTCCGGTGACAGAGAAAAATAGTAGCGGTGCGGCAAGACTGGCTGATAGGCGGGCCTGTTGAGGGCGAACACCGGAATGGCAGGATCCAGGCTGGTCAGAGCGTCGATATCTTCTTTCAGCAGCGGACCCAGAATAAAGTCGGCTCCGGCCTGCTGGAGTTGCCGATAGAGAGTCGCCATGTCCCGGCCGTTGGTGTCGAAGAAGCTGAGTCGTGACGACTGCCCCTGATGGGCGCTCAGTATGCCGTTACGAATGGCATCGGCCTGCTCTGCCAGCTGGCCACTGAGCGGTAACAAGACGGCAATATGGGCGGGCTGGTAGGCGTCGAGGCTAATGCCGGGCTCTGTGCTGTCGGACAGATAGCGGTGCCCGGGATGATCCGGATAGGCCTTGCGCCAGGACTGTAGTTGCCAGCTGCGTTGGCCGGGAACGGTGTGCTGGTTGTTCAGAATTGCCATCAGCCGCAGCCAGCCGTTGACCGACTCGCTGTTGCTTGCGTTCTGAGCCTGATGCAAGGCCAGCGGCGACGATTGAGTCAGTAGCTGATAAATGCGCTCCAGACCGGCGTTCTGCTCCTGATCTGCCAGCGTTTCATGGCGTTCGATCAGCATCTTGGCGGCGTCGATCGGCTGTTGTTGTTGCTCGAACCGATTGGCCTGCAGCAACAGATAATAGCTGGCCGCGTTGGGCGTCAGTGCTTTGGTATCCACGGCGGCCAGTCGCTGGCCGGCCAGTCCGGTATTGCCGTTTGCCAGCGCGGCGGCACCGTCCAGCAAGGCGACCAACGGCTGTTGTGCCAGCGTGGCTTGCTGCCGCAGGCGGGCCAGTTGGGGTTCTGCGACGCCGACATTGCCTTGTTGCAGCCAGGCGCGAATGGCCAGCACCCGCCAGGAAAAGGCATCCGGCTCGGAGGCTTGCTCGGCCTGAGTCAGATATTGCTCGGCACTGCGATCTGTGAGGCCGAACATTTCCGGTGCCGGCTCTGACGGACCTTTTTGCTGGGGCCCGGTAACACAGGCCATCAGGATGGATGAAAGCACCAAGGTGCACAGCAGCCGTGTTACACTGTTACGTTGAATTTGTGTCGCCAATCCCTTTATCCCAAGCTGTGTCATTCTGGCCCTAAGTGTAATAGGGCCATGACGGTGAAACAATTGCTTGCACAGGAGTCCCCATGAGCCAAGCGGCTGCACTTTATATTGTGCCTACCCCTATCGGCAACCTGAATGATATCAGCCAGCGTGCACTGGACACATTGCAACAGGTTGATTTGATTGCCTGTGAAGATACCCGTCATACGGCGAAACTGCTATCCCATTACCAGATTAGTACGACGACCTGGGCGCTGCATGACCATAATGAGCAGTATAAGTCCGAGCAGCTGGTGACGCGCCTGTTAAGCGGTCAGTCGGTGGCGCTGGTATCGGATGCCGGTACCCCCTTGATCAGTGACCCGGGTTACCACCTGGTCAACAGCTGTCGTGATGCAGGGGTACAGGTCATTGCCTTGCCCGGTCCCTGTGCGGCGGTGACGGCGCTGTCGGCCGCCGGCCTGCCCACGGATCGCTTTGCGTTCGAAGGTTTTTTACCGGCGAAGGAAAAGGCCCGGCTGGACAAGATTGAGAGCCTGAAAGACGAACCCCGCACCCTGGTGTTCTACGAATCTCCCCGTCGTCTGCTCGACAGTGTCGTGGCGCTGATTGCGGTGCTGGGCGACGAACGCCGTCTGGTGGTGGCGCGAGAGCTGACCAAGACCTTCGAAACCATTCACAGCCTGCCCGCCGCCGAGATGTTGATCTGGCTGCAGCAAGACAGTAATCGAAGCCGGGGTGAAATTGTACTCATGGTCGCCGGTTACCGGCCCGACAGCGATGATGAACTGTCGGCCGAGGTGCTGCGTACCCTGGCCCTGCTGCGTGGCGAGCTGCCATTGAAGAAGGCGGCGGCATTGACCGCCGAGATCCACGGGGTCAAGAAAAACGCCCTCTACAAATACGGGCTGGAACATCTGGAGTCTTGAGTCGCCTCTCTGTCATCACACCAAATCATTTACACATCCGGCGATATTCATCAATAAGCGGGTGATGGCTGGTGTCCTGCCGGTGACTGGTGTACACTCCGCCGCGGAGTTGGCCGGGTAATCGCTGCTTCGTCGTTGTGTCTTCGGGCATACGGGCGGAGGGGAGGAAAGTCCGGGCTCCACAGGGCAGGGTGCCAGGTAACGCCTGGGGGGTGCGAACCCACGACCAGTGCAGCAGAGAGTAAACCGCCGATGGCCCGCAAGGGATCAGGTAAGGGTGAAAGGGTGCGGTAAGAGCGCACCGCGCGACTGGCAACAGTTCGTGGCACGGTAAACTCCACCCGGAGCAAGACCAAATAGGCCTCCTACAGGCGCGGCCCGCGCTGGAGGCGGGTAGGTTGCTGGAGCCAGTGAGCGATTGCTGGCCTAGAGGAATGATTACTAATCGAGCTTGCTCGATACAGAACCCGGCTTACAGGCCAACTCCCACTATTTTATAAAACGCAGCTTCGGCTGCGTTTTCTGTTTACAGGCTCTGCCGAATTGGCGATATCCTTTTATTTATTTCTCCCTCCGTTTTAACTCTATATCCGTTCAGGCTGTAATTTATACCGCTGTTAATATCCATCACAGGCCGGAACATCAACTTTCTCTTCCTTGCTTGCTTGAAAAGCTTGAGTCCGCTCCTTACACTCTAGCGTGGTGGGGAAAAGTGGTTTTTTGTGGAACAAAGTAGATTTTAAGGACTCAGAATGCTGCGTGGTGCTCACGCCATCAGCCTGGATACCAAGGGCCGGTTGGCAATACCGACACGATTCCGGGACTCTTTGCACGATGAGTGTGACGGTTTACTGATCTGCACCATCGATATCAGCAATCCTTGTCTGCTGCTTTATCCCCTCGCCGAATGGGAATTGATAGAAAAAAAATTGCGGGCCTTGTCGAGCACCAACCCGGTGGAACGGCGCCTGCAACGAGTATTACTGGGACATGCTGCGGAGTGTGAGCTGGATGCTCAGGGCCGGTTTTTAATACCGGGCCCACTCAGGCAACATGCGGGACTCGAAAAAAAAATCATGCTGGTGGGGCAACTCAACAAGTTCGAAATTTGGGATGACACCCGCTGGCAACAACAAATCAGCGATGACTTACTGGCCCTCCCCGGGGAGGGCTGGGAGTCATCGGAACGACTGCGGGACTTCGCGCTATAACATGAGTCAACAACAGACACATATCACAGTACTGCTGCACGAAGCCGTGGACGGCTTGAATATCAAGCCGAATGGCATTTATGTAGACGGTACCTTCGGCCGCGGCGGACACTCTCGGCATATCCTGTCCCAAATGGGTCCTAATGGGCGCCTGCTGGCGATCGACAGAGACCCTCAGGCCATCGCCGAAGCGGGCAAGATTGATGACCCGCGCTTTCAGATACTGCACGGTCCCTTCTCCCGCCTGGCGGAGATGATGGAAGAGCAGGGGCTGACAGGACGCATCGATGGCGTCCTGCTTGATCTTGGGGTGTCTTCTCCCCAGCTGGATCAGGCCGAGCGCGGTTTCAGCTTTCAGAAAGACGGCCCGCTGGATATGCGCATGGATCCCACCAGCGGCCAGAGTGCCGCCGACTGGCTGGCGCATGCGGATGTAGACGATATTGCCTGGGTGCTGAAAACCTTCGGCGAAGAAAAATTTGCCAAGAAGATAGCCCGCGCCATCGTACACGACCGGGTAACAGAGCCTTACACCCGCACCCGGCCTTTGGCCGAGATGATCGCTCGGGTCAGCCCCAGTCGAGATAAACACAAGCATGCGGCCACCCGCAGCTTTCAGGCCATTCGCATCTATATCAACAGCGAGCTGGAAGAAATAGAGCAGGCGTTGAATGGCGCCATGCAGGTACTGGCGACCGGCGGGCGCCTGTCGGTCATTAGTTTCCATTCGCTGGAAGACCGCATCGTTAAACGCTTTATCCGCAAACAGGAAAAGGGCCCCGAGCTGCCGCCCGGGCTGCCGCTGACCGAGGCCCAGCTGTCCGGTGGACGCTTGTTGAAGAGTATCGGCAAGGCGCAAAAGCCATCGGCCGTCGAGGTGGACGCCAACCCGCGTTCTCGCAGCTCTGTGTTGCGAGTCGCCGAGCGGCTGGATACACCGGCTTGATAACCGGACGCATCAACCTGGCCAAAGAGATTGGCCAGGATCTGTTGCGGCACAAGTGGCAGCTGCTGCTGACGCTGGTGACCCTGAGTTCGGCCTTGCTGGTGATCGTCATTACCCAGGGGACCCGACAGTTGACCAGTGAATACAACGAATTGATGGCAGAGCAGGACCGACTGGATATCGAGTGGCGGCATCTGCTACTGGAGCAAAGCACCCTGATGGAGCACAGCCGGATAGAGGCACTGGCCCGAGACAAGCTTGGCATGCAACGGCCGGCCCCGGCTCAGGAAAAATTGGTGACGCAACGATGAGACGGCGCAAGCAGAATAAAAAAGAACCCATGCTGACCGGTTGGCGTTTTATGACCGTCTGCGGGGTGATTCTGTTCGCTTTCGTCGCCCTGTTTGCCCGGGCTGCCTGGATCCAGGTGGTGTCTCCGGATCGGTTACGGCTGGAAGGAGACATGCGATCGCTGCGAACCACAGTCACCAGCACCACCCGTGGCATGATCATGGATCGTAACGGCGAAGAGCTGGCGGTGTCGGTGCCGGTACAGGCGGTATGGGCCGATCCCAAACAGGTGCACACAGAGCTGAGTCTGGAAAAAGGGCAGGCCTGGAAGGCGCTGGCCGACGTGCTGGGCGTTCCGCATGAAACCTTGATGAAACGGGTCGAGAACCCCAGACGTCGCTTCGTCTATTTACAGCGTCAGGTGACCCCTGCGGTGGCGGAATATATTCGCAAACTACGTCTGCCCGGCGTGCATCTGCGACCGGAAGAACGTCGTTTTTATCCCACCGGCGAGATCAATGCTCATCTGGTGGGGTTGACCAATATCGACGGAGCCGGTATCGAAGGCATAGAGCGGGGCTTCAACGAGTGGCTTACCGCTCAGGCCGGCGAGCGCCGGGTGCGCAAAGATAGAACCGGTCGGGTGATCGAGGATCTGGGCGTGGTCTCCGAGGCGCGGGAAGCGAACAATATTCAGTTGACCATCGATCAGCGCATCCAGGCGCTGGCCTACCGTTCGCTCAAGCGGGCCACCGAATACCATAGAGCAACCTCTGCCTCGCTGGTGATGCTGGACGTGAAAACCGGCGAAGTGCTGGCCATCGTCAACAGCCCCTCCTTCAATCCCAATAACCGCAGTCAGTACCAGAGCTTTCGGGCGCGCAACCGAGCGGTTACCGATACCTATGAGCCCGGTTCTACCATCAAGCCGCTGATCGTGGTCAGTGCTTTGGAGAACGGCGTTGTTAAAGCCGACTCCATCGTCGATACCAGCCCCGGCTGGATGCGCCTGGGGGGCAAGCGAGTGTCCGATACCCGCAACCTGGGCCCCATTAGCGTGCAAACCGTGCTGCAACGCTCGTCCAACATGGGGATGGCGCGCATGGCGCTGCAGGAAACCCCGGAGCAGCTGCTCGACACCCTCTATCGCTTCGGGCTGGGTATCGACTCGGGCATGGGGCTGGTGGGCGAAAGCACCGGCCTGGTGCCCCAGCGTCGGCGCTGGTCCGACATAGAAAGAGCGACTCTGTCGTTCGGTTATGGCATCACGGTGACCCCGCTGCAGCTGGCCCAGTCTTATGCGGTGCTGGCCAATGGTGGCGTGCGTTATCCGCTGACCATCATCAAGCGCAGCCAGCCTCCGGTGGGCGAGCAGGTAGTGCCCAGACAGCATGCGGATGCTGTGCTGCATATGCTCGAAAGCGTGGTCGGACCCGGTGGCACGGCGCGTAAGGCGGAGATTCCTGGTTATCGGGTGGCCGGCAAGACCGGCACCTCACGCAAGGCCATCGCCGGTGGCTATGGCAGCGACTATGTGGGTGTTTTTGCCGGCATGGCGCCGGTCAGCAACCCGCGGCTGGCCATGGTGGTGGTGATGAACGAACCCCAGGGTGAAAAATACTACGGCGGCGACGTGGCGGCGCCGGTGTTTGCCGAGGTCATGAGCGGTGCCCTGCAATTATTGAATATTCGCCCGGATGGAGCGACTCAGGAGCAGTTCCAGCTGGCAGGACAGGAGGCAAAATTTGTCCCTCACACTTAGAGATCTGGCGGTACCGCTGGGCCTCTCGGCCCCGGCCATCTCCATCGATGCCATGACCCTCGACAGCCGGGCCGTTACGCCCGGCGCTTTGTTTGTTGCTGTTAAAGGTCATAGCGTCGACGGTCGTCAGTTTATTGAATCCGCGTTGAACAAGGGCGCGGCGGCGGTGCTGTTCGAGGTGGACAGCCCGGAACAGTCCGGTCTGGATCATTGTGATCACCGCCTGCTGGGGGTGTACCGATTGCCCGAAAGCCTGTCGCTGCTGGCCGGTGTGTTTTACGGCGAGCCGTCCACCGATCTGCAATTGATTGGCGTGACTGGCACCAATGGCAAGAGCACGGTGACCCAGCTTGTTGCCAACTGGAGCTGTCTGCTGGGCACTCAGGCCGGGCTCATGGGCACCCTGGGTAACGGGCTGTATGGCCAGTTGCAGGAGGCGGTCAATACCACGGGTTCGGCGCTGGAGGTTCAGCAACAGCTGGCCGAGCAACGGCGAGCGGGGGCCCGGCGGCTGGCGATGGAAGTTTCCTCCCATGGGCTGCATCAGCATCGGGTGGCTGCGTTGAATTTTGACGTGGCGGTGTTCACCAATCTCAGCCGGGATCATCTGGACTATCACGGCACCATGGCCGCCTACGGTGAGGCCAAGCGGCAGCTGTTCGAGCAGTGTCGCCAGGCGTGCGTCATCAATGCGGACGACCCGCTGGGGCGGCGCTGGTTGGGCCGGTATCCGGACGCCATCGCCTATGGCCTGCATGGGAGACTGGGTGATTTCGGTGGCCGTCAGCTGGTGGCGGAAACCGTTCACTTTTATAGCGACGGGTTGAAAGTGACCATTAACTCCGACTGGGGGAATGGTGTATTATCCGCCCCCCTGATGGGCCGCTTCAATGTGTCCAACCTGTTGGCAGCCATGGCCGCCCTGTTGGCGTTGGGTGAATCCTTTGAACGGCTGTTGGCTACGGCGCCGCAGCTCTCTGGCGTGGCCGGACGAATGGAGCCTTTTACCGCTCCCGGCCGGCCGCTGGTGGTGGTGGATTATGCCCATACCCCCGACGCGCTCGAGCAGGCATTGCAGGCGCTGCGTCAGCACTGCAAGGGCCGGTTATGGTGCCTGACCGGTTGCGGCGGCGACAGAGACAAGGGCAAGCGCCCGCTGATGGCGGCGTCGGCACAAGCCGGTGCCGACGTGGTGATACTGACCGACGACAACCCGCGTACCGAGTCGGCCGAAGCCATCGTCGAAGACATGCGCCAAGGCCTGAACGATCCCGACACCGTACTGGTGATCCACCGGCGAGCGGAGGCCATTCGTCATGCCATCGGGCAGGCGGATGCGGAAGATATTATTTTGGTGGCCGGCAAAGGCCATGAGGATTATCAGATAGTGGGTACTGACAAGATGCATTACAGCGACCGGGAAACCGTGGCCGGCCTTTTGGGGCTGAATACATGATACCGCTCAGTCTCGAGCAGCTGGCTCAGGCCTCCGGCGGTGAACTGCGCGGTGCCGATGGCGCCATAGTGGCGGTGACCACCGACAGCCGTCAGGCGCTGCCCGATGGCGGCCTTTTCGTGGCCCTGAGTGGCGAACGCTTCGACGGCCATGACTTCGCCGCCGCGGCACACCTGCAGGGCGCGACTGCTTTGCTGGTGGAGCGCTGGCTGGAACTTGAGCTGCCCCAGATCAGGGTGGCGGATTCCCGTCTGGCGCTGGGCGTGCTCGGTGGCCTGGCGCGGGAGCTGAGTTCGGCGCGGGTGCTGGCCATTACCGGCAGCTGTGGCAAGACCACGGTCAAGGAAATGGCGGCGTCTATTCTGCGCCAGAAAGGCAAGGTGCTGGCTACCAGAGGCAACCTCAATAACGAAATTGGTGTGCCGCTGACCCTTTGTGAACTGACGGCGGATACCGAGTACGCCGTGGTCGAGCTGGGTGCCAACCACATCGGCGAAATTGCCTGGACCAGCTCCCTGACCAGACCCCATGCGGCCCTGATCAACAATGTGGAAGCCTCTCACCTGGAGGGCTTTGGCTCACTCGAGGGCGTGGCCCGGGCCAAGGGCGAGATCTACGACGGTCTGGCAGACGGTGGTGTGGCCATCGCCAATGGCGACAGTCCTTTCTGTGCCCTGTGGCGTCAGCAACATAAGCTGGTGTATTTCGGTGAGCAGCGGGAGTATCAGGCCCGTCAAATCAGCCTAGACAAGTCGGGGTGCGCTCACTTTCGTCTGCTTACTCCTCAGGGAGAGGTGGATGTGCAGTTACCTATACCCGGCAAGCATAACGTGTCCAACGCCCTGGCTGCCGCCGCCGGCACCGAGGCGCTGGGCGCGAGTCTTGAAGAAATATCCGCCGGGCTGAGTCAGTTTGGGTCGCCTGCAGGGCGACTGCAGGTCTGGACGCGACCCGGACTGACGGTGCTGGATGATACATATAACGCCAGTGTCGCTTCGGTGCTGGCGGGGCTGGATACCCTGGCCAGCCTGCCCGGTTACCGTATCTTCGTATTCGGCGACATGGCTGAGTTGGGTGAGTACAGCAAAGAGATGCATATTCAAGTGGGCGAGTACGCCCGCAAGTTGGGTATCGATCGGGTATTGACTGTGGGTCGAGACAGCAAACATACGGCGAGTGCGGCTCAGGGCCTGCACTTTGAACAGAAACAGCAATTACAGCCCGTCCTTTTCGAGGCGCTGTCACAACATAATAAGGTAGTCGTTTTGATCAAGGGTGCGCGCAGCGCCCGGATGGAAGATATCGTCCGGGCCATTCAGGAGGGTGAGGCATGCTAGTCTGGCTGGCGGAGTGGCTGACGCCTCATTTCAGCTTTCTTAACGTCTTTTCCTACCTCACCTTCCGGGCGGTGATTTCGATTCTCACCGGTCTGGTTGTCTGTCTGTGGATAGGCCCGCGGCTGATCCGTCGGCTGCAGGAGTTGCAAATCGGCCAGGTGGTACGCAACGACGGGCCCGAGTCTCATTTCAGCAAGGCCGGTACCCCGACCATGGGCGGCCTCATGATACTGGTCTCCATCTTCGTCTCGGTATTGCTGTGGGCGCGGCTGGACAACCCCTATGTGTGGGTGGTGTTGTTCGTGCTGGGCGCCTTCGGTGCCATCGGCTTCGTCGATGACTACCGCAAGGTGGTGCGCAAGAACACCGATGGCCTGGTGGCTCGCTGGAAATACTTCTGGCAATCGGCGGCGGCACTGGCGGCGGCCATCTTCGTGTACTGGATAGCCAAAGATCCGGCCCAGACCCAGCTGGTGGTGCCCTTCTTCAAGGACGTCATGCCCCAGCTCGGCCTCTTCTTTATTGTGCTCAGCTACTTCGTGATCGTCGGCTCCAGCAACGCGGTCAATCTGACCGACGGCCTGGACGGCCTGGCCATCATGCCCACCGTCATGGTGGCGGCGGGCTTTGCGCTGGTGGCCTGGGCCACCGGCAACGTCAACTTTGCCGCCTATCTGCATATTCCCTACGTGGCCCATGCGGGCGAGCTGACCGTAGTCTGTACCGCCATGGTGGGCGCGGGGCTGGGCTTTCTCTGGTTCAATACCTTTCCGGCCCAGGTGTTCATGGGCGATGTGGGTTCCCTGGCACTGGGTGCGGCGCTGGGTGCCATCGCCGTGCTGGTGCGGCAGGAATTTCTGCTGGTGATCATGGGCGGCATTTTCGTGATCGAAACCCTGTCGGTAATCCTGCAGGTGGGCTCCTACAAGTTGCGTGGCCAGCGGATTTTCCGCATGGCCCCTATTCATCATCATTATGAACTCAAGGGCTGGCCCGAGCCGCGGGTGATAGTGCGTTTCTGGATTATTACCCTGATGCTGGTGCTGATTGGCCTGGCGACCCTGAAGGTGAGATAAGGCATGTTACCTGAACGTATCCTGATTATTGGCCTGGGGCAGACCGGACTTTCCTGTCTGCGTTATTGCCTGCAGCGGGGCGTCAGTCCCGTGGTGATGGATACCCGAGCCCAGCCTCCGGGCGCCGAGCTGCTGCCCGAGCAGACCGAGCGTTACTTCGGTGGCCTGAGCCTGGCGCCGATACTGGCGGCCGAGCTGATTATCGCCAGCCCCGGTGTGGCGCTGGCCACGCCGGAGCTGCAACAGGCACTGGCCGCCGGTATAGAGGTTGTCGGCGATATCGAGCTGTTCGTGCGCGAGTGTACCGCGCCCATCGTCGCCATTACCGGATCCAACGGCAAGAGTACCGTCACCACCCTGGTCGGCGAGATGGCGGCCGAGACGGGCATTCGGGTCGGCGTGGGCGGTAACATCGGCATCCCGGCGTTGGACTTATTGCAGCAGAAGGCAGGGCAGCCGCTGGAGCTGGCGGTATTGGAGTTGTCGAGCTTTCAGCTGGAAACCACTCCCGGCCTGCGGGCCTGTACCGCCACCGTGCTCAACATCAGCGAAGATCATCTGGATCGCTACGACTCTCTGGCTCATTACAGAGACACCAAACTGGGCATCTATGAAGGTGCCCGGCTTGCGGTATACAACCGGGAAGACGACCAGACTCGTCCGTTATCCGATGTGGCAGCGGTCAGCTTCGGCCTCGATTCGGCGGAATATGGCCGCATGGAGCATGACGGCGAACTCTGGCTTAGCCGCTTTGGCGAGCCGGTGTTGCCGGTATCGGCGCTGAAGATACTCGGCGCTCATAACCAGCTCAACGCCCTGGCGGCGATGGCGCTGGCGGACAAGGCCGGTATTGCCGTTGACGCTCAGCTTAAGGTATTGCGTCGCTTCGGTGGTCTGGCGCACCGGTGTCAGTTTGTGGCCGAGAAAAACGGCGTACGCTGGGTCAACGACACCAAAGCCACCAATGTGGGCGCCACCCTGGCGGCTATAGCCGGTATCGGCGAGTCGGTCTCTGGCCGGCTGTGGCTGATTGCCGGTGGTCAGGGTAAGGACCAGGATTTCGGCCCCCTGGTGCCCCTGCTGGAAAATACCATTGCCGGCATGGCCTGTTTCGGTCAGGACAGCGCCCGGCTGTTGGCGCTTGCCGATAACACTCATGAGGTAGCGACCCTGGATGAGGCGGTGGCCTGGTGCGCCGAACAGGCCCGGCCCGGTGACTGGGTGCTTCTGGCGCCGGCCTGTGCCAGCCTGGACATGTATCTCAACTATCAAAAGCGGGGCGAGCATTTCATCGCCCTGGTGGAGGCCCTATGAAGTGGTGGCCTTCCTTCGGCAGCGGCTGGTTGCTGCGACCCTCACAGGGGCTGATCTACGACCGGCAGCTGGTGATATTGTCGCTGTCGCTGATGGCCATCGGCCTGGTAATGGTGTCTTCTGCTTCCATTGCCGAGGGCATCAAGCTCGGCGATGATCCCTTCTATTTCGTCAAGCGCCATGGCGCTTTTCTGCTGATTTGTCTGATGCTTTCCAGCCTGATACTGCAGGTACCCATGGCTCGCTGGCAGCAGTGCAACACCGGCTTTCTGGTGTTGGCGATAGTGCTGCTGGTGGTGGTGCTGGTGGTGGGACGTGAAATCAACGGCAGTCAGCGCTGGTTGCCACTGGGGCCACTCAACGTGCAGCCGGCGGAAATCGCCAAGCTGGCGCTGTTTACCTTCCTGGCCGGCTATCTGGTCCGCCGTCAGGATGAGGTACGGGGTCAGTGGAAGGGCTTTCTCAAGCCGCTGGCGGTGATGGGAGTGATGTCGGTACTCTTGCTGAAGCAACCGGATCTGGGCTCTGTGGTGGTGCTGTTCGTCACCACCCTCGGCATGCTGTTTCTGGCCGGGGCCCGGCTCAGCCAGTTCCTCAGCCTGGTGGGGCTGGGTATCGGCCTGCTGGTTTTTCTGATTATCAGCGCTCCCTATCGTATCCGGCGGGTTACCTCCTTTCTCAACCCCTGGGAAGATCCCTTCGGCAGCGGCTATCAGCTGACTCAGTCCTTGATGGCCTTCGGCCGGGGCGGCTGGTTTGGCGAGGGGTTGGGTAACTCCATTCAGAAGCTGGAGTACCTGCCCGAGGCCCATACCGACTTCGTGTTCGCCATTCTCGGCGAAGAGCTGGGCTTTACCGGCGTCTTGCTGGTGCTGCTGCTGCAGGCTTGGCTCGCGTTCAAGGCGCTGCATATCGGCCAGAAGGTGCTGCTGGGCGGCCGTCAGTATGAAGGTTATCTGGCCATGGGCATCGGCATCTGGTTCAGCTTCCAGACGGTGGTGAACGTGGGCGCGGCCTCGGGCATGTTGCCCACCAAGGGCCTGACCCTGCCGCTGGTCAGTTACGGTGGCTCCAGTCTGCTGGTGATCACTACCGCCGTGTGCATCCTGGTGCGTATCGACTTCGAGTGGCGCCGGGATCACATGCAGGCCCGGCAGAGGGAGGCGACATGAGCAAGTCCAAGACCCTGCTGGTGATGGCCGGTGGCACCGGTGGCCATGTCTTTCCCGGGCTGGCGGTGGCGGATCGGCTGCGGGCCGAAGGCTGGGATATTCACTGGCTGGGCACCGCTGAGCGGATGGAAGCACAGCTGGTGCCGAAACACGGTTATCCGCTGCATACCATCGATATTGCCGGGGTACGTGGCAACGGCATCAAGCGAAAGCTGATGGCGCCCTTTCAGATCCTGAAGGCGGTATGTCAGGCGCGGCGGGTGCTACGTCAGGTCAAGCCTCAGGTGGTACTGGGCATGGGCGGCTTTGCCGCCGGGCCCGGTGGCGTGGCGGCAAAACTGGCGGGTATTCCGCTGGTGTTGCACGAGCAGAATGCCGCCGCGGGCATGACTAACAAGTTACTGGCGCGCATCGCCCAGCGGGTGCTGATGGCCTTTCCGGGGGCCTTTGCCGAGGGCGACAATACCGCCGTGGTCGGCAATCCGGTACGTCCGGAAGTGCTGGCACTGCCAGCTCCGGCCGAACGTATCTCCACCGAACCTCAGCCGCTGCGGTTGCTGGTGGTGGGCGGCAGCCTGGGTGCAAGAATACTGAACGATCTTATGCCGAAGGCGGTGGCTTTGAGCGTGAATATCCGGGTGCGGCATCAGACCGGCAAGGGCAACTCAGAGGCGGTGCACCAGGCCTATCAGGCACTCGGTGTCGATGCAGAGGTAAGTGATTTTATCGACGACATGGCGGCGGCATACGGCGCGGCGGATCTGGTGGTCTGCCGCGCCGGTGCGCTGACGGTGTCGGAAGTGGCCGCCGCCGGTGTGGCCGCCTTGTTTGTGCCGCTGCCCCATGCGGTAGACGATCATCAGACCAAGAATGCCCGCTCGCTGTCCGACAGCGGCGCGGCATTGTTGTTGCCCCAGTCCGAGCTGAATGCAGAGAGACTGGCGGCGCAATTACAGCAACTGGCCGCGAACCGGGAGCAACTGCTGGCGATGGCCAGTCGGGCCCGGTCGCTGGCGATTACCGATGCCGCGGAGCGGGTGGCCGAGTGCCTGCGCGCCGTGGCGAAATAAACGAGAGAATGGCATGACCAAGGTTGAACTGGCAAAACTCAGAAGCACAGTCCCCGAGATGAGACGGGTACGACGCATCCACTTTATCGGCATCGGCGGTGCCGGTATGGGCGGTATTGCCGAGGTGCTGGCCAACGAGGGCTATGCCATTTCCGGCTCCGATATCGCCCATAACCCGGTTACCGACCGGCTGGCGGGCATGGGGGCCACCATTTATCTGGGCCACGCTCCGGAACAGGTTGCCGACGTCAGCGTGGTGGTGGTGTCCACAGCCATCAAGGCCGACAACCCCGAGTTGATTGCGGCGCGGGAACTGCGCATTCCGGTGGTGCGCCGGGCCGAAATGCTGGCCGAGCTGATGCGTTTTCGCCACGGGGTGGCGGTCGCCGGTACCCACGGCAAGACCACCACCACCAGCCTGATCGCCAGCATCTATGGCGAGGCGGGCATGGATCCGACCTTTGTCATCGGCGGCCTGCTCAACGGCGCCGGTTGCAACGCCCGCCTGGGCTCCAGCCGTTACCTGATCGCCGAAGCCGACGAGAGCGACGCCTCCTTCCTGCACCTACAGCCGATGGTGTCCATCGTCACCAATATAGAAGCGGATCACATGGACACCTACGGCGGCGACTTCAGCAAGCTGGAAGCCACCTTCGTCGATTTTCTGCACAACCTGCCGTTTTACGGTCTGGCGGTGCTCTGTGTCGACGATGAAGTGGTGCGTGAGCTGATGCCGCGCATCGGTCGCCAGTTTGTCACCTATGGTTTCGCCGAGGATGCGGACTACCGGATCGAGGCGTTCAGCCAGCAACGGGATCACAGCCGTTTCAAGGTGTGCCGCCCCGATGGTGATTGTCTGGAAGTACAGCTCAGCCTGCCCGGCCGTCACAACGCCCAGAACGCCACCGCCGCCATTGCCGTGGCCTGTGAAGACGGCGTGGCCGACGACGCCATACTGGCGGCACTGATGAAGTTTGAAGGCGTCGGCCGCCGCTTTCAGCAATACGGCGAATTCGAGACCGGCCGCGGTCTGGCCAAGCTGGTGGATGACTATGGCCACCACCCGAGCGAAGTGCGCGCCACCCAGAATGCGGTGCGCGCCGGCTGGCCCGAGCGTCGACTGGTCACCATCTATCAGCCGCACCGTTACAGCCGGACCCGGGATTTGTATGAAGATTTTGTCGACGTGCTGTCGAAAAGCGATGTGCTGATCCTGCTTGAAGTGTACAGTGCCGGCGAGGCGCCTATCCCCGGTGCAGACAGCCGTGCCCTGTGCCGTTCCATTCGTAGTCGTGGTCATATGGAACCTATCTATGTGGCTACTCCCGACGAGGTGCCGCAGGTGTTGGCGGAGCTGCTGCAAGACGGAGATCTGGTGCTGACTCAGGGCGCCGGTAACGTGGGTGGACTGGCCCGCAAGCTTGGCCAGCTTCGGCTATCGATTGAAGCGATGAAGCAACAGGGAGAGCAGGCATGACACAGTTCGGTAAAGTCGCGGTATTGTTCGGTGGCCATTCTGCCGAGCGGGAAGTGTCGTTGCGTTCCGGCGCGGCGGTACTGGCCGGCTTGCAGCGGGCCGGGGTGGATGCCCACGGTATTGACCCCCGGGATTACCCTCTTGCCCGGCTGAAGGAAGAAGCCTTCAGCCGGGCCTTTATCGTGGTCCACGGCCGGGGTGGTGAAGACGGTACCCTGCAGGGCGCGCTCGAGCATATTGGGGTGCCTTATACCGGCTCCCGGGTGCTGGGCGCGGCGCTGGCGATGGACAAAATCCGCACCAAGCAGGTGTGGCAGGCGATGGGATTACCCACTGCCGACTTTCGTGTGGTGCACAAGAGCACCTTCAAGGCCGAAGATTCGGCGGCGCTGCTGGCGCAGTTTGACGGTCCCGTGTTCGTCAAGCCTTCCCACGAAGGCTCGAGCATCGGCATGACCAAGGCTGCCGATGCCGAAACCCTGGTCCGTGCAGTAGAAGAGGCCTTCACCTTTGACGACGAGGTGCTGATCGAGCGCTTTATCGAAGGCGATGAGTATACGGTCAGCATTCTGGGTGAGCAGGCACTGCCGGCCATTAGGCTGCGCACCACGCATGACTTTTATGATTATTCGGCCAAGTATCAGTCCGGCGACACCGAATACCTGTGCCCCTGTGGCCTGAACGATGCCGATGAACAGGCGCTGGGCGCATTGAGCCTGGCGGCCTTCAGAGCCGTGGCCGCCACCGGCTGGGGCCGGGTCGATCTGATGCAAGACCGCCAGGGCCGCTGGTGGCTGCTGGAAGTGAACACTGTGCCGGGCATGACCGAGACCAGCCTGGTCCCCAAGTCGGCGCGGGTTGCCGGCCTGTCGTTCGATGAACTGGTGGTGGCGGTACTGGAGATGGCGTACTGATATGAGCTCTGTCGCGATCCGTACCCGACTGGCCTTTATCGGCGGTCTGACCTTCTTCCTGACGGTGCTGTCGGCGCTGCTGTGGGGTCTTTGGTTGCTGGTGGTGTGGATGACGGCGGCCAATCAGGTACCGGTCAACAGCCTGATGATTCAGGGAGAGCAGCACTATCTCAGCCGGGAAGAAGTGCGCCAGTCGGTGCTGGCGCTGCCGGAGGTCGGCAACTTCTTCACCCTGGAGGTGGACAGGGTGCAGCAGCAACTGCAGTCGCTGCCCTGGGTTTATCAGGCGTCGGTGCGCAAGCAATGGCCCGACATACTGCGGGTTTACATCGTGGAGCAGCCGGTGGCGGCCCAGTGGAATCAAGATGCCATGGTGAATACCCATGGCGAGATTTTCCGGGTCCGTCATGACGATCCGAGTCTGGTGTCCCTGTCGGGGCCGGATGAAGAATCGAACAGGGTGCTGGAAGAATATCACAGTGTACAGAAATTGTTACAGCCCAGAGGTTATCGGATTGAGCGGGTTCACCTGACCCCTCGACGATCCTGGGAACTGACCCTGTCGGACGGGGTCACGCTGTTGCTGGGACGCGAGGATCTCGAGGCCCGTTTGCAACGATTTATTGATGTCTATCCGGGCATTGCTGAGCGGGAGCGAGTGGCTTATCTCGATCTTCGCTACGATACCGGGCTGGCAGTGGGATGGAAGCAGGACGAAGAGACAGATAATGACAAAAAGCGCGGAACGAAATCTGATCGTCGGGCTTGATATCGGCACGGCTAAGGTCACGGCCCTGGTAGGGGAAGTGTTACCGGATGGCGATCTGAATATCATCGGGCTTGGCAGCCATTCCTCGAAGGGAATGGACAAGGGCGGTGTCAACGACCTCGAATCTGTGGTCAAGTCGCTGAAGCGGGCGGTGGATGAAGCCGAGATGATGGCGGATTGCCAGATCACTTCCGTCTATCTGGGTTTGTCGGGCAAGCATATCGAATGCCGCAACGAGACCGGTATGGTGCCGATTTCGGACGAGGAAGTCACCCAGGAAGACGTGGACAGCGTGATCCATACGGCCAAGTCGGTACGACTGTCCGATGAACACCGGGTGCTGCATGTGTTGCCCCAGGAGTACTCAATCGACTTTCAGGAGGGGATCAAGAATCCCATCGGGCTGTCGGGGGTGCGCATGCACGCCAAGGTGCATCTGATCACCTGTCACAACGACATGGCACGCAATATCGAAAAGTGTGTGGAACGTCTGGGACTGCGTGTAGACCAGTTGATTTTCAGCGCCCTGGCATCGAGTTATGCGGTGCTGACCGATGATGAGAAAGAACTGGGTGTCTGCGTAGTTGATATCGGCGGTGGCACCATGGACATGGCGGTGTTTACCGGCGGCGCCTTGCGTCATACCAAGGTGATCCCCTATGCGGGCAGTACGGTTACCAGCGACATCGCCTACGCATTTGGCACGCCGCCGCTCGATGCGGAAGCGATCAAGGTGCGTCACGGTGGCGCCTTCAGCCGACTGGTTAGCAAGGAAGACACCATAGAAGTGCCCAGCGTGGGAGGACGCCCGGCCCGTAGTCTGCAGCGACAGACCCTGGCCGAGGTAATAGAACCGCGCTACAGCGAGCTGCTCGGCATGATCCACCAGGAGTTGAGCAAGGTTCAGGGCGAGCTGAAGAAAGCCGGGGTCAAGCATCAGCTGGCCGCGGGCCTGGTATTGACTGGCGGTGCCGCACAGATAGAAGGCCTGGTGGAATGTGCCGAACAAATCTTCCAGTGTCAGGTGCGTATCGGCCAGCCGAGCGGGGTAAAAGGCTTATCGGATTACGTTGAAACACCGGTGTACTCCACCGCCGTCGGCTTGTTGCATTACGGCAAGGAGCATCAATCGATGCCTCAACAGGATTATAAAAACAAATCCAGTGTCACCGGGCTGTTGAAGCGGATCGGCAATTGGCTGCGTGGCGAATTTTAACCTTGGCAGTATTTGATACTGATAGTAAATAACCAAGAGCAAAGCGGAGAGAGCCTTATGTTTGAACTAATGAATGATCACGAGCAGGAAGCCGTCATTAAAGTGGTTGGTGTCGGTGGCGGCGGCGGTAATGCCGTTGAACACATGGTGCGTGAAAATCTGGAAGGCGTGGAGTTTCTGGCCATCAATACCGATGCCCAGGCCCTGCGTAATTCCAGTGCCTCGCGCACCCTGCAGGTGGGGGGCGATATCACCAAGGGACTGGGCGCCGGGGCCAACCCGGAAGTAGGCCGGGACGCGGCGCTGGAAGACCGAGATGCCATTCGTGACCTGCTGGACGGCGCCGATATGGTGTTTATTGCCGCCGGTATGGGTGGTGGTACCGGTACCGGTGCCGCTCCTGTGGTGGCCGAAGTGGCCAAGGAACTGGGTATCCTGACCGTGGCCGTGGTGACCAAGCCGTTTGCCTTCGAGGGCAAGAAGCGGATGAACTATGCCCAGCAGGGCATCAATGAGCTGGCCAAGCATGTCGACTCCCTGATCACCATCCCCAATGACAAGCTGCTGAAAGTGCTGGGTCGGGGCATCTCTCTGCTGGACGCCTTCAAGGCCGCCAACAACGTGCTGCTGGGTGCGGTACAGGGTATCGCCGAACTGATTACCCGTCCGGGCCTGATCAACGTCGATTTCGCCGACGTGCGTACCGTGATGCGTGAAATGGGTACCGCCATGATGGGTACCGGCAGTGCCACTGGTGAAGACAGAGCCGAGGAAGCGGCCGAAAAAGCCATTTCCAGCCCGCTGCTGGAAGACGTGGATCTGGCCGGTGCTCGTGGCATCCTGGTCAACATCACTGCCGGTCTGGACATGACCATCGAAGAGTTTGAAACCGTGGGTAATGCGGTCAAGGCCTTCGCCTCCGAAAACGCCACCGTGGTGGTGGGTACTGTGCTGGATCCGGACATCAGCGACGAGCTGCGGGTAACCGTAGTGGCCACCGGTATTGGTGCCGAGCGCAAGCCGGATATCACCCTGGTCAAGTCAGGCACCAGCAACCGCGATGACAACGGTATGCGTCAGGTAGAAGCTCAGCGTGAAGATCAGCCCGGAAAACTGGTGGTGAATGCCGATGCCACCCAGGCCAAGTCCGACATGGATTACCTGGATATACCGGCGTTTTTGCGCAAGCAGGCCGACTGAGAAAGGCTCTCAATTGGCGACGGCGGATTATTGTGCTAACATATCGGACCATTTGAATTCGGTTCGAATCGGGCCCTTTTGACTTGCGGACAACCTTATGATTAGACAACGAACTTTGAAAAATACCGTGCAGGCTACCGGAATCGGCCTGCACTCCGGCCACAAGGTGCAAATGACATTTGTGCCGGCGCCGGCCAATACAGGTATTGTATTTCGTCGTACCGATCTGGACCCGCAGGTCGATATTCGAGCGGATGCTGCTCTGGTCAAGGACACCATGCTCTGTACTGCACTGGTCAATGAGCAGGGGGTTCGGGTCTCGACCATAGAGCACCTGTCTGCCGCACTGGCGGGGCTGGGCATCGATAACCTCGTTATCGAGGTGGATGCCCCCGAGGTGCCGGTGATGGACGGCAGTTCACATCCCTTTATCTATCTGCTGCAGTCCGGTGGTATTCGCGAGCTGAACGCACTCAAGCGTTTCATTCGCATCAAGAAGCCGGTACGGGTAGAAGACGGGGACAAGTGGGCGGAATTCCGGCCTTATCGCGGTGGTTTCAAGATGGATCTGACTATCGACTTCAAGCATCCGGTGTTTGAAGGTCAGAGTCAGCATCTGGTGCTGGATTTCTCCGGTGCGGCCTTCGTCAAGGAACTGAGCCGGGCTCGGACCTTCGGGTTTATGCGGGATATCGAATATCTGCATTCACAGAACCTGGCCCTGGGCGGCAGCCTGGAAAACGCCGTGGTGCTGGACGATTACAAGGTGCTTAACGACGATGGTTTGCGTTACCCCAACGAGTTCGTCAAGCACAAGATGCTGGATGCCATCGGTGATCTCTACATGTGCAATCACAGCATTCTGGGTGAGTTCTGCGCCTACAAGACCGGCCATGCCCTGAACAACAATCTGCTGCGCGCCATGCTGGCCAATACCGAAGCCTGGGAAATTGTCACCTTCGGTGAACAGGGTGCCGAGTCGCCGATTCGTTACTACGATACCGCGTTCAGCCCTGCCTGAACCCACTGAAAACACGCCGGCATCCTCTCCGCGCCGGCGTGTTTTATTTTCTCTTCTGTAGTGTACACCATGACCCGTCCCGCACCCCTTGCTGGCGCCAACGCCAGGTTTCGTTTGTCCGATTACCGACTGTTTTTGCTGCTGGCCGTGCTGCAGTTACCGGTGATGCTGTACCTGTACAGCCAATGGCAAAATGCCGAGCAGCAACAGCTGCAGCTCAGTCGTCAGCTGGAGCAGCAACAGCGCAGCCAGCAGCGTCAGCTAGGTCGCATCGGCCAGCGACTGGGCCAGCTGCAGGCCGAACTGGGGCAGTTGAGTGCCGTGGGGCAACGACTGGTCAGGGACTATGATCTGGTCGATGAATTGCCGCTGCAGCGGCTCGACGCCAATCTGCTTCAGCGGCCCTTCAATGGTTTTGCCGACTTGCACCTGGCCCTGACCCAGGTCTCGGAGCAGACGCGGGCATACGGCATGACCCTGGCGGCCCTTGAATCTTTGCTGCTTAGTCTCCATATCAATGAAATTACTCAGATCCAGGGCCATCCGGTACCGGGTTACAGCCGGATGAGCTCGACCTTCGGTCAGCGGCGAGATCCCTTTACCGGTCGCACTCGCTGGCACCGGGGGCTGGATTTCTCCGGACAGCAAGGCCAGCCAGTCGCGGCGACAGCAGCCGGGGTAGTCAGTGTGGTTGAACAGCATCCGGAATTTGGCGGCCTGGTCGAGATTAATCATGGCCAGGGCTGGACAACACGGTATGCTCATCTGGATACACAACTGGTTCATGTGGGTGAGCGTGTCGACAAGGGGCAGTATGTTGCCCTGATGGGACGAACCGGTCGGGCGACCGGCGTCCATTTGCATTACGAAGTATTAAAAGGGAACAAACAGCTGGATCCGGCCCGTTTCTTGCCTAACTAGAGTTCGGCCCCACTCGGGGTTTTCTTCCATCATCATTATTGGCCAAACATGATTACTAAACTTTTCACCATGATAATCGGTAGCCGTAACGACAGATCGCTCAAGCGGCTACGCAAAGTTGTAAATGAAATCAATGCGATGGAGCCGAAATTCGAGGCGCTGTCCGATGCCGAGCTACAGGGCAAGACCGTCGAGTTCCGCAGCCGGCTGGAGCAGGGTGAAACCCTGGAGCAGCTGCTGCCGGAAGCCTTCGCCACGGTGCGCGAAGCGTCACGCCGGGTGTTCGAGATGCGTCACTTCGACGTGCAGCTGATCGGCGGCATGGTATTGCACAACAACCAGATCGCCGAGATGAAAACCGGTGAGGGCAAGACCCTGACCGGTACCCTGCCGGTTTACCTGAATGCCCTGACCGGGCGCGGTGTTCACGTGGTGACGGTGAACGACTATCTGGCCCGCCGCGATGCGGAAGCCAACCGACCCCTGTTCGAATTTCTGGGCCTGACCGTAGACTGCAACCTGCCGGGCATGGATTCGGCACAAAAACACGCCGCCTACGCCGCCGACATCACCTACGGCACCAACAACGAGTTCGGTTTCGACTACCTGCGCGACAACATGGCGTTCTCGCCTCAGCAACGGGTGCAGCGGCCGCTGTATTATGCGCTGGTGGATGAAGTGGATTCGGTGTTAATCGACGAAGCCCGTACCCCGCTGATTATCTCGGGCCCGGCAGAAGACAGCTCCGAGCTGTATACCCGTATCAATACCCTGATCCCAAAGCTGGTCAAGCAGGACAAGGAAGACACCGAAGAATACACCGGTGACGGCCACTACACGGTGGACGAGAAGAACAAGCAGGCGCTGCTGACCGAAAACGGCCAGATCTTCGTGGAAGAAGAACTGAAGCGCATGGGGCTGTTGCAAGAGGAGGACTCGCTGTTCTCTGCCGGCAACATCACCCTGCTGGCCCACGTCAACGCCGGCCTGCGGGCTCATACCCTGTTCGAGCGCAATGTCGACTACATAGTGCAGGACAACGAGGTGATAATCGTCGACGAGCACACCGGCCGTACCATGCCGGGGCGGCGTTGGTCCGAAGGCCTGCATCAGGCGGTGGAAGCCAAGGAAGGGGCGAAGATTCAGAACGAAAACCAGACCCTGGCGTCCATCACCTTTCAGAACTTCTTCCGGTTGTACGACAAGCTGGCGGGCATGACCGGTACCGCCGATACTGAAGCCTTCGAATTTCAGCATATATACGGCCTGGATACGGTGGTGATCCCCACCAACCAGCCGATGGTGCGCAAGGACATGGGCGATCTGGTCTACCTGACCGCGCCCGAAAAATACCTGGCTATCGTCGACGATATCAAGGGTTGTGTAGAGCGGGGCCAGCCTGTGCTGGTGGGTACCGTCTCCATCGAAAACTCCGAGTTGCTGTCAGGCATCCTCAAGAAAGAAGGCATAGCGCATCGGGTACTGAACGCCAAGTTCCACGCCAGCGAAGCGGAGATTATCGCCGAAGCGGGCCAGTCCGGTGTGGTGACCATCGCCACCAACATGGCCGGTCGCGGTACCGATATCGTGCTCGGTGGTAACTGGCAGGCAGAAATCGAAGCGCTGGATAATCCGGGCGCAGAGCAAGTTTCCGCCATCAAGACCGCCTGGAAGCAGCGCCACGACGAGGTGATCGCCGCCGGTGGTTTGCATATCATCGGTACCGAACGCCATGAATCCCGTCGAATCGATAACCAGCTGCGTGGTCGGGCCGGTCGTCAGGGGGACCCGGGTTCCAGCCGCTTCTATCTGTCGATGGAAGATGCGCTGATGCGTATCTTCGCCTCCGACCGGGTGACCGGCATGATGAAGAAGCTGGGTATGGAAGAAGGTGAGGCCATCGAGCATCCCTGGGTGAGCCGGGCCATCGAAAATGCCCAGCGCAAGGTCGAAACCCGCAACTTCGATATTCGTAAAAACCTGCTGGAATTCGATGACGTCGCCAACGACCAGCGCAAGGTGGTGTATGAGCAGCGCAACGAGCTGCTCGACTCGGGCGATATCAGCGACACCATCGCCGTGATCCGTGAAGATGTGTTGAGCGGTATCATTGACGAATATATCCCGCCCCAGTCACTGGAAGAGATGTGGGATGTGCCCGGTCTGGAGCAACGACTGCAGGCCGACTTCGGACTGGAAGTGCCGGTCGGCACCTGGCTGAAAGAGAACGAAAAGCTGCATGACGAACAGCTGCGCGAACGTATCCTGGAATCTGCCGCCAAGGCCTATAAGGACAAGGAAGAAGTGGTAGGTGCCGAGGTGCTGCGCCAGTTCGAGACTTCCGTGATGCTGCAGACCCTGGATACCTTGTGGAAAGAGCATCTGGCGGCCATGGATCACCTGCGCCAGGGCATTCACCTGCGCGGCTATGCCCAGAAGAACCCCAAGCAGGAATACAAGCGTGAATCCTACGAGCTGTTTACCCAGCTGCTGGATAACCTGAAGCGGGAAGTGGTCAGCATTCTGAGCCGGGTGCGGGTACAGAGCCAGGAAGAAGTGGAAGCGGTTGAAGAAAAACGGCGTGAGGCGGCAGAAAACCAACCCCAGAGCTACAGCCATGCGGTGGCCGACAGCCTGCTGGAAGATGAAAACGCGGCTGCTGCTTCAAGCGATGACTCGGCACCCTTCGTGCGCGAAGGTCAGAAGGTAGGGCGCAACGATCCCTGTCCCTGTGGCTCGGGCAAGAAGTACAAGCAGTGTCATGGCAAGCTGAGCTGATTGGCGACGCAGTCGACAACAAGAAACCGCTCCATGAGGGCGGTTTCTTGTTTGAGGGCCCGGAAACCTTGACGCTGATTCCTTTATTCTCCCTGAGGCGCCGACACCGCCATCGATACGCGGTAGCAATCCTTGTTCCCTCCGGGTCCGCTCAGTATACTGCCGTCTCTCAAAATGCGAGGTTTGTTCATGTTAAAGCTGTTGCGGCTGTTCTTGCTGGCCCTGGCCATGGTTGTAGTTTTCGTGCTTGGTACCCTGGTGTGCCTGTTGCGCCCCCGTCATCCCAATAACGTCCATCTGCTTGGGCGTTTGTTTAATAAGGCCTGCCCGCTGGTGGGGCTCAAGGTGCGATTTCGGGGCTATGAACATGTCAAGGATCTGCACTCGGCGGTGTATATCGCCAACCATCAGAGCAACTGGGATATTATCGCCCTGACTGGTGCCGTGATGCCGCGTACTGTGGCCATCGGCAAGAACAGCCTGTTCTGGATACCGCTGTTTGGGCAGTTGTTCTGGCTGAGTGGCAATCTGTTGATCAACCGAGAGAACAAGGCCAAGGCCGCCAGTACCATCGGTACCGTGGTCGACAAGATCCGCCAGCGTAACATGTCGATCTGGATGTTTCCCGAAGGGACCCGCAGCAAGGGCAAGGGGCTGTTGCCCTTCAAGACCGGCGCCTTTCATATTGCCCTGCAGGCCGGCGTTCCCATAGTGCCCATCGCCTGCTCCAGCTATTTCGGTCAGGTTGACCTGAACCGCTGGGACAATGGTGAGCTGATAGTCGAAATCATGCCGCCGATTTCGGTCGAGGGCTATGCACCCAATCAGATCAGAGACTTGCTCAAGCACAGTCGACAGCTGATTGCCGAGCGTATTGCCGAGCTGGACAGCGAAGCCCGCCGTCCCTAGGGTCTGTTGACCTTTCGAGATGATTTTTGCAGCAGTTTGTGGGGTCTTGATACAAGGCAGAGCTTATGCCGTGTAGTCACTCTACGTAAATAAGCGATAACGCAGTAGAAAGACCCCAGGCGCTGCCCTGCGGGTTCGTCTAAACGCGTTTAATTCGAACGAAATTTAACCGCGAAAGGTCAATAGGCCCTAAGCTGTACCTCATTCCGTAATTCGGCCAAGGAGCCACCCATGACTGAACAGCAAGACTGGCGAGAAGAAACCCGTGAAATCATCACCTCCCTGCTGGAAGATGGCAGTAACCCGGATGTGGAATACACCATAGAACATCATTTTTCCGGCCAGGATTTCAACCGGCTCGAAAAGGCTGCGGTCGATTGCTTCAAGGCCGAATTCGAGGTGACCGATGCGGAAGAGCTAACCCTGGAGCGTGGCGAGACCTTGTTGTGTTTCGATGCGGTCAAGGAAGGCCCCCTGACCGAGGAGGCCATCATGGTGCAGATTGAGCAGCTGCTGCCGATCGCCCAAAAATACGGCATCGAATACGACGGTTGGGGCACCTACTTTGAAGAGTAATATCTGGTACTTCAAAGAGTAATGGTTAGCTCAGGGGCAGCATCAGGGTGATTTCACAGTCATTATGTCCGGTGTTGCCCAGTCGCTCGCAGGGCGCGAAGCCCAGCTTCTGATAAAGCGCCAGCGCCTCGGGCAATAGCGCCGTGGTTTCCAGATAACAGTATCGATAGCCCCGCAGGCTCGCCTGTTGCAAGACATGCAGCGCGAGCCCACGACCCAGCCCCATTCCCCGGGCCGATGCTGCCAGATACATCTTCTGCAGTTCGCACACCCCGTCGTAACCGGCCATCGGGCCCAGACCGGCACCGCCGAGCACGCCCCCGACGTCGTCTTCCAGCACCCAATAGCCGGCACCATTTTGTCGGTACACCTCACTCAGCCTGTCCAGACTGGGGTCGGCCACGCTGAAGCCTTTATCGGCGGTCAGGCCATATTCCGCCGATACCAGTCGGATCAATGCCGCCAGCGGCGCGTTGTGGCGGGATTCGATCGCGGTTATCCGTCCGGGAGCCGAGTCTCGCTCGTCCTCTTCGACTTTGATTTCAGGCGCGTTAATCATGACTTTCTCCTCTTATGTCAGCGAGACGATAACCGCTGTCACCGTGGATGCAATGCTTTTTTTCTCCACTATGCTTAGCTCAGAGGTGACGCGATATGAATATAAAAAGCAGACGTTGGTGGTGGCTGTTGCCACTGGTGTTGTTACTGTTTCTGGCGAGCTGGCCGCAGCTGCAGGCAAGGCTGGGTCGTCATTTGTTGTCGGATCCTCCCGAGCTGGTGGTGGAGGCGCTGCCACCCGGTTACGATCCCGCTGCGCCAAGGCCCGTCTATGAAGGGCCTCATGCCTCCCGGGTGCAGCTGGATTTATCCGCTTTTGATTTTCCTGTCAGCCTTGGGCAAACCGGCCCGGTGGATACCTCGCTCGGCCCGCTGCAGTATCCCTTTGCCTGTAATACCGAAGAGGTCGGGCTGGGCCAGCCTCTGGTGGATAACCGGCAAGGCATCGGCACCCCGGTGTATGCAGAGCTCGACGGAGTGAAGGACAAGACCCGGCTGCTCGGCCATAGCAAGGACTGCCTGTTGCCGACCCGGGTCGACTATTTCTACAAGGTAGAAGGGCGGGACGATTTTTATCTCTGGCCCGAGAGCGGAGAGCCGGCCGATCTGGCTTGGCTGGACTGGCAGGGCAGCACCATTCCCTTCGTACTTAGGGTGGAGCGGGGCACCATCAATCGCTTTATGTATGTAATTGCCATGCTGGCCGACCCAATGACGCCGGTGACCGATACCCGGAGCCCTTACTGGAACAACAAACTCATCTATCACTTCAAGGGCGGCGTGGGCATCGGCAAGCGCCAGGGCAAGATGAGCCTGGGGCGCATCGCCTCACGCCTGACCAAACAGCTGGCCGAGGGGTACGCCCTGGCGGGCTCTGGCGGCAACGTGACCAGTAATCACTACAACATGTGGCTGGCGGCCAACACCGCCGACATGGTCAAGGCGCAGTTTGTGGCCCGATATGGCAAGCCGGACTACACGGTCGGCATCGGTGGCTCCGGCGGTGCGGTGCAGCAGTATCTGATAGCCCAGAACAAGCCAGGCCTGCTCGACGCCCTCATTCCCCAATACAGTTATCCGGACATGATCACCCAGAGTATCTGGGCGCTGGATTGTGAACTGCTGGAATACTATTTCGATGTCACGGCGCGAGACAACCAGCGCTGGCGGGTACAGGAAAACCGGGGCCAGGTGATGGGGGTGGCGGCCAGCAGTGATGTTGAGCACGAATTCAAGAAATACTACCGCTGGGCCCGGGTCGCCGGCCTGGGTCTGACCTTGCCGGCGTTGCCGCCGGGGGCCACCGAGTGTTCCAAGAGCTGGCGAGGGCTGGCGCCGCTGACCAATAACCCCCGATACTTCCATCGGATACATCACTATGCGCCGGCGGTGGCCAGAGCCGACCGTTTCAGTCACTGGCACGATCTGTCCGCGTTCTACGGGGTGGGGGAAGACGGTTTTGCCCACCGCACCCATGATAACGTCGGGGTGCAGTATGGCCTGGAGGCGTTGAAACTGGGGCAGATTAACATGGCCGAGTTTCTCCACCTTAATGCCAATATCGGCAGCTGGAAGGCATCGAAAGACATGGCGCAAGAGAGGCTGTGGGTGCTGACCGGGGATGACAGTCTGGCTGATGTATCCATCTGGAGTGACCATAACATGCAGAAGACGCCGGGCCGTCCGGTGCCACTGCGGGTGTTTGAGCGCAATCAGGTCGACTTGATCAAGACGGCACCCCGTAGCCGGGGGCACGATGGCGCCATGGCGGCTGCCTATTATTCCGGTCATGTCTTTCTCGGTAATATCGATATTCCGGTGATCGATCTGCGTCACTATCTGGATAACCAGCTCGACATGCACCACTCCTATGCAACCTTGTCATCCTGGCTGCGTATCCGTCAGGCTCGGGGTAATACGGATAACATGGTTATCTGGCAAAGTGGCAAACCCTATGATCCCAGCGATCGCGCCTTTGTGCTGCTCGACGAGTGGCTGACCACGGGCCGACGTCCGTCGGCGGCGAAAGACGCCTGCTGGACCGATAAAGGCGAACTGATAGCCGAAGGAAACAGGGTATGGAATGGTCCCTGGCGAGGCGATACCGATATGGGTACCTGCCTGAATCACTACCCGGCTTACCGGTCACCGCGCAATGCCGCTGGCAGCCCACTGACCGGCGATCTGTTCAAGTGTGCTCGGGTGCCGGTGGCCGAGGCGGTGGCGCGGGGCTTGTATTATCCACAGGAGGTGGAGTCCTACAGCGCCATGCTGGAGGCGGTGTTTCCCGATGGAGTTTGCGACTACCAACAGGGCGATATGGCGCGCCCCGAGGATGCTGAGCTGGGCTTGAGTCTCGTGCTATAGTGGCGCAAAAAGGAGTCAGGGAGAGCCCATATGTACCATCAGTACGACCCGCATGTTCTGCTGTGGGATGAATACAAGTATCGGCACGATCACATCTGGCAAAAGCTGTTTCAGATCACCATCGCCGTGGTGCTGCTGGGCGCGGTACCTTACCTCAAGCCCGAGATTACCCAGGTACTGAAAGGCTGGATCCTGATAGCGCCGCTGCTCGGCACCGTGCTGACGCTGATTTCTCTGGTGCTGATGCACTTCGAGCTGACTCTGTTTGCCAAGATAGCCTCCGCTCATCGCAGCTATCAGGAAAGACAGGGGCTGCTCAAGCACAGCCGGCACAACTATTTTCGTTATCTGGTCATGACTTATGTCAGCTTTCTGCTGCTGGTCAGCATCGCCAACGTCGCCGTGGTGCGGTTGTTGTGGTTGGGATTGGTCGCCTGAGTCATCCGGTAAGCCGGACGACAGCGTTAGACACAAGCCAGCTCTCGAGGCGAGCCGATCGCGAGTAAAGGGATTATACTCAAGAGTGTGCATGCAAGACGTATATCGATCGAGGCAACCATGAAGACGAACAACGGCAAAATAATGGTAGTGGGCGTGTCCGCAGTCCTGCTGCTGGGCTTGTCTGCCTGTAGTAACATGTCGGACCGGGATCGGAACACAGCCATCGGTGCCGGTGCGGGCGGTGTAGCCGGCTCTGTGCTCACCGGTGGCAGCACCATGGGAACCATAGGCGGTGCCGTGATCGGCGGTGTCATCGGTAATCAGGTCGACAAAGACAAAAAATAACGACGCCATGACCCAAGACGGAAGACTTGCTCAAGTCTTCCGTATTATACCTATCCGACTAAATAACTGATCTATTTCATCTCAGTGTAAACGTCAGACAAAGGGCCCGCTCAGCCGACTCGCCGTAAATACCTCCCTGTAGGCTCTCTGTTTCATCCATGAAACAGAAGGTCGGCGGAGCAGATCCCTTTATGTAACTGGTATTAATAGGCAGGCTCCCCCAGGTAGTTTCCTGGCGGATAGTAGTTGCACACCAGGATAAGGTTGTTGTTACAGACAGAAGTGGCACAACCCAGCTCCCGGGTGGTGGGCCAGACCATCTGGGTATAATGACCTACTCTGGGTGCCAGGCTGCGGCTCAGCGGCTGCCCCGCATAATCCCGTTTTTCATCTTCCCAGGCTTTGATGCCGTCCAGCTCGTCATAAAACCCAAGGGTCCCCATAAACAGGTTTTCACCGAAGCCCGAACCCTGGCTGTGCTCTATATCGCAGCGTCCGGCCAGCACCCTGGCCCAGCGTTGTGCCTGCGCCTCGGCGGCGGCAGACCAGACGAGCGGCGGCGCCCCGACGTCTGCCCTGACCCTGTTATGGTATGCCAGCAGCTGCCGTTGCTTGCTCGCGAGTGAGCCGGTAGCAGGCTCGGTGTTCGGGCTGGACACCTGCAGCAGGCCCGCTTGATCACCGGTAAGACGAGAAGCGGCAGCGCCCGAATCCTGACAACCCAGCAGCAGGCTCAAACCAGCCAAGAGCAGTAGTCTGTTCATTTTGTGTCCTCGTTCCGTTTTTTATTAATGATGGCATAGATTCCGCATCATCCGGGCTGTTGCTCTTATTGAACACCAAATTGACAGCAGTCGGCGCTGACAGACGACTCGGCTGTATCAAAGAGGGCAAAGAGCCTGGCTGTTTCATGAACAATAAAAAAGCCAGCCTCTTCAGGCTGGCTTCTTGATCAGACTCGGCTAGTCGTCTTACAAGCTGGCTATCTGCTCTTGTTGTTGCTGCAGCTTGGCCAGTGTCGTTTTGTAGTCGGCCAGTTTCTCCTGCTCCTTGGCGACCACATCGGCGGGCGCCTTGGCGACGAAGCCGGCGTTGTTCAGCTTGCCTTCCAACCGCTTGATTTCACCGGACACCTTGCCCAGCTCCTTCTGCAGTCGGGCCAGTTCGGCGTCTTTGTCGATCAGTCCCGCCATCGGCAGCAGCAGCTCGGTGTCACCGATCAGCTGCTTGGTGGAGGTGGGAGCCGCTTCATCAGCTGTTAGCTGGGTGATGGCATCCAGCTTGGCCATGGCCTTGAGGAAGGCATCGTTGTCGGTGGCGCGGCGAGCGTCATCTGTCGTCGGACGCAGCAGTACCGACAGGGCCTGACTGGGCGGAATGTTCATCTCGGCCCGCAGGTGGCGGATGGACACGATAAAACGCTTCACCCATTCCAGATCGGCCATGGCCTGTGCATCTTCCTGGGTTGCATCCACTTCGGGATAGGCGGCCAGCATGATGCTGTCGCCACCGCGGCCGGCCAGCGGAGCCACCCGTTGCCAGATTTCTTCGGTGATGAAAGGCATTATGGGGTGCGCCAGACGCAGCAGGGTTTCCAGCACCTCGATCAGGGTCTTGCGGGTGGCGCGCTGCTCGGCTTGTGAGCCATGCCACAGTACCGGCTTGGTCAGTTCCAGATACCAGTCGCAGAACTGGTTCCAGATAAACTCGTAGAGCGCATTGGCGGCCCGGTCGAAGCGGTAGCTGTCGAGTGCGTCGCGTACGTCCTTGATGGTGACCTGCAGCTGGGCCTGGATCCAGCGATCAGCCAGAGAGAACTTGAGTTCGCCGCCGTTATCTTCGGCATGAGTGCCGCAGTCCTGCTCTTCGGTGTTCATTAGCACGTAGCGCGAGGCGTTCCACAGCTTGTTGCAGAAGCTGCGATAGCCATCCAGGCGCGTCATGTCCCAGTTGATGTCGCGACCGGTTGAAGCCATCGCCGCCAGGGTAAAGCGCAGGGCGTCGGTGCCGTGCGCTTCGATACCGTCGGCAAACTCCTTGCGGGTGTCCTTCTCGATTTTGGCGGCCAGCTTGGGCTGCATCATGTTACCGGTACGTTTGGTGACCAGAGACTCCAGATCGATGCCGTCAATCATGTCCAGCGGATCCAGCACATTGCCCTTGGACTTGGACATCTTGTCGCCGTTTTCGTCGCGGATCAGACCGGTGACATAGACCGTTTTGAAGGGCACCTGCGGCTTGCCGTTTTCATCCTTGATGAAGTGCATGGTCATCATGATCATGCGCGCCACCCAGAAGAAGATGATGTCGAAGCCGGTGACCAGCACGCTGGACGGATGGAAGGTGGCCAGCTCCGGAGTTTTCTCCGGCCAGCCCAGGGTAGAAAAAGTCCACAACGCCGAGCTGAACCAGGTGTCGAGTACGTCTTCGTCCTGGTTGAGTGCCACGTCGGCACCCAGCTTGTAGTTGGCGCGCACTTCGGCCTCGTCACGACCGACATACACCTTGCCATCGGCGTCGTACCAGGCGGGAATGCGATGGCCCCACCACAGCTGGCGCGAGATGCACCAGTCCTGGACGTCACGCATCCAGGAGAAATACATGTTCTCGTACTGCTTGGGCACAAACTCGATTTCACCGTCTTCCACCGCCTGGGTGGCGACCTTGGCCAGAGGGCCGGCGCGCACGTACCACTGGTCGGTCAGCATCGGCTCTATCACCACGCCGCCGCGGTCGCCATAAGGCACCGTCAGGTCGTGATCCTTGACGCCGTCGAGCAGACCCAGTTCATCAAGGGCCGCCACTATGGCATTACGGGCCACATAGCGTTCCATGCCCTGAAACTGGGCCGGCAACTCGGCGGAATAAGCGGTGCTGGGCTCGCCCTTGGTGGTAAAGACTTCGGCTTCGGTACGAATGTCGGCGTTCAGGGTCAGCACGTTGATCAGCGGCAGTTGGTGGCGTTTGCCGACCTCGGCATCGTTGAAGTCGTGGGCCGGGGTGATTTTCACACAACCGGTGCCCTTTTCCATATCGGCATGCTCGTCGCCGACGATGGGAATACGGCGATTGACCAGAGGCAGCATGATGAACTTGCCAATCAAATCCTGGTAACGGGGATCTTCCGGATTCACCGCCACGGCGGTGTCACCCAGCATGGTCTCGGGACGGGTGGTCGCCACCACCAGATAGTCTTTGCCGTCGGCGGTTTTGACACCGTCGGCCAGCGGATAGCGGAAGTTCCACATGTGACCTTTTACGTCACGGTTTTCCACTTCCAGATCCGAGATGGCGGTGTGCAGCTTGGGATCCCAGTTCACCAGGCGCTTGCCACGGTAGATGAGGTCGTCTTCATACAACTGTACAAACACTTCCTTCACCGCGTTGGACAGGCCTTCATCCATGGTGAAGCGCTCGCGCTCCCAGTCGACCGAGGCGCCCAGACGGCGCAGCTGCTTGGTGATGGTGCCGCCGGACTCTTTTTTCCAGTTCCAGATCTTGTCGATAAAGGCATCGCGGCCGTAATCGTGCCGGTTTTTACCTTCTTCGGCGGCGATCTTGCGCTCAACTACCATCTGGGTGGCGATACCGGCGTGGTCGGTGCCGACCTGCCACAGGGTGTTTTTGCCCTGCATGCGCTGGTAGCGGATCAGGGTGTCCATGATGGTGTCTTGAAACGCATGACCCATGTGCAGGCTACCGGTCACGTTGGGCGGCGGTATCATGATGCTGTAGGGGTCTTTACTGGTGTCGCCGTGGGCCTTGAAGTAACCCCTGCTTTCCCATTGCTGGTACAGGGCCTGCTCGATGGCGTTGGGATTAAAGGTTTTTTCCATGATGTTATTCGTCTTGAGTTTGGGGAGGTACAGGGGCGGTTGTGAGTTCAAAACCGGCCTGACGATAGGCTTTAAAGCGTTCCCGAGCCTGTTGTTTGCCCTCCTCATCGGAGGGCACGAAGTCAATCAGCTGCTTGAAACGCCGGGCGAAGGACGGCGCCTCGGGCGCCAGGTTGATCAGCACGGCGCGGCTGCTGTGCGGTGCCTGCCAACTGATGATAACCGGCGCACCCTGGCGAGGGCCTTCGCCCTGAAGATTGTGCGCCACGAAGCCGTCGGGGGGCTGTTGCCACAGCCGTTCATCCAGCGCCTCGGCCTGTTCCTGGCTGCGGGTATGAATGAAGACACCCAGCCCCTGGCGGTAACAGTCAGTGGTCAGCTGACACACCAGCTGCTCTTGCAGCTCGGGGCCGGAGGAGTCCGGTAGCAGATAGAAACAGCCCTGGCTCATGCTCACTCTTCGATGTTGTTGACGCCGGCCCGATTCAGCAGAAACTGGGTCAGCAGCGGCACCGGACGGCCGGTGGCGCCTTTGTTCTTGCCGCTGTTCCAGGCGGTACCGGCCACGTCCAGGTGGGCCCAGTTGTACTTCTTGGTAAAACGGCTGAGGAAACAGGCGGCGGTGATGGCGCCTGCCGGACGGCCACCTATGTTGGCCATGTCTGCGAAGGGGCTTTCCAGCTGCTCATTATACTCGTCGTTCATCGGCAGACGCCATGCGCGATCGCCGGCCTGTTCAGAGGCATTGAGCAGCTCGTGGGCCAGCGGATTATGGTTGGCCAGCAAGCCGGAGGTATGGTGGCCCAGGGCGATGATGCAGGCTCCGGTCAGGGTGGCCACATCGACGACCACTTCCGGCTCGAAACGCTCGACGAAGGTCAGCGCATCGCACAAAACCAGTCGGCCTTCCGCATCGGTGTTGAGCACTTCGATGGTCTGGCCGGACATGCTGGTGAGAATGTCGCCGGGGCGATAGGCATTGCCGTCGGGCATGTTTTCACAACCGGCGATAATGGCTACCACGTTCACCGGCAGCTGCAGCTCGGCGAGGGCATGCATGGTGCCCAGTACCGAGGCGGCGCCGCCCATGTCGTATTTCATTTCGTCCATGCCGTCGGCAGGTTTGAGCGAAATGCCGCCAGCATCGAAGGTCAGGCCCTTGCCCACCAAGGCGAGGGGGCGAGCGTCGGGATCCGGGTGCCCTTTATACTCGATGACCGACATCATGGCTTCGTTGTGGGAGCCACGGGCCACGGCCAGATAGGCATTCATGCCCAGCTCGGCCATTTCTTCTTCGCCAATCACCCGGGTGCTGATGTTGTCCCAGGCGTCGGCCAGCTGGCGGGCCTGAGACGCCAGATAGGCGGGGTTGCACACGTTGGGCGGCATATTGGCCACATCGCGGCACACCTTGACGCCCTTGGCCACGGCCAGACCGTGCTGAATGGCGCGCTCGCCTATGGTCAGTTCCCGTCGCGTGGGCACGTTGAATACCAGCTTGCGCAGCGGACGACGCGGCTCGGCCTTGTTGGTCTTGAACTGGTCGAAGGTATAGAGGCTGGCCTTGGTGGTTTCCACCGCCTGGCGCACTTTCCAATAGGTGTCGCGGCCCTTGACGTGCAGCTCGGTCAGAAAGCAGACGGCTTCCATCGAGCCGGTGTCGTTCAGGGTACTGATGGTGTTGCGAATGATCTGTTTGTACTGGCGCTCGTCGAGCTCTCGCTCCTTGCCACAACCGACCAGCAATACCCGCTCGCTCAGCACGCCGGGTACCTGGTGCAACAGCAACATCTGGCCGGCCTTGCCTTCCAGATCGCCACGGCGCAGCAGAGAACTCAGGTAACCGTCGCTGATTTTATCCAGCTGTTCGGCGACCGGAGACAGACGGCGGGGTTCAAATACGCCAACCACGATACAGGCACTACGCTGTTTTTCGGGGCTACCACTTTTAACACTGAACTCCATGGATTCTCCTACAGCTTGAAGACAATGAGCGTCAGATCAACGATAATGGTATCTATCGCTAAAAGACGCCGAACTTCGCGTACTTAATATGCGAAAATCGTAATTTTACGCTTATTCTTAAGCGTTTCCATTAAAAAGACAAGTTTACACTGGGATTAACGGTGATTGCATTCCGCTATTTGTTTTGGGAAACCCTGAAGACTCAGCTGGCCGTGTTGTTCGTGCTGCTGCTGATCTTCGTCAGCCAGAATTTTATTGAGGTGCTGGGCGAGGCCGCCAGTGGCGAGATACCCGGCGCTCTGGTCGGTAAATTGCTGCTGCTGAACCTGCCGGATATGGCCACCTTGATGCTGCCGATCAGCCTCTTTATCGGCATTCTGTTTGCGCACGGCAGGCTCTACGCCGAGAGCGAGATGACGGTGATGCGGGCGGTGGGCATAGGCCCCGGTAAAATCATGCGCGCCACTATGATTCTGGCGCTGTTCTGGACCGGAGCAGCCCTGTTTAACTCGCTCTGGCTCACCCCCTGGTCCAAGACTCAGGTTTATCAGTTGCTGGAAGAGGTGAAGGCCGATCCGGGCTTTGCGGTACTGCGTGAAGCACGTTTCATGAGCCTGGACGGAGGTCGCATAGTGGCCTACGTGGAGGATCTGGAGCCGGAAGAGGAGGGTAACCGCCTTAATCGCCTGTTTGTGGTGCAGCGAGGTCAGGCCCAGCAGGCTCCCAGTATAGTGGTGGCCGACGGCGGCCGTTTGCATGAGCGCGATGGCGGTCAGTGGCTGACGCTCGATCATGGCCGTCGCTACAGCGGAACCCCCGGCAACCGGGAATTTGACGTGGCCGAGTTCGACGAATACAGCGCCTACATTCGTGCCTCCGAGGTAGGGGAAGTCGAGCGCAAAGAGGCGTCGACCAGCAGTGCCGCCCTCTGGCAGTCGGATGAATTGATGGACAAGGTGGAGTTACAGTGGCGACTGGTATTGCCGCTGTCGATGCTGGTGCTGACTCTGGCGGTAGTGCCGCTGGCGGTGGTGAATCCGCGCCAGGGACGTTATGCCAAGTTGCTGCCGGCCATTCTGCTTTATCTGGCCTACTTCCTGTTGCAGAGCGCCTCCCGCTCGGCGGTTGAAGGAGGGAGCCTGCCGGTGTTGCCCGGCCTCTATTCGGTACCACTGCTGTTCCTGCTGCTGGTGACCTTGCCGCTCAACCTGCTGGAAACGGCCTGGTGGAACCGGACCCGGGAACAATTCAAACGGAACAAGGCGGCCTGATGCTGACAATTCTCGATCGTTACATCGGCCGTACCGTGCTGATGTCCATCCTCTTGTGTGAACTGACGCTGGTGGGGCTGTCTGCCATTATCCGTTATGTGGAGCAACTGCGCAGCGTGGGAGAGGGCAGTTATACCCTGCTGACGGCCTTTTATTATGTGCTGCTGTCGATGCCCAAGGAAATCGTGCTGTTTTTCCCCATCGCCGCCCTGCTGGGGGGGCTGATAGGGCTGGGCCAGCTGGCCAGCAGCAGTGAGCTGGTGGTGATGCAGGCCTCCGGCAGCTCTCGCTTCAATATCGTTACCAGCGCCCTGAAAACGGCGCTGCCTCTGATGCTGATTATCATGCTGGTGGGTGAATACGTGGCGCCGGCCACCAAACTGGCATCGGACGACTTGCGAACTCAGGCTCGCTCTAATGGGCAGGTGGTGCTGTCGGTCAACGGCGTCTGGGCCAAGGACAACGAGTCCTATATCAACATCGGTCAGGCCCGGCGTGATGGCACCCTTAGCAATATAACCCTCTACTATTTTGACGAAGACATGGCCCTCAGCCGTATCACTCAGGCGGTCAGTGCCGAATATCAGAATCAGCAATGGCAGCTGAGCAATGTGACCGACACCCTGTTCAACCCCGGCGTATCGATCGAGACCGAACAAAAGACCAGCCGGGTCTGGCATTCCAGCCTGACCCCGGAAAAACTGGGGGTAGTGGCCATCGAGCCTGATGAGCTGTCGATGCGTGGCTTGTGGGAATACAGGGGCTATCTGAAAGACAACGGCCAGGATGGCAGCCTCTATGAGCTGGCGTTCTGGCGCAAGGCGCTGCAGCCGGTGATGGTGATCGCTATGATGCTGCTAGCCTCTTCCTTCGTGTTCGGCGCCCTGCGCAGCGTGACTATGGGTGCCCGGATACTGATGGGTATTCTGTTTGGTTTCGGCTTCTATGTGGCCAACGAGGTCTTCGGCCCCATCAGCCTGGTCTATGAGGTGCCGCCGGTGCTGGGTGCCCTGGGTCCCAGCTTGTTGTTTATCGGCGTGGCGCTGTTTCTGCTCAATCGCAGGGCCTGAAAGAGGGGATTGGGGATTAGGGAGTGGATTAATCCCCAGTCCCGGTTACTGTTTATCCAGCAACTGCTTGTTCTGCTCTTTGGTAAGCACCACCATCTCGCAGTCGGCGATTTTATCCTGCAACGCCAGTCTGGTGCCTGGGTTCAAGCAGATCCAGAAGTTGCCAAGCCCCAGCAAGGCCGTAGCGGCGCGGATAATGCACTGAGACAGCCGCAGGCGACTGCCGTCTGTGTTCTGTACCCGCAAGCGCCAGGCGCGCATGCCGATGGTTTGACCGCTGGTACGCCAGAACCAGCAATAAAAGCCAAGGGCCACTGTCAGCAGGCTCAGTTGGTACAGCCGGTTGGCACTGAGCAGCTCGGCGGTATCCTGATAGGGCCCCAGCGTTATCCAACCCTGGCTCAGGGCCAGGGCGGTCAGGCCGAAGAAGATAAACCCCGCCACCATCAACAGCGATATCACGACCAGCAAATCATAAAGCCAGGCCCCCAGCCGACGCATTACACCTGCCCTGGGCAGCCCCGTATAAGAAGTCACTACCATTACCTGCCGTTCGCTGAAAAAGTTGCCGTATTCTAGCAAATGCAGTGGCTCGGGGTAATCGCCACTCGAGTGTATGATTAATGCGCAGTCGTCACGGCGAGTGTCATAATCTGCTTGCGGGAGGTGAGGGGATACGTATAATGCAAACCGCTCACCTAGGTGATGCTATCAAGAGGCGGTGTGGTGAAATTGGTATACACGACGGATTCAAAATCCGTTGCCTTCGGGCGTGGCGGTTCAAGTCCGCCCACCGCTACCACTTGATAATCAAAACCACCCTCGAGGTGGTTTTTTGCTTTCTGGCCATCGACTTTTCCGCTCGACGCTTCGCAGTACACCCGCTTTCAGCCTTATTACCGGTATTAGCCCCGACCCTGTTTACCCGTCTTTATGACCGGTGACATGCGGGCGTTTCAAGGTCGATTCCCGCCAGAGGCGGGATCACGTAGAATGACCTGTTTTTTCGCTTCTTCGCATAGAGTGTATCCCCATGTTAAAACCCGGCCTGCTGGTTACCGTCTCCGTTCACAGCCTTACCGAGAAAGGAGATGGCATCGCCACTCTGGAAGGGCGTCCCTTGTATATCGAAGGCGCCTTGCCCGACGAGCAGGTTGAGATACAGCTGAACCTGGTCAAACCCAACTTCTGCCAGGGTACCCTGGTGCGCGTATTGCAGCCTGCGGCGGCCCGGCGTGAGGATTTCTGCCCTTACACCGCCTGTGGTGGCTGTCAGCTGCGGGTGATGAGCGACGAGGCCCAGCTCGATCTTAAGCGTCGGCTGCTGCTCGATGTCTTGCAGGCCAGGGGGCTGGACTGTCCTGTGGCGGACACGCTGGGCATGAGTGAGCCTTTTCATTATCGCAATAAGGCTCAGTATGCGGTGCAGCGCGGGCCCAATGTCGGCTTTTATGCCAAGCATAGTCATCAGCTGGTGGAAGTAGACGAGTGTCGGGTACAGGCACCGGTGACCACAGAGGTGGTGCAGCGGATAAGAGCCTGGATGCGCAGCTGTGCCGTGCCGGCATATAACGAGGCCACTCATGAGGGCTGTATTCGCCATATCATGGTGCGTAACGGTATTCACAGTGGTGAGCTGATGGTGGTATTGGTGGCGGCCGAGGCCCCCTCGGATGAGGCGCTGGCGCAGCTGGTGGCCGAGCTTGAATCCGTCACCGGGCTGGCCAGCCTGATCCTGAATATCAATGTCGCAGTGGGCAACCGTGTGCTGGGGCCGGAAAACCGGCTGCTGTGGGGAAAAGAGCTGATAGTCGACAGCCTGGATGGACTGGAATTTGCCATCTCTCCGCTGTCTTTCTATCAGGTCAACCCGCGCCAGACCGAAGTGCTGTACCGGGAGGCAATGCGACTGGCCAATCTGCAGGGCAATGAAGTGGTGTTCGACCTTTACTGCGGTATCGGTACCATCAGCCTGTTTATGGCCCGTCATGCTAAACAGGTGATCGGCATAGAACTGGTGCCCGAGGCCATTGCCGACGCTCGCGCCAATGCCGAGCTGAATGCTATCGCCAATATCGAATTCCATCAGGGGGCAGCGGAGCAGCTGGTGCCCCAGCTGTATGCGGAGGGCGTCACCGCCGATGTCGTGGTGGTGGATCCGCCGCGCAAGGGCTGTGATGCGGCGCTGCTGGCGACCCTGGCCGAGATGCAGCCCGAACGGCTGGTGTATGTTTCCTGCAATCCCAAGACCCTGGCCCGGGATCTGGCCTGGTTGTGTGAACATGGCTTTAAGTTGGAGCAGGCCACGCCGGTGGACATGTTCCCTCATACCATGCATGTGGAAACGGTGGCGCTGCTGACCCGGATGCAGGGCAAATAATATCAATCACATTTAAAGATCTGATCATTTTCAAACCCGAGCTCAGAGGCAACACAGCCGTCTCCCTCGACACGCCACTGGCAAATGACACTCACCGTTGCAGCCTACTGCGAACATTCACCGGATGTTCGGTCAAGCTGCAACCGTTCGGCTCGGCGAGGCAAGCTCGGCCCCTGAGGGCTCGGGAAATGCCCTCTGACCGCTGGGATGACGGGAATGCCGGAACGGCGAACGGCGAACGGCAGGAGCATTTTTCGGCCATGGCATGTCACGGTCGTGGGAGGCCGTCTCTGTTGCCTCTTCTCGAGCACCGAGTTGTCTGTAGGCGGCGCCAACAGGCGGCTGTGCAGCATCAGGGCGGACAAAGGGATCTGCTCCGTCGACCTTCTGTTTCAGGGATGAAACAGAGAGCCTACATGGAGGTATTCACGGCGTGTCGGCGGAGCGGGCCCTTTGTCCGACCTTTACAGAGCAACCGAATAGCTCAGTTATTTAAACTGTTTGGTGTCAGGGTCGGGAGGATCTATGGTGATGAATATAAAGATGCACAGTGCTTGAACTCGGCAAGAGGCTTGCGAGCGTGCGCTTTATAAAGGAGTGATTTGAATTACATAGGGATATTTCTGAGGATTATTGCTTAAATAGCTGGGAGCTATTGGCTTGCATAACAATCGTGGTGCGAAGGGGGGGACTTGAACCCCCACATCCATAGGACACTAACACCTGAAGCTAGCGCGTCTACCAATTCCGCCACCCTCGCATACCTGATTGTTCTGGCTATTTGAGATGAGCCACCATCTTTTTATTTGAGTATATTATCAGACCTTGGGAGTCTGGTGCGAAGGGGGGGACTTGAACCCCCACATCCATAGGACACTAACACCTGAAGCTAGCGCGTCTACCAATTCCGCCACCCTCGCATACTCAAATTCTCCGGCTGTTTTAGATGAGGCCGTCATCGTTTCCTGGCGTCAGTTACTTTGCAGTAACTTGGTGCGAAGGGGGGGACTTGAACCCCCACATCCATAGGACACTAACACCTGAAGCTAGCGCGTCTACCAATTCCGCCACCCTCGCGTTGCCAAGGACTGCGAATTCTATAGATTTTTTGTCGCCCGTCAATACACAGTTTCCGAGAAAAGTTAAAAAAACCGGCGCTAATGGCCGGTTGGTCAAAAAAGGTGCTAATTGCTCAGGTCTGGTCAGCGTCTGGCCCGATAGATCCTGAACTTGCCGGTGGCAGCCAGGGTCTCGCAATGGCCGAAGCTTTTTTCTATCAGTTCCGGGTAGGGCAGAAAGGCGTTGGCCACCAGGATCAGGGAGCCGCCCGGCACCAGATAATCGGCGGCCGAGCTCAGCAGGGTTTCGGTGGTGTGATAGAAGGTTCTCAGGCCGGCATGAAAGGGCGGGTTGGTGATGATGTGATTGAACTTGCCACTCACCTGCTTCAGCCCGTCGGAGGCATAAACCTTGGCGTCGAGCTGGTTTTCCGCCAGGGTTGCCCGGCTGGCCTCCAGCGCCAGGGCGTTGATATCGATGCATTCCAGCGTTAGTTCGGGATGACGCTTCAACAAGCTGGCGCCAATGACGCCGGCACCACAGCCAAAGTCGAGGACTCGCCCCTTGAGGGAGCTGATGGTCTTCAGCAGCAAGCGAGAGCCGGAGTCCAGATGAGCAGCACTGAATACGCCGGGCAGGGCGCAGATCTGCAGTTGCTCCTCTTCCAGCGGATAACGGCTGATCCAGTCGGCGAGGGCAAAGGGTGCAGGCAATGTGGTCAGCTCGGCCTGATACAGGCTGGCGCGTCGTGCGCTATCGAGCTTGTTGACCTGCCCGCAATAGGGAGCTAGCAATTTTGGGGCCGACTTTACGCCGCCCTTGTTGTCTCCGGCAATAAAAACCGGGGCGCCGGCAGCCAGCAACGGCAGGCAGGCGGCCAGCAGATATTCGGCCTCGGCCTTGGCCTTGGGCATCAGTAACAGCAGACCCGCAGCGGCACTGGGCCCCGGGCTGGTGCCAAATTCGATATCGGTAAGGCCCTGAGCCTGCTGCCACTGAAAATAGCGGAAATCGGTGGTAAACACCCGGGGCGCGGGGCCGGCCTCGGCCAGCAGGCCAGGCAGGTTGTCTTCGAGCAGACCGCATACCAGCAATGGCTGGCGACTCAGAATATCCAGATTACGGGTCAGCATTTCGCTGACCGGGGTCAAGGCCTCAAACATCTCGGGCTCCGCGGTAAATAAATCAATTGGGCATTATACATGCTACCGGTACTCTTGACATTTGTCGGTCATTAGCAAAAGATGCTGTTCAAGGTCTTTTCGGGTGCAACTCATGATTTTTATCGTTAAACGCAAACCGGGCAAACCGCTTAAACGAAAAGCGGCAGCTTCTGTTGCGTGACCGACGCCTGACTCTCATCAAGACAAGATGTTTCAAACCCCGGTGATGCAACAGCGACCGGGGTTTTTTATTTAAATTTTTAAATCCTCTATCCAGAAGAAGGAGTTTCCATGTTTCGCGGTTCTTTAGTTGCCCTGCTGACCCCCTTTGACGGCGACCGACTCGACGAGGCGGCATTGCGCCGGCTGGTTGACTGGCACATCGAGGAGGGGACTCACGGCATTGTGCCGGTTGGCACCACCGGAGAAAGCCCGACCCTGACGTACGACGAGCATTGTCGCGTGATTGAAATTGTGGCGGAGCAGGCCGCAGGGCGGGTTCCGGTTATTGCCGGTGCCGGCTCCAACAACCCGGTAGAGGCAATTGAATACAGCAATTGTGCCCAGAAGGTAGGAGCCGATGCCACCCTGCATGTGGCCGGTTATTACAACAAGCCGAGCCAGGATGGTCTTTATGCGCATTTCAAAATGCTGCATGATGCGACCGAGCTGCCGATTATCGTTTACAACATTCCGCCCCGGGCTGTGGTCGATATTCAGCCCGAGACCATGGCGCGCATCGCCGAGTTGCCGCGTATTGCCGGGGTGAAAGACGCCACCGGTGATCTGGCTCGCCCCTGGGCCGAACGCCAGCTGATCAAGAAGCCGTTTGCCTGGTTGTCCGGCGAAGACGGTACCGCGGTGTCTTACAACGTGGCCGGTGGCCAGGGTTGTATCTCGGTCACCGCCAACGTGGCCCCGCGCCTCTGTGCTCAGCTGCAAGAGCTGACCCTGGCCGGCAAGTGGGAAGAAGCTCGTGCACTGCAGGACAGATTGCTACCGCTGCATCAGGTGATGTTTGCCGAGCCCAATCCGGCCTGCCCCAAATATGGTCTGTCGTTGCTGGGGCTGGCCAGCGAAAACTGTCGTATCCCCGTGGTGCCCCTGCAAGAGAGCACCAAGGCGCGTATTCGCCGGGTAATGGAAGAGCTGGAGCTGATTTAACCCATGATGGCCGCGTAAGCGAAATGTGGGAGCGGGGAGACAGCAGTCTCCCCGTTTATAACAAAAAGGTCAGCCTGAGCTGACCTTTTTGTTATTGAAGGGCGTGAGGAATTAGCCCTGATCGTCGTCACTGGGGGGATCGTATTGATCATCCCGGCGATGATTATCTTCCCGCGGAGTGTGATGACTTTCGTAACGGGGACGGCGGGGCTTGTTGATAATAACCCCGGTACGCGGCGGCCGACGGGTCGCAGGAGAAATAGTGGAAATCTTGGCTTTATAAATTAGTTGCTGCTGACCACGGGGGTCAGATAGCAGAATGCTGTATTGATCAAAGGCACTGATCATCCCTTCCAGCTTGATGCCATTGGTGAGGAAGATGGCGCAATGAGTCTGATTCTTGCGCAACCAGTTCAGTGCCGCATCCTGTCCGTTACCCAATGAAAAAGCTTGTTGAAGCGATTGGGGATTTGCTGATTGGGCAGTCATGTAGGCAGTCCTGTTTGTTATTTTTCAACCTTGATTGTGCTTAATGAATGCCCGACTTGTCAAAGTAAAGCTCACTTTAATCCTGCAGCCCTGCTCCCATGGCTCTAATCACATAACCCTGATCCTATAACCAGAGGAGGATGCGTGGCAACATCCACTTCTACTACCCGCACCCTTGTCCTGGCCTGTCTTATTGTCAGTATGGGGCAATTGAGCATTGGCCTGCTGTTACCTGTGTTGCCGGCTATCAGTCAGACTCTGGCCGAAGATCCTAGTCGGATACAGTGGCTGGTTTCTGCCTATCTGTTTGCCTTTGGCCCGGTACAGCTGCTGTATGGGCCCTTGAGTGATGCCCGAGGGCGCCGCCCTGTGCTGCTGGTGGGGCTGGAGCTGGCGTTGCTGGGGGTTGGTCTGTGTCTGTTGCCCGGGGCATCATTCGAATGGCTATTGCTGGGACGACTACTACAGGGGCTGGGAGCAGGCTGTGGTGCCGTTGTTTCCCGCGCCATGCTGCGCGACCGCTTCGAGGGGCCAGCACTGCGCAATGCGCTGTCTTATGTGGCCATGGCGGCGGCCTTTACGCCTGTTGTGGCGCCGGCGGTGGGAGGAATTATCGGCCACCATCTGGGGTGGGAAAGTGTGTTTGTGGCCATGTTTATCTACCAGTTGAGTCTGTGGGTGCTACTGCTGGCCGGTTTTAAGGAGACCCTCAACGTCGAGCGTCGCTCGATGAACCTGAAGAGTATTATCGCCAACTATCGCCGCCTGCTGGGGTTACGCCATTTTCTCGGTTATGGCGGCATGTTGTGGGGACAGTTTTCGCTGATGATGGTGTCCGTGTCGGTGATGCCTTATGTGATGCAGAGGCAAATCGACATGAGTGCGGCAGAATATGGCAGCTGGGCACTGATCCCTGCTCTGGGATTACTGCTGGGGGGGATTATCAACAATCGTGTTCAGCATCGGGTCTCGGCCGAAGACATGCTGCGCCTGAGCCCTTTTGTTCAGATGGCCGCCGGCGCCTGGATACTGGTAATGCCGTTACAGCCGGTATGGGTGATCAGCGCTATCTTTATTCAGGCTCTGGGTAATGGTATGGCTTTTTCCAATGCAATGAGTCGCTTACTGGAGCCCTACCGGGATCTGGCCGGTGCCGCCGCGGCGCTCTCTGGCGCGCTGCAAATGCTGATTGCCAGTCTGCTGACCGCCGGACTGGTCTATTACGGTGTCGATACCGCATTCAGTCTCGGGGTGTGTATCTTGAGTGGGGCCATGTTACTCAAGTTACTGTCCTGGTATGCCATAGGCCGGTTTTAGTCGCAGTAATGGAGGGGAATAATACCAATCCGACTAAACAAATGATCTATTTCATCTCAGTGTAAACATCGGACAAAGGGCCCGCTCAGCCGACTCGCTATGAATACCTCCATGTACGCTCTCTGTTTCATCCCTGAAGCAGAAGGTCGGCTGAGCAGATCCCTTTGTCCTCCCTAATGTTTCGGCATGGCCTGTTGGCATCGTCTACAGACAACTCGGTGCTCGAGAATAGGTAACAGAGAACGGAAGCCTCAGTCTGATCAGATACTTAATGGAATTGGTATGAGGCGAAGCGGTAGCGACATCAGCCTTCTCGAGAAGAGCGGCATAAAGGGGAGAGCTGAAAAAAGGCAAAAAAAAGCCGCGCCCGGAGGCACGGCTTTAGGAATTCTTGGCGAGGTAGTCTCTTACAGAGGAACTACGTTCTCAGCCTGAGGACCTTTCTGACCTTGAGCTACAGTGAACTGTACTGCTTGGCCTTCGGCCAGAGTTTTGAAACCCTGGCTCTGGATGGCGCTGAAGTGTACGAACACGTCAGGACCTTGCTCTTGTTCGATGAAACCAAAGCCTTTGGACTCATTGAAGAACTTTACTTTACCTTTAACGATATTAGACATACCTAAATCCTGTAAACAAATCTACCATAAATAAATGAGCTTGGAAAAATACAGATTTAACTTATGAAATACAGGACGAGGTACTACTAGAACATCGTAACAAGAACATAAATATAGCCGTATTTTTCGAGCTGCGGTCACTCTAACCGGTTCCCCGCTTTTGGTCAACAGGTATTTTGTGTGGATGCTTAATTCAGGGTGCTTATAATGCGGTAACGGCGGGCGAGGGGCTTGGGCTGTTCAGGCAGACCCAGTATGTATTAGCATACTGCCTTTATTCGTACCGAGAGCAGATGATGTCAGATTTATATTGTGTTGCCCGCTTTAACGCCAAGCCGGGCAAGGCCCCGGAATTGCAGCAGGCGCTGAAAAGCCTGATCACCAACACCCACAGGGAAGAAGGTTGTCTGCTGTACCAACTGACCGAAGAAGTGCCTTATGCGGGCGCCAACGGCGAACCCTGGGATTGTGTTTTTATCGAGCAATGGGCCAGCAGGGAAGCGTTTGAAGCTCACTGTGCCCAGCCCTACATCAAGGATTATTTCGAGCAGTTGGCCCCGGCTTTGGTGGCTGAAGCCGATGTTCGGCTGTTTCGCCCGCTTTAAGTCTGCGTTTACTCAGCGTCTAAAAACCAGATCACCCTTGAACATGACTTCCAGCCGGAGAGTAATGCCGAACTGGGGATCGTAATCCTGATCACGGGGGAAATGCAGCTCCGGGATAAAATCCACAAACAGAATCTCCCGGTGCAGGTTGCGTCGGTAGTGACTGTACAGATAATAATCATGCAGCCTCGGGTCCGAGGTGCTTCTTCCTACTGCGGCGATGGCGTAACGTATGACGCTGCGCTTGCCCAGTATCTGATTAAGCTCCACCGCTTCGGAATATTCGAGGGTATCGACTTCTTCCTGCCACTGAAAGTTGGTGATAAAGCGCAGGTGATGGTTTTCATCCAGCGGCCGGCCAATATCCCATCTGCTGCGTATGGAGTAGCCTTCTTCGTTGAACCAGGAGGCGCGATTGTAGGATTCCAGCTGCCACGGCGACTCTAGTTGCCACAGTCGTTCGCCGGTAAAGCGCACGTAAGGATCCGGCGGCCAGCGAACCTTGACCCCGGCTCCGGCTTGCAGGTTCCAGGCCTCCCGCTTGTCCCGCTTGCCTAGTCTGTTCAGGCCGAGAATGGTGCTGCCGAGACTACGCTGATCGGTGCGCAGCCGGTTGGAGCCTTGTTCGGCCAGGGTACCCTCGGATTCTTCCGGGTCGCTTTCGATAATGAAGCGCAGTCGTTCTTTGGTGGTGGGCAGGTCTAGGCGAAAGCGCGCGGCTGTTTCGGCGCTGAAGTCTTCGGCGTCACTCCACTCCAGCTCCTGACTCAGGCGGAGGTAGGAGCCGTTTTCCACATGCAGGCTGTCGTTGGTACCGAAAAAACCGTCGATATTACGAGAATTGTTGGTGACCCAGTGAGAAACGCTGTCGTGCATGGGCGTGATTTTTTCCACAGCCCAGCCCGGCAAGTCGGTGTCGTCTGCTACTTCTATTTCTGATTCTGTCTCTGCGCTGGCGGCAGTAGCAACGGCCAGCAAGGCAATCAAGCATATCTTCTTCATGGCTGCATCCCTTTGCCTTTTACTTAAGACTATGTTTATCGCAACCAGAATGCCAATCCCGGCAGCATCATTATGTTGGAAGGCTTGTAACAAAAGGGTGGGGAGGGAAGTGAAAACAGGCAAGGGGTAGCCTGGTGCTGTGTGGGAGAGCAAAGGGAAAGAGCTGCAGGCAAAACGCAGACACAAAAAAACCAGCGCGGAGGCTGGTTTAAATGGTGCCGGCACCAAGAGTCGAACTCGGGACCTACTGATTACAAGTCAGTTGCTCTACCAACTGAGCTATGCCGGCTTCTAGCACTTGCTTTAAAATGGTGCCCAGAGACGGAATCGAACCGCCGACACGGGGATTTTCAATCCCCTGCTCTGGCTAAACGCCAGTCACAACCCAGCTCTTCGATCTGTGCCGTTCCTACTCTTAGAGATCCCCTCATTTTTATGGCTCAGATAATGCCGAAGATGCGCTTGTATAATTTGTGCTGTGACAGATAGTAGGAAAACTTTTCCAGCAGTTTGATGGCGTTTTCCTCTTTCATTTTCGGCAGCATCTGATAATAAATGCCCCTTGGCGGAAGAAGGAATAGGTCCGGGTTTTACTGGTGTTGGCTTTGATGGTCCGCTCCAGTCCGGCGGCATCGCCGGCCTTGCCGAGCAAGGTCAGCAATACAATGGCCAAGGCGCTGAACAGGAACAGACGGTCGCGTCGGTTGGTTGAACTGACATGGGTGTCAGCCATGCCCATGCCAAACTTGTAGTCCTTGATGTCTCGAAAGCTGCACTCGATGCCCCAGCGCTTGCCATACAGCTTGAGGGCATCTGCGGCACTCAGGTCACGCCGGTTGCTGGCCAGAAACCAAGCCTCCTTCATGTCCGCTTTCTTGCAGCAGAATACGCGCGCTACAGGCTGTCTTTGGCTGGTCAGCTCCACGTCTTTCAGGGTGCGGGTACGACCACTTGGCGTCAGCCACGTCTTCGCCGGTTTGAGGTCTTCACCCACCGGGCAGAGCAGAATATTGTCTTTAAAACGAATGAGATAGTCGAACCCAAGTTCGTCTTCCAGCAGAGCAAACAGGCCCGTGCTGCCAAAGCCCCGATCAGCCACGATGGTTACGTTCACATCGTCTGGCAGACTGTTTTTCAGCTTCCACAACAGCTCATCTTCGTGGTCATTGCGCTTGCCTTTCAACAAGGATTTTTTGTGCGTCTTCCACAGCAACGGTGTGTTGCGTCCGTGGCTGGTCTGCATGCTCAGCACGATGCTGCTATGGTCGTCGGCATCGAACTCGGTCCAGTCCATGGAGACCACGATCTCTTTACGCTCGGCCACGACATAGGGCACCCAGTCGTCGAACAGCGACCAGATATTGAGCTTGGTGTTGCTCAGCAAGCGGTCGACTTGCTTGATGGCGTATTTACGCTCAAGACCATTGGCCTGAGCCAAGCCGTTACCAATAGCATGGATGGCCAGCGAGCTCGATTCAATTACCCCCAAGGTGGCATTGGCCAATGAAAGCACGCGCTTGGCATGCATATCCTGGCCGAAGATGTCTTGCAGGTATTCTGAAATGGAAGCGCTGGTGATCATGGTTGGTAACGTCGCCGAGTTTGGTTTAAAGACGGGTAGTTTATCCGCTAGGCCGCGCCAGCTCTAGCTCATATGAGGGGATGGCTGAGGTTCCTACTATGACTGGTTCATCAGGTATGAGTATTTAGGCCATCTAATATAGTAGCTACACCTCTTAGGCATTTCAGCAAGAGACTCAATCAAGGTTGCTTGTGGTTCGCTTGATGGGACTTAAAATAAAGAAGATGGGTCGTCACGTCGTCGGCAACGTCGCGAGTTTGGGCGAGCAGGGCACCGGAGAAAGCATTGTTGGGTTAGTAAATAGATCGACATGGGGCTTTCAACCCCCTGAACTGGCTAAAATGCCAGTCAACAGAACAAGAACAGCTAAGTAAGTCAGCATAACATACGTGGATATATACTGAATCCCGATGAATACAGGTAAGCGATACAGACGCTAGTTTCCACATAAGTTATTCGATATTACTTATAACCGGCCAAGGCTAGTGCTGGCATAGAGCCAAATATAAACCATTAACTGATAGAATGCCTAGCCTGTATTTTATGGGCAGTAGTATATTACAAGTGATACTCTTAAGTTTTAAACTGAAAGGAGTCAAGTCGTGAAAAAGCTAATCTTGGCAGTAATAGTAGCACTAACAGTAGCAGCGCCAGCAATGGCTGAACAAGTACCATTAAGCTCTATTGAAAAGTGCGTAGTTATTGAGGGAGATCTAGCTCGACTTGAGTGCTATGACCAGATAGCAAAGGCACACAACCTCAGCGGTTCGCAAGCTGTGAAAATTCAAACAGGAGTAACTGGGAAATGGACTGTTGATAAGAAAGTAAACCCTATTGACGGTTCAACAGCTGTAAATATATTTTTAAAGGCGGACTCTGGGAACTCTAAGTTTGGTAAACCAATAATGTTAGTCGCACGTTGTGAATCAAAAAAAACAGAAATGTATATAAACTGGCAAACATACTTGGGCAGCGAAGCAAAGGTAACACTTAGAATTGGTATGAGTGATGCAAGAACATCCAAGTGGTCTATGTCGTCTGATAAGAAAAGAGCATTTAACAACGCGCCAATAAACACGCTAAAAGAAATGCTTATTACTGACGAGGTGGTAGCTCAGGTGACTCCTTTTAACCAAAGCCCGCATACAGCAATATTTAATGTTTCAGGGTTGGGTGAAGCAATTAAATCATTGCGAGAGGCCTGTGGGTGGTAGAGAATACTAAATAAAAAACCTATTTTACAGTTTGTATTTTAGTGGTTCTATCAAATAGAGCGCACTCAGTGCTATAAGGGGTAAAGCAATCACTAAATGACGGGTGAATAGGGGGTGTTCTCAATTATGCCAGCCAGATAACTGCTGATACGAGACTCAACATCGACTGGTAGTTTTTCGCCAGTCGTTCGTATCTCGTCGCTATCCGACGAAATTGCTTCAATTTCTGGAAAAAACGCTCTACCAAGTTGCGATCTTTGTAGATATGTCGATCCAACGGCCTCGGTTGTTGGCGGTTCTTTCTTGATGGAATGACCGCTTCAGCTCCAACACGCTGAATGCTTTCAACAAACGCGTCTGAATCATAACCCTTATCAGCCAAGACCTGGTCAGGCGTAAAACCATCCAATAGTGCCTCCGCTTGACCATACTCTGAGGCTTGTCCCGGGGTTAACAGTAAGCGCACGGGATTGCCCAAAGCATCAACGGCTGCATGTATTTTGGTTGTCAGTCCACCTCTGGATTTTCCCATGGCTTCGGCGTCTTGCGCTGTTTTTTTGCTGCCCCGTGGTGATGAACACGGACGATGCTGCCGTCGACCATGAGTTGTTCAAAATCAGCATCTTCTGATAACGATTCCATTATCTTGAGCCAGACTCCTTTGTGCGACCAACGGCTATAACGAACGTAAACTCGATGCCAATGGCCATAGAACTCGGGTAAATCCCGCCAAGGCGAACCGGTTCGTGCAATCCAGAGTACCGCTTCGACAAACAGACGGTTATCACGAGCGGTTACTCCTCTATCGATGGTCTTGCCAGGTAGAAGATCTTTGATACGCTCCCATTGGTCATCTCGTAGCCAGTAGTGCCTCATCAGCAGATACCTCAAATGCACAAAGGGTATCTAATGAAGCCAAATATTTCAAATGAGAACACCCCCTAGTCATGAGATACCTCGGGGTTTGACCAATCGGTGGGAACGTAGAGACATGGCGGCGTTGCGTCGTCACGAAATGCCAGATGCTTCATACAGGCACATCGGGCCGGAGAGCGGCAAACGGAAATCCCCAGCCTTGCCAGATAACGGTTTGCCAATGCTCAGGCAGGGGAAGCCAGAACACGGCATCTTCCGCACAGTTCACATCGAACACATCACCGTCTTCGGTCTGCCATGAATCAATGATATTGCCGCTGTCCCAGTCCCTCACACTGAATCCGGTGTAGCTGACCTTGTGCACGTCGATACTCACAGGTCGATGCAGCAGTTCTTTGCTGACTCCGCAGTAGGCGAGCTTGATAACCAGCAGGATAACTTGCTGGTCGGATGGCAGGGTTTCAGGAACGTAGTGGCCATGCTCGGCAAGCTCCGACAGTAGTTGGCTTTGAACGGTGAGGGCTGCGGATACTTCCCGCAATGCGGTGAGGGTTGAGAATTTTCCTTCTTCAAGGAACTCAGGGTAATCGCACATCACGACCTCCTTAATCTTCTTCACCGAGGATGGCACCGGCCAAGCCACCGACAAGGCCGCCCACGACGATACCAGCGGGACCAAAGTATTTCCCTGCCGATGCACCAACCATGACGCCCTTGACGGCTCCTGAGCTGCTGGGCTTGACTGACAGGCTATTGCCGCTAACGGTGATGGCACTGACGAATGGACTCATATTTATTTCCTCTTGAGGTTGAAGAGCTCAACACGAACTCAAGGAAGTAATATGTGCTTGAAGATGCTGTTGATGCGGGTAGCACCGACCGGAGTGTGGACCGGAGCTACGGGGCAGGATATTACGTTCATTTCTGGATTGATTTGAGCGGCGGAAATGCCAAAAGACAGAGTGACGGGATTTTTTGGGGGGAGGGCATAGCGTGGGGGAGCCATGTGCCGATAGAGAGAGGGTATCTGATAGCAAACGGGAAAAATTTTTGAAAGATGAGCAAGATAAAGGGTGTCAGAACCGGAGAGGGACCGGAGTGACATTTGTGCAGAGTGGGGCAGGGCAGGGCAGGAAGATATTTATTGCAGACACAAAAAAACCAGCGCGGAGGCTGGTTTAAATGGTGCCGGCACCAAGAGTCGAACTCGGGACCTACTGATTACAAGTCAGTTGCTCTACCAACTGAGCTATGCCGGCTTCTAGCACTTGCTTTAAAATGGTGCCCAGAGACGGAATCGAACCGCCGACACGGGGATTTTCAATCCCCTGCTCTACCGACTGAGCTATCTGGGCTTTGGACTTTTATATAAAAGCACCGAAAATGGTGCCCAGAGACGGAATCGAACCGCCGACACGGGGATTTTCAATCCCCTGCTCTACCGACTGAGCTATCTGGGCTTTACGTGATCTTTTACAAGAGCACTTTGAAACTTGTTTTCGAAACTTATTGCTTGAAATATGGTGCCCAGAGACGGAATCGAACCGCCGACACGGGGATTTTCAATCCCCTGCTCTACCGACTGAGCTATCTGGGCAACGGGGCGTCATTAGATAAGATTGACCCATTCAAGTCAACCGCTTTTTAAGAGGCTCAAGCGTGTTCGCTCAAGCCTTGAACAAAGCGGTGATTTAGTCTGCGGAAGGGGGAGTATACCCATCCACTTTTACGTCGGCGCCTTCAAAAAGATAGGCGACCATTTCCTGCTCAAGCAGTTGGCGGTGCTCGGTATTCATCATGTTGAGCTTCTTCTCGTTGATCAGCATGGTTTGCTTCTGCTGCCAGCCGGCCCAGGCCTCCTTGGAGATGTTTTCATAGATGCGCTTACCCAGATCTCCCGGGTAGAGTTGAAAATCCAGCCCTTCGGCCTCTTTCTGTAAACGCTGGCAAAAAATAGTACGACTCATAAATTCCTCTCTTGCAGTTGCGGGTAGGCGAGCAGCTTTTGGGTGGCAGCCGCCAGGCCGACCGACGCCGGTTGCTGCAAGTTATACCAAAGTCGTTCTGCTCCGGCCATGACCTCGTCCGGTATCCGGGGTAATTCTACCAGCCAGGGCTCGATATCCAGGTGAAAATGGCTGAAGGTATGGCGAAAGCCGGGCAGGAGGCGGGGCTCGGACGCTTGTGGATAGCGCTTGAGCCAGGTTCTGAGTTCCTGTTCGTCATTAAATTCGGGAAAACAATAGAGACCGCCCCATAATCCCAGAGGGGGGCGCTGTACCAGCAGGATGTGATTGCCCTGTTGGAGTAACAGAAAACAGGACTGCTTTTCCGGTTGCACGGTTTTTTTCGGCTTGGAATGAGGGAAGGCGGTCGGGGTGCCGAGCGCCCGCGCCTGGCAGTCATCCTGTACCGGGCATAGCTCGCACTTGGGTTTGGAGCGGGTACAGATGGTGGCGCCCAAGTCCATCATCGCCTGATTATATTGTGTTACCCCATGCTGCGGTGTCAGCTGCTCAACCTGTTGCCAGAGCGCGTTTTCCACTTCTTTTTTACCGGGCCAGCCTTGTTGTGCCAGCCAGCGGGCCAGCACGCGTTTGACGTTGCCGTCCAGAATGCCGTGATGCTGGCCGAGCGAGAGCGATAACACGGCCCCGGCGGTGGAGCGGCCTATGCCCGGCAACCCGAGCACTTCTTCGAAGCGTGCGGGAAAATTCCCCCGATAATGGTCCCGAATCACCTGGGCGGCCTTGTGCAGATTGCGAGCGCGGGCGTAGTAGCCCAACCCGGTCCACAGGTGCAGCACCTCATCCTGTGCGGCGTCGGCCAGGCTCACCACATCGGGAAAACGCGCCATAAACCGCCGATAATAGGGGATGACTGTGGTCACCTGGGTTTGCTGCAGCATGATCTCGGATACCCAGACCCGATAAGGGGTTTTATCCTGCTGCCAGGGCAGGGTTTTACGACCATGCTGCTCATACCAGGCCAGCACGCGTTCGGCAAAAGAGGCTGTGTTCACAATATTGACTGCATAAAAATGAATGGCGGGATCAGAACACAGCGGGGCAGGCAGTGCAAACCGGCCAACATAGGCATGGGATGCCGTTACTGCCGGTTTACAGAAGATGACGACGCTGTTAAAGACACTCTTTTGCGGTTGACGGTTTGTTATTTGACTGTTTTCTGATACAAAAGAAGAGTTTTATTGGCGCCCGCCAAGCCCGTTTTCAGAGAGACTCCTATGCAGCCCTTTTTTGCCCAGCGCTTTGCCAAGGTAGAGCCGTCCTTCATCCGTGAAATTCTCAAGGTCGCGGTTAACCCGGAAGTGATCTCCTTTGCCGGTGGTTTACCCAACCCGGCTTTTTTCCCCAATGAAGAGTTGGCCGTCGCCAGCGCTCGGGTGCTGCAGAACAAGGGCAATGGCGCCCTGCAATATTCCGCCACCGAAGGCTTTGCACCATTGCGGGAATATATTGCCGAGCGGTATTTTCAGCAGCATGGCATGCGGGTATCACCCGATAATATCCTGATCACCAACGGTTCTCAGCAGGCGCTGGATCTGTTGGGTAAGGTGCTGGTCAACGAAGGTGATAACCTGATCATCGAAGAGCCGGGCTATCTGGGTGCCATTCAGGCGCTGTCGGTTTATCAGCCCAACTTTCAGGGTGTGGCTCTGAATGATGACGGCCTGGATCTGAACGAGCTGGATGCATTGCTGGCCCAGCCCGACCATGCCCGCCTGCTCTATGGTGTGACCAACTTCCAGAACCCGACCGGCCTTAGCTACAGCCGGGAAAATCGCCAGGCGGTTGCCGATCGACTGATCAAGCACAACGTGCTGATGATCGAAGACAACCCTTATGGCGAGCTGCGCTTCGAGGGCGAGCACCTGCCGCCCATCGCCAAGCTGGCGCCAGAGAACGTGGTGCTGATGGGCTCCTTCTCCAAGGTGGTGGTTCCTTCGTTCCGTCTGGGCTGGATGCTGGTGCCGGACTGGCTACGCCAGAAGGTGACCATAGCCAAGCAAGCCGCAGATCTGCATACCAACGGCTTCGTACAGCAGGTGCTGCATGCTTATCTGCAGGAAAACAACCTGGATGACCATATCGACCGCATCCGTACCGTTTACGGCCGCCAGAAAATCGCAATGGAACAGGCATTGCTGAAGCACTGCCCGGGCATCGATTTTACTCGTCCCGAAGGGGGCATGTTCCTGTGGCTGAAGCTGCCGCAGCATATCGATGCCATGGCGCTGTTCAATCTGGCCATCAAGGAAAACGTGGCCTTCGTACCCGGCCAGCCTTTCTATGTGCGTCCGGATATTCTGAATACCGCCCGCCTGAGCTACGCCGGTGCCGACGAGGCCACCATCGAAGAAGGCATCAGCCGCCTGGGACGCGTGATCCGGCAGGTGCTTTAAAAGCCAGCGCCGCGCTCTAGGTGCCCGGCACCAAGCTCGAGACAAAACTGGCCGCCACCCTGACGAAAATCAGGGTGGCGGCTTGGGTTTAGTGCTACCTGAGGGAAGATACCGAGGCAAGCTCGGTATGACGCTAGAACAGACAAAAACACGGTTAGGGGTTAGCTCGGCGCTTGGTGCCGGACGCTTGGCGCTGTTTTTTTGCCTTGCACCTTGGGCCGAACTTTGGATAATTCGCCTTCCCAAGCCCGCCGGAGAAAGAAGATGACAGACGAACACCAGCCAGACCAGCCCGACCAAACCGAAAACGAACTGCGCAAGCGCAAAATCCGCAGTTTTGTGCGTCGTGAAGGTCGCCTGACCAAGGGGCAGGAAAAAGCCATGGCCGAGCAGTGGCCGGTGATGGGCGTTGAATACAGTGCAGAGTTGCTCGATCTGGATGCGGTGTTCGGCCGGGTCGCTCCCCGGGTGCTGGAAATTGGCTTCGGCATGGGCGCTTCGCTGGTGGAAATGGCTCGCGTGGCTCCGGAGCAGGACTTTATCGGCATAGAAGTACACACCCCGGGCGTAGGTGCCTGTTTGATGGGCGCGGCCGAAGCCGGGCTGACCAACCTGAGGGTGATGTGTCACGACGCGGTGGAAGTGTTCGAGCAGATGCTGCCCGAACAGAGTCTGGACCGGGTTCAGCTGTTCTTCCCCGATCCCTGGCACAAGACCCGACATCACAAGCGTCGTATCGTGCAGCCGGCCTTCGTCGAAATGCTGCGTAGCAAGCTGAAAGTCGGTGGTGAATTCCATATGGCCACCGACTGGGAAAATTACGCGGAGCATATGCTGGAAGTAATGAATGCCGCCCCCGGCTATACCAATGCCACAGCACAAGGCGATTATATGCCGAGACCCGACTACCGTCCGCTGACCAAATTCGAACAGCGCGGCCACCGTCTCGGCCACGGCGTATGGGATTTGATCTTTACCCGTACCGATTAATTATCGCTGTAGGCGCCGCTTTAGCCGGCGCAAATCTGCAAACGACTCGGAAATATTCAGGCTCTGCACATTATCTGCCGGTTCGGCGTTGTCGGTATTGCTCTGCTACGCAGAGCCTGCCAGCTAAAGCGGCAGCTACAACGAACCCGAAACCGGGGCCTACAGGGCCCCCGCCAGAGCCAGATATTGCCGGTGCAGCCGGTTGACCTCGGCCTTGATGCGTTCGAAATCGGAGTCCTTGTTGTCGATCACATCATCGGCTGCGGCCAGACGTTGTTCCCGGCTGGCCTGGGCGGCCATGATGGCGCGGATCTGGGCTGCATCGGCCTGATCGCGCAGTGTGGTGCGGGCCAGCTGCTGCTCGGCGGATACATCCACCACCAGTACCCGCTGGCACAAATTGGTCAGCTTGTTTTCTACCAGTAGCGGCACCACCAGCAGGCAATAAGGGGAGCGGGCGGCGGCGCAGGCCGATATCATGTGCTCACGGATCAGCGGATGCAGCAGGGCGTTGAGCCAGTCTTTTTCCGCCGGGTTGCCGAATACCCGCTGGCGCAGTTCGCGTCGGTTTAGGCTGCCGTCTTCCGCTATTACCCCTAGTCCGAAACGGGTGGCAATGGCGGCCAGCGCCGGCTCGCCCGGGGCCACCACCTCGCGGGCGATAATGTCCGCATCCACCACTTCCACGCCCAGTTCGGCAAAAAAGTCGGCCACCGTGCTCTTGCCGCTGCCGATGCCGCCGGTCAGCCCCACGATATAAGTCACAGCGCCATATTCCAATACCAGCCCATCATCTGCTCACCCCACAGCAGGTAGAGCCAGCCGGCCAGTGCCAGCGCCGGGCCGAAGGGCAGTACCCTGTCTTCGCCCAGTCGCTTGCTGGCCATCAGGGCCAGTCCCAGCACGGAGCCAACCAGAGACGCCAGCAACAGCACCGGCAGCAGCGCCTGCCAGCCAAACCAGGCACCGATGGCGGCCAGCAGCTTGAAGTCGCCGTAGCCCATGCCTTCCTTGCCGGTGGCCAACTTGAACAGCCAATACAGGCTCCACAGTATGCCGTAGCCGAGGGCGGCTCCCAGCACGGCAGAGTGCAGGGACACGAACAGTTCGTTGATGTTCAGCAGCAGCCCCAGCCACAACAGCGGCAGGGTCAGGTTGTCGGGCAGCAGCAGATGGTCGATGTCGATCAGCGTCATGCACAGCAAGACCCAGCTGAACAACATGGCCGCCAGCAGCTCCGGACTGGCGCCGAAACGCCACAGGGCCAGCGCCGCCAGCGCCGCGGAGAAAAGCTCCACCAGGGGATAACGCTTGCTGACTCCGGCCCGGCAATAGCGGCAGCGGCCGCGTAGCCAGAGCCAGCTGAGCAGGGGAATATTGTCGAGCGCGCTCAGTTGATGCTGGCAATGGGGGCAGCGGGAGCGGGGAGCACAGAGGTTGAAGGCCGGTTCATCGGCAAGTGGCTGGCCGTTAAGTTCGGCACACTCCTGCTGCCAGTCGCGTTGCAGCATCAGCGGCAGCCGATGGATCACCACATTCAAAAAGCTGCCCACCAGCAGGCCGAGCAGGGTAACAACAAGATAGAGGGCGGACGAATCCGCGGTTAGCCAGTGGCTCAGCGCGACCATTCAGGTTCCTTGTGATGGGGCGGATGCGACCGATGGCCGGTGAAGGTCAGCGAACCACATTACCCAGGTCAAAGATGGGAAGATACATGGCAATGACCAGGCCGCCAACCAGAATACCCAGCACCACCATGATCAGCGGCTCAATCAGGCTGGTGAGGCCGTCTACCGCATCGTCCACTTCCCGTTCGTAAATACCGGCCACCTTGTTCATCATGTCGTCGATGGCGCCGGACTCTTCGCCAATCATCACCATCTGTACCACCATGTCCGGGAACAGATGGCTCGAGCGCAAGGCCAGGTTCATCTGCATGCCGGCCATCACCTCGGAACGCACCTGCATCACCGCCTGACGATAGACCACGTTGCCGCTGGCGCCGGCGGAAGATACCAGCCCCTCCACCAGGGGGATACCGGTAGAGAAGGTGGTAGCCAGGGTGCGGGCAAAGCGGGCCAGGGCGGCCTTGTGCAGAATATCGCCGACCACCGGCAGGCGCAGTACAAAGCGGTCGGTGGCATCGCGCACCTTTTCCGAATTGCGCCAGGCGCGGACATAGGCGAATACAGCCGCCATGGTGGCGGCCAGAATATAAAGCCAGTAGTCCTGCATCCAGCGGGACAGCTTGATCACCATCTGGGTAAAAATGGGCAGGGTGGCGCCGAAGCCGGCGAAAATTTCTTCAAACTGCGGGACGACGAACAACAGCAGAATCGAGGTGACGATAATGGCCACCAGTATCACAGCGGCCGGATAGAACAGGGCTTTCTTGATCTTCGACTTGAGCGCCTCGGCCTTCTCCCGGTAGATGGCTACCTGATCGAATATATGATCCAGGGCCCCGGTCTGCTCACCGGAATGCACCAGATCGCAATACAGGTCATCAAACTGGCGGGGATATTTCTTCAACGCCTCGGACAGTGGGGTGCCGCCTTCCACATCGACGGCTATCGCCCCGGTCAGTTCGCGGACGCTGCTTTTCTGGGAAGAGCGGGAGATAATCTGCAGGGTTTGCACCAGGGGTACCCCGGCACTGAGCATGGTGGCCACCTGGCGGGTGATCACGGCGATGTCCATCGGCTTGATGACATTCTTGCGCTGGGAAAGGAAGCCCTCTCGCTTGCGCTTTACCTTGGTGGTGCTGACACCCTGGCGCTGTAGATCGTGTTTGACCGCCTGCACGCTGACCGCCGGAATCGTGCCGGATACCTTTTGTCCGCGCCGGTTGAGACCTTCCCACTGGTAGGGGTGCACGCTGCTGTTTTTTACTGCTGCCATGACACATCCTTATGCTTCCTGGCGGGTGCGAGCCGCTGGTTTAGAGGGTGATTCGGCTGACTTCCGCCAGGCTGATAATGCCGAGCCGGGCCTTTTCCAGCGCCGCCTGACGCAGACTGATCATGCCGGACTCTTCTGCTGCCCTGGCCAGGGTCAGGGAGTTGGCGCCGTCCATGATCAGGTTGGCGAGTGTATCGTTCATCGGCAGCACCTCGTAGATGCCGATGCGGCCCTTGTAGCCTTCGGTGCAGAGGTTGCAGCCGACGGCCTTGAACAGTGTTGGAGGCGTGCTCAGCTGGCTGACAGTGAAACCGAGTTCCAGCAGCTGCTCTTCGGGAATATGCTCTTCTTCCTTGCATTCGGGGCAGAGCTTGCGTGCCAGTCGCTGGGCCATGATCAGGGTGACCGAAGAGGCAATATTATAGGCGGGCAGCCCCATGTTGCTGAGTCGGGTCAGGGTTTCGGCGGCGGAGTTGGTGTGCAGGGTAGAGAGCACCAGGTGACCGGTCTGGGCGGCCTTGACCGCGATTTCGGCGGTTTCCAGATCCCGAATTTCCCCCACCATGATGATATCCGGATCCTGACGCAGAAAGGCGCGCAGGGCGTGGGCGAAGCTCAGTCCCGACTTGGGGTTGATCTGCACCTGATTGATGCCGGGCAGGGTGATCTCCACCGGATCTTCGGCGGTGGAAATATTGGCGCTGACGGTGTTCAGTATGCTCAGGCCCGTATAAAGCGATACCGTCTTGCCCGAGCCGGTGGGGCCGGTAACCAATATCATGCCCTGGGGTCTTTTCAGGGCGCTGAGATACAGTTGCTTCTGGTGCTCGTCGTAGCCGAGCGTGTCGATATCCAGCTTGGCGGCCGAGCTGTCGAGAATACGGATAACGATTTTTTCGCCCCACTGGGTGGGCAGGCTGTTTACCCGCATGTCTACCGATTTGGTGCGGGTCAGTTTGAGCTTGATACGGCCATCCTGCGGTAATCGACGCTCGGCAATATCCAGCCGGGCCATCACCTTGAGCCGGGCGGCGAAGCGGGTACCCAGATTGATTGGTGGCGTGGCTATTTCGTGCAGCATGCCGTCGATGCGAAAGCGAATACGATAGAAGCGCTCATAGGGCTCGAAGTGCAGATCCGAGGCTTCTCGGCGCACCGCATCCAGCATGATTTTGTTGATGTAACGGACTATGGGGGCATCGTCATCGGACTTGCCCAGATCGTCGTTGTTGCGCTCGGCGGGATCTTCTCCCAGCTCGAGATCGGCAATATCGTTATCTTCTATATGATCAAGATCGAGCGCGTCGCCGGCCTGTTGCAGGCGAGCAAGCAGTCGCTGCAGTTTGTCTTCCTCCACCAGCTTGGCGTCGGTAATTAGATTAAAGCGAAAGCCGAAGTCTTCCAGTGCCGCCACATCGGTGGGGTCGGCCATGGCCAGATACAAGACACTGCCCTGCAATATGATGGGAACCACATGGTGACGTTCGATCAAGTCCATGCACAGATACTGGGGCGGAACCTGATCCGGCTCGACTTCATCCAGATCTGTCAGCGGTAGCCCGTATTCCATCTCGCAGAAACTGGCCAGCTGAGTGCTGGACAGAAACTGATGATCCACCAGCACGGTACTGAGCGGTTTGCCTTCCTGCCGGACCAGGCCGAAGGCCTGCTCCAGCTGGTCTGCGGTCAACAAGGAAGAAGCGGCCAGACTTCTGGCCAGGCCGCTCTTGATGGTGTTGATGGGGACTGTCATGGATTAGCAGATTCCGGCGCCGGTACAAGTACCACCACTGGCGACCCATGTGATCCTTCCCGTATCCTTAGTTCCTTCCAGAATATAGGTCACAGTATCGAAGGGAGCTTCACCAGTTGCTGTAATCGTCCAACCAGTAGTACCTACATCAGCAACCTCAACTTTTTCTACGAGAGTAGTGGCAACAGAACCAGAAATGGCACTATTAACGGTTGTTTTACAATCAGCTCCATTGGTTTGATAACATAATTCAAGTGCTGTCTTGGCTGTACCAGTCGCGGCAATCACCTCGGTAAATTTGGCTTTCTGGGTATAGGTCTGATAAGCCGGCAGTGCCACCGCCGCCAGTATGGCTACGATCGCCACCACTATCATCAATTCAATCAGGGTAAAGCCACCCTGGGGGCGTTTAATGGAAAGCTGGTTCATATTGTCATCCTTGATCTAATAAAAAACGGTTGCTGTTAACTTTTACTGCTAACTCTGTTTCCTAACTTTCATTTCCAACGAACAGTGTTTTATTTCCTACCTCTGTCTAACGTTCAACTTCTTTCTCTGTCGAACCAGGGGCGTTAATTGAAGCCCGCCTCATATCTATAGCAACCCTCTGTAATTTTACCTAATAAATTTATAGAAATTTTGAGTTCAAACGCCGAAAAGTTCGCGCGAACCTGTCTATTTTTTGAATTGGTTGTTTTCTCTCTTTGTTCTACTACTCTTTTGATTCTGCAACCGGCCCTCAGCCCTGCAGTCGTTCGATAAAGGTCCAGTCAAAGCCGGTGCCGGGGTCTGTCTTGCGCCCCGGGGCTATATCGCTGTGGCCGACGACGCGCTCCGGGGTGATAGCCGGATAGGTGGCCAGCAAGAGCCGGCTGACGGATGTCAGTTGTCGATATTGTGCCGCCGTGTATTCGCCGGTGTCGGTACCTTCGAGCTCTATTCCAATCGAAAAATCGTTACATCGCTCTCGCCCCTCAAAGCAGGACTGACCCGCATGCCAGGCTCGCTTGCTGAAAGGCACATACTGCACCAGCTCGCCGTTGCGGCGGATCAGGCAGTGGGCAGAAACCCGCAGTTGATGAATGCCGGCGAAGTAGGGGTCTTCATCCGGGTTCAGGGTGCCGAGAAAGAGCTGGTCGATATGAGGGCCGCCGAAACGGCCCGGCGGCAGGCTGATGCAATGCACTACCAACAGCGAGACTTCTTTCTCCGGACGGTCATCACAGTGGGGCGAGGGGCAGTGACGGGCGGGGGATATCCAGCCATCGGTATTCAGGGTCAGAGTCGGGGACATTTTTGAACACGGTAGAAGTGAGGTTGGGGATATACTAAAAGCCTCGACGGCAAAGGGGCAAGCCCCGGGGAAGGCGGCATGAGCAAAGAAACCAAAACTCAGCGCAGGCTGGGCCGCATCATGTGGCTGCTGGCATGGGGGCTGGGGATGGCGCTGCTGACCTGGTATTTTCAGCAAAAGCTGGAGCAGGATTACAACCCCAACCAACAGGTGCAACGGCTGGACTCCCGCACCATAGTACTGGAGCAGAACCGTCAGGGTCATTATCTGGCCAGCGGCAGCATCAACGGCGAGCAGGTGGTATTTCTGCTGGACACAGGCGCCACCCAGGTGGCTATCCCTCAGGCGGTGGCGGCCAGACTGGGGCTGGAAGTCGAACAACCTGTGCAGTTGAGCACGGCGGCGGGGACGGTCACCGGTTATCGCACCCGGCTAAAAACCCTGTCTTTGGGTCCTTTCACCCTGTACGATCTGAACGCGATTATCATGCCCGCCGACAGCGACGAGATCCTGCTGGGCATGAACGCCCTGCGTCAGTTTGAACTGATCCAGCGGGGCGACCAGATGACGATAAGGCGGTAAACATAGCTGTAAGACTGTCTTTTGGTCACAAATCGGCTAGTTGCATAAAGAGGCAACAGGGTTGCCTCCCCCGACCCGCTTCGAGCACATCCCTGTGACGCTCAGCACATGCCATCCGTGGCATGTGACGGCCGGCGGAGGCAATCCCCGCTACCTCTTTTTGACGTCCGAGTTGGCTGTTGGAATCACAAACAGGCGACGCCGAGCCTGAAAGAGAACAAAGGGATCTGCTCAGCCGACCATCTGCGCCATGGATGGCGCGGCTGAGCCTACAGGGATGGATTTACGGCGAGTCGGCGGAGCTGGCCCTTTGGTCTCTTTTCTGTTGGCCAATATCATCTAGGCACCCAGTTAAACTCCGATCAGTATTCCTCTGCGGAGTGTGGGAACGAGAACGATCGAATAAACAGACAAGACAATGAAAAATCGGATAACAGGCTGAACAAGATGCTGAATTCTATGCTGGAACAAGAAATTCGTTTTAATGTGACTGCGGCCCTGACGGAAGACCTGGGCGGTACCCTGGATCCCGCTCAGGACATTACAGCCCAGCTGTTGCCCGAGCATCAGCAGGTGGTGGCCCACCTGATCACCCGGGAAGACGGGATCTTCTGTGGCAAGGCCTTCGCCGACGAAACCTTCGTGCAACTGGGTGGTAAAGTCAGGCTGGAGTGGTTTGTTGCCGACGGCGACCGGATCACCGCCGGCCAGCGCTTGCTGACCCTGAGTGGCCCGGCCCGGGCGCTGATGACCGGTGAACGCACCGCGCTCAACTTCATTCAGACACTTTCGGCGGTGGCGACCGTTACCCGCCGCTATGTGGACCAGCTGGCCGGCACCCAGTGCCGCCTGCTGGATACCCGCAAGACGGTGCCCGGTTTGCGCCAGGCGCTGAAATACGCAGTCACCTGCGGTGGCGGCCACAACCATCGCATGGGGTTGTATGACGCCTACCTTATCAAGGAGAACCATATCTTCGCCTGTGGCGGCATCGACAAGGCGGTGGCCGAGGCGCGTCGCCTGCAGCCGGAAAAGCCGGTCGAGGTAGAAGTGGAATCTCTGGCCGAGCTGGGGCAGGCACTGAATGCCGGTGCCGATATCATCATGCTCGACAACTTCTCTACCGATGACATGCGCACGGCCGTAGCCACCAGTGCCGGTCGCGCCCAGCTGGAAGTGTCCGGCAACGTCACCCTGGACACCATAGCCGCCTACGCCGCCACCGGTGTGGACTTTATCTCGGTCGGCGCCCTGACCAAGCATGTGCAGGCGCTGGACCTGTCGATGCGAGTGCAGGCTTAACAGCGGGAGCAGGGATTGGGGATCAGGGAATGGCAACAAGCTAACCTAATCCCTAATCCCTAATCCCTAATCCCTAATCCCTAATCCCTAATCCCTCCATTCTTTTTTGGTCTTACCAATCAATTTACTGATGTTTTACCGGCTTTGGTCTAGCTTTAGATGCTGGCGCTTTTTGGCTGGTCATTTTGCCATCCATTGTGTGCAATCCGGATTAAATTATTGGACATTTTCCGCTCGCTCTGATACCTTTTTTTAACAGTGTTAATTGGTCTTACCAATATTTGAACCGGACCCGATGTCATACCAGCGTATCAAACAGCCTAAACTCGCCGACACCATCGCCGCCAAAATCGAGCAGATGATAGTGGAAGGCAGCCTGCAGCCCGGACAGCGATTGTTGCCGGAGCGGGAGCTTGCCGAGCAGTTCGCCGTATCGCGACCTTCGGTGCGAGAGGCCATTCAAAAGCTGGAAGCGCGTGGTCTGGTGTCCCGACGTCAGGGCGGCGGCACCTATGTGCAGAACGCCCTGACCAAGGGCCTGGCCGATCCCCTGTTTCAGCTGCTGGCGGAACACCCCGAGTCGCAATACGACCTGCTGGAATTTCGCCACACCATGGAAGGTATTTCCGCCTTTTATGCCGCCATGCGCGGTAACGAGGCCGACTTCGATACCATCCGTGATGCCCAGCAGGCCATAGTGCAGGCTCAGGACAAGGGTGATCTGCCGGCCGAAGCCAAGGCTGCCGCCGAGTTTTATATCGCGGTCGCCGCAGCGGCCCACAACGTGGTGCTGCTGCATCTGTTGCGGGCCATTCAGCCGATGCTGGAAACCAGCATATTGCGCAACATCAAAATTCTTAACCGGCGCGCCGGTATGGTGGAGAAGATTCGCGTTCATCGCGCCAATCTGATCCAGAGCATATTGTCTCGCGAGCCGGAACAGGCCAGGGATGCTTGTCATGAGCACCTGGCCTTTATTGAAGAAACCCTGCTCGATATTCAGCGTGAAGAAAGCCGCATTCAGCGTTCTTTGCGCCGACATAGACAGCAGGAATAACAACGCCTTCGGCAACGACGAAACCCATGGGCAGGTGCCCCAAACGAGATAGGAAACAGCCATGTCTGATATCCTGAACAACGATGTGGATTCAATAGAAACTCAAGAGTGGCTTGATGCTCTCGAGTCGTTGATCCGTCAAGAAGGACCTGAGCGCGCTCAGTACATTTATGAGCGTCTCACCACCAAAGCCATCAAGTCCGGTGTGGCTGTGGCCAGAAACGCCCACGCAGATTACGTCAACAGCATCAAGTCTGAAGACGAGCCTGAGTACCCGGGTAACTGGGATCTGGAACGTCGTATCCGCGCTATTATTCGCTGGAACTCGGTGATGATCGTACTGCGTGGCTCCAAGAAAGATCTGGATCTGGGCGGACACATGTCTTCCTTCTCTTCCAGTGCCACCATGTACGAAGTGGCGTTCAACCACTTCTATCGTGCCCGTAACGAAAAAGACGGCGGCGATCTGGTGTTCTTCCAGGGTCATATCTCGCCCGGTATCTATGCCCGTGCCTTCGCCGAAGGTCGTCTGACTGCGGCTCAGCTGGACATGTTCCGCCAGGAAGTAGACGGCAAGGGTATTCCTTCTTACCCGCATCCCAAGCTGATGCCCGACTTCTGGCAGTTCCCGACCGTATCCATGGGTCTGGGACCGATCAACGCCATCTATCAGGCACGTTTCCTCAAGTACCTGACCAACCGTGGCCTGAAAGACTGCTCCGAGCAGCGCGTATACGCCTATCTGGGCGACGGCGAGATGGACGAGCCGGAATCCAAGGGTGCCATCACCATCGCCGCGCGCGAGAAGCTGGACAACCTGTGCTTCATCATCAACTGTAACCTGCAGCGTCTGGATGGCCCCGTTATCGGTAACGGCAAAATCATCGACGAGCTGGACGGTATCTTCAACGGTGGCGGCTGGAACGTAATCAAGGTTATCTGGGGTCGTCGCTGGGACGAGCTGATCGCCAAAGACAAGAGCGGCAAGCTGGTTCAGCTGATGAACGAAACCGTTGACGGTGACTACCAGACCTTCAAGTCCAAAGACGGTGCCTATGTGCGCAAGCACTTCTTCGGCAAATATCCCGAGACCGCCGAGCTGGTCAAGGACATGTCCGACGAAGAAATCTTCGCCCTCAACCGTGGTGGTCACGATCCGGCCAAGATGTTTGCTGCCTACAAGAGCGCAGCCGACACCAAAGGCAAGCCGACCGTTATTCTGGCCAAGACCATCAAGGGTTACGGCATGGGTGACGCGGCCGAAGGCAAGAACATTGCCCACCAGGTCAAGAAGATGGACATGTCTTCGCTCAAGCACTTCCGCGACCGCTTCAACATCGAAGTGAGCGACGAAGAGCTGCCGAACCTGCCTTACATCGAAATCAAGGAAGGCTCCCGCGAGCACGAATACCTGCATGCCCGTCGTCAGGCGCTGAAAGGCTATGTACCTACTCGCCTGGAGCAGACCACCGACAAGCTGCAGATCCCCGAGCTGTCCGAATTCCAGCCGTTGCTGGAAGAGCAAAAGCGTGAAGTGTCCACCACCATGGCCTTCGTTCGCGCCCTGAACATCATGCTCAAGAACAAGTCCATCGGTGAGCGCATAGTGCCGATTCTGGCCGATGAAGCCCGTACCTTCGGTATGGAAGGTCTGTTCCGCCAGATTGGTATCTACAGCCCCAACGGTCAGACATATACGCCGCAAGACCGTGAGCAGGTGGCTTACTACAAAGAAGACATCAAGGGTCAGGTACTGCAGGAAGGCATCAACGAGCTGGGCGCCACTTCGTCCTGGCTGGCTGCCGCTACCTCTTACAGCACCAACGACTTCCCGATGATTCCGTTCTACATCTACTACTCGATGTTCGGTTTCCAGCGGGTTGGCGACTTGTGCTGGGCGGCCGGTGACCAACAGGCCCGCGGCTTCATGATCGGCGGAACTTCCGGTCGTACCACTCTGAACGGTGAAGGCCTGCAGCACGAAGATGGCCACAGCCACATTCAGGCGAACGTGATCCCGAACTGTGTTACCTATGATCCGACTTACGTTTATGAAGTTGCGGTTATCGTACAGGACGGTCTGCGTCGCATGTATGGCGACAAGCCGGAAAATATCTACTACTACCTGACCACGCTGAACGAGAACTACCACCAGCCCGCGATGCCGGAAGGCGCCGAGGAAGGTATCCGCAAGGGTATCTACAAGCTGGACACCGTTGCCGGCAACAAGGGCAAGGTTCAGCTGATGGGCTCCGGCACCATTCTGAACGACGTGCGTCAAGCTGCGGCCATTCTGTCCGAGGAGTACGGTATCGGCTCCGACGTGTTCAGCGTACCGTCCTTCAACGAACTGACCCGTGACGGTCAGGACGTAGAGCGCTGGAACATGCTGCACCCGACCTCCGAGCCGCGCGTGCCTTACATCGCTCAGGTCATGGGTTCCGAGCCGGCCATTGCCGCGACCGATTACATGAAGAACTACGCCGAACAGGTTCGTGCCTTCATGCCGTCTGCCAGCTACAAGGTACTGGGTACCGATGGTTACGGTCGTTCCGACAGCCGTGAAAACCTGCGTCGTCACTTCGAAGTCAACAAGCACTATGTCGTGATTGCTGCACTGACCGAGCTGGCCAAGCAAGGCACCGTAGACAAGCAGGTTGTGGCTGATGCCATCACCAAATACGGCATCGACGCCGACAAGATCAACCCGCTGTACGCATAAGGGGTAATACATGTCTAAAGATATTCTGGTGCCGGATATCGGCGCAGATGAGGTTGAAGTAACCGAGATCCTGGTGGCCGTAGGCGACAAGGTCGAGGAAGAGCAGTCAATCCTCGCCGTGGAAGGTGACAAGGCCTCCATGGAAGTTCCTGCCCCCGCCGCCGGTGTGGTCAAGGAAATCAAGATTGCCGTGGGCGACAAGGTCAACACCGGTTCGCTGGTCATGG
>NZ_MPZM01000008.1 GCF_002936955.1 Oceanisphaera arctica | reverse complement strand
AAAAATAGTGAGGTGTGAAGGGTAAGGTGAGGTGCAAACACAGCGCCGAGCTTCGATCACCAAGCTCAACACGCCTCACGGAAAGTTGACTCGGCTCACATTTTTTACTGTAATGATTGCCTATTTTATTACTGAAAGGAAGTCGTAATGCCGATTCTCAATATCGCCCTGATCGAAGGACGCAGCAACGCGCAGAAAGAAGCGTTGATCCGTGAAGTGACCGACGCCTGTGTACGTGCGCTGGACGTCAAGCCGGAAACGGTCAGGATCCTGCTGCAGGATATTGCCACTCAGGACTTCGGTGTAGCCGGTGAATCGGTCAAGGCCAAGCGGGAACGCCTTGCCTGAATTTTTCAGCGTATCAGGGCAGCGTCTACAGCCCTGCTATCAAGGACCTTACACAACTGACTGTGGGTTTTTGATGATGCGCGGCGTAAACTGAGCCATTATTTTTTCTGAGCCGGTTTTAAAATGAAAACCCTGCTGTTTATTGCCGTCGGTGGTGCAACGGGAGCCGTATTGCGCTTTGTCATCACCGACCTGATGGCCCGTCTACTGGGCCGTTCTTTCCCCTACGGTATTCTGACCGTCAACCTGCTCGGCTCCATGCTGATGGGCGTCATGTTCGTGCTGGTGCAACAGCAGGTGCTCAGCACTCATTCATGGCGTCCTTTTGTCATGGTCGGAATGCTGGGTGCACTTACCACCTTCTCTTCTTTCTCGCTCGATACGGTGTTATTACTTGAGCATGGTCAATGGCTTAAGGCCGTGTTGAATGTGTGTCTCAATGTGGTTTGCTGTATCATGTTTACGTATTTTGGTATGCAGATTACCGGCAGTCTGATAGCTTCCCGTTAGTCGGGACCACGCATTTGCAGTACACTAACTCACTTTGATTTTATAGGTGCCTTCAGCATGCCAGAACAGCACAAGTCGACGACCCACTTTGGTTACAAAACGGTGGAAGCCAATGAAAAAGAACAGATGGTCGCCAGCGTATTTCACTCGGTAGCCGCGAAATACGACCTGATGAATGACCTGATGTCTTTTGGTGTTCATCGGTTGTGGAAACGTTTCACCATCGATTGTTCTGGAATACGCAAGGGACAGAAAGTGTTGGATCTGGCCGGTGGCACCGGTGATTTGACCGCGAAATTTTCCCGTATCGTCGGCGAAACCGGACAGGTGGTGCTGGCTGATATCAACGATTCCATGCTCAAGGTGGGCCGGGACAAACTGAGAAACAGGGGGCTGGGCAGCAACATCGCCTATGTGCAGGCTAATGCAGAGGCGCTGCCGTTCCCGGATAATCACTTCGATCTGATTACCATTGCCTTCGGCCTGCGTAACGTAACCGATAAAGACAAGGCGCTGGCGTCCATGCAGCGGGTACTTAAGCCCGGCGGCCGTTTGCTGGTGCTGGAGTTCTCCAAACCTCAGCACGAAATCATGAACAAGCTGTACGACTTCTATTCGTTCAATATTCTGCCCAAGGTCGGCAGCATCGTAGCCAAAGACAGTGACAGCTACCAGTATCTGGCTGAGTCTATCCGTATGCACCCGGATCAGGAAACCCTGAAGTCGATGATGGAGCAGGCAGGTCTGGAGCAGGTGGAATACTTTAACCTGACCGATGGCATAGTAGCGTTGCACCGCGGGTTCAAATTCTGATGAAAGACTTGCTGTTTCCCTTGCTCAATGGTTCGCTCGAGGCGGTATTTAATCGTTTTATGCTGCAGGATAGCGAGCGATTGAAGAAGATGACGCCATTACAGGGGAAGGTGTTGCAGCTGACCGTGACCGATGTGGCTGGCCTGTACCTGCTGTTTTCCGCCGAACGGTTGGAAATACTGCGGCATTATGAAGGCGCGGTGGACAGCCATCTGAGTTTGTCACTCAATGCCTTGGGCCTGCTGAAAGACAAAGGCCTGCTGATGCAATATATCCGTGACGGGCGTATCGATTTGCAGGGAGACCCTCAGCCCTGGCAGGATTTTTCCGCCTTGGTCAAAGATCCCAATATCGATCTGGAAGCGTTGCTCGCCCCTTATACCGGCGACATCATGGCGCACCTGTTGTGTCGTCATGGCCGTGAGTTCAGGACGGCCGTAGAGCGCCGAGCTCTGGGAGTACGGGATCAGCTAGGAGATTATGTGCGGGAAGAAGCCCGCCTGGCGGTGGGCCCGCTGGAGCTGGCCGACTTTAGTGATGACGTGGCCGAGCTGAACAAGCGCTTGTTGCAGTTGCAGGGACGACTGGCAACGCTGACGGATAAGGTTGTGCATTCATGAAAAAACTGCGGGAGTTATTCCGGCTCTACCAGATTGGAAAAACCCTGTTCGAGTATGGCCTGGATGAACTGATACCGGCACGGCTACAGGTATTGCCGGCGCGGTTGGCAAGAAAAAGCCTGTTCTGGCTGAAAAATCGGCATCCGGACTTGTCGCGCGGCAAGCGTATCCGCCTGGCGTTCGAGCATCTGGGGCCTGTCTTTATCAAGTTCGGTCAGATGTTGTCGACGCGCCGCGATCTGTTACCACCGGATATTGCCGAAGAGCTGGCACTGCTGCAAGACCGGGTGCCCCCCTTCGATGGCATCCTGGCCCGCAAGCAGATTGAAGCCAGCCTGCGGCAGCCCATAGAGGTATTGTTCGATAACTTCGATGAAAAACCGCTGGCCTCGGCCTCCATTGCCCAGGTACATACCGCCAGGCTGAAAACCGGTCAGGAGATCGTGATCAAGGTGATCCGACCCGATATCGAGAAGGTTATCGAGGCCGATGTCAGCCTGATGCATTCCATGGCTACACTGGTGGCCCGCCTGGTGCCCGAGCGCAGCAGTCGGTTGCGGCCGGTCGAGGTGGTGGAAGAGTACCGAAAGACTCTCTTTGACGAGTTGAACCTGCTGCGCGAAGCGGCTAACGCCATTCAGTTGCGACGCAATTTCGAAGGTTCTCGTACCCTGTACGTGCCGGAAATCCATTCCAGCTACTGTCATGAAAATGTGCTGGTGATGGAGCGTATCTACGGTATTCCGGTCTCCGATATTGAGGCGCTGGAAGCCAATGGCACTAACATGAAGCTGTTGGCGGAGCGGGGCGTGGAAGTGTTCTTTACCCAGGTGTTCCGTGACAGCTTTTTTCATGCGGACATGCATCCGGGCAATATCTTCGTCTCTTACGAACACCCGGAAGATCCCCAGTGGATCGGCATCGACTGCGGCATAGTGGGCACCCTCAACCGGGACGACAAGCGTTATCTGGCGGAGAACTTCCTGGCGTTCTTTAACCGGGATTACCGCAAGGTAGCCGAGCTGCATGTGGAGTCGGGCTGGGTGCCGGCTGACACCAAGGTGGAAGAGTTCGAGTCAGCTATCCGTACCGTGCTGGAGCCCATCTTCGAAAAACCGCTGTCGGAAATTTCCTTCGGCCATGTACTGCTGAACCTCTTCAATACCGCCCGCCGCTTCAATATGGCGGTGCAGCCGCAGCTGGTGTTGTTGCAGAAAACCCTGCTCTATGTCGAGGGTGTCGGTCGTCAGCTGTATCCGCAGCTGGACTTGTGGAAGACGGCCAAGCCCTTTCTGGAAGAATGGATGCAGCAGCAGGTCGGTTACAAGGCGGTGATCAATGCGGTGAAGGAAAAGGCGCCGTTCTGGGCCGAGAAGCTGCCCGACTTGCCGGAGCTGGTCTATGACGCTCTGCGCCAGGCAAAGTTGCAGCAGCGGCAGGTGCAAGGTCTCTATAACCAGTTTGCCCAGCAAAATAAAGGCCAGGGCCAGGGGCGTTTCTTGCTGGCCATGGGCGCCACTATCTTGCTGGCCAGTACCCTGCTGCTGGGGATGGATAAAAGCGAGTGGGCCATGTCTGGTCTGGTACTGACTTTGGTTGTATGGTTGCTGGGCTGGCGAAAAATAGCACGTTAATTTGATCTGGTGTCCAGATACTGTCATCAAGCTCGGATATCATGTTTATTGATTGTTTACTCTTTATATAGGAAAGGTGTGCTATGGGTGGAATCAGTGTTTGGCAGCTGCTTATCGTGGTGTTGATAGTGGTGCTGTTGTTCGGTACGAAGAAGTTGCGCGGTATGGGTTCCGACCTGGGCTCGGCGGTGAAGGGCTTCAAGAAGGCGATGACCGACGAGGAGAAGGACAAGAAGGATGCCGACTTCGAGCAGCAGACGCTGGCCGACAAAAAAGAACAGGGTGATGCCCTGAACAAGAAAGATCAGGAAAAAACCAAAGATAAAGATCAGGTATAACCATGTTCGATATCGGTTTCTGGGAGCTGGTGGTAATTGGGGTGGTCGGGCTGCTGGTACTGGGGCCGGAGCGACTTCCTGTGGCCATCAGAACTGTGTCCCGGATGTTCAGGACGGTACGGGACACCGCCAATGCGGTGAAAACCGAGCTGGCTCAGGAATTAAGAATGGAAGAGTTGCATCGGGATCTGAAAAAAGCCGAACAGCTCGACATGAAAAACCTGAGCCCGGAGCTGCAAGAGTCCATCGACCAGTTGAAGGATGCTGCTGCCTCCGTTACTCGCCCCTATGAAAAAAGAGAGGCCGGTAGCGCCGGTGTCCATGGTGCCGAAACCGATACCCCGCCATCGAAAGAGCCTCAGGATAAATCTTAAATGAGTCAAACACAGCAGCCGCTGATCAGCCATCTGGTTGAGCTGAGGAGTCGCCTACTCAGGGCCTTTGCCGCGATTGTGCTGGTCTTTCTGGCCCTGGTGTATTTTGCCAACGACATCTACAGCATTCTGGCCGAGCCGCTGCTGCGGCAGTTGCCGGAAGGCACCAGCATGATTGCCACCGGGGTAGCGACGCCGTTTCTGACCCCAATGAAGCTCACGCTGATAGTGTCGTTTTTTGCTGCCATTCCCTATGTGCTCTATCAGGTCTGGGCCTTTATTGCCCCCGGCCTGTACAAGCACGAGAAGCGGCTAATAGCCCCGCTGGTGTTTTCCAGCGCCCTGCTGTTTTATGCGGGCGCTGCGTTCGCCTATTTCGTGGTATTTCCGCTGGCCTTCGGTTTCTTCACCAAGATGGCGCCGGAAGGGGTGACCATTGCCACCGACATTGCCAGTTATCTCGACTTCGTGCTCGGCCTCTTCGTGGCCTTCGGCATCGCCTTCGAGATTCCCATCGCCACCATTTTGTTATGTTGGACCGGGGTGACGACGCCGAAAGATCTGTCTGGCAAGCGGCCCTATGTGATTGTGGTGGTGTTTATCGTCGGCATGCTGCTGACGCCGCCGGATGTGATATCCCAGACCCTGCTGGCTATTCCCATGTGGTTGTTGTTCGAAGTCGGGGTCTTCTTCGCCCGTTTCTACGTGCGTGATAAAGGCGAGGAAGAAGAGCAGGACGACGCCTCATGATCGACATCGGGGTCAACCTGACCAACAGCCAGTTCGACAAAGATAGAGATCAGGTCATTATCAGGGCCAAAGCTGCCGGTATCTCGGCGCTGGTGCTGACCGGCACCAATCTGGAAGAAAGCCGGGCGGTGGCCGATTATGCCGCCACCGAGCCCGGATTCTGTTACGCCACCGCCGGCATTCATCCTCATGATGCCAAGACCTTCGACGGCCAGAGCCTGTCGGTACTGCGAGCACTGGCGGCACAGCCCCAAGTGGTGGCCATCGGCGAGTGTGGCCTCGACTATAACCGGGACTTTTCGCCGCGGCCCCAGCAGGATGCGGTGTTTGAAGCCCAGCTAGAGCTGGCGGCCGAGTTGCAGCTGCCGGTATTCATGCACTGCCGGGACGCCCATGATCGCTTTCTCGATATCCTCAGGCCCTGGCGCAGTCGGCTGCCAGCGGCGGTGCTGCACTGTTTCACCGGCAGCGAAGCCGAGCTGCGCGGCTGTCTGGCACTGGATCTTCATATCGGTATCACCGGCTGGATCTGCGACGAACGTCGTGGCCAGGAATTACAGCGTCTGGTGTCGCTGATCCCGGACCATCGATTGATGATCGAAACCGACAGCCCCTATCTGTTGCCGCGAGACTTGTCACCCAAGCCGTCCAGCCGACGTAACGAACCGGCGTACCTCCCTCATATTGCCCGGCGCATTGTCGCCTGCCGGGGCGACGATCCCGACGCCCTGGCAGCCGCGACTACGGCGACCAGCCGCGCTTTTTTCCGTATTTAGGACGTATTCAGGAGTAGCTATGACTCAACAAGTGTTTGCTGGTTTTCCCTCTCGTCGCTTGCGTCGCTCACGCAAGCATGATTTCAGCCGTCGACTGGTACGCGAAAATACTCTGACGGTGGACGATCTGATCTATCCGGTGTTTGTCTTGCCCGGCTTTCAGCGTAGGGAAGCGGTAGCGTCCATGCCCGGTATCGAGCGACTGTCCATCGATCTATTGCTGGAAGAAGCGGCGGAGCTGGTGCAATTGGGCGTGCCGCTGATTGCTTTGTTCCCGGTGGTGAACCCGAGTGAGAAAACGCTGCTGGCCGAAGAAGCCTACAATCCGGAAGGGCTGGCCCAGGAAGCGGTACGAGAGCTCAAGAAAGCCTTTCCCGAACTGGGCGTAATGACCGACGTGGCATTGGATCCCTTCACCGTGCACGGTCAGGACGGCATTCTCGACGACGACGGCTATGTGCTCAACGATGTGACCACCGAAGTACTGGTGAAGCAGGCGCTGAGTCACGCCGAAGCCGGAGCCGACATTGTGGCGCCTTCCGACATGATGGATGGCCGTATCGGTGCCATTCGTCAGGCGTTGGAAGAAGCCGGCTTTATTAACACTCAGATCATGGCCTATTCCGCCAAGTACGCTTCCAACTATTACGGCCCTTTCCGCGATGCGGTCGGCTCCGCGGGTAACCTCAAGGGTGGCAACAAGTCCACTTATCAGATGGATCCGGCCAACAGCGATGAAGCGCTGCAGGAAGTGGCCCTGGATATCCAGGAAGGCGCCGACAGCGTCATGGTCAAGCCGGGCATGCCCTATCTGGACGTGGTACGCCGGGTGAAAGATCAGTTTGGCGTACCGACTTTCGCCTATCAGGTCAGTGGTGAGTACGCCATGCACATGGCGGCCATTCAGAACGGCTGGTTGAAAGAGCGGGAAACCGTACTGGAGTCACTGATGTGCTTCAAACGCGCCGGGGCCGACGGCATCCTGACCTACTTTGCCAAGCGGGTCGCGACCTGGCTGAAAGAAGAAAAGTAAAACAGGGACTGGGGATTTGGGACTGGTTAGGGTCCCTAATCCCTAATCTTGCTCCTGAATCACCAGCGGCCAGCCTTGTGCGGTTTGGCGCTGAGCTTCTTGCTGTAACTCACTGGCGCGCAGATGATGGGTCTGACTCCAGTTAGCCGGTAGCGTCAGCGTTAGCTGCTGAGCATCTGCCACCAGCCGGAACTCCGGCACCGTGCCGCGGGTGCGGCGCAGGCAGAGGATGATGGCCAGACGCAGTAGTCGGGCCAGCAGAATAGCCTGCTCTGTTTCGATGGCGCTTTGCTGCTCCAGCGACTCCTGTCGGAAGTCGTCCCGCTGGTTCAGTAACAGGGCGGCCAGCAGCTGTTTCTGAGCAGGTGTAAAGCCCGGCAAGTCCACATGGCGGATGATATAGGCGGCATGCTCGGGAGCGCGTTTGTACTCTATGCAGAGCCCCAGTTCGTAGAGCAGGGCGGCCCAGCCCAGCATGGCGGTGGCTGGGGAGTCGATATTCTGGCTGTTGGGCAGTTGCTGCAGGGCCTTGAGGGCGGTGTTGCGCACTCGTTCGGCCTGTTCCCTGTCCAGCTGATAGCGGCTGATCAGGCTGTCGGCGGTGCGCACCCGGGCATCACACTCTCGGCGGCGGCCCAGCATGCCGTAGATCAGGCCCTCGCGCAGAGCGCCGCCGGCCAGCGTCATGCTGTCTATCGCCAGCATCTCGAACAGGGCGATCAGAATCGCCAGGCCGGACGGAAATACGGTGACGCGATCCACTTGCAAGCCGGGTTGCTGGAGCCGGTCGAGATGGCCACAGGCGATGGCCTGTTGTTTGAGTTGCATCAGCTTGGCCAGGGTGATTTGTTCATCCTCACCCTGACTTATCATGATTTCCTGAATGGCCTGCACGGTGCCGGAGGCGCCGATGCAGTTTTGCCAACCGAGTTTGAGGTAGTCGCCGGCAACTGGCATCAGGGTCTGACGGGCGGCGGCAATGGCGTGGTCAAAGTTGGCGGCAGACAGCTGCCCGCCGACGAAGTAGCGATTAAGCCAGGTGACGCAGCCCATGTGCAGGCTGTTAAGCAGCTGCGGAGCCGTGCCTTCACCGACGATCAGCTCGGTGCTGGCACCGCCGATGTCGATCACCAGCCGTCGGCCGACACCGGATGAGGTCCAGGCCACGCCTTCATAGATGGTGGCGGCTTCTTCTTCACCGGAAATAATGCGGATGGGATGGCCCAGAATGGCCTGAGCCCGTTCGAGAAAGACCGTTATATTGGTCGCCAGGCGCAGGGTGGCGGTGCCGACGATACGAATATGGTCGGCGGGAATGTCCTGCAACTGTTCGGCGAACAGTTGCAGGCAATCCCAGCCTCGTTGCATGGACGCCGCATCGAGGCTGCCGTCGGCTTGCAGGCCGGCGGCGAGGCGCACCTTGCGCTTGATCTTGGCCAGGGTGCGGCAGGCGCCGGCCACTTCATGCACCACCAGCATATGGAAGCTGTTGGATCCGAGATCCACGGCAGCATAAAGGTCGGCGTTTTTCACCTGGCTTAGCTCCGGGTACCCTGCGGGCGGCGACGATTGTTGCCGCCCGGACGACGCTGGCCGCTACCCTGGCGTGGACCGCGATTGGCGTGAGCTCTGTGATGGTGAATGTGCGTCGGGGGCGTCACATCATCGAGCAGGGCGTCCTTGTCGTATTTGCTGACCGGAATTTCATGCTCGATATAGGCTTCCACCGCCGGCAGGTTGAACACGTATTCTTCGCAGGCAAAGCTGATGGAACAACCGCTGGCGCCGGCTCGGCCGGTTCGGCCGATACGATGCACATAGTCTTCCGCATCATCGGGCAAGTCGTAGTTGAACACGTGCGTCACATCGGGAATATGCAGGCCACGGGCCGCCACATCGGTAGCGACCAGAATATCCAGCACACCGTTGGTGAAATCCTCGAGTATGGACATCCGTTTCTTCTGGGGAACATCACCGGTCAGCATGCCGACGCGGTGCCCATCTGCCTGCAGCCAGGCGTGAACCTTTTCGCAGCTGTGCTTGGTGTTGGCGAACACGATGGCCTTGTCGGGCCATTCTTCTTCCATCAAGGTCAGCAACAGCGGCAGCTTGTCTTCCTGTGCCGGGTAGAACAGCTCTTCCTTGATGCGAATACCGGTTTTGCGTTCCGGCTCTATCTGCACGTGCTCGGGGCTGTTCATGTGCTCGTAGGCCAGCTCCTGAACCCGCAGCGACAGGGTGGCGGAAAACAGCATGTTCTGGCGCAGGGTAGCTGCCGGCATACGGCGGAACAGGAAGCGGATGTCCTTGATAAAGCCCAGATCGAACATGCGATCCGCTTCATCCAGAACCACTACCTGAATGGCGCCCACATCGATGACTTGTTTCTTGAGAAAGTCGATGATGCGACCCGTGGTGCCGACCAGGATATCGACGCCGGCTTCCAGCACCTCTATCTGTTTCTCGTAGCCATCGCCGCCGTAGGCCAGACCCAGCTTGAGGCCGGTACTGGCGCTGATGGTGTCGGCGTCGTTGAAGATCTGTATTGCCAGCTCGCGGGTAGGCGCCATGATAATGGCCCGAGGCTGGTTCAGCTGGCGGTTTTCGAGTGCCGGCGTGGTCAGCAGATGATCAAAGGTGGCGGCGAGGAAGGCGATGGTTTTACCGGTGCCTGTCTGGGCTTGTCCGGCGATATCCTTGCCTGCCAGTAAATGGGGTAACGACAACGCCTGAATGGGCGTGCAGTTGTGAAATCCCTTTGCTTCCAGTCCGGCCAGAACCTGCGGCTGCAGGCCCAACTGGGCAAATTTTACGTCTGTTAAGTGTGTTTTGCTCATAGTGTTCAGAATATCAGGTTAGGCTTGCAATAATAAACAGGATCATTTGAAATAGGCCAACTAAATTGCCCCCGACGTTGTGTGTCGCGGGATAAAACGACTGATTGGAGTTGGAGATGAGTGACAAAATTGTTCAGCTGACCGATGCCAGCTTCGAAGCTGACGTGATTAAGGCCAATGGCCCGGTTCTGGTAGATTTCTGGGCTGAATGGTGTGGTCCTTGCAAGATGATCGCCCCCATCCTGGCCGAAGTGGCCGGGGAATATGAAGGCAAGGTCACCGTGGCCAAGCTGAATATCGATCAGAATGCAGATACTCCGCCCAAGTTTGGTATTCGTGGTATCCCCACGCTGCTGCTGTTCAAGAATGGCGAAGTAGCGGCCACCAAGGTAGGTGCGCTGTCCAAGACTCAACTGAAAGAGTTCCTGGACGCCAACCTGTAATGGTGAGATAAGGGGGGCGCAACGCACCCCTTATCGTTTTTTGCTAGACGGCCTTTCTTTTTGGTGCTAGTTTATTGTTCGTTTGCTAGCCTATTTTGTGCCCCAGAGGCCCTCCGATTTCAAGTCTCACCCCGGCAGACTTTCCTGATTATTTAACACATCCTGGTTGACAGAAACCCACCACTATGAACCTTACCGAACTCAAGAATACCCCCGTCCCTGAGCTAGTAAAGCTTGGGGAAACCATGGGCCTGGAAAACCTCGCCCGTTTGCGCAAGCAAGACATCATCTTCGCTATCCTCAAGGCTCATGCCAAAAGTGGTGAAGATATTTTCGGCGATGGCGTGCTGGAAATATTGCAGGATGGCTTTGGCTTTTTGCGCAGTGCCGATTCCTCTTATCTGGCCGGCCCGGATGACATCTATGTCTCGCCCAGTCAGATCCGTCGTTTCAACCTGCGCACCGGTGACACCATCGCTGGCAAGATCCGCCCGCCGAAAGAAGGCGAGCGCTACTTCGCGCTGTTGAAGATCAATGAGGTCAACTACGACAGACCCGAAAATGCCCGTAACAAAATACTGTTCGAAAACCTGACCCCGCTGCACGCCAACGAGCGGATGAAGATGGAACGGGGCAACGGCTCTACCGAAGACATCACCGCCCGGGTGCTGGATCTGGCATCGCCGATCGGCAAGGGCCAGCGTGGCCTGATCGTGGCGCCGCCCAAGGCCGGTAAGACCATGCTGCTGCAGAACATCGCGCAAAGCATCGCCTACAACCATCCGGAATGTGTGCTGATCGTCCTGCTGATCGACGAGCGTCCGGAAGAAGTGACCGAGATGCAGCGCATGGTGAAGGGTGAAGTGATTGCTTCTACCTTCGACGAGCCTGCCGCCCGTCACGTACAGGTGGCCGACATGGTGATCGAAAAGGCCAAGCGCCTGGTCGAACACAAGAAAGACGTGGTGATCCTGCTCGACTCCATTACCCGTCTGGCCCGTGCCTACAATACCGTAGTGCCGTCCTCCGGCAAGGTACTGACCGGTGGTGTGGATGCCAACGCCCTGCATCGCCCCAAGCGTTTCTTCGGTGCGGCCCGTAATGTGGAAGAGGGCGGCAGCCTGACCATTATCGCCACTGCTCTGGTAGAAACCGGCTCCAAGATGGATGACGTTATCTACGAAGAGTTCAAGGGCACCGGTAACATGGAACTGCACCTGTCGCGCAAGATTGCCGAGAAGCGGGTGTATCCGGCCATCGACATTCCTCGTTCCGGCACCCGTCGTGAAGAGTTGCTCACCACTCCGGACGAGCTGCAGAAGATGTGGATATTGCGCAAGATCGTGCATCCCATGGGCGAGAGTGACGGCATCGAGTTCCTGATCGACAAGCTGGCGATGACCAAGACCAACGATGAGTTCTTTGAAGCCATGAAGCGGCAGCAGAAGTAATCATCAGAAGTTAAAAAGAACCGCGGCCCGTCCGCGGTTTTTTATTGCCCGATACAAGCTATCTCTAACGGGGTATAATCTTCGGCGTTATTCGATGCTCTTGGAATAAACCTATGAAATATAAGGACTTGCGCGACTTTATTGCGCAACTCGAAGCTCAGGGCGAACTCAAGCGTATCCAGCATGAAATCGACCCCTATCTGGAAATGACAGAGATCTGTGATCGCACGCTCAAGGCGGGTGGTCCGGCCCTGTTGTTTGAAAACCCCAAGGGCTTCGATATGCCGGTGCTGGGCAACCTGTTTGGCACCCCCAAACGGGTGGCTATGGGCATGGGCCAGCAGGATGTTGAGTCGCTGCGCGAAGTGGGACGCTGGCTGTCTTATCTGAAAGAGCCGGAGCCGCCCCGCGGCCTGAAAGAGCTGATGGAAAAGCTGCCCATCTTCAAGCAGGTGCTCAATATGCCGGTCAAGCGGCTGAAGAAGGCCCCCTGTCAGGAAGTGGTGCTGGAAGGTGACGATGTCGACCTGACCCAGCTACCCATTCAGCATTGCTGGCCCGGCGATGCGGCGCCCCTGATCACCTGGGGCCTGACCATTACCCGCGGGCCTTACAAGAAGCGCCAGAATCTGGGCATTTATCGTCAGCAGTTGCTGGGCAAGAACAAGGTGATCATGCGCTGGCTAAGCCACCGCGGTGGTGCCCTCGATTTTCGTGAGTGGCAGGAAGCCAATCCCGGCCAGCCTTATCCTGTGGCCGTGGCCTTGGGCGCCGATCCGGCGACCATTCTCGGCGCCGTCACGCCGGTACCCGATACCCTGTCCGAATATGCCTTTGCCGGCCTGCTGCGCGGCAGCCGTACCGAGGTGGTCAAATGTATCGGCAGCGATCTGGACGTGCCGGCCAGCGCCGAAATCGTGCTGGAAGGCTATATCTATCCCGACGAAATGGCGCCGGAAGGTCCCTATGGCGATCACACCGGCTATTACAACGAAATTGACGAGTTCCCGGTGTTTACCGTGGAGCGTATCACCCGCCGGCAAGACGCCATCTATCACTCCACCTATACCGGTCGTCCGCCCGACGAGCCGGCGATACTGGGTGTGGCGCTGAACGAGGTGTTTGTGCCCATACTGCAGAAGCAGTTTCCGGAGATAGTCGACTTCTATCTGCCGCCGGAAGGCTGCTCCTATCGTATGGCGGTGGTGACCATTAAAAAGCGCTACCCGGGCCATGCCAAACGTGTCATGCTGGGCGTTTGGTCGTTTTTACGGCAATTCATGTATACCAAGTTCGTTATCGTGTGCGACGACGATATCAACGCCAGAGACTGGAACGACGTGATCTGGGCCATTACGACCCGAATGGACCCGGCGCGAGATACCACTCTGATCGAACACACCCCCATCGACTATCTGGACTTTGCCTCGCCGGTATCCGGCCTGGGCTCCAAAATGGGGATGGACGCCACCAACAAGTGGCCGGGTGAAACCGACAGAGAATGGGGTCTGCCCATCGAGATGACGGACGAAGTAAAACAAAGGGTCGACAGTTTATGGGATCAACTCGGGATCTTGGGGTCTGTTGACCTGTAGCTCGAGTGCCAAACAGAGTGAACTCAAAGGATAGTCATGCAGAAAGTAACATGTAGTGTTGAAGCCCTGGAAGAAATGGCCGAAACCCTGTGGTATGTGCGATTGAAGCCGGAATTGTCCGTGGATTTTCTCCCCGGCCAGTATCTGCTGGTGGTGATGGCGGAGGACGACAAACGTCCCTTCTCTATCGCCAATACCGCGAATGAAGAGGGTGTGCTGGAACTGCACATCGGTGCCGGTCCGGATAATACCTATGCCATGCAGGTGCTCAAGCGCATGCAGGAGCAGGGGCAGATTGAAGTACAGCTGCCGGCGGGCAAGGCCCACCTGCGTTCAGGCTCCCGTCATCCGGTGATCCTGATGGCCGGTGGTACCGGTTTTGCCTACACCCGCTCTATCTTGCAGCAGATGCTGGCGGATGGTCTGCACCAGCCGGTGTTCCTGTACTGGGGCGTGCGCTTCGAGCAGCACCTGTATGCGGATCAGGAAATGAAGGCCTGGGCCGCCGAGCACAAGGAGCTGACCTATGTGCCGGTGGTGCAGAACGGCGATGACTGGCAGGGTCGTACCGGCCTGGTGCATGAGGTCATCATGGAAGACTTCCCCAGCATGGCGGGCTACGACATCTATGTGGCGGGTCGCTTCGAGATGGCCGGCGTGGCGCGGGAAGCCTTCAAGGAAAAGGGCGTAGAGGCGGATCACCTGTTCGGTGACGCCTTCGAGTTTATTTAAACCCGGCCAGGAGTAGGGGATTGATATTCCCTATTCCTGATCATGGTTTTCGCCGGGCAGTTGGCTCAGATTCAACGCCCGGATGGCGTCCATAGCCAGTTCGAATCGGCCTTGCTGGCACAGGCCCAGCAGGCCGCTTTCTTCATAAGTGGCCAGCGCCGCCTGCAGGCAGCGTTGACGGATTTGCTCGGCGAACTCAGCCTCGTTCATCCTGATTGTCGGTTAGGTGACGCTCCAGCAGGGCCAGCTTGGTTTCCATCTCGTTCAGTTTTTCCCGGGTGCGCAGCAGTACCTTGGTCTGCACATCAAACTCTTCCCGCGTGACCATATCGAGTTTACCCAACTGGGCCTGCAACACGGTACGAATGCGTTTTTCCGCTTCTTCACCCATGTTCTTCAGCCCGCTGGGGAGGCTGTTTTGGATCTGTTTGGCGATATCTTCCAGTTTCTTCGGATCTAGCATGGTTATCTCCTTGGCTATGGGGCCATTTTACCCCTAATTGCCGGCGGCGGTCAGGTCGGACTTTCCATTTTGGCACGAAAGCCGTAGTTTTAGATGACCAAGCTTCAAATGAGATAAACATGTTCCATCTGCTTACACGTTTGCTCTATCGTCTGACCCGTCGTCTCAGTTGGCAAAATCTGCTGGTATTGTTGCTGTTACAGGCCGGTGGCAGCTGGCTGCTGCTTGTTCTGGCGGGAGAGCAGGAGCTGACGGAGCCGTCGGTGTTTTTCTATTACAACGCCGTGGTCATCAGCACCGTCGGTTTCGGTGATTATTCGCCGGTGACCGAGGCGGGCCGCTGGGCGGTGGCATTGTTTCAGATCCCCTTCGGCCTGTTGGTGTTCGGCAGTTTTATCGGTAAATTGACCCAGACTTTGGTGGCCTGGGTAAGGAGAGGTATGTCAGGCAAGGCAGACTATTCACATTGTTCCGGCCATACGCTGCTGTTCGGCTGGAACGGCGCCCAGACCGAGCGCATCGTCGATCTGTTGCTGGCAGACAGCGCCAGTCATGCGCAGGAAATCCTGCTGTGCGTCACTCAGGACATGGAGCATCCCTTTCCTGAAAAACCGGCGGTCAAATTCGCTCGTCTGCATTCTTTCACTAATCCCGACGAGCTGGCGCGGGTGGGGCTGGCAAGCGCCACCCGTGTACTGGTCGATGGGGAAGACGACGATCAGACTCTGACCACCTCGCTGGCGCTGTCCGCCAAGGCGGCTCCGGATGCGCACCTGTGCGCCTGGTTTACCGAAGCCAGCAAGGCGGAACTGCTGCGGCTGCATTGCCCCAACGTGGAGGTGTCCAGCTCGAAGGAGGCGGAGATCCTGGTGCGTTCGCTGCAGGATCCGGGTGCCAGCCTGATCCAGGAGCAGATTTTCTCCACCTTGCTGGGGCCGACCCTGTATCGCATTCAGGTACCGCAAAGCGCGGAAGAGCTGGTTTATGGTGACTTGCTGAGTATTTTCAAGCAAGAGCACAATGCCACCCTGCTGGGTATTTCCAGCCAGGCCAGCGGCCAGGACATCGAGCTGAATCCCGTGGGGGGTACTCGAGTTAGCGGCGGCAGTTTCCTCTACTATATCTGTCCGGAACGGCTGCAGAGTACGCAGATAAGCTGGGAGTAGTTTCAGAGGCTTCGATGGTTACCTCAAACCCATGAAACAATCGAGCTGTTTGAGTGTTATATCAATCCCGGACAAAGGGCCCGCTCCGCCGACTCGCCGTAAATACCTCCCTGTAGGCGCAGCCGTGCCATCCGTAGCGCGGCCGGGAAATGCTCCTGCCATCCAGGCATTCCCACCATCCATGGTGGTCAGATGGTCGGCCGAGCAGATCCCTTTGTCCTCCCTGATGCCAGGGAGTTGCCTGTTGGCATCGACTACAGGCAACTCGGAGTTCCAGAAGAGGCAACAGAGATCGACTCCCACGACCGTGAAATGCCAGGGCCGAAAAATGCTCCTGCCGTTCCGGCATTCCCGCCGTCCCTGGCGGTCAGATCGCATTTCCGAGCCCCCAAGGGGCGAGCTTGTCTCGCCGTGACGAACGGTTGCAGCCTGACCGAACATCCAGTGAATGTTCGCAGTAGGCTGCAACGGTGAGTGCCATTTACCAGTGGCGTGTCGAGGGAGACGGCTGTATTGCCTCTGGTCTGAGGCCATTCGATAGTTATGGAATTGGTATAACAGGCCAGTACTACGAAGGCTCCAGCGCAGTCTGCTGAAAGGCGCGGATCAGCGGGTCGTCCAGCCGTTTCTTCAGCAGGCAGACTCCCACCTCGATGGACTTGAGCGCCGGGCTGGCCGACAGCACCCGCACCTTGTCGCCCATGGGGCTGTGATCGATCACCACCCTGGGCACCACGCCGATGCCGAAACCCAGCGCCACCATGCCGATAATCGCCTCGTTGCCGGCCACCTCCGCGTAGATATTGGGGTTGATGCCCTTGGCCTTGAACCATTGATTGGCCCGCTTGCGGGCCACGCCCTGCTCCGACACGATCACTGGCAGCCGCTGCCAGTCCAGCGGGCGTTGCTCCAGCAGCTCGCTGACCGGGCCCGGCGATGTGGGGGCAATAAACACCATGGGTACCGTCTGCAGGTTGACGAAATGCACCTTGGCCGGCAGGGCGTCGGGGCGGGCGGCGATGGCCAGCTCGGTTTCATCGTCCAGTATCTTGTCGATAGCCAGCGCCGGGTCGCCGGTTTCGAGCCGGATTTCCAGCCGGGGATAGCGGCTGCGAAAACGCTCCAGTATGCCGGGCAGCAGAAAATAACTGGCGGTGACCGAGCAGAATACACGCAATCGCCCCTGCAGGCTGTCGTCGCCGTGTTTCAGCTCCTGCTTCAGATGTTGCCAGTCCGCCAGCCAACCCTGGGCAAACTGTTGCAGTCGGGCCCCGGCCGGGGTCAGGGTCACGCTGCGGTTGTCTCTTACCAGTAACTCGCAGCCGGTATCCTGCTCCAGCCGCTGTATGGCCCGGCTGAGGGTGGAGGGACTCACGGCCATGGCATCGGCGGTGTGACCGAAGTGCAGACTCTGGCTTAAATGTATAAACAGTTCCAGGTGACGGAAGTCCATTGGCGTTCCAGTAAATGACGTTGCATAAAATGAAATACTCTGTTTCGAATATATCATTTTAAGCAATGAATAGCCTGGGGTATAGTGTTTCAGTCGTCACCGGAAAAACGGTGCAAGCATTCAAATTAAACGGATTAACTGGAGCAAAAGGTCATGGCTACTAACTATTTCAACACCCTGAATCTGCGTCAGCAGCTCGAACAGCTCGGCAAGTGTCGTTTCATGCACCGCGCCGAATTTGCCGATGGTTGTAACTACCTGAAAGGAAAAAAGGTGGTTATCGTCGGTTGTGGCGCCCAGGGTCTGAACCAGGGTCTGAACATGCGTGACTCCGGTCTGGATGTGGCCTATGCCCTGCGTGCCGAAGCCATTGCCGAAAAGCGCAAGTCTTTCCAGCAGGCCACCGAGAACGGCTTCAAGGTAGGTACCTATGAAGAGCTGATCCCCACCGCCGATCTGGTCATGAACCTGACGCCGGACAAGCAGCACACCTCTGCCGTTAATGCCGTTATGCCGCTGATGAAAGACGGAGCCGCCCTCGGTTACTCCCACGGTTTCAACATCGTTGAAGAAGGCATGCAGATCCGCAGCGACATCACCGTCGTGATGGTAGCGCCCAAGTGCCCCGGCACCGAAGTTCGCGAAGAATACAAGCGTGGATTCGGCGTACCGACTCTGCTCGCCGTACACCCCGAGAACGATCCCAAGGGTGAAGGTCTGGCTATCGCCAAGGCCTGGGCTTCTGCCACCGGCGGCGACCGTGCCGGTGTTCTGGAATCTTCCTTCGTAGCCGAAGTGAAATCCGACCTGATGGGTGAGCAGACCATTCTGTGTGGCATGCTGCAGGCTGGCGCCATCGTTGCTCACGAGAAGATGGTTGCCGACGGCATCGACGCCGGTTATGCAGGCAAGCTGATCCAGTTCGGTTGGGAAACCATCACCGAAGCCCTGAAGCAGGGCGGCATCACCAATATGATGGACCGTCTGTCCAACCCGGCCAAAATCAAGGCATTCGACATGGCCGAAGAGCTGAAAGAGCTGATGCGTCCGCTGTTCAACAAGCACATGGATGACATCATCCAGGGTCACTTCTCTGCCGGCATGATGGCCGACTGGGCCAATGACGACAAAGACCTGCTGACCTGGCGCGAAGAGACTGCCGAGACCAGCTTCGAGCAGTACCCGGCTTCCGAGGAAGTGATCGACGAGCAGGAATACTTCGACAACGGCATCCTGCTGGTTGCCATGGTTAAAGCCGGTGTTGAGCTGGCCTTCGAAGCCATGACTGCCTCTGGCATCATCGACGAGTCTGCTTACTACGAGTCTCTGCACGAGCTGCCGCTGATCGCCAACACCGTTGCCCGTAAGCGTCTGTACGAAATGAACGTGGTTATCTCCGATACCGCCGAGTACGGTAACTACCTGTTCGCTCACGCCGCCGTGCCGCTGCTGCGCGAGAAGTTCATGCCGAAGGTTGGCACCGACGTGATTGGCAAGACCATCAAGGTCGAGTCCAACTCCGTTGACAACCGTCGCCTGATCGACGTGAACGAAGCCATCCGTAACCATCCGGTTGAGACCATCGGCAAGACACTGCGTTCTTACATGACCGACATGAAAAACATCGCCGTTGGCGGTTGATAGCTAAAAATAAACAGAGCTACAAAGACAGGGAGGCGCAAGCCTCCTTTTTTTATGGCCGGGACTCGGGATTAGGGACTGGGGATTGATACCAATCTGAATAAAAATATGATCTTTCTTAAGTCCAAACTCAGAGGCAACACAGCCGCCTCCCACGACACGCCATAAACTCATCCCTGAGGGCTCGGAAATGCCATCCCTGGCATTTCACGGTCGTGGGAGGTCGTCTCTGTTGCCTCTTCCTGAGCTTCGAGTTGCCTGCAGACAGTGCCAACAGATGACTCTGCGGCATCAAGGAGGACAAAGGGAGCTGCTCAGCCGACCATCCGCACCACGGATGGTGCGGCTGAGCCTACATGGAAGTATTCACGGCGTGTCGGCGGAGCTGGCCCTTTGTCCGACCTTTGCAGAGTAACCAAATAGATCAGTTATTTAATCAGTTTGGTATGAGCTTGTTCCAGTCCCGAGTCCCTAATCCCTGTTCCCCGTCAGTCTGATATAATGCCCGCTCAATCAGGAGAGTAAGCAATGAGTTTTGACGAGCGTTTTGGTGGTATTGCCCGACTGTACGGGGCCGATGCCCTGACCCGGTTTGCGGCGGCCCATGTGTGTGTGATCGGCATTGGCGGGGTGGGATCCTGGGCGGCGGAAGCCCTGGTTCGCTCCGGGATAGGCGCCATTACCCTGATCGACATGGACGATATCTGCATCACCAACACCAACCGTCAGATCCATGCGCTGAACAACCAGATTGGTCAGGAAAAAACCGTGGCCATGGCCGAGCGGATCGCCTTGATCAACCCCGACTGTCGGGTGACGGTGGTGGACGACTTTATCAGCCCGGACAACCTGGCCGACTATCTGCAGGGTAATTTCGATTATGTGGTGGATGCCATCGATTCGGTCAAGGCCAAGGTGGCGTTGATCGCCTATTGCAAACGTAACAAGATCCGGGTGATCACCGCCGGCGGCGCCGGTGGACAAACGGATCCGACCCAGATCATGATCCGTGATCTCAGCAAGACCATTCAAGATCCACTGGCGGGCAAGGTACGGGGCGATCTTCGTCGTTTTCACAACTTCAGCAAGAACCCCAAGCGCAAGTTTGGCGTGGACTGCGTCTTCTCCACCGAACAGCCCCGCTACCCGGACGGGTCCGGTGGTATCTGCAGCACCAAGAAGGAATCGGACGGCATCATGAAGATGGACTGCGCCTCCGGTTTCGGCGCCATCACCCATATCACCGCCACCTTCGGCTTCTTCATGGTTAGTCGGGTACTTTCAAAGCTTGCTACTCAGGCTGACAGTTAGAAGTAGCTGATAGCATACGCAATGTGGAGCAACAGAGCGGTTGCGCTCCGCCGACTCGCTTCAAGCCCATCCATGGGACGCTCGGCACATGCCATCCATGGCATGGTGACGGTCGGCTCCGGCAATCCCCGCTGCTGCTCCATGAAGTGGCTGAGTTTCTTGTTGAATATCAACAGTCAGCTCAGTGTCTGAGAAGGAGGGCAAAGGGTGTCTGTTTCGCAGCGCCCTTCGCGCCAAGGATGGCGTGACGGAGCCCCGTGGGGCGAGCTTGCTCGCCGTGACGAGAAGTTTCAGCCCGACCGAACATTCAGTGAATGCTCGCAGCGGGTTGAAACATCGAGTGTCATGTCCTCACGGCGTGCCGGAGAAGCAGTGCGCTTTGTCCGACGGAGGTGCATGACACAGCAAACGACAAGAGTTTGCGACGCTTCGCATTGCGGCCGAGTCAGCTGTCGGCTTTGGTTTTAATGGCTGTGACCACAGCTCTTAAGCCGTTACCCCGGGAGGGGCTCAGGTGTGGCAGCAGTTGCAGTTCGGAAAAATAGGCTTCCATATCGAAGGCCTGGATCTGCTCGGCGGTCTTGTTGCTGAGCGCGGCCAGCACCACCGTCATCAGCCCCTTGACGATGCGGGCATCCGAGTCGCAGTGAAACTGCCAGACACCTTTTTCATTCAGCTCGCTCACCAGCCAGGCCTGGCTTTCGCAGCCATGGATGGCGTTGTCCTCGACCTTGTGCTCGTCTGCCAGGGGCGGCAGTTGTTTGGCCAGCTTGATAAGTGTCTTGTATCTGGCTTCCCAGCCGTGGGCCCCATTAAACAGGGCGCGAATGTCGGTGTCGGTAATGGTGTCGCCGAATGGATGCATCAGAAAAACTCCCGGGCTTTGTGAATGCCGGCCAGCAGGGCCGCGATTTCCTCGTGGGTGTTATAAAAGGCAACAGAGGCACGAATGGTGCCCTGTTCCAGCCCGAGAGCCTGCATCAGCGGCATGGCACAGTGGTGGCCGGTGCGCAGTGCTATGCCCTGCATGTCCAGCAGGGTGGCCAGATCCTGGGGGTGCACCTCGTCCATCACAAAAGAAACCGCGCCGACCCGGACACCGGGCCTGCCTATTATACGTACGCCGGGAATGGCCTCCAGGCCGGTGACCAGGGCGTCCAGCAGGCTGTCTTCATGCTGGGCCAGAAGGGTGCGATTGAGGCCGGACAGATAATCGACGGCGGCCCCGAAGGCGATGGCGCCGGCAATGTTGGGGGTGCCGGCTTCAAACTTGAACGGCAGGCGGTTGAAGCGGGTCTGCTCGAAGCTGACGTGACTCACCATTTCGCCGCCGGTCTGCCAGGGTGGCATCTGCTCGAGCAGCTCTTTTTTACCATAGAGGCCGCCGATACCGGTGGGGCCATACATCTTGTGGCCGGAAAAGGCGTAAAAGTCACAGCCCAGCTCCTGTACATCCACCGGCAGGTGGCCCATGGCCTGGGCACCGTCCACCAGGGTCACGGCGCCCACACTCTTGGCCATGGCGATCAGCTGCTTCACCGGATTGATCACACCCAGGGCGTTGGATACCTGACCGATGGCCAGCAAACGGGTGCGGCTGTTGATCAGCTGCGCTGCGGCTTTCATGTCCAGATCGCCGGTGGGCATCAGCGGGATCACCCGGATCCTGGCGCCGGTGGCCGCGGCCACCTGCTGCCAGGGCACGATATTGGCGTGATGCTCCAGGGTGGAGAGCAGGATTTCATCGCCGGCCTTGAGGTTATGCATACCAAAGCTGAAAGCCACCAGGTTGATGGCCTCTGTGGTGCCGCGGGTCCAGATAACCTGCTCGGGAGCCGGTGCATTGATAAAGCGCTGCAGCTTGATGCGGGCCTGTTCGAAGGCTTGGGTTGCCTGCCCGCTCAGGGCATGGGAGGCGCGATGCACATTGGCGTTGGTATCACGATAATAGTGATTGAGGGCATCCAGCACGGCCTGGGGCTTCTGGGTGGTGGCGGCGTTATCCAGGTACACCAGTGGATGACCGTTGACGATTTGGGCCAGAGTGGGGAAGTCGCGTCTGAGGGTGAGGATGTCCGGAGCCATGTGCCTGTCTGGTGAATGAGCGCTGACCGGGATCATGAGCCAAAGCCGGAGCGATGACAAGATGCCTTTAAGCGGGGATCAGGGATTGGGGATTGGATAATCAAAACCAAACAAAGTGCGATCTGCTAATCCCCAGACCCTAATCCCCGTCCTTTAACCCTTTGGCTGCAGCCGGTAGAATAAGCACCCCTGTTCAGCTGTCGGAAATGCCATGAAACTCAATCCAGCCCAAGACGACGCCGTACGCTACATAGCCGGCCCCTGCCTGGTGCTGGCCGGCGCCGGCAGCGGCAAGACCCGGGTGATCACCAATAAAATCGCCTATCTAGTGCGCCAGTGCGACTACAAGGCGCGCCACATTGCCGCCGTCACCTTTACCAACAAGGCGGCGCGGGAGATGAAGGAACGGGTAGCCCAGACTCTGGGCAAGGGCGAGGCCCGGGGACTGATGGTGTCTACCTTCCATACTCTGGGGCTGGATATCATCCGCCGCGAACACAAGACCCTGGGCCTGAAGGCCGGCTTTTCGCTGTTCGACGATCAGGATCAGCTGGCGCTGATCAAGGATCTGACCGAGAAGGAGCTGGAAGGCGACAAGGAAAAGATCTCCCGTTTGATCAGCACCATCTCCAACTGGAAGAACGATCTGGTGCTGCCGGCGCGGGCGGCGCGGTTGGCCAGCGATCCGGAAACGGTCTTGTACGCCCAGTGCTACGAGCGCTATCAGCGGCAGATGAAGGCCTACAACGCGCTGGACTTCGACGATTTGATCCTGATGCCGACCCTGTTGCTCAAGACCAACAGCGAAGTGCGCGCCTTCTGGCAGAACAAGATCCGCTACCTGCTGGTGGACGAATATCAGGATACCAACACCAGCCAGTACGAACTGGTCAAGCTGATTGCCGGCGAGCGCGCTCGCTTTACCGTGGTGGGTGACGACGATCAGTCCATCTATTCCTGGCGGGGAGCCCGGCCCCAGAATCTGGTGCTGTTGCAAGAAGACTACCCCAGTCTCAAGGTGATCAAGCTGGAGCAGAACTATCGTTCCCGCGGACAGATATTGCAGTGCGCCAATATCCTGATCGCCAACAATCCCCACGTGTTCGAGAAGCAGCTGTTCTCGGAGATGGAGTATGCGGCGCCGGTAAGGGTCTTGTTCGCCAAGAACGAAGAGCACGAGGCCGAGCGGGTGGTGGCCGAGATCATGGGCCACAAATTCATGAACGGCAGCAAATTCGGCGAATACGCCATCCTCTACCGGGGCAATCATCAGTCGCGGATGCTGGAAAAAACGCTGATGACCAACCGCATCCCCTACAAGATCAGCGGCGGCACCTCGTTTTTCTCCCGGGCCGAAATCAAGGACATCATGGCCTACCTGCGGCTGCTGGTGAATCCGGACGACGATAACGCCTTCCTGCGGGTGGTGAATACACCACGGCGGGAAATCGGCCCCACCAGTCTGGAAAAGCTGGGTACCTACGCCAACAACAGGGGCAAGAGCCTGTTTGCCGCAAGCGCGGAACTGGGGCTGGAGCAGACTTTGACCGGCCGTGGTCTGGTGTCGATACGCGCCTTCAGCGACTGGCTGGTGCGCCGGGGCGACGAGGCGGCGCGCGGCAACGCGGTCGAGGCGGTGCGCGACATGATCAAGGACATCAACTACGAAGAATGGCTCTACGAAAGCTCACCCAGCCCCAGAGCTGCCGAGATGCGCATGCAGAACGTGTCCACCCTGTTCAAGTGGGTGAGTCAGATGCTGGAAGGCTCGGATCTGGACGATGCCATGACCCTGCCCCAGGTGGTGACCCGGCTGACCTTGCGCGACATGATGGAGCGCGGCGAAGACGAGGACGACGGCGAACAGGTGCAGCTGATGACGCTGCATTCCTCCAAGGGCCTGGAGTATCCCTATGTGTTCATGGTGGGCATGGAAGAAGGGTTGTTGCCGCACCAGAGCAGCATCGATGAAGACAACATAGAGGAAGAGCGTCGGCTAGCCTATGTGGGTATTACCCGGGCCCAGCAGGCGCTGACCTTTACCCTGTGCCGGGAGCGACGCCAGTTTGGCGAGCAGATCCGTCCAGAGCCCAGCCGTTTCCTGCTGGAGCTGCCGCAGCAGGATCTGGACTGGGAACACAATCGCAAGCCGCCGAGCGAAGGTGAACGGATGGAAAAAGGCCAGGCCAGCATCGCCAACCTGCGAGCCATGTTCGGCAAGAAATAAAGCGGTAATCCATAAGCTGTCAGCGGTAATACCAATTACATTAAACACTCGATCTGTTTGACTGTCATGCCAATCCCGGACAAAGGGCCCGTTCCACCGACTCGCTCAAGCACCTCCTTGTGACGCTCAGCACATGACGTCCGACCGCCATGGACGGCGGGAGTGCCAACATTGCAGGAGCTTTTGTTGGCCCTGTCATGTGATGGTCGGTGGAGCAGATCCCTTTGCCCTCCTTGATGCTCCTGCGTTGCCTGTTGGTGCCGTCTGCAGGCAACTCGGAGTTCCAGAAGAGGCAACAGAGAACGGCTCCCACGACCGTGAAATGCCAGGGCCGAAAAATGCTCCTGCCGTTCCGGCATTCCCGCCGTCCCTGGCGGTCAGATGGCATTTCCGAGCCCCCACGGATGGGTTTATGGCGTGTCGAGGGAGGCGGCTGTGTTGCCTCTGGTCTGGGGGCCTCAATATGACCAGATCATTACTGGGATTGGTATAAGTCAAACAATCGTCGTTGAGGATACGGCGCAGGCAACAAAAAAGCCGCATTTCTGCGGCTTTTTATCAAAAACGGCTCAGAGCCGCCGTTTTACTCAGATGGCGTCGATCATGTAATCAACGGCGTTGGCAATTTCTTCATCCGAGCAGTTGCCACAGGCACCGCGAGGTGGCATGGCGTTGAAGCCATTCAGCGCGTGGTTCAGCAGAGTATCGCGACCCTTGGCGATACGGGATTCCCAGGCGGCAGCATCACCCTTGATGGGCGCGCCGGCAGCGCCGGTAGCGTGACAGGCGGAACAGGCGGCGGTGAACACAGCATCACCGCTACGCGGTTCGGCGGGTTCGCTGCTGCTTCCGGCGGCAGCGGTGTCGACAATGCCTTCCAGATCGGCGGCGGTGTAGACGCTGCCGACCGGCTTGGTACGCTCGGCAACGGCTTCAGGCGACATATCATTGGCGGCGTAGGCCATACCACTCAAAGAGGCAGCGGCAACGCCGGCAAGCAACAGGTTTCTTAACAGGCTCACCTTTTTATTCTCCCAGTTGGCTTATTTATTTCCATTGAATTTCGTTAAACCCGCGGAGTATACCCCAAGTGTGGCGGTCATTAAACGGTCGGGTTAAAAGCGGGGCGGACTGAAAAAACCGAGTTTGCTGCGACCTGGGATGCATGACAGCCGCGCAGCGACGGAATTCTTTATGTTATTATCAATATCTCTTGATATGAAAATGGCTGCGAGCAGAACGGAGCATCCGATAATAATGAATGATAACCACACGCAGAATACCTCTTCCGGCACCGGCGATCAGGTGATGGATCAAATCGACCGCATCATTACCCTCTGGCAGCGTGTTCGCCCCGATCTGGACTTTGACAGTACCGAGGTTATCGGCCGCATCGTGCGTCTTGAATATTTCATTACCCGCCGTGTGTTGCAGGACCTGGCTCATTACGGGCTGAATGTGGGCGAATTCGACGTGTTAGCGGCCTTGCGTCGTCATCCGCCGTCTTTCCAGCTATCTCCCAATCAGTTACAGAGCATGGTGCTGATTTCTTCCGGTGCCCTGACCAACCGTATCAATCGGCTGGAAAGCCGTGGTCTGGTCAGCCGGGCTCAGGCGGATCATGATCGGCGCGGTGTCATTGTGACGCTCACCGAAGAAGGTTTCAGGGTGGTGGAAGAGGCGGTCAGGCATCATCTGGCTGCCGAGGCCGAACTGGCCGGCGCCCTGTCGAGTGATGAGCAGCAGCAGCTTGCCGTTTTGTTAAAGAAAATGCTGCTGAAGGTGGAAGACTGAGGCCTACTTCAACTTTATGACTATCCGGTGGCAAAGTATGGGCAGGAATATCGCGCATTGTCGTTTTCTTGCTGATAATTAATCGAGACATAAGCCGGAGGCTCGGGCCGGCTAAATACCAAAAATACAGACTGACCGAGCGGCCTGAGGGCCACCAAGGAGGTTATTGAATGAAGTTATATTACAGGCCAGGTGCTTGTTCACTCGCTCCGCATATCGTGCTGTCCTGGCTGGACATACCCTATGAGCTGGAATTGGCGGATACCCGGGATCCCGAGTTTCTCAATATTAATTATCTGGCTGCGGTGCCGGTGCTGTTTACCGAAGAGATGGGGGCCCTGTATCAGAACAGCGCCATCTTGCGTTATCTGTCGCGTTTACCCGAAGGCGAGCATCTGGGGCCGGGTACCGATCCTGTGCTGCAATATCAGTGTGATTACTGGCTGAGCTTTTTCAACACCGATGTTTATCGGGCCCTGGCACCTCACTTTACCGCCCGTAAATACACCACTGATACGAGTGGAGCGGCGCTGGATGCCATCAAGGCGGCGGTGCCTGCACAGGCAGCACCCCTGCTGCAGCGGATGGACCATCATCTGGCCAGTCGCAACTGGTATATGGATGACCATCTCAGCATAGTGGACGCCTGCGCCTTCGTGTTTACCTTCTGGGCCTCGCGAGTGTTGCCTGACGGACTCAATGCCTATCCTAATGTTGCCCGTCACTTTCAGGACATGAAAGCAGATCCGGCGGTGCGCCAGGTTCTCGACAAGGAAGGGTTACCGCTTTAAGGCACATGCTGTAAAACATGGCGTCGGCTTTTTAGTGACGCGCCACTATCAGCAGGGTGCCTATCACGGTTGCCAGCGCCCCCAGCCAGGCTCCATTGGCCGGGCGGCGCTTCATGATCAACCACAGCAAGGGCAGCACCAGCACAGGGCTCACCGAACTCAGCATGGCCACCATTCCCACCTCACCATGGCGCAGAGCCAGCAAGATCAGTGTCATGCCGACGCCCATCGCCAGAAAAGCGTTCATTGCCACCATGCCGAAGATTGACCAGTTGATGTGGCGCAAGGGTTTGGCGACCGATAGTCCACACCACAGCAGCGCCAGGTGAGCCAGAAAGGCGGCACTCATGCGCACCGCCGAGGCCGATACCGGATCTAGCGGGTCTATCTCGCTCATCATCACCGGCTTCACCATCAGGGTTGCCACCGACTGACACAGGGCCGACACCAGTCCCAGTGCGATACCCGGCCAGGGGCTGCCATTGTCCTGCTCCCAGGCGTGGGTTTCATTGCTGCGTTTGCCCATGAAAATGGCGGTCATCACACCCCCCACCAGCAGGAAGCAACCGACCAGGGTCCAGCCGGCGATCACCTCACCGAACACCAGGTAGGCCAGCAGGGCGGAAAACAGCGAATGGGTGGCAAACAGCACCCCGGCCCGGCGGGGGCCGAGTCGGTTCATGGCGGCAAAAAGCGCGGTATCGCCGATGAAAATGCCGATCAGGCCGGAAATGGCCATGATACTCAGGCCGTGACTGCTCAGGCTGCTCCAGCCGCCGGTCAGCAAGGCGACCGACCACAGCATCAGGCTGACACAGAACATGCGCCAGCGGGAAAAGGCAAAGGCGCCCAGATGACGGGCCGCATTGGCCGACAGCAGGCTGGCCACGGCCCAGCAGGCCGCCGCCGCCAGGGCGAGATAATCGTATGAAAAGGACATGTATCACTACAAATCAGCGGGAAAGGCCCAGTCTAGCAAGTTTTACTTCGCCGCCAAGGGAGATTTGCCAGCCATCGGCTTAGCGGGTTTAATAGCGGTCTCTGCCGTCACCAACAAGAGTCACCATGCGCATACTGCACACCTCCGACTGGCATCTGGGCCAGCATTTCATGGGTAAAACCCGCCTCGATGAACACAAGGCCTTTCTGCGCTGGCTGGTCGAGCAGGTAAAGGAGCATGAGGTGGCGGCGGTGTTGGTGGCGGGCGACGTGTTCGATACCGGCACCCCGCCCAGCTATGCTCGCGAGCTTTATAACGGCTTTATCGTCGAACTGCAGCAAACCGGCGCCCAACTGGTGATTCTGGGCGGCAATCACGACTCGGTCGCCATGCTGAACGAGTCTCGCCGCTTACTGGGGTGCCTGAATGTACAGGTGATACCGGGCATGCTGGACGATGCGGATCATCAGGTGCTGGTGCTGTCAGACCGCGACGGTCAGCCGGGCGCGGTATTGTGTGCCGTGCCCTTCATCCGGGCGCGCGAGGTCATGGCCAGCGAGGCCGGGCAAAGCGCCGCCGACAAGCAACAGGCCTTGCAACAGGCCATTGCCGATCATTACCAACAGCTGTTCGAGCGGGCCGAGCAGCAACGGCAGCAGCTGGGGTTGCCATTACCCATCATCGCCACCGGCCATCTGACCACGGTCGGTGCCAGCAGCAGCGACTCGGTGCGGGAGATTTATATCGGCACCCTGGACGCCTTCCCCGCCAGCGCCTTTCCCCCGGCCGACTATATTGCCCTGGGCCACATCCATAGACCGCAGAAAGTGGGCGGCCATGAACATATCCGTTACTGCGGCTCGCCCATACCGCTGAGTTTCGATGAGGTAGGGCAGCAGAAAGAGGTGCTGCTGGTCGAGGTAAGCGGAGAAGGGCTGCAAACGGTGACGCCGCTGCCGGTGCCGACCTTTCAGACCCTGGCGCGAGTCGGCGGCAATCTGGAGGAGCTGGCGGTAGCGATGAAGGCGGTGGCCGCCGACCATGAGGTCCCCGTGTGGCTGGAAGTGACCGTGTCTGAGGATGATTACCTGAGTGACCTGCAACCTCGTGTGGAGCAGTTGGCCGAAGGCTTGCCGCTGGAAATATTATTGGTCCGCCGGCAACGGGCCCAGAACGGTAACGGACTGACCGCCGAGCAGGGCGTGACCCTGAGCGAGCTGACACCGGTCGAAGTATTCGAGCGACGGCTGGCACCGGAGCCGCTGGAGGCCGAGCGGCAACAGGCGCTGAGCGAGCTGTATCGGCAACTACTGGTGCAGATGGAGGAAGAAGCATGAAGATCCTCAGCCTGCGTCTGAAAAACCTGAATTCCCTGAAAGGGGAGTGGAAAATCGACTTTACCCAGTCGCCGTTTCGGGACAGCGGCCTCTTCGCCATCACGGGCCCCACCGGCGCCGGCAAGACCACACTGCTCGATGCCATCTGTCTGGCGCTCTACCACCAGACGCCGCGCATGAAGAACATCTCCGCCAGCGGCAACGAGCTGATGACCCGCCATACCGCCGACTGTCTGGCGGAGGTGGAGTTCGAGATCAAGGGCGAAGGCTATCGCGCCTTCTGGAGCCAGCGTCGCTCCCGGGACAAGGTCGACGGCAAGCTGCAGGCCCCCAAGGTGGAACTGGCCCGGCTCGACGGCACCATTATCACCACCAAAATCAACGACAAGCTGAATCTGACCGAGCAACTGAGCGGCCTGGACTTTGGCCGTTTTACCAAGTCCATGCTGCTGGCCCAGGGTGGCTTTGCCGCCTTCTTGCACGCGGACGCCAACGAGCGGGCCGAACTGCTGGAAGAGCTGACCGGCACCGATATCTACGCCCAGATCTCGAAGCGGGTGTTCGAACAGACCCGGGAGCAGAAAGGTGCTCTGGGTCAGCTGGAAGCCCGGGCTCAGGGCATGGAACTGCTGAGTGACGAGCAGCGCCGGCAATACCAGGCCGAGATCGACGCCGCCGACGTGGAGCTGAAGCAAAAAAGCGCTGCTTTGCTGCAGGCACAAACGAGCTTGTCGCAGATTGCGGCCTATCAGCAGGCCACAGCGCAAACGGCGGAAGCCCAGCAACAGCTGCAAGCGGCCGAGCGAGCCTGGCAGGCCGACGAGCCGCAACGTACCCGATTGGCGCTGGCCCTGCCTGCCAGTCGTTTACAGTCGTCCTGGGCGCAACGCGAACAGCACCAAACCCGACAGCAGCAGCTGAACCAGCAGCTCAGCCAGTTACAGCGCGAGCAACAGCAGCTGACCGAACAGAGCCACCATGCTTGCTGGCAAGGGGTGCAGCTGAGCGAGCAGCAGATGAAGCAGTTACACCAGGCACAACAGCGACTGAGCGAAGAACAGACACAGCTTCAGCACAACATGGCCGGTAATCCGGTCGCCGAGCGCCTGGGTGAATATCTGGCAGGTTGGCGTGAGCAAATTCGCGGGCGGGAGAAAGAACAGAACACACTCGAACATGTGATCCAGGATCTGATCAAGCTGCAGACACAAGTGACTACTCTTGCTCACCAGCAACAGCAGTCGCAACAGCAAGCAGATGCGGCTCGGCGCCAGCTGGAACAGGCCAGCGCCGCCGAAGTGCAACAGCAACAGCGACTGGAACAAGCGCTGGCGGGGCAGTCACTGGTCAACTGGCGCCAACAGGTGCAAGGCCTCAGACAAGAGCAACCGGTGTGGAGCCAGCTGTTGTACAGTTGGCCGCAGCTGGCAAAACTGCAAACGGCGCACCAGACATTGCAGCAGCAGCTAACGGCACAACAACCAGAACTGACGCAGTTGGATCAGCAGCTGAAGCAGTCGCGGGCCGACTATAAGGTGCTGCAAGAGCAGATCCGCGATAAAGAAAAACTGCTGGAGCAAGAACAACGCATTCGCGCATTGGAACAACACAGGGCCAGATTACAGCCAGACGAAGCCTGTCCGCTCTGTGGCAGTGAAACCCACCCCTCCATTGCGGCCTATCAGGCACTGGATGATGCCACGGCGCTTAGTCTGGCTGACAAGCAGCAACAACGAGCCGAGCTTGAACAGCAAGGACAGCAACTTAACCAGACGTTTGCCAGACAGCAGGCCGAGGTTCAGCAAGCCGATCACCAGTTACAACAACTGACACAAGACATCAAGGCGCTCACTGAGCAGATACAAACCTGGCTGGCACAGCTTGCGATCGATGCTGAAAATCTGGAAGCGCAGCAGCAAGAAATTGCTCAGCGTCAGCTGCATTTACAAACCCTCGAGCAGCAACTCTCGGACATAGAGCAACAGCAAGAGCAGGTGCTGCAGGCGCAACAGCAACGCCAGCAAGCCGAGCAGACCCTGACTCAGGTGCAACATCAACACAGCTTGCAGGTGCAGCAGCAGCAGTCGCTTACCGAACGGGTCGAGCAGCAGCAGCACCAGATTAATCAGCAACAGCAATTATTGCAGCAACAAGAGGCGGCGCTGATCGCCTCGCTGCAGGCGCTGAATTGGTCGGCCCCGTCAAACTGGCAAACCTGGCTGGCGGAGCGTGAACAGGCATGGCAGCAGTGGCAGCAGCAACAGGCCCGCATGCAACAATTGCTGGGTGAGCAGCAGCAACTGACGGGCCAGCAACAGCAGGCCGAAGCCGAACAAGCCCGGTGGCAGGCACGCTGGCAGAGGTTTTCGCTTGCCGATTTTGTAGTATTGAGCGTAGTCGCGGACCCAAGTGCCGCCCTGGCTCAGCTTGCAGATCAGTGGCAAACACTGACAGAACAATTACAGCAAAAAACGGCTCGGCTACAGGCGATGCAACAGCAAGCCGCGGAGCAGGCCGTGGAGCTTGAAACCCGGCAACAAGCCTGGCTTCAGGCTCTGGCTGCGAGCCCCTTCGCCGATGATGCAGATTTTTTAGCCGCTCTGTTGAGTGACACCGAGCAAGAACAGTTAGCACAGCTGCAGCAACAGTTGGAGCAGGCATTACATAAAGCGAATACCTTGCTCGAACAGGCACAGCGGCAGCAGCAGACGGCTAGCGAACAACTGGGTGAGACCGCCCCCGCAGCTCAGGCAGCCTTACGGGAGCAGATGCAGCAATTACAAGCCGAACTCAACCGTATTCAGCAGCGTATCGGCGGCCAGCGGGCCAGCCTGGAAGCCGACGCCGAGCGGCGGCAGCGCCAGCAGGCGTTGTTTGCCGATATAGCGGCGCAGCGACAACAGCTGCAGCTTTGGGAGCAGTTGAACCACCTGATCGGTTCGGCCGACGGCGCCAAGTATCGGCGCTTCGCCCAGGGGCTGACGCTGGAACATCTGGTGCAGCTGGCCAATCAGCGCCTGGTGCGCTTGCATGGTCGCTACCGGCTGGCGCGCAAAACCGGCGGCGAGCTGGAGCTATTGGTGATCGACACCTGGCAGGCGGACGTGGCGCGTGATACCCAGACCCTGTCCGGCGGCGAAAGCTTCCTGGTCAGCCTGGCACTGGCGCTGGCGCTGTCGGATCTGGTCAGCAGCAAGACCCGCATCGACTCGCTGTTTCTGGACGAAGGCTTCGGCACCCTGGATGCAGAGACCCTTGAGGTGGCACTGGACGCGCTGGACGCGCTCAATGCCAGCGGCAAGATGATCGGGGTGATCAGCCATATAGAAGCACTGAAAGAGCGGGTGCCGGTGCAGATCAAGCTGAGCAAGAGCCAGGGCCTGGGTCTGAGCCGGCTGGCACCGGAATTTGCCGTGTAATCAGCTGTCATACCAATCCCGGACAAAGGGCCTGCTCCGCCGACCCGCTCAAGCACATCCTTGTCATGTGATGGTCGGTGGAGCAGATCCCTTTGTCCTCCTTGATGCTCCGGCATCGCCTGTTGGTACTCCTGCGGACAACTCGGTGTAGCAGAAAAGGCAACAAAAAAGCCGGAGCATGGCTCCGGCTTTTTATCTGGTTTGGTGTAACCGTTATTCGGCGGTGATCAGTGCCGGTATGCCCGGCAGCATGCCCACGGCGGCCATGATGGCCAGCAGGATGACAAAGGTGACACCGGGGATCACCCAACGGTCCGTCCGGCGCAGTGTCTTGCCGCGCTCCTTGTCGCCAATCAAGCCCAGGTTGTCGAGCAGCATGGTCATGGACCAGCCGAACACCGGATTGACGAAGGCGGAGGCGAATACCACTATGCCGGCAGACTGGCTGCTGGTGGTGTTGCGGGTCATCTGCATGCCCGCTTCCAGCAGCGGCATGAATACTCCCACGATCAGCGCCACCCGCAGTACCGGTGCCCAGACCGCCAGATCCATGGGGTAGCCCCAGAGCGCGGCAATAATGCACATGATGCCGGTCAGTATGGCGCCGGCGGGAATGGGGCGCTTGGCGATGGCGGCGGGGATCATGTAGGTACCCCAGGAAGACGCCAGGTTACCACCACCCAGTACGCTGCCTACCGCCTGACGGACCGAGGCGATGCCCATGGTGTCGTCCACGTTCATCAGCACCTTGGTGGCTTTTTTCGGGTAGTTCAGCTCCTGGAACACTCTGTGACCCATGAAGTCGGGCGACCACATGGCCACCGCCAGCACGGCGAAGGGGGCCACGCTGATGAAATGATGCAACTCGGGCCAGCCCATCTGCCAGCCGGTGTTTTCACCCCACCAGTAGGAAGGAGAAAGGTGTGGCATGCCGGGTTCGGTAACAAACTCGAAAGGCGCGCCCAGGGCGATGGCAATCACGAAGGCGATGCCGGAGCCGAGCGGAATAGACAACCAGCGCATCTCCAGCCGGGCCAGCAGGGCATACATGATGATGGTGCTCAGGATCACCGCGAAGGCGACATAGCCCATGTCCAGGCCATTGGCCCAGGCGGTGAGTGCCTTGATCTGGCTGAACAGGCCCACGGCGCCCAGATAAATCAGCAGGCCGCCGCGCACCCCGTCGCTGGTCAGCGCCATCAGCTTGCTGCCGCCCTTGCTGACACTGAGCAGCAGGCCGAACAGCCCGACCAGCAAACCCAGTGCCAGCGGGTGGCCGCCGGAGGCGACAATCAGCGGGATCAGCGGGATCATGGGGCCGTGGGTACCGGCCAGGTTGGCGGTAGGGTTGATAAGTCCCGAGAACAGGATCACGAACAGCACGGCGGCGATCAGCATTTCGAAGCGGACGTTTTCCACCACGAAGGCATCGGACAGCCCCAATGGCCCCGCAAAGGCGGCGACCACGGCGGCGACCATGACTATCTTGCCGATGGTGGCGGCGAGGGCGGGCACCAGGTCTTCCAGCTCGAAACTGTAATCCCTGAACGGCAGGTTCAGCCGCCAGCGTTTGGGCGACATGATCGACAGCTCATGCTCCAGATAGGCGGCACGGCTGTCGAAGTCGCGCCGGGGCTTGCGCTGATCGCGATAACTCTGGTTGTTGGGTTGTGACACGGGAGTCTCCTTGATGGTAACCATCTCAATGGTGTCATTGCGGAGTCCATGATATGACTTGTTATGGAATTGTTATATTCGACATAAGTCTTAATTGCTCGGGACTCATGACATCATCCTGAAATAGTGGTACCGGGGGATGGGAGCCTGTCTGTGGCATAGATAAAGCAGATGACAGCCGCTATGTTGGTGTTTTGTTATCTCATTCTTCAGGCCCGTGAGAATGGGCATCGTCAAGGGAGACATGGCGTGATACAGCTGCATCATCTGAATAATTCCCGTTCCCAGCGCATCCTCTGGCTGTTGGAAGAGCTGGGGCTGGAGTATGAAATAAAGCATTACCGGCGCGATACCGACACCCAGCTGGCGCCCGACAGCCTGAAGCGAATACATCCGCTGGGCAAGGCGCCTGTGCTGACCGATGGCGGCATGACCCTGGCGGAGTCCGGCGCCATCATCGACTATCTGGCGCAGACCTATGGCCGGGACACGCTGCTGCCGGCCAATAACAGCCCGGCCTGGTGGGATTATGTGTACTGGCTGCATTATGCGGAAGGTTCCTTGATGCCACCGCTGCTGATACGCCATGTGTTCGACAAGGTGCAGCAGGCGCCGGTGCCGTTTTTTATCCGGCCTATCGTCAACAGAATAGTGGCGGGGGTAGACAAGGTCTTTCTGCATAAGCAAATACAGACCCACCTGAATTTTGTGGCCGACCACCTGTCCTGCCATGACTGGTTTGCCGGCAAGCGCTTCGGCGCAGCCGACATCCAGATGAGCTTTCCGCTGGAGGCCGCCATGCACAGGAGTGAGCTGGCCGACAGCTACCCCCGGCTTCGTGCCTATGTTTCTGCTCTGCAGGCCCGGCCGGCTTATCTGCGCGCCCTGAAAGCCGGAGGCCCCTATCTTTACGGGCCCAAAGCCAGGGTTTGATAGTGGTGGTAATAGTCTTTAGCATGTCGGCCTGACTGTTACTGAACGGAACACCATGATGGACGAGGTAAAAGACCTAAAGGGGCTGATCATGCCCTGGCTGAATACTCATATTCCACAATACGCGGGCCTGGCCTATACCGCAGCCGTCTTGCTGCTCATCATCATCATCTCGGCGACAATCCACTTCGTCCTGCACCGGGTGGTGATCTCGTGGGTAGGCAGTCGGGCACAAGGTAATCGACAGGTCTGGCGCAAGGCATTTTTTGAACGCAAGCTGTTCAACCGGCTGGCGCAGACCCTGCAGGGAATCATCATCCATATTCAGGCCGGGCTCTGGCTCGACGGCGATGCCCTGGCGCTGCCCGTTATTCAGACGACGGCGCACCTGTGGGCCCTGCTCTATGGCCTGCTGTCGTTGTTTGCGCTACTCGATGCCCTGCTGGATATCTTTCGGCAAAAGCCCGCCATGCAGAATTTTCCCTTGAGAGGCATCTTTCAGAGCATCAAGCTGATTGCCAGTATCTTTATCGGCCTGCTGATTATCGCTACGCTGATTGGCAAGTCGCCGCTGCTGTTGCTTAGTGGCCTGGGTGCTATGACGGCGATACTGATGCTGGTATTCAAAGATCCCATATTGGGGTTGGTGGCGGGTATTCAGCTGTCGGCCAATAACATGCTGACCGTGGGTGATTGGTTGGATATGCCCAAATATCGTGCCAACGGTGCCGTGATCGACATAGGGCTAACCACGGTCAAGGTGCAAAACTGGGACAAGACCATTACCACCATTCCCACCTACGCGCTTATTTCCGACTCCTTTATAAACTGGCGGGGCATGAGCGAGTCGGGCGGACGACGCATCAAGCGCAGCCTGATGATCGACAGCAGCAGCGTGCGCTTTCTGGATGAAGAGGATGTGGCTCGCCTGCAGCGGGCCAGGCTGCTGGCGCCGTATCTGGAGCAGAAGGTAGAGGAAGTGAATCGCTATAACAGTGAGCAGCAGCTGGACCTGTCGTCACAGGTCAACGGCCGGCGGCTGACCAACCTGGGTACCTTTCGTGTCTACCTGAACACCTTTCTGAAGAGTCATCCGCAAATCCATCAACAGATGACCTTGCTGGCCCGTCAGCTCGAGTCCACTCCCAACGGCATACCGATGGAAATATATGCATTTACCACCACCACCAGCTGGGTGGAATACGAAGGTATTCAGGGCGATATCTTCGATCACGTGTTTGCGGTGCTGCAGGAATTCGGCCTGCGGGCGCATCAGGCCCCCACCGGATACGACATGCGGTCGCTGGGCCGGTCATCAACCCTTGATATCGATCGGGAAAGCATCCGCAGAGTGGGATGAACAAGCAACAATGAAGCAGGATGAAATAAAATAAGAAAGGGCCAATTGGCCCTTTTTTCATGTTGTCTTCGGTCTGGAAATGAAAGTACAAAAAAGTTCCCTTCATTTTTTAATAAAGACAGCTTCAATTGTATATCTATAATACAGTTAGCATCATTTGATTCCCTTTGACATGGCGAAGGGAGCAGCATCCTGACAAACTTGTTTATTATCAGTGGCTTTCTCATGTTGTAAAGGTCATTTTATTGCTCGATTCATCAGAATATGGTGTGCTTTCATGGTGCGCCGTATTAAATATGATACAAGTTTCTCGTTGTTTATTATTACTTGTGGTTTGTATATAACAAAGTGATGTATCGAACATTACCTTTGATACATCCCGTTTTTTTTACTCGGCTAATCTTTAAGTCAGGGTTGAGAAGAAACCCTGAACCCGACCAGAACACCCATAGTGATATACCAACAAGAAGTGAATGAGTTGATATGTCAGAGATGTATGGCCGGTAAAATAATTAGACGGTAAAAAGAAGAGGGATTTTATTATGTCTATGCAAAAGAAAACCTTGGCAATACTGGTTGCCCTGTCTGTCGGTGCTTCATTTGGTGCAGTAGCCAATGGCAGTGACCAAGGCCACACTACTGGAAACGGCCATAGGCAGAAGGTTGTCGAACATGAGCATGATTATGATCATGAGCATGATCACTCTGGTGATTGGAAAGGTAAAAAAAGAGGTCGCCGAGGTGGTGGTGACAGTTACACTCGGGGGGACAGTTTACGCTTGAGTGTAGGAGATATAGACATCTACGCCGTTGGGCAGGCAATAGAGTCCAAGCAGAAAGCAGAACTGGGTAATTTCGACTTCAACTGGGATCAGAAAAAAAATGATGCCTCAGCAGATGCCGATGCAAAAGCTAATCCGGATTTGACTTCCGGTCGACAAGGTATGAAGAAGCGTCGTTATGGCTATGGACACCCTAGTAGCGAAGCCGACTTGGCTAGCAATTCAGCCGATGGCGGTAAAGCTTTTGCTGTGGCCTCATCCAGCATGAAAGTGAGAACTGGTGATAACACCGTTGGTAATTCAGCAGCATTTCATGGTATCGGTACTCAGACCGCGGTTTCTGGTATGAATGTTAGCGTTCAGAATAGTGTGAATATTAATGCCACCAATTTCTGACTTTAAGCCTTGTTGCCGGCTCATGCAGGGCCGGCTATTTATCTGGAGGGAATATGAAAAAGTTGATTTATTTATCTGCTTTTTTTAGCTGCTCTCTTTTTGCTGGTCAAGGCTTGGATATGCTTGAGAGTGCAAATGACACCTTGCTTGAAAGAAGCCGGGGTATGTCCAGTCTGGTTCAGACTAATGATAGTCAGCAAGATGGTACCATTGGTGATAGTAATATGAGTAACTTGATAACAGGTAAAAACAGTATAAACCCTGGAGCTTTTAATAATGCTCGTGGGATTATTATGATTAACCTGGTGTCAGGTAATTCAAATATTACCAATATGAGTTCAAATGTTAATATAGTGTCGGTAAAGTGATATGAAAAAACTACTTTGGATGGTGGTATTTTTTCCGGCAGTCAGTTTTGCATTGAACTTTCCTGGAGCTGGAGGGTCTCGCTTGAGGGTGCCGGTGCAGAGCTTTTCCGAAATGAAATTTGGGGAGGTGGTGAAGCAGAAATATGATTTCAGCTGTGGTTCGGCGGCCTTGGCGTCCTTGTTGAGCCATCATTACAATATGCCAATGACAGAAGCTAAAGTTTTCGAAGAGATGTTCAAATTCGGAGACAAGAAGAAAATTGAAGAACAGGGATTCTCCATGCTGGATATGAAAAACTTCCTGGCGAGGAGGGGGTTAAAAGCAGATGGTTTCGAGTTGGGGAGGGACGATATTGTAGAGCTGGGAATGCCGGCAATCGCCTTGGTTAACTACAGTGGGTACAACCACTTTGTGATAGTTAAAGGAGTGATGGATGACAAGGTGCTGGTAGGCGATCCCGCATTAGGATTGCATATCATGAGTGCTGATGATTTTGACAAAAGCAGTAATGGTATATTTCTTTTTGTAAGGGATAAGGTCGACCTGGCAAAAGCTGGTTTTAATAAAGTGAAAGACTGGGAGCATTCAGCCCCCGACGCGCCATCTCGTATGGCATTGATGCAGCGCTTGCCACACCTGACAGATCTGATGTTGCCATCCGAGTATGATTACTGATAGAGGTGACAATGATGAAATGGCTGATAGTTTCACTGTTTTTTGTTCATGCTATGGCCTTTTCGAAAAGTTATGACGTTTTATTTGATAACGTACCTGCCTTATCGGAAAGCGTACTGGACCAGCAACGAGGTGGTTTTGTTTCACTTGGAGGTAACTATTCAATTGGTCTTACAATGAGTGTGCTGGTTAATGGTGCAACTGTTTTTCATAGCAACTTAACCAATCTGGCTAACTTGGCTAACAATGAAATTAAAAATGCAGGAGGGATTTCAGGTCTTAATATTACTCCTTTGCTCGGAAGAGGGCAGTTGGGTTATATAATAAAAAACTCGGCGAATGGAGTTGCAACTGATGCCAGGATTGATGTTGATTTGGTTACACCAATAAATATCGAGCAATATCGCTCTCGACAGCGAACGTCCAGCAGAGTGCGAGCAGCAACGGAGCGGTTAGGTTATTGATGGTTGTTGATGAAGTATCGTTGAATGTTCATGTATGTTTTTTTGTATCTTTTGTTATAGAACCGGTAAGATTTATTTGAATCTTGCCGGCTTTTTTGATGGGGCTTAATATGAGTCTCTGTGTCGATGTTATGAATTTTTAGTATATGGTACAGCTATTTCATTTTTTCAATTTTTTCATGTGGTTATGATTTGACTGTCTTGTTTGTTTCTTGCCTGGTTAAATTCTGTTCTATAGTGATATCCATCACTGGATGATAGTAGTGGTGGTACAAGATGGCCTTGGAAAGGGAGATTCTGGTTCTTCAGCACGCTAACTCTTCGGGTTTGAGAGTGTTGAGTAATCAATATGAGAATTGGTTCTTGGTTAGATATTCTAATCTTGAGGCGGCAGGGCTATATCTTGATAGTAAAGAGTCGGCAATAGGGATCATGGATTGTAGCAGCTCGGTGCAGCCCGATGCTGAAATAGAGCAGTGGTTAACCTGTTACCAGGGCGTATCCTGGGTTGCGATTCTTTCAAGAAAACAGCTGTTAAAAAAAGAGTGGCAACTCTTCGTGGCTACATATTGTTACGACTACCATACTATACCTGTGTCGGAAGAAAAGTTGTTTATTACCATAGGCAGAGCTTATGGGATGAGCAAGTTGAAAAACAAGTTAAGCCTGTCATTCCAGAAGGGAGAGGTGATAGGTCGGCATGAAAGCTTTCAGAAAGCCTTGAGACAGATCTATCGCTGTAAGAGTGGACCGGTAACGCTTTCGGGGGAAGCGGGAACGGGAAAGCGTTTGCTTGCAGAGCGGTGGGCCAAGCTGAACGGATTTGAATTTATAGCACTGGATGCCAGCAGTATAGAATTGACGAATTACCTTTCAAATCTTGGTAGAGCCACTTCTCATGGCTCTACCAGTGATGCCTGTCTTTGTATCAATGATGTCGTAGACCTGACGGGTTCTGAGCAAACTCATATTTGTAATTTTTTGTTGATGGAGGTGAGTGGCTGTGAGTTTGTTTTTTGTTGTGGCTTGAGTATTGATGAAGTTGATGAGTCCGGTTCTATTACATCTGAGTTTTTGACATTGCTGAAAAAAAACTGGATTGATATTCCTCCATTAAGAGACAGAGGGCAAGATAAGGTTATCCTGGCTAAATACTATCTTTACAAGCTGAGTCGGGAGCAGAAGAAAAGAGTACTTGGGTTTTCTAATGATGCCGAAGATGCCATTGCCAGTTACGACTGGCCTGGCAATGTTGATGAACTTATTGAAAGAATAACAACGGGATTGTTTTGTTATGAAGGAGATTATTTAAACGCAGAATCAATGGGGTTTGATAATACCCCCCTCACTGATAAATACAACAACTTGAGTCTTAGGCAGGCAAGGGAAGAGGCCGAAGCACTTGTCATAAAGAGGGTGCTTGAACTGGTATCGGGGAAACCAGGAAGGGCTGCCGAGCTGCTTTGTATTTCCAGGGCTTCGTTGCATCGATTGATAGCAAGATATGGAATCAGGAGATAAACATGAAAAAAAGGATACTATCAGCCGGCTTGCTGCTTTCCGTGGTGGGTGCAGTGCAGGCACAAGACAGGCAGGTTGTTGACTCGATAGCCAACACCCTGGAAACGCGAGGTTTGCTTACCCCCAAGGGGCATTTTGAAATTGAACCCTCAATCAGTTATTCCCAGAATACATCCAACCGTATTTCCATTGTGGGTTACAGCGTGTTACCCGCTCTGGTGGTGGGCTTGATAGAGGCGTCGGATGCGGATCAGGCGACCTTCACTTTTGGATTGGCTGCTCGTTATGGCCTGACTAACCGGATAGAGCTGGAGTTGAGGGCGCCCTGGGTATATCGCTACGACACCTTTTCTATAAGAGAGGCTAATACCCCGACAAATTCGCCAAGAAAATTTACATCCGAAGGCGCTGCCTTGGGAGACATTGAAGCGGCCATTCGCTATCAGTGGAACCTGGAATCGGCTCCGTTCTGGATCGGTGGCTTGAGAGTAAAATCAGACACAGGTGATTCTCCATTCGATGGTGAAGTCAATGACAACGGTATCTTCGTAGATCCGCCGACTGGCTCCGGCTCTTGGTCTATCGAGCCGAGTATGACCCTTATTTACCCTACCGACCCTGCCGTTTTATTCGGTACGGCGGGGTACACCTGGAACCTGGGAGATGATGCCGGTCGGGATCTGAACGAGGATGGTCTGGCAAATGATAAGTTCAATCTGGGCAACAGCTTCTTCCTGGGCATGGGAATGGGCTTTGCGGTCAACAACCGGCTGTCGTTCAGTTTGGGTATGAATCACAGAACCGTGTTCAAATCCAGCATAAACGGAAGAAAAACCGGCTCAATTCTGCAGCTGGACAGCCTGTCTACCGGCTTTTCGCTGGCACTGACCGACAAGACTACCCTCAATATGAACCTGCAGGCGGGTCTGACGGAAGATGCCCCCGATGTAGAAGTGAGCTTTAGTCTGCCAGTGGCATTTTAATGTCATGCTCGGCAAGCTGAAGGTGCCGATGAACTAATATGAGCGATGAAAAAAGGGCCGGATATCCGGCCCTTTTTATTCGTTTTTTAAAGCAGGTTACTGCGGCTTGTTGGGATGGTTGGGGTAGCTTTCGCTACCCAGTACCTTGCCTTCGACCTCGGTACCGTAATAGCTCTTGCCACCGTGGTACTGCTCACGGGTCTTTTTCAGATCGCCGTGATGACGCGGGTCCTGCGGGCGTTCCCGGGTATCCAGATACATGGCCACGTCCCAGGCCTGCTGGTCGGTCAGCTTGCCGGGCTGGCCCAGCGGCATGTTGCGCTTGATGAAGTAGGCGGCGGTATTCACCCGTTGCATGCCGGCCCCCCAGTTATAGGTATCCGGGCCCCACAGCGGCGGGAACACATAACGATCGTTTACCTGCTGGCCTTCGCCATTGGTGCCGTGGCATACCGAGCATTCCTGCTCATAGACCGCCTTGCCGCGGGCAATGTCCGGGGCCTGCTCCGGCTCATCCAACTTGGGATAGCCGCGGCCAGGCAACGCCGGCTCTTTGCTGCCACCTGCATCCATGTAGGACTGCATGAAGGGGAAGTCGTCGCGCTTGCCGCCCTTGAGCAAGTCTTCATCGCTGGGGACTGTCATGGCGGCCGGATCGAAGTCTTCTCCGGTCAGGGTGCCCTGAGCCAGCCAGTAGGCGTAGGCGGACAAGTCCACCAGTGCCGGATCGCCCAGCTCGGGCGGTGTGCCGTTCATGGAATACATGAAGCAACCCTGAAGCCGTTCCTGATAGTCGTTTATCTTGTTGTTTTTCTTGCGGAAGGCCGGGTAGCTCATATAAGCGGCCCAGAGCGGGGCGGCATTTTCCTTTTTGCCGGCATCCATATGGCAGTTGATACAGTTGAGGGCGTTGCCCACAAACTGGGGGGCCAGCGACTGGGTATCGACGAAGTATTGATAGCCGCGGAGTACCTTGTCACCGAATTCTCCTGCCGGCAGCTTGTCCCAGCTGGGAGGAAGAGGGTGCTCGCTGGCGGCCTTGCCGACCGGCAGCTCATCCTGAACGGCGAGCTTGTCGGGGTGGGCGGCCTGAGCGGAGCCTGCCGCCTGAGCCGAGCCGGTGACAGCCAGCGACAGACCGAGTAACAGAGCAGAAGACGGTTTCATCATTATTTTGCTCCCACGCTGGCGAAGTAGCTGGCAACGGCGGTGATTTCTTCCGCAGTCAGTTTATTGGCCACCGAGGCCATCAGGCCGTGGGTGTCGCCACTGCGGGTGCCGGCCTGCCAGGCTTTGAGCTGGCTCTCTATATAATCGGCATGCTGGCCGGCCAAACGCGGGAAGGACTCACCCACCCCCACCCCTTCGGGGCCATGACAGGCCACGCAGCTGGGCAGATCGCGCTGCCAGTCGCCCAGATACGCCAGCTTTTCTCCGTCGGTCATCTGTTGCGGCGACTTCTGGCCACGGAAAGCGGGATTGTCGGGCAGCTCAACCGGCAGGCTGGCAAACCATTCGCTGGTGGCCTTGATACCGGCATCGTCCAGCATCATGGCCATGGGCTGCATGATGGCGTTATTACGCTCACCGGATTTGAAATGCTGTAACTGCGCAGCCAGATAGGATGCCGGCATGCCCGCGATGGAGGGGGCGAGATTCGGCATGCCGAGCCCGCTGGCCTGGTGACAGCTTACGCACACCGCTGCCTGAGGCGGCATTTCGGCCGCGGCCGGTAACGCATTCATGACCAGGGCGCTGGCCAACAATACCGATTTTTTCATAGTTGTGATCCTGACGTTATGCTTCCACGCGTATTCTAGAAGTGTGGTGAGTGGGGTGATATACGTACTTTCCACATAACCCTGGTAGATTTGACCTGCGAGGTACATTTGACCCGCTATGAGCGGGTTTCACACCTCTCGTTCCCGCCACTGCAACCACAGCCGGGTGTCCAGCTCAAGCTGGTGATAACCGGACTCCATATGGCAGCACAGTTGGTAAAAGGCCTTGTTATGATCCTTTTCCTTAAAGTGCGCCAGCTCGTGTACCACTATCATGCGCAAAAACTCCGGCGGAGCCTCCTTGAACAGGGCGGCCACGGTAATGCTGTTGTGGGCCTTGAGTTTGCTGCCCTGTACTCGGGACTGATAGGTGTGCATGCCCAGGGCGTGCTTGAGTACATTGAGTTTGCTGTCGTAGCGCACCTGACTGAGCGGTGGGCTCTTGCGCAGATACTGGCTTTTCAGGCCGTTGATATAGCCGTACAAGGCCTTGTCATTCTGGATCTGGTGTTGGTGCGGATACTTGCGTTCAAGATAATCTCCCAGCCGGCCGCTGGTGAGCAGTTCACCGGCCTGAAGCTGGATTTGTTCCGGATAACCGGTCAGGTATTTTAGGAAATTCACGCCGTGCCTCGCGCTGACTGAGCTGACGGCCATTATAAAGCGGAAGAATCGGCGTGTCCGTAATGATGCGAAGCCTGTGATACGGCAGGCTGGCACCCGGTCCGGAGTCATCAGCAGAAGGTCGAGGCGTTATCGGAGGCGACTCAGCAGCACAACTGCTGGCGTTCGGGCCTGTTGCCCATTTTTGCCAGTCGCGCCCGGGCGGGCTCGATATAGTGCTGATAATGGCTGAAGGTTTGTTCCAGCAGCGCCAGAGCGCCGGTGTTCAGGCCGGGGGCCAGCCGGTAATGCACCCACTGGCCCTCGCGGCGGTCGGTCAGCAATTCATGCTGGCGCAACAGCGCCAGATGACGGGAAATTTTAGGCTGGCTCTGGTTCAGGGCATGGGTCATTTCGCAGACGCACATTTCCTGCTCGGCCATGATCAGCAACATCAGTTGCAGCCGGGTGTCGTCGGCCAGCGCCTTGAACAGGGCGAGCGGAGAGTCTGCGGTTACCACAGGGGCTTTGCCTTGCGATCCTGGAGCAGTACCAGCAGCTTGATGCGCTCGAAGATTTCGTGCACCACCTTGGCCGCCTGTGGCTGGGAACAGCATAGTGTATCCTCGAAATGCCAGGCCATGAACTGGTTGGCCGGTATGGCTCTGGCCGCTTCTTCAGCCTGTTCGCAGAGGCTGATCACGATATCGAAGTACCGTTCCTCAATGCTGTCCAGCCCCTTGCTGTTGAGCCCCTCGGTATTGACGCCGAGTTGCGTCAGGGCGGCCAGGGTATGAGTATCTATCACGGTCGGCTGCAGGCCCGCACTCATTGTCTCAAAGCGGTCGGCGGCGAGATGTTTGAGCAGCGCCTCGGCAATAGGAGAGCAGACGGCGTTGCTTTGGCAGACAAAAAGCACAGAGGTCATGGCGGAATCGGAGTCCTGAATGATGGCCACATCATATATATGGGCCTTCGTATGTCAACGACATCGGCGCCATGGCTTCATCATGCTGTCATCTTGTTCGGTTAAAGAGCTGGATGCGTGTTCGCCAGGCGGTAGCCAATAAAAAGCCCCGGTGCCGCTAGGGGCACCGGGGCTTGATGATTCGACCTGAGTCGGCTAGCGATTACTTGGAAGCCAGTTCGGCCACTCCCTCTTCTGCCTGCTTGCTGCGGGGCCAGAGGCCAATCACCACCTGCCAGGTCACGGCCAGGGTTCCGATGATAAAGACCACGTCACCGAAAGTGCGTACCCAGCGCAGGGTTTGCAGCAGACCTTGCTGCATGAAGCTTTCGCTGCGGGCATACCAGAGGCCCTCGCTGGCGCTGGCCACAAACTGAATGACGCCCACCGGCAGCACGCTGGTGAACAGCATCAGCACCAGACCACCGTTGAGCCACCAGAAGGCGGTTTTCATCAGCGACTCGTTAAAGACCAGGTTGGGGCGAATGTAGCGCAGCACCAGCAAGGTGAAGCCCAGGGCCAGGAAGCCATAAACACCGAACAGGGCCGCGTGAGCATGGGTCGCAGTGGTGTTCAGCCCCTGAATATAATAGAGCGCGACCGGCGGGTTGATCATGAAACCCAGTACTCCGGCGCCCAGCATGTTCCAGAAGGCCACGGCCACGAAGAACATCAGCGGCCATTTCACGCTGGCCATCCAGGGCGCGCGGTTTTTCAGGCGCCAGTTTTCCCAGGCCTCGTAACCCAGTACCACCAGCGGCACCACTTCCAGCGCGCTAAAGGTCGCGCCTACGGCCATCACCGGGGTGGTGGTGCCGGAAAAGTACAGGTGGTGGAAGGTGCCCGGAATGCCGCCGAGCATGAACAACGAGGCGGAGGCCAGGCTGGCGGTGGTGGCCATGCGCTTGGACACCAGGCCCATGCTGCAGAAGATAAAGGCCAGGGCGGTGGCGGCGAACACTTCGAAGAAGCCTTCTACCCACAGGTGGACTATCCACCAGCGCCAGTATTCCATTACCGAGATATGGGTACGTTCGCCGTAGAAGAAACCGGCGCCGTAGAAGAGGCCGATGGCGGCACAGGAGGCGGTCAGCAGTGCCAGCAGGTGTTTGTCACCGGGCTGACGCAGAGCCGGCACTATGCCGCGCAACATCAGCACCAGCCACAGCACTATGCCGGTGAACTTGCCAATCTGCCACAGGCGGCCCAGGTCGACATACTCATAGCCCTGATGGCCCAGCCAGAAGTTGAGGTTGGCGGGCATGATCTGCGCAATGGCCAGGTAGTTACCGGCAAAGCTGCCGACCACCACGGAGACCAGCGCCCAGAACAGCACATCCACGCCCAGTTTCTGGAACTTGGGATCCTTGCCACCGTTGATGATGGGGGCGAGGAACAGGCCTGCAGCCAGAAAGCCGGTGGCAATCCAGAACATCGCGCTTTGCAGGTGCCAGGTGCGCGTCAGGGTATAGGGCAGCCATTTGGAAAGCTCAATGCCGTAAAAATGCTGGCCTTCCACCGTGTAGTGAGCGGTTATACCCCCCATCATCACCTGGAAGGTGAATAGGGAGACGACCAGGAACAGGTACTTGCCCAGTGCCTTTTGCGAGGGCGTCAGTTTGAATCTGGTCAGGGGATCTTTGGCCGGGGCTTCGGGCTCTTTCTCGTCTTCCTTGCGCAGGAAGGCCCAGGCCCAGATAAGGCCGCCGACACCGGCAATCAGCAGCACCACACTGACGATGGACCAGACGATATTCTCGGCGGTGGGTTTGTTGTCGATCAGCGGCTCATGGGGCCAGTTGTTGGTGTAGGTGGCACCCCCTTCAGGGCGTTCGGTACCTGCGGCCCAGGCGGTCCAGAAGAAGAAGTTGGTCAAATCCGCGCGACGCTCGGCGCTCGGCAAGGTGTTCTCCTTCATGGCATAGCTTTGGCGGGTGCTCTGATAGTCCGCATCGTTGCCGAACAGGCGACTGTAATAGTCGGCGGTATCGGTCATGGCCCGGGCGCGACGATCGGAGATCACCAGCACATCATCGGCGGCGTTATAGCCGTTGGTGCGGTACTCTTTTTTCAGCCGATGTTGCAGCAGGGCCTGCTGCTCGTCGTCCAGCTCGGCGTAGTGGCTGCCGAAATCATCGAGCGCAGACAGATCCAGCCAGGCCATCAGCTCCCGGTGCAGCCAGTCGGCGGTCCAGTCCGGTGCCTGATAGGCGCCATGACCCCAGACCGAGCCCAGCTGCATGCCACCGACCGATTGCCAGGCAGTCTGACCATCGAGAATGCCGTCTTTGGTGGTGAGCAGGGTGCCGCTTTCGGTCACGACCTGAGCGGGAATGGGCGGAGCCTCGCGATAAACTTCCCGGCCAAAATAACCGAGTACGGCAAAGGTAAGGCCGAGAACGACGAGTAGTATCGTCCACAGGCGACGATAATTAGCCATGTTGCACCTCCTGGCGCGTAGATGTTTGGAACAAAATGTTGTTCTCCAGATGAATATGCTGCATTAAATCGGTGTACAGCTCGCCAATACCGGCATAAAGCGCCTGCCAGCTAGCGCAGGCTCCCGCCGGCAGGGCGAGGTAATCGGTGAGCTCCATCAGGCGGGCGAGCGCCTGGCTGTGGTCGTCGTGCTCCATACGCATCACACTGATGGGGGCCTGAGCCGGGGTGAACATGCCCTTGCGCAGCATGGGGAACAGAATTTGCTCTTCCTTTTGCATATGGCTTTCCAGCTCCTGGCGCAGGGTCTCCAGGTGATCGGCCAGACCATGAGGGCATTCGGCATGGTCGGTGTGAGTCAGCTCGACCCGGCGTGACAAGTCGGACAATGTTGCCAGTTGTGTGCGGTGAACTTCATGATATCGATCAATAATGTGGTCGATAAGCTGGTCTGTGGTGGCACGGGACCAGTTGGTTTCATCTTCGTTGCGGGCCGGCAGCGACTCCAGCCGGGTCAGCACCTCGGCGGCATCCAGACCGCGTTTGGCCAGCGCTTCACTCAGCAGGTCACTGCCGTCGCAGCAATAATCCAGCCGGTAGTGATGAAGTACCCGGGTGGCGCCCGGAATGTCCCTGGCCAATGAGCCGAGGGAATGGTTGAGCAGGCTCATGTGTTGCTCCTTGATTGAGGTAACCTGCCCAATAATCAGCAATCAGCATGCCAGTTTTTAAGTTTATGATATTATTGTTATTTTTATTTTTATGGTATTTTTTACCCTGTTTGCATAGGGTAATTAAAACCCTTAAATGGTAATTAATACCCATGATTTACGAGATCCTGCTTGCTGATCTGACTACCGATTTGCCCAGTGCGGTGCGGTTGCAAAGCCTGGTCCGTACCCTGCGAGAATCTTTTCATGCCGGTGCAGTGTGTCTGCTGCGGCTGGATGACGATGTCCTGAGCCCGGTGGCGGTAGACGGCCTGGTGCGCGAGGCACTGGGCCGACGCTTCGTGGTGGCGCAGCATCCGCGGCTGGCAGCCATTCTTGCCAGTCGCAGCACGGTGGCTTTTGCGCCCAACTCAACGCTGCCAGATCCCTATGACGGTTTACTGGAGCACCATGTCGGCGAGGCGCTGCCGGTGCACGACTGCATGGGTATCAGTCTGTATGTTGAGGGGAATTTGTGGGGCGCCCTGACCCTGGATGCGCTCGAGGCGGGTACTTTCGATCGGGAAGCGCACGCACAGTTGCAGCGGCTGATGCTGCCGGTGGCGGCGGCGGTGCGGATGACCCGGCTGGAGCAGGATATTCGTGGCCTGCGGCTGGTGCGTCAGGATGCGCCCGAGCTGCTCAGCGAGCGTAGAGAAGGAGAGATACTGGGCCAGAGCGGCCAGCTCAGGCAATTATTGCAGGAGCTGGATGTGGTGGCCGATTCCGAGCTGCCGGTGTTGCTGACCGGAGAAACCGGGGTGGGCAAGGACCTGTTTGCCCACCGTCTGCACCAGCACTCGCGTCGGCGACGGAAACCGCTGGTGCAGGTCAACTGCGCCGCCCTGCCCGAGTCACTGGCCGAGAGCGAGCTGTTCGGCCATGTGAAAGGCGCCTTTTCCGGTGCCGGCAACGCCCGGCCCGGGCGCTTCGAGGCCGCCGACGGCGGTACCCTGTTTCTGGACGAGGTGGGCGAGCTGCCGCTTGGTATTCAGGCCAAGTTGCTGCGGACATTGCAGAACGGCGAAATCCAGCGGCTGGGGGAAGACAAGCCGCGGAAGGTCAATGTGCGGGTGATTGCGGCCACCAACCGCCAGCTGCACGACAGCGTGCGCGACGGACATTTTCGCGCCGATCTCTATCATCGCTTGTCGGTGTATCCGGTGCCGATTCCGCCGCTGCGGGAGCGGGGCGGTGACGTGCTGGTGCTGGCCGGCCACTTTCTGGAACTGAACCGGGCACGATTGGGCGTGCGTAGCCTGCGCCTGTCTCCGGCCTCGGAGCAGGCCCTGTGCCGGTATGACTGGCCCGGCAACGTGCGCGAGCTGGAGCATGTGATCAGCCGCGCGGCGATCAAGGCCCTCAGCCGGGGAGCAGTGCGGGAAGACATCATCACCCTGGAGCCCGAGCTGCTGGACTTGGCCGGCGACTCGCAGGGCTCTGTCGCCACCGCAACCGAAGCGGGGATAAACACGGGTGCGACACCGGATAGTGCTGATCTGGTTTCTGGCCCACCCCCGGTCAGCCTGCAGCAGGCGACTAACGACGCCCAGCGCCGGGCCATAGAACAGGCACTGATGCAGAGCAAAAACAACTGGGCCGCCGCCGCCCGTTTGCTGGAAATCGACCCCAGCAATCTGCACAAGCTGGCGAAAAGACTGGGGATGAAATAATTCATATGGAGCCAAGTGGATTGTTGTTCTACGCTTTCCAAGCACAGTGGTGACATAACATCCAATAATAATCTCAAGGACGATATATATGAAATTGAAAGCATGTCTTGCGGGAGCATGTCTGTTGGTGGCGTCTGGCGCCCAGGCTCAGCAATATTCCTCAGGTAGTCCCTTTGTCTATTCACAACCCGAGTTTTATGTTGGGTTGAACTATGCGCAGCTCAGTCTGGACGCCGAAGACGACTTCTTTGAGGAATCGGCTGACTGGAATACGATAGGGGTTAATCTTGGTGTTCAGCCTTCTCCCTATCTGGCCTTTGAAGGTCGCTATGGTAAGGGAGTGGGTAGCGATGAGCACTTCGATGGTGCAGTAGAAACCAAGTTGAAACATTATTTTGGTGTATATGCCCTGCCGCAGATTCCCATTCAGGACTTCATGTCGGTCTATGGTCTGCTGGGCTGGACCAAGGCCAAGGCAGAAGCCAGTGTAGCTTCGGCGCGGTGGAAAGGCTCCGAGTCTGAAGATGACTTCAGCTATGGCGTCGGGGTGCGCTTCCTGGACAAGAGCCGTCCCGGTGGCGTGGCCTTCTTTGCGGAATATGCCCAGCTGATCAACCGCAGCGACTATGACATCAACGGCCTGATGGTGGGCCTGAGCTGGCATTTCTGAACCGAAACCGCGTTACTCTCAAGGGGCCTCAAGGGCCCTTTTTTGATCCCCTTGCATCGGGCAGCTGGTCTTCTCGAGCACCGAGTTGCTTGTAGACGACGCAAACAGGCGACGCCGGAGCATCAAGGAGAACAAAGGGATCTGCTCCGCCGACCAGCACATGACAGGGCCGAAAAATGCTCCTGCTATTTCGGCATTCCCGCCGTCCCTGGCGGTCAGATGTCATGTGCTGAGCGCAGAGGGGGCGAGCCTGTCTCGCCGTGACGAGCGTTTCGGTCTGACCGAACATCCAGTGAATGTTCGCAGCAGGCTGAAACTGTGAGTGGCATTTACCTGAGCGGGTCGGCGGAGCGGGCCCTTTGTTCGGGATTGATATGACAATCGAATAGATCGATTGCTCCATGGGACTGGTATCAATCGGGAAAGGCCAGATCGCGTAAAAACAGGGCAATATCCGGAAAGGCAATAATCAGCCCGGCGGCGGCCACCAGCATGAAAATAAAGGGTGGGGTACCGCGGATCACCTCCATATAGGGGCGCTTGAAAATGGCAATGGCGGTGAATATATCGCAGCCGAACGGGGGGGTGGCCGAGCCGATGGCCACCTGCAGGGTAATGAGCACCCCCACTAGTACAGGATCCAGCCCGGTGGCCTGAATGGCCGGGGCGAAGATGGGCGTCAATACCAGGATGACGACGATGGGGTCCACAAACATGCAGGCGATGAAGAAGGCCACGCAGATGGCGATCAGAACCCCGACCGGACCGGCCTCGTTGACGCCAACCGACTCCAGAATGGCCTGGGGTACCTGGGCGAACGACAGTATCCAGGAAAAGCCGTTACCGACTGCTACCAGAATAAAGACCACGGCGGTAATCAGGCCGGTGGACTTGGCGATACGATAGATCTCGGGAAGCTTGAGCGAGCGGAACACCACGAACTCCAGCAGGAAGGCGTAGAGCACACAGACCGCCGCCGCTTCCGTGGGGCTGAATATACCGCCGTAAATGCCGCCGACGATAATCACCGGAAAAAACAGCGGCCACAGGGCCATCTGAACCGCGCGGAACCGTTCCGACCAGCTGGCTTTCGGCTCGGTGGGAACATTATGCTTATGGGCGTAATACAGGCAATAGAGCGAAAACATCAACAAAATCAGCAAGCCGGGACCGATGCCGGCGATAAACAGCTCGGCGATGGAGGTTTCGGAGATGACCCCGTAGATGATCATGCCGATGCTGGGCGGGATCAGAAAGGCGATGTCGCTGGCATTGATGATCAGCGCCAGGGTAAAGGAGTCGGAATAACCGGCCTTGAGCATTTTCGGGCGCAGCGGCGAGCCGACCGCCACTACCGTGGCCTGAGTGGAGCCGGACACGGCGCCGAACAGGGTACAGGAGGTGGCGGTGCTGATTGCCAGTCCGCCCTTGATGTGGCCGATGAAGGCCATGACCATGTTGATCAGTCGGTCGGCGGAGTGGCCGCGGGTCATGATGTCGGCGGCGAGAATAAACATGGGCACCGCAATCAGCGAGGCGGGACGAATGCCGCCCATCATCTGCTGAATAAAGGTCTCCATCTGGCCAAAGCCGTCGAACATCATCACAAAACCGACCACGGAGGCGGTGATCAGCGGAATCATCATGGGAAAGCCCAGCAGCAGCAGCCCAATCATGATGGCCATTAACAGCGTTGCCATGGTTTATGCCTTTTTATGGTTATTGACGTCAGGCGCTTTATTACCGCCCGGGATTAAACTTTGGTCTCGGTATTGGTTTCGGTATGGGTTTTGGTCTCGCCGTAGCCATCCATCACCCCGGTGGAGAGATAGATACCATCGCTGGTCAGGTTCTTGACGGCGGTCAGCAGGTATTGAATGCCGGTAACGGCGAAGCCCACGGGGGCCCAGATATAAATCCACCAGATCTCGATGCCGAGTGCCGGCAGAATGCGGCCACGGCTGTGGAGTGTGTCGATATAGCCGTAGGCGTGGTAGCTGAGAAAAAACATCATCAGGGCGGTAAAGAGGGCGATGAGGATCATCAGTATCTTTCTGACCTTGGCCGGCAAGGCATCGTACAACGCCGACATGCGGATATGGCGGCCGTGACGGGCGGCGTAGCCGAGGCCGGCGAAGGTGATGAAGATAATCAGAATCCGGTTGATCTCGCCGGAAAAGAAGAAGCCCTCGCCAAACACAAAGCGGGCGATGACATTGGCGCAGGTGTTGATGGCCATCAGCAGCACGCCGGACGCCAGCATCACGGCCTCGAATCGGGCGATCCATTCATCGATTGCGCCGAGAAAGCCGGGCAGGCCGGAGTCATAGGAAGCGGTGTCATCTTCTAGTTCAGGAGTGTGCTCAGACATTTTGTTATCAGACATTGTGTGCTTAGACAAAGTTGTGCTCCTAAGCCGTCTCTGTTCCGGCGGCAGAGGCACCTCCGGATGGGATTTATACGGCCCCGCCAGGGAAGTCTGGTGAGGCCGTGGGCTCATTATTAATTATTTACAGATCTTTCAGATCCTGTTTGAACTGGTCCAGCAGCGCCTTGCCGCTGTCACCGGTCATGTCGATAAACTTGTCTTCCACCTGGGGCGCCCGTGCCTTGAAGGCGGCAATCTGGCTCTCATCCAGGCGAGTCACCGTGACCTTGTCGCTGTTCTTGGTGATTTTCTCCAGCGAGCGGTCGGCGAGGCCGTCAATGTGCTCGATGATTTCCTCGAAGGCGTGATCGGCGGCCTTCTGCACCAGTGCCTTGTCCTCATCGGGCAGGCCCTGGTAGAAGTCCTGATTCGCCATCATGGCGGTGGTGAACCAGCCGTGGCCGGTGAAAATCAGGTTGGGAGACACTTCATAGAGGCCGCCGGACTCGATCCAGAAAATCGGGTTTTCCTGACCCTGAATCATGTTGGTCTGCAGGGCGCCGTAGACCTCACCCCAGGGCAGGGGGGTCGGGGTGGCGCCGAAGGCGGAATAGGTTTCCGACAGCAGCGGGTTGGTCATGACCCGAATTTTCTTGTTGTTCAGCTCTTCTGGCGTGGTGGCTTTTTCATCCAGGGTGATGACCATTTCGCCTTCGGGATACATTTTCAGCAGTTCCAGACCCTTCTGCTCATAAAGCTTGGGAAAGTCTTCGTTGATGGCCTTGCTCTCGCGAAAGAAGCTCACCACCTTGCTCATATCGGTGGGCATCAGGTAGGGAATGAAGAAAATCTGGGCTTCGGGGATCAGGGCGCCGGTAAAACCGGGAGACTGGTTGACGAAGTTGAGAATGCCGGCCTGCGTCTGCTCCATGATGTCATCGGATTCGCCCAGCTCGCCAAAGCGATAAATCTGCAGGGTATGATCCGAGTGCTTTTCGATATATTCCTTGAACTTGTGCGCGTATACGTCCTGTACGTCGCCTTCGTATTCTTCGTGGGCATAGCGCCAGTTGTCGGCCTGAGCGGCAGTACAGGTGAACAGCGCCAGCGCCGACAGTCCGGTCACCAGCTTGAGTCCTTTTTGCTTGTTCATTCCGTGCTCTCCTTCGTTTCGGGTTCTAACCTCATTTGGGGCTATTATAGACTGTCAAAAGACGACCATGGACGCAAGGGAGCAATGCAATCAAGTGCGTGAAGGAGAGCAGAGTTAGCTTGATAAACGATTGTTAATGTAGGTTTTTATTCTGATTTAAATATCTGTATCGTTATTTTTATGATGTTCTTGCGGTTTTTTGTGGGTCAGGCAGTAGAGGTTACTCAAGTCGCCATAAGTAATAAACTGACGAACAATACGGGTGATAAACGGCGGAAATATGGTTTCATCACTAATGAATGTGGGGCAATGTGAGACTGAAGTGGCCGAGTTGCCTGTTGGCGCCGTCTTCGGGCAACTCGGTGTTCAGAAAGAGGCAACCCTACTGCCTCTTTCTTCCACATGTATGACTAAGAGACAGCCTTAGAAGTGGTAGCTGAGTACCGCGCCGGCCAGGGTCTGGGTGGCGTCACCGGTCTGACGAACGATGGGGCTGTCTTCTGCATCACCGGTGAGCTGGGTAATACCGGCCAGACCGGTAATACTCCAGTCGGGCGCAAAGCGGTAGCTGATGCTGCCGCTCAGGCCCAGGCGCAGGTAACCCTCGTCGGGACGATAGCGCGACAGACCGCTGCGGGCGGCATCGGCGGAGGACACACCGAACATGTCTTGGGTCCATTCCTTGCTGCTGTAAACCAGGCTGGGGCCAAAGCCCGCATGCCAGTTCGGGGCAATCTCGTCACGCCAGCCGGCTCGCAAGGTCACCTGGTAGCCGTCCACATCGCCGCCAAGCGGTGTTTCTGCCTGCAGGCTGTAGCGCCAGGGCCCCGGTTGGTAGGCGACTCTCAGGCCACCGGTCAGACCGGCATCCACCTTGTCGAAACGGCTCAGGTCGCCGGTGTTGTCGCGGCCCAGGTGATAACCGATAAAGGGGGACAGGGACCAGTCTTGCTGCTGAATCAGGTTCCAGCCCAGACCATCGCGCAGGTTCAGGTAGAAAAGGTCACCATATGTCAGGTTGATATTCGGCAGGGCCCGGTTCTTGTAGTCGTCACTGCCCAGATAATCGGGGGTGACCATGGCGGCGGCACCGATGCTGCCGGTCCAGGTAGATTGGGCCATGCAAGGGGCGGCCAGCATGGGCGCCAGGGCGGCGAGGGAATATATAAATGAACGAGACATAAAAACGGCTATCCTCTTGTTATCTCTTATTATTAAGTTATTTTTGATCATTAATACGTCACGGCCGTTCCCTGGCAGTCCTTAGGAGTTCAGGACGAGTGTATTTTTGTGTTGATCCCGGTCTGCAGGCCCGGTTTTCAAGGGCCGAAAACGACGTATATCAGCAGAGTCTGATCTTGCCGCAGTGTAGCATGAGCCGGGCTGTGTTATTGGTGTCAGGGGGGCGGCACCGCCCATTATGGGCGCACCGACGTTGACCACATGGGCATGGTATTCACCCTGCCGCATTCAATAAAAAACCCCCGTCATCCAGGATGCCGGGGGTTTGGTTTAACCGGGTCGACTCAGGCGGTCAGGCTCAGCCTTTCAGTGCGGCCAGGGTCTGATTCAGAGTGGCGCTGGGGCGCATCACCTTTTCTACCGCAGTCGGGTCGACGTGGTAATAGCCGTTCAGGCCGGCGGACTGACCTTGCACCGCGTCCAGCTCGGCGACGATTTTCTGCTCGTTGTCGGCCAGGGCCTTGGCCAGCGGCGCGAAGTGGGCGGCCAGTTCGGCGTCGTCTGTCTGGGCAGCCAGTTGCTGGGCCCAGTACAGGCTCAGGTAGAAGTGGCTGCCGCGGTTGTCCAGCTCACCGGCTTTGCGTGACGGCGACTTGCCGTTGTCCAGCAGCAGCTCGGTGGCCTTGTCCAGGCACTTGGCCAGGATCTTGGCGCGGGCGTTGCCTTCCTTGATACCCAGCTCTTCCAGCGACACCGCCAGCGCCAGGAATTCACCCAGCGAGTCCCAACGCAGGTGGTTTTCTTCCATCAGCTGCTGTACGTGCTTGGGCGCGGAGCCGCCGGCGCCGGTTTCGTACATGCCGCCACCGGCCAGCATGGGCACTATGGACAGCATCTTGGCCGAGGTGCCCAGCTCCATGATCGGGAACAGATCGGTCAGGTAGTCGCGCAGCACGTTGCCGGTCACGGAAATGGTGTCCTGGCCGCGCATCATGCGTTCCATGGAGAAGCGGATGGCTTCGTTGTAGGACATGATGTGGATGTCCAGACCGTTCAGATCGTGCTCCTGCAGATAGGCTTCCACCTTCTTCTGCAGCTCATTGTCGTGGGCGCGCTCGGCGTCCAGCCAGAACACTGCAGGAGTAGCGGAGTGGCGGGCGCGGGTAACGGCCAGCTTGACCCAGTCGCGAATGGCCGCGTCCTTGGTCTGGCAGGCACGCCAGATATCGCCTTTTTCGACGTCGTGCTGCATCAGCACCTGACCGTTGGCATCGACAACGCGCATGGTGCCGTCTTCACGCAGCTCGAAGGTCTTATCGTGCGAGCCGTATTCTTCGGCCTTCATCGCCATCAGGCCCACGTTGGGCACGGTACCCATGGTGCGCGGGTCGAAGGCGCCGTTGGTCTTGCAGAAATTGATCACTTCCTGATAGATACGGGCGTAGGTGCTCTCGGGCATCACCGCCTTGGTGTCTTTCTGCTTGCCGTCGCGTCCCCACATCTGACCGGAGTTGCGGATCATCGCCGGCATGGAGGCATCCACGATCACGTCGCTCGGCACGTGCAGGTTGGTGATGCCCTTGACCGAGTCGACCATCGCCATTTCGGGACGGTGCTCGTAGCAGTCGTGAATGGCCTGTTCGATTTCGTCCTGGGTGGACTGGGGCAATGTCTTGATCTTCTCCAGTACGCTGTTCATGCCGTTGTTGGCATTGACGCCCAGCTCGTCGAACAGCTCGCCGTATTTCTCGAATACTTCCCGGTAGAACACCTTGACCGCATGGCCGAATACGATGGGGTGAGACACCTTCATCATGGTGGCCTTGACGTGCAGTGACCACATGACGCCGGTCTCTTTACAGTCTTGCAGGGTCTGCTCGAAGAAGGCTTCCAGTGCCTTGGCGCTCATGAACATGCCGTCCAGCACTTCGCCGGCCTGCAGCGGTAATTCTTTCTTCAGCTCGACCTTGCCGGCCTTGTTGACGAACTCGATACGAACGGTCTGCTCCTTGTCCATGGTGACGGACTGCTCGCTGGAGAAGAAGTCGCCGCCGTTCATGTAGTCGGCGTGGGAGCGGGAAGCCTTGCTCCAGGCGCCCATGGAATGGGGATACTTGCGTACGAAGGCTTTTACCGCGGCCGGAGCACGACGATCCGAGTTACCCTGACGCAGTACCGGGTTGACGGCGCTGCCGAGAATGCGGGAATAACGCTCCAGAATGGACTTTTCTGCGTCGTTTTTGGCTTCTTCCGGGAGATCGGGAATATCAAATCCCTGGGCCTGCAACTCGGCCACGCAGGCACGCAGCTGGGGTACCGAGGCGCTGATGTTGGGCAGCTTGATGATGTTGGCGTGCGGGTCCTGGGTCAGTTCGCCCAGTTCGCTCAGGCCGTCGGCCACGCGTTGCTCTTCGTTCAGGCGCTCGGGAAAGGCGGCCAGAATGCGGGCGGCCAGCGAGATATCGCTCAGAGTCACGTTAATGCCGGCGGAGCTGGCAAAGGTGCGCACTATGGGAAGCAAAGAGTAGGTGGCCAAGGCGGGAGCTTCGTCGGTCAAGGTATATACGATGGTGGGTACTTTGGTAGTCATTATTTCGCTCTTTCCCTGCTTGATAGATGGGGTTCAACGGCTCAGCGCGGCACTGGCTTGTGGCGGGTGCTGGCGCTGGCCTACGCCGCTGGATTGAATTTCCGACCGGCATTGTATGACATATCGCACTCAAGACTTAAGTGCCCTGAGTGAATTCTGTGGCGTCACTCGACTAAAGAGACATGGGCCGCTCTGGATTTGGCATAAAGCAGACCCGGTGTCAGGCCTTGTTGTCGTGGTCGCCGTGTTCTGTAGCCGGGGGCGTCGGTCTGGCTGCGCAGGCCTGATCTCTGCCGTTGTGCTTGGCCTCGTAGAGGGCATCGTCGGCTCTCTGCACCAGGGTGTCCACGGTATCGGCGGGTTCGAGCTGGGCGATACCGGCGCTGGTGGTAATGCTGTCGCCACAGGGAAAGCGATGCTGGCGTATGCTGGCCAGCAATCGTTCGGCCAGCAGCCGTCCCTGATCTAGATCGGTTTCAAAGCACAAGACCAGGAATTCCTCGCCGCCCCAGCGGCAGATGGCGTCGGTCTCGCGCAGATTATCCAGCAGCAGTTGGCCGAACCGGACCAGCACCTTGTCGCCGGTCAAATGACCGCATTGATCGTTGACGTGCTTGAAGTGATCGATATCGAGCATGATCACCGTCAGCGGACGTCGGTAACGTTGTGCTCGACGCAGGTCTTTTTCCAGCGTCATGTTCAGGCCGTGCCGATTGGGTAATCGGGTCAGGGAGTCGGTCTGCGCCATCATCTCGAGTTGCCGGTTCAGCGACTTCAGGCGGCGCGCCCAGAACAGGCTGGTACCGATGACGGCGGCGAGCAATATTCCAAGGCCATAGGCCAGGGTGTAATCGGTGACCACCTCCGACACCATCTGCAACGACAGATGGCGATCCATCACTCTTTGCCGCTCCTGCTCGGTAATGGCGGCGATGCCCAGATCGAGAATATCGCGCAGGGTATGTTCCGACTGGAGGACCCCCATGCGCAGCCGGTTTTCGTAACCGGGGATCTGTCCCGAAATCTTGAGGTTGTACCATCCCTGCTGCTTGATGGTGTGGGCCGCCACCACCAGCGATCTCAAGGTCAGGTCGGCTTTGCCATCCGACACCAGTTGCATGGCCGCGGGTTCGGTATCGGTGTCGATAATGGTCAGGTTGGGAAAATTCCGGGCAAAGAGTTCGGACATGGCGGTGCCCCGTTGCAGGGCTATGGTCTTATCGGTCAGGCCGGCTACATCGGAGATAAAGGGGTGCTCTTCCCGGGTGATCAGCACATTAGGGTCGTCGAGCAGCGGCTCGGTAAATATCAGCCATTGCTCGCGTTCCGGGGTCTGGTTGAGCAGACTCAGAACCACGCAGTCTCCGCGTTGGGAGGCGGCCAGGCTCTCCTCCCAGCCGGAAGTGGGATGCAGCTGTATCTGTAATCCGGTCTTGGCGTTGACCAGGGCGATAAGGTCGGCGGCAATGCCTACATGCTGCTTGTTTTTGTCTATGGCTTCGAAAGGTAACCAGTCCGGATCCACGCACATCGACAGGGTCGGGTGGGCATCGATATAAACTTGCTGGGTAACGCTGAGCGGCACCTGGGGTTCGCCGGCCCACAGCCTGGTGGTGGAGACAAGCAACAGGAAGAGACCGAACAGCAGCCGGTAATCGGGTAATCGTCCTAACCGTCGTAACATTGAAGCTGGCCTGCCCAAGGCGGGCATCGAGGCTGAATTCATCCCTGACCTCAGGCGGTGGTGTATGAGTCCATAATGCGACTTGCGGCGGCCGAGGGCAATGGTTACCAATGCCATTTTGCTGGCCGTCACGCAGAAAAAGTAATCGATACGGGGAGGGGCGGATAAAAAAAACGCCCGGGTCAGGCCCGGGCGTCGTACAGGTTAAAACCGGCTGTCAGCCCTCGTTTTTGGCCTGCGGCCGGGCACCGTGCGGAAAGTGAATTTCTTCTTCTCTCTTGCCGGCGTTGGGGTTGTTGAAGCGTGCCACATCCATGGCGCCTTCGCTCTTGCCCACGATGCAGGTGACCACGGAGTCACCCGTGATGTTGACCGCGGTGCGGATCATGTCGAGCAGACGGTCCACGCCGATGATCAGCGCAATGCCTTCTACCGGCAGACCCACCTGGTTCAGCACCATGGCCAGCATGATCAGGCCCACGCCGGGTACACCGGCGGTGCCGACAGAGGCCAGGGTGGCGGTCATGATCACCATCAGGTAATCGTTGAAGGTCAGGTCGATGTTGAAGGCCTGGGCGATAAAGGCGGTGGCCACGCCCTGCATGATGGCGGTGCCGTCCATGTTGATGGTGGCGCCGAGCGGCACGGTAAAGGCGGCAACCTTGTTGTCTACGCCCATGCGGCGCGTGGCGGTTTCCATGGTCACCGGAATGGTGGCGTTGGAGGAGGCGGTAGAGAAGGCGAACATGACTGCATCTTCCATTTTCTTGAGGAAGGTCAGCGGATTCAGGCCGGTAAAGGCCCGGAACATGATGGAGTAGGTCACCAGGCCATGCAGCAGCAGGGTACCCGCCAGCACCAGGAAGTATTCCATCAGGTTGACGATGGCATCCAGACCCAGGCTGGTGAACAGCTGGGCCATCAGGCAGAAGACGCCGTAGGGCGCCACGTTCATCAGCAAGGTCACCAGCTTCATGATGACTTCGTTGAAGTCACCGAACATGGCGGCGATACGCTCACCCGGTTTACCGGCCAGGCTGATGGCGATACCGAACAGTACTGCAAACACGATGATCTGCAGGGTATTGCCCTGAGCCATTGAATTGATGGGGTTGGTGGGGAACATGCCGACGATGACGTCACCCAGGCTCGGGGCTTCCTTGGTGGCGAAGGTGGTGGCCGCCGTGAGGTCGACGCCGTCACCGGGTTTGAACAGATTGCCCATCAGCAACGCCAGGCTGATGGCGATGGCGGTGGTCACCAGGTAAAACGCCAGTGTCTTGCCACCGAGGCGACCCAGGGTGGACAGGTCTTTCAGCGAGCTGGTACCGCATACCAGCGACACGAAAATCAGCGGCACCACCAGCATCTTGAGGCTGGCGATAAAAATTTCGCCACCAACCTGCAGCAGGCCATTGACCACATACTCCTGCACGAAGGCGACCTCGCCCAGCAGGGTACGGAAGATAAAGCCGGCCACAATACCGAGGCTCATGCCCAGCAGGACCTTGCTGGTCAGCGACAGTTTTTTCTTGTCGGTTGTCATCAGATGGATTCTCCTTATCCGATATAAGGGAGCGAAACGGTGGCATCAAGGATGCCCTGAGGTGAGGTTTGGAGCCTCTGATTCGTCACACCGAACGTGTCAGGTGTGACGGAGCGGCGCACAGAATGCCAGCTTTTTGTTTTGGCGTGAAGTTTTCTGCTTTAAAAGCACCCGCTGGCTCTCATTGTTACCGCAGAAGGCGAGCTCAATATGCGATTATACTGATGGCTCAGATCACAACAGGCGCCACCCTGTGAATCAGGGTAGCGCCTGTTGTCACCGTTTGCGGATAATTCGGTATGACTCAGTCGTTGAAGGTGGCGGCAATCTTGTGGATGCTGAGATCGGCGCCGTTGAATTCCTGCTCTTCGGTCAGGCGTATGCCCACCAGCAGCTTGATGCTGCCGTATACCAGCAGGCCGCCCAGTAGGGCCACGACGATACCGGCAAAGGTGCCCAGTAGCTGAGAGACAATACTGACTCCCCCCAGGCCGCCCAGTGCCTGCTGGCCGAAAATACCGACGGCAATACCGCCCCAGGCGCCGCAGATGCCGTGCAACGGCCAGACACCCAGCACATCGTCGATCTTCAACTTTTTCTGCTGCAGGGTAAACAGCCACACGAACAGGGCGCCGGCGATCATGCCCACCACCAGAGCGCCGATGGGGTGCATCAGATCCGAGCCGGCACAGATGGCGACCAGACCGGCCAGGGGGCCGTTATGGATAAAGCCCGGGTCATTCTTGCCAAGGATCAGCGCGGCGATAATGCCGCCCACCATGGCCATCATGGAGTTCAGCGCCACCAGGCCGGAAATGCCGTCCAGAGTCTGGGCCGACATCACGTTGAAGCCGAACCAGCCGATGGACAGTATCCAGGCACCTAGTGCCAGAAAGGGGATGTTGGAAGGCGGAAAGGCCACCAGCTTGCCGTTACGATAGCGGCCCCGGCGTACGCCCAACAGCAATACGGCCACCAGGGCTATCCAGCCGCCGACGCCATGCACTACCACTGAGCCGGCAAAGTCATGAAAGGGCGCGCCGAAGGTGGTTTCCAGCCAGGCCTGCAGGCCGAAGTTGCCGTTCCAGGCGATGCCTTCGAAAAACGGATAGACGAAGGCCACCGACAGTGACGAGGCGCACAGAATGGGCCAGAAGCGGGCCCGCTCGGCGATGCCGCCGGAGACGATGGCGGGAATGGCGGCGGCGAAGGTCATCAGAAAGAAAAACTTCACCAGCTCATAGCCCTGGTCTGCCGACAGGGTCTCGGCATCCTGAAAGAAGGTGACGCCATAGGCGACCCAGTAGCCGACAAAAAAGTAGGCGACGGCGGAAAAACCGAAGTCGGTCATGATCTTGGCCAAGGCGTTAACCTGATTCTTGTGGCGCACTGTGCCCACTTCCAGAAAGGCGAAGCCGGCGTGCATGGCAAAGACCATGACAGACCCCATCAGAATAAACAGGGTGTTGGCACTCTGTGCCAGGGTGTCGATGGCGGTACTGATACTGTCCATGAATATCTTCTCCTTCATGCCCTGTGATGGTGCAGGCACAGCATTATTATGGTGCAATACTGTTGTTGTCTGTCCAGAATGGTGCGAGGCGTCTTGTGACGTCGCTCACATTAAATAACCAGCATTAATCATGCCAAGATGGTGAGCGTCGATGGTTTAGTCGCCCGGTTTACGCTGTCTGGCGAAGCGGGCAAGGGGGGATCTAGTTATGTTTCCGGAGGAGAACCGGCTGGTTTTCGCTGAGGGATTTCTTCTATTTCCACGATTTTGGAACGGCTCATCACCACCTTCCAGCGCTGGATGACCGGCGGCTTCTGGCCCTGGATTTCACGGGTGACCAGGTTGATCAGATAGCGCTTTTCCACCGGCTGACGGGAGACTTGGCCTTCTTTGAGCTGATAGACGTGGTGCGAGCCTTTTTCCATTAGTTTGGACAGCAAGCTCAAATCCAGATGCAGCAGCTCGCGGGTCTGTTCGTAGCCACTCAGAAAGCGGGTGGGCAGCATGCGGGAGTGACTGCCGTAGTGCATGACCACTTCTTCCCGCTGGCTCACGTTGGCGTGACGTGCCGCCAGAATTTCTTCGCTCAGCCGGGAGGGGCGACGATAGTCGAACCACTCCAGCTGACGACCCACCAGCTGGGTGCTGTGCACATCGAAATACTGCCGTCGCCACTTGGGACGCCCCTTGCGCAGCCAGCGCCACAGGGTGTTGCGCAAGTCGTCCTTGAACAGTTCACGCAGTGCATAGAGCAGGGCCAGGGCGAAGATGACCATCAGCGAGATGCCGCCCAGGGTTTCGCGCACCTCGTAGGCGGCCAGCGACACCGAGGTCATCACCACGGCGGTGACCCCCGCCTTGAGCAGCTTCTGCTCGCCTCCGCCCAGCTCCCGGGTTTTCTCCTTGAGCGTGACCGGATATTCGATCAATCTGCGCAGCAGTCGCATCTTGTTGGAAATACGCGACAGCGCCTCCGTGGTGTGGCTGGAGTTATATTGCTGCTTGTCACGATGCTGGCGCTCGATATCACAGATTTCCAGCAGCAGTGACTTGGTTGTCTTGTAGTCGCCACTGCGGGGCAGGTGGGCCACCAGCGACAACAATCGCTGCTCGGTAAACCAGGACAGATAGTTGTCTATATTGACGTAGTACTTGAGCAGGGTCTGATCGGTGGGCACGTTACGGCGCAGGCGGCGCAGAATATCCTGGGCCAGGGCGATCACCTCTTCTATTGCTTCCTGGCTGGCACCGTCTTTTTCGTTACGCAATTTGTGACTGGACTGCTCCAGCCCCACTACATACTGATAGGCATAGAGGCTGAGGCTAAGTCGGTATTGTTCTGTGGTGAGCTTGCCCCGGCGGGCAAGACGGCTGTGTACCAGGGGTAGCAGCGGCTGGTCGCTGAAGTAGGTGCGTTGTACGTGAATAGCGCCGTGGTAAAACTCTTCTTCCGGCACCACATTGGTGTTCAGCCCCAGTTCGCCGGGAATAAAGAGGTAAATATCCAGCCGGTGCTCGGTCGCCTCCCGCAGGATACGAGATATCTTGAGGGCGAAGCCATCTTTACGTTCAACGCTGATCACGGGCCGGGTTTACACCATAAAAATGAATAATGACAACATCTTAACGTATTTTTTTGCGAAGTGCCCAGGGTCTGTGAAACCGATAAAGTCGTGCCGTATGGGTCATTCCTGGCCGACGGATGGTGCCAGCCGCTGAAAATCCACTCGCATCAAGGGGAACTGGGCTTGAGTCGGTATGGCGGTTGCGGCGACAATGGCATTTTTCCGGGGAATACCACCATGGCTTTTCGTATCAGTTACCTCTATAACAAGCAGCAAAAAGAAATCGGTTTTGCCAATGACAAGCACCACAGCGTTTATGACGCGATCGCAACGGCGGAAGGGGTGGATCTGACCGAGTTTCATCGCATGGAAAGTCAGGTGGCCAATGTCAGCCGCAACGACCGCAAGACCATGAAGGACTTTCGCGAAGAATACTTCCGCAAGCTGGGTTTCAGCCAGGTGACCATAGTGCGCGAAGAGTAACCCGCAACGCCTCGATCCCTTGCCGATGACGGGCCCTCGTCTCGGCTGGTCTCATGTCAGCCGCCATTTTTTCTGTCGGTATTAATACGCCATCAATCTGATTTAAAACAAAATGTTATGAAAATTTTGCGGGCGTCGACGGTTTTCATATTGAAGTCGGAATGCACATGGACAGTGTCAATTGGGTTTGCCATTATAGAGTGGCATCTCAGCAGCTAACGGACTAACTGTGGAACAAATTCAGACCTTTTTCGGTTATCACAAGGCCCTGACGCAGCTGTTGTATGGCCGGGATTTCATCGGGCAGGACAAACACAAGAAGCTGGAAGCCTTGAGCGCCCTCTGTGGCGAGCTGCTGGAAGTCGACAATGTCAGCATCTGGACGCTTAGCCTCTGTGGTAACCATCTTGATCGTGCGTTGCGTTATCCCCGGGCCACGGATAACCGGGATCCTGGTTTCAGCCTGAGTCGGGACCAGCACGGGATCTATTTCTCGGCGCTGGATGCCGCCGAAATCATCTGTACCGATGATGTACGCGCCGATCCTCGCACCCGCTCTTTTCATCCGTATTACGTGAATGAAAAAGAGAGTGTGGCGTCGATGCTGGATGCTCCTGTCTTTGATGGCAACCGCTTGTGTGGCGTTATTTGCCTGGAAAGCCGGCAACAACGCCAGTGGAGCCTGGCCGATATCGCCTGCGTGACGGCCGTTGCCGATACCATCAGCCTCATCAATACCCACGAGGCATGGCTGAAAAGCCGCAAAGAGCTGGACTACATTACCCATCATGATGATTTTACCGGCCTGCTGAACCTGCGCTCGCTGCGTAATCATATCCAGCAGCTGACTGAGCAGCAGGCACAGGAATCTTTTGCCCTGTTGTGGTTCGATATCGACCGGCTTAACGCCATCAATAATGGTATGGGACAGCAGGTGGGTGATGCCGTGGTGAGCGAAGTGGCGGCCCGGCTGCGGGGCATGCTGCTGCCGGGCAAGGAGATGGTGGCGCGGGTCGGCGGAGACGAGTTCGCCATGATCTACCGTTTTCCGCCGGGGAGCGGCACTATGGACGAGGCGGTGGATGCCATTCTGGAAACGGTCAATTATCCCATCCGGATAGGGGAGCAGAAAGTCCAGGTCAGTGCCAGCATCGGCATTTCCTTTTTCCCCAATGACGGCGGTGATGTGTCCACCCTGCTTCGTCACAGCGAGTCGGCCATGTATCACGCCAAGGCCTGCGGTCGGCGTCAGGCCCAGTATTACAATCAGGATATTTCGACCACCGCCAAGGCGCGTTTTCTACTGGAAAATCAGCTGACCGATGCCATCGCCAACGATGGCCTGAGTGTGTTTTATCAGCCGATCATGTCCGCAGACGGTCGCTCTGTAGTCAGTGCCGAAGCCCTGGTGCGCTGGCAGCATGAGACTCAGGGCTTTATGTCGCCGGCGGAGTTTCTGCCCCTGGCTTACGAGGCGGGACTTGTCGCCAGTCTGGATCTCTGGGTGCTGGAGCGGGTATGCCGGGATATTCAGGCCGCGCGTGAACAGGACTTGCCGATGCCACCGGTAGCGGTGAACCTCTCTGCCGACTCCATCATGGATCCCCTGCTGGCGGATAAAGTATGGGAAAGACTCCAGCGTTATCAGGTGCTTGGCGCGCAACTGGAGCTGGAGGTGATCGAAGATGCCATCAAGGGAGACTCCAAAGTCCTGCGGCGCACGCTGGAAGAACTGGTGCGCATGGGCATCAAGTTGTCCATCGACGACTTTGGCACTGGCTATTCCTCGCTGCTGCGACTCAAGAGCCTGCCGTTCACCAAGCTGAAAATCGACCGCTCCTTCATCCAGGATCTCCCCCAGGACCCGGATGACTGCGCCATTACCCTGTCGATCCTCGGCATGGCCAGGGGCCTGGGTCTGAATGTGGTGGCCGAAGGGGTGGAAAACAGTGAGCAGGAAGCCTGGCTGCAGCATCAGGGCTGTAATTATCTGCAGGGATTCAAATACCACAAGCCGATGCCCATCCATGCCTTTCTTGAGCTGCTGGTCACCGCCTGAATATTCGGTTGTATATCTTGAGCTAAATAATGGTATCCATTTTCCGCCTTATCATTCCATTCTGTTCTGGCGGATATAATTCAATAAAACTCTCCTCTGGCATTAACTTCTATACAGGTGGAAAACTGCTGCAGCCCGCGACTGTCATTCACTTACGGATTATTTGACCTTGCTGCAGAATGCAAGGCGCACAACCCCCCCCCTCTTTTATTGGCGTAACGATATGACGACAGCGGAACAACAAGGTAGTGATGATATGTCCAGTGATGTGGGTGTCCGTCTGAAGGCGGTGCGTACGCTGCGTAATATTTCCCAGCGGGAACTGGCCAAGCGCACCGGTGTGACCCACTCCAGCCTGTCGTTGATCGAACAGGGCAAGGTCAGCCCCTCGGTCAGTTCGCTGAAGAAAATCCTCGATGGCATCCCCATGACGGTGGGGGAGTTTTTTACCCTGGATTTGCAGAATACCGATCAGATGCGGGTACTGCAGAAAGGCGACAGCTATTACTTCTCTACCACCCAACCACACCGGTTTCGCAATAACAGTGATCAGCCCTGCCGGATGGTGAGCTGCTCGACCCCCGCCAAGCATTTCTGAACAGACAAAAATCGGGCTCCATGAAGGAGCCCGATTTGTTTATCCTGCTTTCTGAACACCGTGTTGCCCGCAGACGGCGCCAACAGGCGACTCCGCAGTATCAAGGAGGACAAAGGGATCTGCTCCGTCGACCATCACATGACAGGGCCAACAAGTGCTCCTGCTATGTTGGCATTTCTGCCGTCCCTGGCGGTCAGATATCATGTGTTGAGCGTAGAGGGGGCGAGCTTGTCTCGCCGTGACGAACGGTTTCAGCCTGACCGAACATCCAGTGAATGTTCGCAGTGGGCTGAAACTGTGAGTGTCATTTACCTGAGCGGGTCGCCGGAGCGGGCCCTTTGTCCGACGTTTACACAGAAATGAAATAGATCATTTGTTTGGTATCAGCTCCCGAGGGCAATCCAGGTGGTCTTGATCTGGCTGTATTCCGCTAGCGAGTGCAACGACTTGTCCCGGCCGTTGCCGGATTGCTTGGCCCCGCCGAAGGGTACCGTCATGTCGCCACCGGCGTAGTTGTTGACATAAACCTGCCCCGACTCCAGTCGCCGCGCCGTGTTCAGCACCGTGTTCAGCGCCTTGTCCAGATTCTGGGTCCAGACCGACACCGCCAGCCCGTAGGGTGAGTCGTTGGCGATGGCAATCGCCTCATCGGCGTTGTCGAAGCCGATTACCGCCAGCACAGGGCCGAAGATTTCCTCTCGGGCCAGGGCCTGATGGTTGTCGACCCGATCGAACACCGTCGGCGGAAAGTAGCAACCGCCGCCGTCGGTCAGCACCGGCTCGCCGCCGACTTGCAGGCGGGCACCTTGCTCTATGCCCCTGGCCACATGACTGCGGATGCCGTCGAGCTGGGTTGCATCGACGATGGCGCCCATGGCGCTTGCCGGATCCAGCGGATTGCCCGGCTGCCAGTCTTTGGCGTAGGTGATGATACGCTCGACCAGTTCCTCGCGAATGCTGTTTTCCACCAGCAGGCGGGAACCGGCGATGCACACCTCGCCCTGGTTAAAGAAGATGGCCTGGGCGGCTTCCCTCGCCACCTTGTCCAGATTCCCCGCATCGGCAAAGACGATGTTGGCGCTCTTGCCGCCGCATTCCATGAAGGTGCGCTTCAGGTTGGACTCGCCCGCGTACTGAGTAAGGAGCTTGCCGACCTGGGTCGAGCCGGTAAAGGCCAGGGCGTCGACGTCCGGATGCAGTACCAGCGCCTTGCCGACGGTGTGACCAAAGCCCGGTAACACCTGAAAGATACCGTCGGGAATGCCGGCTTCCCGGGCCAGGGCCGCCAGCCGAATGGCGCTGAGCGGTGACTTTTCCGAGGGCTTGAGGATCACCGCATTACCGGCGGCCAGCGCCGGGGCGATTTTCCAGCAGGACATCATCAGTGGAAAATTCCACGGTACTATGGCGGCCACCACTCCCAGTGGCTCTCGGGTGATCAACCCCAGGCTGTCGGTGCCGGTGGGGGCCACTTCGCCGTACACCTTGTCGATGGCTTCCGCGTTCCAGCGCAGGCAGTTGATGGCGGCGGGCAGGTCCACATTCAGGCTGTCGCCGATGGGCTTGCCCATGTCCAGGGTCTCGAGCAGAGCCAGCTCTTCGGCGTGTTGCTCGACCAGGTCGGCCAGCTTCTGTATGACTTGTTTACGGGCAGCCCGGCCATTGCCGCCTGGATGTCGGTGGTGCCGGCATTGCTGGCCATCGTGCTGGCACTGGTATACCGGCATGGAAGAGCTGGGCCACCCCGCCGAGTACAGCCTGCGTGATGTGTTTGGCAATGGAGACTCTTTCACCGCCATGATGTGGGGCTCTCTGCTCAGCACCCTGGTGGCGCTGATCATGACCCAGGCGCAGCGACTGCTGAGCATGGACGAAGCCGCCCATTACTGGTTCGAGGGGGTGCAATCCATGCTGCTGCCGATCACCATACTGATGATGGCCTTTACCGCCTTCGCCACCGGCTCGTCCTGGGGCGTCATGGGTATCATGATGCCGCTGGCCTGGGCGGTATTGCTGCATCACGGGCTGGCCGGTGACCCCGAGTTTATGCACCTCTTCTATGCCTCGGTGGCGGCGGTGCTGGCCGGTGCCGTCTGGGGTGACCACTGCTCGCCGCTGGCGGAAACCACGCTGCTGGCCGCCATGGCCTCCGGCTGTGGCCTGGTTGAGCATGTGCGGACTCAGTTGCCCTACGCGCTTTTCGTGGGCGTTATCGCCACCCTGTTCGGCATAGTGCCGGTGGCCTATGGTCTGCCCTGGTGGCTGGGTATCGCCATCTGTGCCCTGGCCATGGCGATGGGCCTGCGAGTGCTGGGCAAACGGGCGGAAGACAGTCCGGCGGACGATACGCAAGATGTGTCCGTCACCAAGGCCGCGGATGTGGCCAGCTAAGCCGACACAGAGAAGTTGTTTCTGGTATTGAAGGCCGGGGCTGATGCCCCGGCCTTTTTGTGGGTGCCGATGGCGTAATGCCGGATGGAAATTGCCGGCAACTTACTTACAATGAACGGATCCTAATCGTCTGAAAGGAATAAAAAAATGGCACCATTACGCACCCTGCTGGCCACGGCCCTGTTGTTGGGATCCGCGGTGGTTTCTGCCCACAGCTATCATGGCGGTGATCTGGATATCGGCCATCCCTGGAGCCGGCCGCTGCCGCCGGTCGCCACCACCGGCGTGGCCTACCTGACGGTCACCAACCAGGGTGAGGCGGAAGATGTGCTGCTGAGCGCCGAGAGCCCGGTCGCGGAAAAAGTGGAAATACATACCCACATCAAGGACGGCGACCTGATGAAGATGCGCCAGCTGGACGAGCTGGTGATCCCGGCCGGTGGCGAGCAGACGCTGGCGCCTGGCGGCCATCACCTGATGCTGATGGGTCTGAAGCAGGTGCCGGCCGCCGGCGAGCGCTTTCCGCTGACCCTGCATTTCAAAGAGGCCGGTACCATAGAGGTGGAAGTAGCGGTGGATGCGGAGCCGACAGAGCCGCAAGAGCACCATCAGCACTGATGGCAGTAAAGCAAACACAACAAAGGGGCCTTGGCCCCTTTGTTGTGTTTGGAATGGATATGGCGGCTAGCCCAGCAGTTGCCGGTGTACCTTCTTGATGCAGAGATCCTCGACGTATTCCAGTTCGGCCTCGGCGGCGGATTCGGCTGCCGCCGTGCTCTGAACCCCCTCCTGCAGCCACAGACACAGGGCGTCATGCTCTATGGCCTCGAGCGCGATATCGGCGGCAAACTCCCCTCGACGAAATACGTTGATCAGCTGCACCGGCTGGTCCAGCTCGTCCAGCTCCGCGACACAGGTCTGACCGAGGATGATGGCGCCGGCCAGTTGCGGGTTGATAGGATGAACCTGATACCCCTGTTGCAGCAGATATTCCATCACCTGATAGCTGGCCCGCTCCGGTCGGTTGGAGGCTCCCACCAGGGCGATGCTGAGCGTCTGATTCAGGATGCGCGCCAGGCGCTGTTGTTCGAGTTGATCCATCATGCATTCCACAGGAATAAAAACCTCCTTATACCAGTTTGCCGGTCTGATAATCCATGATCGCCTGCTCAATTTCTTCCTCAGACTTTTTTCTCGGACAGCGCCTGTTTGTCTTACCCTTTACACCGGCAGGCTCTGCAGCCACTGTCGTAGTTGGCCGGCCGACAGCGCGCCGGACTGGCGGGCGATTTCCTTGCCCTGCTTGAAGGCGACCAGGGTAGGGATGGAACGAATTCCGAAGCGGGATGCCGCCGCCTGATGGGCCTCGGTATCCAGCTTGGCCAGCCGCAGCCGGCCACTCACCTCGCCGGCGGCGGCGGTAAACACCGGCGCCATGCTCTGGCAGGGGCCACACCAGGGGGCCCAGAAGTCGAGCACCAGCGGCAGGGTTTCGTTCGCCAGCAGCCGATCCAGTTTGGGGCCGTCCAGTGTCAGCGGTTGGGGCGGCAGCAGGGATTCTTTGCATTTACCGCACTGAGGCGTCTGCTGCAGCCGTTCGCCGGGAACCCGGTTCTTGGCCTGACAGGTGGGGCAGATCAGAAAGTGCTCGATCATGGTTACATCCAGTCGGCCAGTTGATAGGTCAGGGTGTATTGCTCGCCGACCAGCTCCAGCTGCTGGCCCTGGTTGTTGACGGTAGCGCCCTCGCCCAGGGTTTGCAGCACGGCGGTTTCCACTTGCTGCGCCGCCGGGCCGCAGGCCATCTTGGTACTGGCCAGGGGATCGGCTTTCAGGCGACCCTGCTCCAGGGTGGCGCTGCCGAAGAAGCGGTTACAGCCGGCCATGCCGTTGATGGTGAAGTGCTCGGCAATTTCCAGATCCGACTTGATCTCCGGGTCGACGGGGGTGCCGTTAATGGCGGTCAGATTCCAGTGGTGATGCTGCAGGTCGGATTCGACCACCTTGAGGCCGCCGCTACAGGCGGTCAGCAGCAGGGCAGTGGCGGCGACGAGGGTTGTTTTCATAAAGACTCCTTAATTGATTTGATTATCACAAGGTTCGTTGCGGGACAGTCGTTGCAGGTTGTCCAGGGTGATGTGGGCGATGGCGGCGAGCGCCTCGTGAGTCAGAAACGCCTGATGGCCGGTCAGAAGCACGTTGGGATAGGTCGACAATAGATGAAAGGTGTCATCATGGATGATTTCACAGGACTTGTCGCTGAAGAACAGGTTTTCCTCTTCCTCATAAACGTCCAGCCCCAGGGCGCCGATTTTGCCGCTGTTGATGGCGGCGATGGCGTCCTGGGCGTGGAGCAGGCCGCCCCGGCTGGTGTTGATGATCATGACGCCGTCTTTCATTTGTTCGAAGCTGTCGTGGCGCAGCAGATGGTAATTTTCCGGCAGCAGCGGACAGTGCAGGCTGATCACGTCGGCTTCGCGGAACAGTTGTTCGAGGGGGACGTAACGGGCGCCCAGCGGCAGCGCCTCGGGGTTTTCTACCGGGTCGTGCACCAGCAGTGTCATGCCCAGGCCCTGCAGGATGCGCAGGGTGGCCATGCCTATTTTGCCGGTGCCGATGATGCCGGCAGTCTTGCCGTGCATGTTGAAGCCGACCAGGCCGTTGAGCGAGAAATTGGCATCCCGGGTGCGCTGGTAGGCCTTGTGAATATGGCGGTTGAGGGTCAGCATCAGCCCCACAGTGTGCTCGGCTACCGCTTCCGGCGAATAGGCCGGCACCCGCACTACCTGGATGCCGGCGGCGCTGGCCGCCTCCAGATCCACATTGTTGTAGCCGGCACAGCGCAGGGCGATGATGCCGACGCCGGCCGAGGCCAGGGTGTTGATGACGTCGGCATCCAGCTTGTCGTTGACGAAGACACAGACCGCATCAAAACCCCGGCAAAGCGCTGCTGTGTGTGCTTCCAGTCGGGCGTCGAACCAGGTGATGTCGAAGCCGTAGTCCCGATTGTGCTCGTCGAAGGGGTGTTGCATATAAGGCTGACTACTGAAAAAGGCGATTTTCACCGGATGTGACTCCATTGAGGATCATGACTCAATGATAGTGAACAGCCGGCGGCTGTTTTTCAAGGCCGGGCGGCCGGGTGCCAGTACTGCGCCGGTATCCGGCGGGTGGCGTCGGTCAGGAAGGGGTTGGCAAGCTCCAGTCGTAACCGCGGCTGTTGCAGCACCGGCAGGCTGGCGCGGATCGGTGGATACTGCTCGAACAGGGCCATGAAACTGCCATCCATGTAGGCCCGGCCCAGTCCCCGCTCGAGGGCCTCGGCCAGCGCGGGATATTCGGGGCTGACGAAAAAGTAGATGGCGAAGGGATAGTGCAGCAGCAAGCGGGGCTCGGCCATCAGCAGCGGATATTGCCCGGTGGCGACGACCAGCTCGACCTGGGCCTCCACCAGGCCGCGCGGATAATAATCCACATGCCGGTTACGGTTCAGCATGTCCAGAATGGTGTCTTGGGGGGCAGCGCTGATGTTCAGTCCCGCCTGCTTGAGAATATCGATATCGCTCCAGCCGATGCCCTGCACACCGGTAAAGGCCGCCAGCTCACTCAGGCTCTGCACCCGGCTGAATTCCTGTTGCCGGGTCTGGTTGATCAGCAGTAGCCGAAATCCGGACAGGCCGCGCAGCAGCGGCACCCGTACCGGCAGCAGCGCCTGCTCGTATTTGTCAGAGGTGCCCATCCAGAGCAGGTTAATCGGTTTGCCAGTGAGCAACCTCTGCGCCAGCCGCTGCAGGGGTTCGTTCAGCACTATCTGATGAATGGTAAAGTCTTCGCCGCTCTTTTCCAGCGCCAGGGCCAGCAATTGCCGATAGTAGGGATACAGGGGCGGAGCGGGCTCCGGCAGGGGAATATTGACCGTCAATGCCGCCTGTGCAGACAGGCTGAACAGAGCGAGCAGCGATAGCAGCAATCTCTTCATGGCGGTCGATCCTTGATGATCCCGTAATGAGTGAGCCCATACTTTGTTATAGACTGAATCCGCCTGCCTGACAGGACGTTTCCTTAATCTCATTGTTTTCAGGGCCATAGGGAGGTCATCATGCATGTGAAGATACTGGCGGGCCAGCCGGCCATGCTGAACCCGCACATCAGCAGTGCCATCGATAAACGACCGGTTAATACCCGGCAATTCTGCAGCCTGACCGGGTTGAGTGACGATACTCAGGTCTCAGGCCATTTTCACGGTGGGCCCGAGCGGGCGCTGCATTACTACCCGCGAGAGCATTACGACTTCTGGCGCAGCTGGTTTCAGGGCATGGGGCTGACCGGTTCGCACGCGCTGCTGGCGCCGGGGGCGTTTGGCGAGAATATTTCCGGCACTGGTCTGCAGGAAACGGAGGCCTGCATCGGAGATATCTACCGGCTGGACCAAGCCCTGATCCAGATAAGCCAGCCGCGTTCGCCCTGCTACAAGCTCAATGCCCGCTTCGGTTATGATTTTTTCTCGGTACTGGTGCAGGCCAATGGTCGAACGGGCTGGTTGCTGCGGGTACTGGAAGAAGGCGAAGTGAGTCCGGAGGCCGAAATGACACTGGTCGACAGGCCCTGTCCGCAGATGCCGGTGAGGCGGGTCGGCGATATTGTGTTCAATCAGGCCTTCGAGCGTTCGGCGTTACAGGAGTTGGTTGAATCAGACTGTTTATCAGTCAGTTGGCGTGAAAAAGCGGCAGCTTATCTGGCCGAGGGACGGGTGTCGGACTGGAGCCTGCGGCTGCTGGGACCTAAATAGTGCCAGCGCTTAAAAATAGCTTGCAACAATATCGCCATTTCTGTAAATTCTCGCCCCGTTGACGGCATGTAGCGCAGCTTGGTAGCGCACTTCGTTCGGGACGAAGGGGTCGGAGGTTCGAATCCTCTCATGCCGACCAGATTCATGAAAAAGGCTCACCACTCGGTGAGCCTTTTTTGTTTTCCGGTTTCCGCACATCTGATTTTCACGCCAGCTCCATTAACAATAACAATCGATTTGCTTGAGTGTCATATCAATCCCGGACAAAGGGCCCGCTCCGCCGACTCGCCGTAAATACTTCCATGTAGGCTCCGCCGCGCCATCCTTGGCGCGGAGGGTCGGCTGAGCAGATCCCTTTGTCCTCCTTGATGCTCCGGCGTGGCCTGTTGGTGCCGTCTACAGACAACTCGGTGTTGCCTCTGGTACCGCAAGTTTCAATATAATCAGATGCTTAATGTCACTGGTGTTACGTTCGGTCGCTATCGGCCTGTTGTCGCAGCCAGTCCAGCAGTTCCTGTGCCTTGGGTTTGTTCAGAATGCGTTTGGGATAAATCAGAAAGTAGGACTTGTTGAGCGGCAGTGCCAGCGATGACAGCGCGACCAGTTTGCCCTGTTGCAGCTCTTCGCGGATAAGCGATTGCTGCCCCAGCAAGATCCCCCGGCCCGCGACGGCGGCGTCTATCGCCATGGCCGACAGATTGAACGAAGGCCCCGGGTTGGGCGGTCGGGTGGTGATGTTGGCCGCCAGCAGCCATTCACTCCAGTCCGGCAGAAAACGCCCGTCACGTCCCCAGTCCACATGGATCATGGGGTAGTCGAACAGCTGTTCCGGGTTGTCCAGCGGCGCTGGGGCCTGGAGCAGGCCGGGGCTGCAAACCGGGATCACCGAATCACGAAACAGTTCTATCTTGTCCTGCTGGGGATAATGCTCGTCCCCGAATGAAAGGTAGAAGTCGGTGGGGTTGGTATTGAAGTCGGTCAGGCTGTGGGTGGCCTGAATACGAAGATCGATTTCCGGATGCCTGTCCATCCATTGATAGAGGCGCGGCATCAGCCAGCGGGATGCCAGGGCGGGCAGGGCGGTGAGGGTCAGGGTGTGATCACCCTGATATTGGGCCATGTTCTGCTGGGCCACGCGCAGGGTTTCGAAGGCTTCCTGGGCAAAGGCGAGATAGCTGATCCCCGGTTCGGTCAGCTCGACGCCGCTTTTGGATCGCACAAACAGTTTGACCCCCAGGTGTTCTTCCAGCTGGCGGATTTGCTGGCTGACCGCCGCGGGGGTGATGCACAGGCACTCGGCGGCGCTGGCCAGGCTGCCGGTTTTGGCGGCGGTTTCAAATGACAGTATGTTACTTAATTTGGGTAGTCGGTGGTGATAGACCTGCTCCATGTTACATCTCTCGTTACTGTTTTTATCCGGCACCATCCGGCGGGTGCCTGATCATGCGGCTCTGACGAGGCAGGGTCAAGCATGGCTGTATACCAAAAAGGTTAAATTTGGTTAACACATCATTAACTTTATATCGCTATTGCCGGTCGCCGGGGTTTTATATGGTGTATGCACAGACCACATCCGTTATCCGACTGACCGGAGCAATACGTTATGAGCACACTGAATACCATTCTCGACCTGGCTGCTTATCCCATCGATGACCAGGACTTCCGTGCCGAGTGTCGCAATACCCTGGCCCGTACCGGCGCCCTGGTGTTGCCGGGTTTCATGAAGCCCGAGGCCGTGGAGCAGGTCAAGCAGGAGGGACTGGAAAAACAGCACCAGGCCTATTACACCGCCAAGCAGCATAACGTCTACCTGGCGGAGTCTGACCCGGCCTTCGGCGAAGATCACCCGCGCAACCAGAAGGTGACCTCTTCCAAGGGTTGTATTACCGATGATGTTATCGGCGAAGATTCTCCCCTGCGCATCATGTACAACGCCGAAGCGTTCCGTGATTTTCTGGGCGATGTGCTGGAAGAAGAGCTCTATGAATATGCCGATCCCCTGTCTTCCATCAACCTGCACTATGCCAGCGAAGGACAAGAGCTGGGCTGGCACTTCGACAACTCTTCCTTCGCCACCACCCTGCTGATCCAGAAGCCTGCCGGCGGCGGCGTGTTCGAGTATGTGGAAAACATGCGCGACGCAGATCGGGGCGAAATGAACTACGAAGGCGTGGAGCGGGTGCTCAAGGGCGAGGTTGAAGTCAAGCAGCTGAGCATGGAGCCGGGCGCCCTGGTGCTGTTCCGCGGTCGCAACGCCATTCACCGGGTAACCCCGACCCAGGGCGATATCACCCGCATGCTGGTGGTGCTGGCCTACAACAACCAGCCTAACGTGGCCCTGTCGGAAACGGCCCGCATGACCTTTTACGGTCGGCTGACAGCCTGATTGATGTCGGTGAGCGGGAGCGGCTTCAAGAGCGCTCTCGTTTTACGCCGAACAGCCTGACAGTTCGGTAGCTTAAATCTGTTTTTTGGTGAGTACTATCCGGTTCGGTTGTGCTACGGGCATGAACCTAACCGGTTGCACAGGAGTCAGGTGTGGCCCCGTGGTGGGGTCTGGCGGCTGTTGTGATTAAAACGACATGGAGGTGTCATGAATACGATTGTACTTGCGGTATTGATAATGATTGTGCTGAGCCTGGTCCGGGTGCCGGTGGTGATAGCCCTGGTGGTGTCGGCGGTGGTTGGCGGCCTGTATGCCGGCATGCCGATAGCGGAGATTACGGCGGCCTTTAACGGTGGTCTGGGCAGTGGCGCCGTGGTAGCGCTGGCGTCGGCCACCCTGGGGGCTTTTGCGGTGGCGCTGTCACGCACCGGCATTGCCGATGTGATTGCCGGTAAAACCCTGCGTCTTATCGGAGCCAGCCAGGATGCGACCCGGCTGAAGTATGTCAAATGGGGTATTTATGCAGCCCTGGTGGTGATCGGTTTCTCTGCCGACACCATAGTGCCGATTCATATCGCCTTTATTCCCATGCTGATCCCGCCCTTGCTGGGCCTGATGAACATGATGAAGCTGGACCGACGCATCATCGCCTGCGTGTTGACCTTCAGTATCGTCATTCCCTACATGATTGCCCCGGTCGGCTTTGGTGCCATCTTCCTCAACGATATTCTCACCCAGAATGTCAATGAAGCCGGTGCAAGCCTGGGTATCGCTGTCACCAACGACATGGCGCCCAAGGCCATGCTGATCCCGGCCCTGGGCATGGTGGTCGGTCTGCTGATCGCCGTGTTCTTCAGCTATCGCAAACCCCGTGACTATCAGCATGTTGAATATCACCAGCCGGTTGCCGGCAGCGAGCCGCAGGATGAGGAGCCTCGTCGCTTGTCTGTTCTGCAGTTATGTGTGCTCGGTGTGGCCGTAGGCGGTGCCCTGCTGGTGCAGGTGTGGACCGGTTCCATGGTGCTGGGCGGTCTGCTGGGCTTTACCGTGCTGTCGATGAACGGCTTGTTCAAATGGAAAGATCAGGACGACGTCTTCACCCAGGGCATGCGCCTGATGGCCTTTATCGGCTTCGTGATGATTGCCGCCGCCGGTTTTGCCGGTGTGATGAAGGCGACCGGTGCCATTCCCGAGCTGGTGTCCGGTGCGGCCGATATTATCGGTGACAGCCCTGCCATGGCTGCGCTGGTCATGCTGCTGGTGGGTCTGTTTATCACCATGGGTATCGGTTCATCGTTTTCTACCGTGCCGATTATCGCGGCCATTTTCGTACCGATGGCGATGCATTTCGGTTTCTCTCCCATGGCGACCATCGCCCTGGTGGGGACCGCCGGTGCCCTGGGCGATGCGGGTTCACCCGCCTCGGATTCGACCCTGGGCCCCACCGCCGGGCTGAACGTGGATGGTCAGCACGACCATATTCGTGACTCGGTGATTCCCACCTTCATGCACTACAACATCCCGCTGATCCTGTTCGGCTGGATCGCGGCCCAGGTATTGTAAAAAAAAGGAACTGTAAGAGGAAAAGGTACTGTAAAGGAGGAAGTAGCTTCAACCATGTGCGGCGCCTGAACGGCGCCGCTCATGGTGGTTATTCGGTCACCTCGACCTCTTGTCCGTTAAAGCTGACGCACTGACCAACCACTATCTTGCAGCGCTTTCGCACTTCTATTTCGCCATTTACCTGTACCAGCCCTTCATCGATCACCATCTTGGCCATGGCGCCCGAGTCGCACCAGCCGAGTACTTTCAGCAGGTTGTGCAGGGGAATGAAGGCATGTCCTTCCAGACTGAATTGTTCGTTCATAGAGAGTTGTCATCCTGGTTTAAAGTATCGAGTTTGTGCTGACGCTGTAGTTATCTATGCTGTTATAGAAAGATAATCTGGTTCTTATCTATTAGATATTTGTTATGTACCGACAGATTGGGCATCATTAAGAACTCACGCTCGGGTGGCCGTTCCGGCTGCGCAACACCGGTCAGATACCGCGCGGACTCATAATGGGCTCGCCTCTTCGGGTTCACCTGTGCCATTCTTGGTGCGGAAGGTCTGTTTGCCGGCGCTGGCCGCTGACTCATATATGGCGTTTTTGTATCAGTTATTTGACCAAGAGGTAATTATGTCCGGATTACTGCCCAATATCGACCCCGATGGCCTGCTGGAATATTCGGTGGTGTATACCGATAGATCCCTGAACCATATGTCGCAGCGCTTTCAGCAGGTGATGCGCGATATCTCCGCCAGTCTCAAGGAGCTGTATCAGGCCCATTCGGTGGTCGTGGTGCCCGGCAGCGGTACCTTCGGCATGGAGGCGGTGGCACGTCAGTTTGCCACCGATCAGGACTGCCTGATCATTCGCAATGGCTGGTTCAGCTATCGCTGGAGCCAGATTTTCGAGGCCGGCAAGATACCCGCATCGGAAACCGTGCTCAAGGCCCGCACTGTCGAGGAAGGCCCGCAAGCGGCCATGGCGCCGGCCCCCATCGAAGAAGTGGTTGCCAGCATAAAAGCCAACAAGCCGGGTCTGGTGTTGGCTGCCCATGTGGAAACTGCCGCCGGCATGATACTGCCGGATCACTACCTCAAGGCGGTGGCCGAGGCGGTGCACGAGGTGGGTGGCCTCTTCGTACTCGACTGTATTGCCTCCGGTACTATCTGGGTAGACATGAAGGAATGCGGCGTCGACATTCTGCTCAGCGCTCCCCAGAAGGGCTGGAGCAGTTCTCCCTGTTGCGGCCTGGTGATGATGAGCGAGCTGGCACGCCAGCGCATCGAGCAGACTCAGAGCAGCAGCTTCGCCTGTGATCTGAAGAAATGGCTGCAGATCATGGAAGCCTACGAGCAGGGTGGTCATGCCTACCACGCCACCATGCCGACCGACGCCCTGACCCAGTTCCGCGATACCATCAATGAGACTGGCGGCCTGGGCTTTGCCGAGATGAAGCTGCGTCAGCAGCAGCTGGGTGACAAGGTGCGGGCGGCGTTGGCCGAGCGGGGCATCAAGAGTGTGGCCGCCGACGGCTTTGCCGCCCCCGGTGTGGTGGTGTGTTACACCGAGGATGCAGGCATCAAGAGCGGCAGCAAGTTTGCCGCCGAAGGGCTGCAAATCGCCGCGGGCGTGCCGCTCGCGTGTGACGAGCCGGCCGACTTCCAGACCTTCCGCATCGGCCTGTTCGGGCTCGACAAACTGCAGGACGTGGAGCGCACCGTCGCTACCTTCGAGCAGGCGCTGGACAAGGTGCTGCAGGGCTGACCCTTAACCTACGTCAGTAACGGAACAAACGAGGCCGCCCCATGGGCGGCCTCGTCGTTTCTGGCCTGTGCCCGACCTTTACAAGGTGCGTTAACAGCTCATACCAATCCCAGTAATTATCTGGTCATATTGAGGCCCCAGACCAGAGGCAACACAGCCACCTCCCTCGACACGCTACGAGTACATCCCTGTAAGCTCGGACATGCCATCCTTGGCATGTCACGGTCAGGGGAGGCTGGCTCTGCTACCTCTTCTGGAATACCGAGTTGCCTGCAGACTGCACCAACAGGCGACGCCGAAGTATCAAGGAGGACAAAGGGATCTGCTCTACCGACCATCACATGACAGGGCCAACAAATGCTCCTGCTATGTTGGCATTCCCGCCGTCCCTGGCGGTCAGATGTCATGTGCTGAGCGTCACATGGATGTGCTTGAAGCGGGTCGGTGGAGCGGGCCCTTTGTTCGGGATGAAGACCGATCGGTTGTTTAATGTGATAGGTATCAATCGCTTGATGCGAGCATTGCCAATGATGAAGCTTTTCTGAATGTCTTATCTAGACAAGTTGGTGCCCCCAGCTAGGTGCCGTTTTTAATATCTTTAATAACAGTCACTTCCCTACAACCCCCAGCTATAACAGTCCCCACCTGACACCTTTCTGACTTAATTCCTCAATAAAACCGTCATCTGCTGCCAGCAGTATGGCCCACGAATCCAATGTGAGGCTGCTGGCAATGAACAAGATCATCGAGATCAAGAGTCTGAGCAAGACCTTTGACCACAAGAAGGCGCTGAAGGAAGTCAGCCTGGAAGTTTCTCATCCGGGGATCACGGCGCTGTTGGGGCCGTCCGGCTCGGGCAAGTCCACCCTGCTGCGCCACCTGAGTGGGTTGGTGTTTTCCGATCATCTGCCAGCGACCGAAATTCGGGTCATGGGTCAGCTGGTGCAATCGCGGGGCAAGGCGGCACCTCAGGTGCGCCGTTGCCGTGCCCAGGCCGGTTATATCTTCCAGCAGTTCAATCTGGTCAATCGCCTGAGCGTGCTGACCAATGTGCTGATCGGCGCCCTGGGCAGTACCGCCAAATGGCGCACCCTGACCGGCTGTTTTACCCAGGACCAACGCCAACAGGCAATGACCGCGCTGGAACGGGTGGGCATGGCGTCCTTTGCCGATCAGCGGGTCTCTACCCTGTCAGGCGGTCAGCAGCAGCGGGTGGCCATCGCCCGATCGCTGATGCAGAAGGCGAGCATCATCTTCGCCGACGAGCCCATCGCCTCGCTCGATCCCGAATCGGCGCGCACCGTAATGGAGCTGCTCAAGGACATCAACGAGCAGGAAGGCATTCCCGTGGTTGTGACCCTGCACCAGGTCGATTATGCACTCAAGTATTGTCAGCAGCTGGTCGCCCTGCGGGAAGGGGAAATCTTCTACCAGGGCGCGGCGGCCGACATTACCGAACAGGCTTTGACGGCGCTGTACACCAAGGCTCCGGCCACTGCCACCATTCCGGCCCTGGCAACCAGACCGCTACGGCCCAACCCTGCTTTTGTATCCGCTTCAATTCAAGGACAACTGTCATGATGTATGCACTGAAAAAACTCGTGGGTGGCGCTACCTTGCTGGCCGCCGTGGTGGCGACGCCTGCCATGGCGGACGATACGCCGCTATCGACCATCAACTTCGGCATCATCTCCACCGAATCCCAGCAGAACCTCAAGCAGCACTGGGAACCCTTCCTGGCCGACATGGAGCAACAGATGGGTGTGGAGGTGAAAGCCTTCTTCGCTCCGGATTACGCCGGCATCATTCAGGGCATGCGTTTTGACAAGGTTGATATTGCCTGGCTGGGTAACAAGTCGGCGATGGAAGCCGTCGATCGGGCCGGGGGGGAAATCTTTGCCCAGACGGTGCGGGCCGATGGTCAGCCCGGTTACTGGAGCTTGCTTATCGCTCATAAGGACAGCCCGCTCAACAACGTTGACGATGTGCTGGCCCGACGCCAGGAGCTGGTGTTCGGCAACGGAGATCCCAATTCGACCTCCGGTTTCCTGGTGCCCTCCTATTACGTGTTTGCCCAGAACGAGGTCTCTCCTCGGGAGTTCAAGCGCACCCTGAACTCCAGCCACGAGATCAATGTGTTCGCCGTGCTGAACAAGCAGGTGGATGTGGCCACCAACAACACCGAAAGTCTGGAACGCTTCGCCGAGCACAGCCCGGAAAAGGTGAAAAACATCAAGGTGCTGTGGAAGTCGCCGCTGATCCCCGCCGATCCCATCGTCTGGCGTGAGAACCTGCCGGAAACCACCAAGCAGACGGTATACGACTTCTTCATGAACTATGGCCAGTCCGGTGACCCGCAGCAGCAGGAAATCCTGGCAACACTGCAGTGGGCCTCGTTCAGCCCGTCCAGTGATCTGCAACTGCTGCCTATCCGTCAGTTGCAGCTGTTCAAGGATCTGAAAGAGCTGGAAAACAATCAGGCCGATGACGAGGAGATCGCCCAGGTGAAAATGCAGCTGGCGGCGTTGAATCGTCAGATGTCCGCCCTGTCGGCCATGGCCAACTAATTACCGATGAGAGGCCGGTATGTCCGGCCTCTTGCGGTCATCGGAGACTATGAATATGAATACTGACGTCGTTAATCAGCCTGGCCATAGCTTGCGTTTATGGCAGCTGGCCAAATGGGGGCTGCTTGCCCTGGTGCTGGCCTGGGCCTGGCAGGGCGCGGAAATGAACCCCATGGTGCTGGTGCGGGATGCCGGCAACATGGCCGAGCTGGCCGCCGGTTTTTTTCCGCCGGACTTTACCCACTGGCAGCTGTACCTGAAAGAGACCCTGGTCACCCTGCAGGTGGCCCTGTGGGGCACCCTGCTGGCGATAGTGCTGTCGATTCCGTTCGGCCTGCTGTGTGCCGAAAATCTGTTTCCCCAGTGGATTTGCCAGCCGATGCGCAGGCTGATGGATGCGGCCCGGGCCATCAATGAAATGGTGTTCGCCATGCTGTTTGTGGTGGCGGTCGGCCTAGGGCCCTTCGCCGGGGTGCTGGCGCTGTTCGTGCACACCACGGGCGTGCTGTCCAAGCTGTTTTCCGAGGCGGTGGAAGCCATAGAGCCGGGGCCTATCGAGGGCGTGCGGGCCACCGGGGCCAGCAAGCTGGAAGAGATTATCTATGGCGTGCTACCCCAGGTGATGCCGCTATGGATCTCCTACTCGCTCTATCGCTTCGAGTCCAATGTCCGCTCCGCCACCGTGGTCGGCATGGTGGGAGCAGGCGGGGTCGGGGTCTTGCTATGGGAGGCGATTCGCAGTTTCCAGTTCGAACAGACGGCCGCCATCATGCTGGTGGTGATAGTAACGGTCAGTCTGCTCGACTTTGCGTCGCAGTTTATTCGCAAGAAATACATCTGATTTATTTAACCGGATTTGTCTAGACAAGATCGTATGGATTAACGATGTCGGTAAGTAAATCAGGAATAACGGTTAGAGGAATTGAAATGCGGATATATCTGAATATCAGTCGGCAGCTGGAATCGGATATCAGGCAGTATTTCAGGCCGGGCGAATACCTGCCGCCGGAGATGCAATTGGCCGAACGCTTCCGGGTTAATCGCCATACGGTGCGGCGCGCCATCGATGAACTGGTGGCCAACGGCCTGGTTCAGCGGCATCAGGGCAAGGGAAACATGGTGTTGCGGCAGCCGCATCTGTACCGACTGCATGATGGGGCCCACTTTACCGGCAACTTGCTGGAACAGGGCTCCCTGCCCAGCAGCCAGGTAATCAAGTCCCGGCTGATACCGGTGAATAGCAAGCTGGCAATGGAATTACAGGTAGAGCAAGAGCAAAAGATTATTCATATACAGACGCTGAGGAAAACGGAAGGTATTCCTCGTTGTGTGATTAATCATTATTTGAGTAACCCGGACTGGTGGTCGGTATTAAGGCATTTCCGCCAGGGTTCGTTACACGATTTCTTAAGAAAAACACTCGAGCTGGAGTTGAAGAGAAAATCAACCAGGTTAAGTGCCAGGGCGCCCTCGAATGAAGAGTGCCGTTTATTGCAGATAAACAAGTCGGTTCCGGTGATGCGAATTAAAACCAGGAATCAGCTCAGGGGTTCGGATCAGATTGCGGAGTTTTCCGTGAGCTCATCCCGTTCCGATTTAATTGAATATGTCGTGGAGCACTGAATGAATACACCACAACGAAAACAATGGATGTCGGTACTGGCCCGGGCATCCTGGGCCGAGCTGGAAGCCGGTTGGCATGCTCAGGCACTGACACCCGAATATCAGCTTATCCGGGCGCCGGAAGTCGGTCTGGCACAGGTCAGGGCGCGGATGGGCGCCACGGGCAGTCTGTTCAACCTGGGCGACACCACCATTACCCGTGCTGTGGTCAAGCTGGCCGGCGGTGAGTTGGGTTACAGCTATGTTCGTGGCCGCAACAAGCGTCATGCGGAGCTGGCAGCGGTGATCGATGCACTGATGCAGACCCGGGACGCTCATGAACAGCTGAGCCAGGGGCTGATAGCGCCGCTGGCGGCATCGAGAGTCGAGCAGGAAGAGCTGCGTCGCCGGGAAGTCGCGGCCAGCAAGGTAGACTTTTTTACCATGGTGCGAGGAGAAGACTGATGACCGGTATCACCACGGCATTTACGGATGCCATTCACGACAGCCAGGCTTGTTTTCGTCGTCTGCTGACTGCCATGTCCGAGCCGGGCACCCGGGTCGAGCTGGATCGGGCCGGAGAGTTCGGCGACCTGAGCGCCGGTACCGTACAGGTGCTGCTGACCCTGGCGGATAGCAGCACCCGGCTCTGGTTGTCGTCGACCCTGAGAGAGGATCAGACGGCATGCGACAACCTGCGCTTTCATGTGGCGGCGCCGCTGGTTGAACAGGCGTCGGGCGCGGACTTTGCGGTGCTATCGCAGGCCGATCTGGCGGCCTGTGGAGCCGTGTTGCAGTCCCTGCCGATGGGCTGTGAAGAATACCCGGATCAGGGGGCAACCCTGGTGATCGAAACCGACTCCCTGGCGGCGGGGCCGGAGCTGGTGCTGTCGGGACCGGGCATTCCCGAGCGGCGACCTGTCCGGCTGGGCAGCCTGCCGCAGGCGTTGGTTCGCTTCCTGAGCGAGCGGGATTTGTCCTCGCCGCTGGGCATCGATTTGATATTTGTCTGTGACCGCGAGCTGGTTGCGATTCCGCGTTCTACCCGGGTGGAGGTGTAAGCATGTATGTAGCAGTCAAAGGTGGTGAAAAGGCCATTGCCGCAGCGCACCAGCTGCAGGCGAAGAAACGTCGCGGCGATACCGCACAGCCGGAGCTCAGCGTGGCTCAGGTGGAAGAACAACTGGCCGGTGCGGTGGATCGGGTAATGACCGAAGGCGGCGTCTATGACAAGGAGCTGGCGGCGCTGGCGGTCAAGCAGGCCGGCGGCGATCTGGTCGAGGCCATTTTTCTGCTGCGGGCCTATCGCACCACGCTGCCGCGACTGGCGGTGACCGAGCCGGTCGACACATCCCGCATGCGTATCGAGCGTCGCATTTCGGCCACCTACAAGGATCTGCCCGGCGGCCAGGTGCTGGGTCCGACCTATGACTACACTCACAGGTTGCTGGATTTTGCCCTGCTGGCCGAGGGTGAGCATCCGGGGCCCGAGCCGGTGGTGACCGAGCCACAGGTCTGCCCCCAGGTATCGGCCATTCTCGAAAAACTGGAATTGATGGTGACGGAAAGCGACGACGGCCAGACGCCGGCCGACGTGACCATGGCGCCGGTGACCTACCCCTGTGATCGTTCTGCCCGGCTGCAACAGCTCGTGCGCGGTGACGAGGGCTTCCTGCTGGCGCTGGGCTATTCCACCCAGCGCGGCTATGGTCGCAACCACCCCTTTGCCGGTGAGATCCGCTCCGGGGAAGTGACACTGGAACTGGTGCCGGAGGAGCTGGGCTTTGCCATCGAGATTGGCGATATCGAGCTGACCGAGTGCCAGATGATCAACGGCTTTGTCGGCGGCAAGCAGCAGAAGCCGGCTTTTACCCGAGGCTACGGCCTGACGTTCGGCTTCGGTGAGCGCAAGGCGATGTCGATGGCGCTGGTGGACAGGGCGCTGCAGGCGCCGGAGTACGACGAGCAGGTGGCAGGCCCGGCCCAGGACGAGGAGTTTGTGCTGGCTCATGCGGACAACGTGGAGGCCTCGGGCTTCGTGTCCCACCTGAAACTGCCTCATTACGTGGACTTTCAGGCCGAACTGGAACTGCTGCGCAAGATGCGCAGGGAATACGAACAGGAGCATGGCTTGGCGGCCAGCCAGGCAGGGGAGCAGGCATGATGAATACTCACTCTCACCAAACCAGTAGCGCCGACGGCGCGGAAAACCAGGAATATACCTACAACTACGCCTATCTGGATGAGCAGACCAAGCGCATGATCCGCCGGGCTCTGCTCAAGGCGGTGGCCATCCCCGGTTATCAGGTGCCTTTCGGTGGTCGGGAAATGCCCATGCCCTACGGCTGGGGCACCGGTGGCGTGCAGCTGACGGCGGCGGTGATCGGTCGTGACGACACCCTCAAGGTGATCGATCAGGGTGCCGACGATACCACCAATGCGGTGTCCATCCGCTCCTTCTTCCAGCAGGTGGCCGAGGTGAACACCACCGAAGTGACCACGGAAGCGACCCTGATCCAGACCCGGCACCGTATCCCGGAAACGGCGCTGCAGGCGGGCCAGATCCTGGTGTATCAGGTGCCGATCCCCGAGCCGTTGCGCTTTATCGAGCCGAGAGAGACCGAGACCCGCAAGATGCATGCCCTGGAGGAGTACGGCATCATGCACGTCAAGCTGTATGAAGACATTGCCCGCTATGGCCATATCGCCACCGCCTATGCTTATCCGGTGCGGGTCAACGAGCGCTACATCATGGATCCCTCGCCGATCCCCAAGTTCGACAACCCCAAGATGGACATGATGCCGGCCCTGCAGCTGTTCGGCGCCGGTCGGGAAAAACGCATCTACGCCATTCCTCCCTATACCCGGGTAAAGAGCCTCGACTTCGAGGATCATCCTTTCGAGGTGCAGCAGTGGGACGAGCCCTGCGATATCTGTGGCGCCACCGACAGCTTCCTCGATGAAGTGGTGACCGACGATCAGGGCAGCCGGGTCTTTATCTGTTCCGATACCGACTATTGTCGCCAGCAGCTGGAGCAACAGGCATGAATCAACACACCCAATTTATCGCGGGAGAGTCCCTTATGACGTCGCAAGAGGTGACCGTCAACGTCCAGGAGCAGCCGCTGCTGTCGGTAGAGAACCTGAGCAAACTCTATGCTCCGGGCAAGGGCTTTACCGAGGTTTCCTTCGACCTTTATCCGGGCGAAGTGCTGGGCATAGTGGGGGAGTCCGGCTCGGGCAAGAGTACCCTGTTGCAGGCCATTTCCGGCCGCCTGGCGCCAGACGAAGGTGAAGTGCTGTATCTGCGTGGCAGCGCCGGCAGCCTGTTGGAGCAGGTAGTCAGTTTGTACCGCATGGCCGAAAGCCAACGCCGGCAGCTGCAGCGTACCGACTGGGGTGTGGTACACCAGCACCCGCTCGACGGTCTGCGACCACGGGTATCGGCCGGCGGCAACATCGGCGAGCGGCTGATGGCGGTTGGCCAGCGCCATTACGGCAGCATCCGCGAGCAGGCGCTGAAGTGGCTGCAGGACGTGGAAATTCCCGCCGACCGTATCGACGACATGCCGGTGACCTTCTCCGGCGGCATGCAGCAGCGGCTGCAGATCGCCCGCAACCTGGTGACCCACCCCAGGCTTATCTTCATGGACGAGCCCACCGGCGGGCTGGATGTGTCGGTGCAGGCCCGCCTGCTGGATCTGCTGCGCCGTCTGGTGTCCGAGCTGGGATTGGCGGTGATCATCGTTACCCACGATCTGGCGGTAGCCCGCCTGCTGGCCCACCGGCTGATGGTGATGAAGCAAAGCCGGGTGGTGGAAACCGGGCTCACCGATCAGGTGCTGGACGATCCCCAGCATCCCTATACCCAGTTACTCGTGTCTTCCGTTCTGCAAAGCTAGGAGCAGCCATGACCTGCACATTGAAAGTGTCGAATATTCGCAAGACCTTTGTCCTGCACAATCAGAATGGCATCCGTTTGCCGGTATTGTCCGGCGCCTCGCTGAGCGTGTCGGCGGGAGAGTGTGTGGTGCTGCACGGCCGGTCGGGTACCGGCAAGTCGACCCTGCTGCGCGCCCTGTACGGCAACTATCTCACCGACAGTGGCCGGATCGAAGTGCAGCATCAGGGCCAGTGGCTGGACATGACTCAGGCGCCGCCGCGTACCCTGGTCAATGTGCGCCGTCACACCATCGGCTGGGTCAGCCAGTTTCTGCGGGTGATCCCCCGCATCAGCGCCCTGGAGGTGGTGATGCAGCCGATGATAGAGCAGGGCGGTGACAGGGCCGAAGCCAGAGCTCGAGCCGAGGTGCTGCTGACCCGGCTCAATGTGCCCGAGCATCTGTGGCAGCTGGCGCCGGCGACCTTTTCCGGTGGCGAGCAGCAGCGGGTGAATATAGCCCGGGGCTTTATCGCCGATTACCCGATTTTGCTGCTCGACGAGCCGACTGCTTCCCTGGATGCGGCCAACCGGGCCGTGGTGGTTGAGTTGATTCGCGAAGCCAAGGCGCGAGGAGCGGCCATTGTCGGCATCTTCCACGACGAGGATGTACGGGAGCAGGTAGCCGACCACCTCTATGACATTCAACCCGAAGCCGCCCCCCGGCCTGCGACAAAGCAAGAGGAGCATTCAGCATGATTATTACCAATGTGAAACTGGTACTGGAAAATGAGGTGGTCGCGGGCTCGGTCGAGATCGGCGACGGGAAAATCCGCGCGTTGGCAGACGGCCCCAGCCGGCAGCCGGGCGCCGTCGACGGCCAGGGTGGCTGGTTGCTACCCGGTCTGGTGGAGCTGCATACCGATAACCTGGACAAACATTTTACCCCGCGGCCCAAGGTCAGCTGGCCGCCCTTCGCCGCCATGCGCGCCCACGATGCCCAGGTGGTATCCGCCGGCATCACGACAGTGCTGGACGCGGTGGCCATCGGCGATGAACGGGACGGCGGTACCCGCCAGGACAACCTCGACCGCATGATCCATACGGTGGTGGACAGCGAGCGTCGCGGCCTGAACCGGGCCCAGCATCTGCTGCACCTGCGTTGCGAGCTGCCTCACGAGACCACGGTGCCGCTGTTCGAGCATTATCTGGAGCTGCCGGAGGTACGGCTGGTGTCGCTGATGGATCATTCCCCCGGTCAGCGCCAGTTCGTCAACATGGTCAAGTACCGGGAATATTATCAGGGCAAGTACCACCTCAATGATCAGCAGATGCTGGAGTTCGAGCAGAGCCAGCTGGCATTGTCGGCCCGCTGGTCGGCGCCCAACCGGGCGGAAATTGCCCGCCAGTGCCTGGAGCGGGGCCTTTCCCTGGCCAGTCACGACGACGCCACCCTGGAACATGTGCAGGAGTCCCGTCAGCTGGGCATGGTGATTGCCGAATTTCCGACCACGGTCGAGGCGGCGACCGCCTCTCATCGGCATGACCTTATGGTGATGATGGGTGCGCCCAATGTGGTGCGCGGTGGTTCCCATTCCGGCAATGTGGCCGCCCACGAGCTGGCCGCCCTGGGGGTACTGGATGTACTGTCGTCCGACTACTATCCGGGCAGCCTGCTCGACGCCGTGTTCCGGCTGGCGGAAGATGATCGCAATGCACTGGGGCTGGCGGATGCGGTGCGGCTGGCGACCTGTAACCCGGCACGAGCCCTGGGGCTGAGCGACCGCGGGGTACTGGCGGAAGGTCGGCGGGCCGATCTGGTGCTGGCACGACAGCATGACGGCCAGGTCTATCCGACCCGGGTCTGGTGTCGGGGTGAGCTGGCGTACTGATGCAGGAGAATGGCGTCATGAAGGATGGCAGGGGACGGCTGTTTTATGTGATAGGCCCCTCCGGGGCCGGCAAGGACAGCTTTATGCTGGAGGTGCGAAAGCAACTCGGTAGCCAGGTGCTGGTGGCCCACCGCTATATCACCCGCGCTGCCTCGGCGGGGGGCGAAAACCATGTCGAACTTTCCGACGAGGAGTTTCGACTGCGACAGCAGCTCGGTCTGTTTGCGCTCGACTGGGAGGCCAACGGCCATCGCTACGCCCTGGGATGCGAGCTCGAGCGTTGGCTGGCATCCGACGTTGATGTCATGGTCAACGGCTCACGGGCCAGTCTGCATCGGGCGCAGGCCCGGTTCGGGGAGCAGCTGGTGCCGGTGATGATCAGTGTCTCTCCGGATATTCTGGGGCGGCGATTGCGGACTCGGGGACGGGAAAGCGAAGATGACATTGTCCGGCGGCTGGAGCGGGCGCGGGTCCAGAGTCGTGGGCTGCCGGACTCGGTGTGGCGGCTGGACAACGGCGGCCCTCTGGCTGAGACATTGCGCCAGTTTCAGGGCTATTTGCAGGGAGCTGGATAAGATGATGAGTCTGACCCTTCTGGGAACGGGCGCCGCCGGGGGCATGCCGCTGTATGGCTGCGACTGCCGTTATTGTGCCCAGGCTCACACCGAGCCGGAGCAGGGGCGTGAACCCTGTTCGGCCCTGTTGGAGTGGGATGGTCATCGGCTGTTGATCGACGGCGGCCTGATGGATCTGCACCGGCGCTTTCCACCCGGCAGCCTTAGCGGCATCTTGCTGACGCATTTTCATGTGGATCACGTGCAGGGCCTGTTTCATCTGCGCTGGGGCCGGGCGGCGCCGATACCGGTGTGGTGCCCGGATGATCCCGAAGGTTGTGCCGATCTGCTCAGACACCCGGGCTGCCTGGAGTTTCATCCCACCATGGCGCATGGCCGGGAGTGGCAACTGGGCCGGCTGACCATCACCCCGCTGGACATGCATCATTCCCGGCCGACCCTGGGCTACCTGTTCGAGCTCGGGGGCCGACGACTGGCCTACCTGACCGATACCCTGGGGCTGCCGGCGCAGAGTCTCTCCCTGCTGCAGAGTCTGCCGCCGCTGGATGTGCTGGTGATTGACTGCAGTTTTTCGCCCGGTGTCGGCGGGCGCAATCATAATAGCCTGAACCAGGTGCTGGAGCTGCAGGAGGCACTCAATCCCGAGCGAATCATCCTGACCCATATCGGTCATGACTTTCATGTCTGGCTGCGGAAAAACCGGCTGCCGGAGAACATGACGGCGGGGTGGGACAATATGCAAGTGACATTGTTCCGGGATGTTTCGGGTACAGATGGATCTTGAATCTGTGCGCCAGGGGATGGCTCCGGCGCCTCGCCTTGGCTACTATGCGGCTTCGGACTTTTCTGGAGGTACGCCATGGCAAGGGCAAACGAAGTTAAAAAAGGCATAGTGGTCGATCCCCCCTTCGCTACCGGTCTGACCGTTCAGGTGCCGGAATACCTGAAAATCGGTGACAAGGTGCGCATTCATACAACGGAACGGCGCTATACCAGCCGGGCAGATTGAGTCCGTGGTGGCTCGGCCTAAATGGCGAGCCACCATCGCCCAGCTGCTATGCTTGGGCGATATTATCCACTGGGAGTCATGATGATGAAAAAAACGAGTCTATTCGGTGCCGCCACCTTGCTGGCGGCATTATCGGTATCCGCCACCCCGGCACCGGAAGGGGCCAGGGTCTATTTCATCAGCCCGGCCGATGGTGAGCAGCTGAGCGCAGACTTTACCGTACGCTTCGGGCTGGAAGGCATGGGCGTGGCGCCAGCCGGCACGGAGAAGGACGGTACCGGTCATCACCACCTGCTGATCAATGCCCAACAGATGCCGGATTTGACCCAGCCGCTGCCTGCCAGCGATCAGGTGCGGCACTTCGGTGGCGGCCAGACCGAAGCCCGGCTTAGCCTGCCGCCGGGAGACTACCGGTTGCAACTGGTGCTGGGGGACGCGCAGCATGTTCCGCATCAGCCACCGGTGATGTCGGATGTTATCCAGATCACAGTGAAATAGCGTCAAGGGTAGCGAATGGCAAAAATACTGCTGCTGGCCAATCTGAATTGCGACCATGTGCTGCTGTTGAATGAACCGCTGACGGCCGGTAGCCGGCTGTTGTACCGGGATCAGGGACGGCGGTTGGGTGGTGGTGGCGCCAATACCGGCGTGGGGCTCTTGTGGGCCGGGCATCAGGTGAGCATTGCCGCCCGGGTCGGAAACGACGACACCGGTGACTGGCTGCGGCAGCAAGCCGCCGAGCTGGGGCTGGATATTACCCATGTTGAGCAGTTTGATGGTGAAACCGGCGAGCTGCTGGTGCTCGTCGACAGTCTGGGCGAACGGACCATATTACGCCAGCACCGGCGTCCGGCGCTGCCCGGTGGCCTGCCCATGGAACCGGTGGACTGCCTGTACGTCAATCATGACGGCGGTGAGGCCGGCGCTTACATGGCGCAGATGGCGGAACACAGCCTGGTGGTCAGTCAGTATCCCAAGGGCGGTCGCTGGTCCCGGCCCTGCCAGGTGATGATCGCCTCCGCCGCCGATCTGGCCCGGCAGCAGGACTTGTTCAGTCATGCCCGAGAGCTGGCCGGTGAACGGCTGCAATGGCTGGTGGTGACGCACGGCGAACAGGGCGCCGAGGCGTTTTCTGCCGAGCAGCATATTCGGGTGCCGGCCCGGCCGGTATCGGTAGTGGATGCCACCGGCGCCGGCGACGCCTTTGCCGGTGGCCTCATTCACGGCCTGGTGGCGGGGCTGCCGATGTCGGCGACGCTGATACAGGCCGGGCAGTGGGCCGCCTATACCCTGTCTTGCAGCAGCTCCATCCCGTCCGAACAGTTAAAGAGCTATCTGCGCCGTTCCGGCTGAATTCCTTCGTGGTCACTGTTAAGCTGTTGCCTGATCATCGTATGTTGGGACTCACACCTTGGATAACGGCCTCTTTATTTCTTTTCTCGTTCAGTGCTGGCGCTGGTCGGTATTCCTGATGTTTCCGCTGTTGTTATTTATGTACAGCCAACTGCGAGGGCTGCCGCTGGCCGAGTTCGACAATGGTATCAATCAACACAAGTGGCTGATTATACTGTTGTATTTTCTCTATATTTTGCTCTGGTTACGCTTTAACCGGCGGGTGCTGGCCATGCTTGAGCAGCGGAGACGCTGATGGACCTGATGCTGACCAATACCTGGCCCTATCTGCTGGCGGCGGCTGCCGCCCTGGCAGGCTGGGGGCTGACACGGCTCGGCCTGGGGACCCGGCTGCAATTGCTGGCCCAGCAAAACCAGCAGCTGCAGGCTCAACTGAGCGAGCGCAGCGGCGAGCTGCAGGACACCCGGAAACGACTGGATCAACAGCAGCAACTGATGCTGAAAATGAACGGTCGACTCAAGGAATATGAAACCCTGCTGCGCCAGGAGCGGCAGTGGGCGGCAGAAAAGCAGGCCCAGTTGGAGGCGAGCGAAACCCGGCTGGGGCAGCAGTTCGAGAATCTGGCCCAGCGTATCTTCGAGCAGAAAACCCACAACTTCCGCGAGCTGAACCAGAACAGCCTGGACGGGCTGCTGTCGCCGCTGCGCGAGCAGCTGGAGGGGTTTCGTCGCAACATGCAGGAAACCTATGCGGACGAAAGCCGCCAGCGCCACAGCCTGAAATTCGAGATAGAACGACTGGCCGAGCTACACCAGCAGATGAGCGTCGATACAGCGGCCTTGACCAAGGCGTTGAAAGGCGACAGCAAGCAGCAGGGCAACTGGGGCGAGGTGGTCTTGTCGCGGGTTTTGTCCGAGTCGGGGTTGCGCGAAGGCCACGAGTACAGCACCCAGCTCAGCCTGAACAACGCCGAGGGCAAGCGCTATCAGCCGGATGTGGTGGTGCACCTGCCGCAAGACAAGGACATCATCATCGACGCCAAGGTCTCGCTCACCGCCTACGAGCGCTACTTCAACGGCGAGGACCCGGCTGAACGGGAACAGGCCCTGCGCGATCACGTCACCTCGGTGCGGGGCCATATCCGCGAGCTGGGGCGCAAGGACTATCAGCACCTGCAGGGGGTGAGAACCCTCGATTATGTGCTGATGTTCGTGGCGGTGGAACCGGCCTTTCTGGTGGCGGTAGAGGCGGAACCGGGACTAATGAAATACGCCCTGGACCACAATATTCTGCTGGTCAGCCCCACCAATCTGCTGGTAGCGCTACGCACCATAGAGAATCTGTGGCGGGTGGAACGGCAGAATCAGAATGCCCGTAAAATTGCCGAATCGGCAGGAAAAATCTACGAAAAACTGCGTCTGTTCACGGAAGACATGGAAGCCATGGGCCAGTCGTTGCAACGGGCCGACGACAGCTATCAGCGGGCGATGAAGAAATTGACCAGTGGTCGTGGCAACTTGATCCGCCAGGCCGAGGCCTTTCGCGAGCTGGGGGTGGAAGTCACCAAACCCCTGCCCGAGCACTTGCGGGAAAGAGCAACCGAAGAAGCGCCGCTGCATTCCCTGCCCGGCGGCCGGGCAGCAGATTAAAGGAAGAAGGGGCTGGGCTGGAACAGCCGCTCCACTTCCGGAATGAATTTCTTGTCTACCAGAAACAGCACCACGTGATCGTTCTGCTCGATCACAGTCCTGTCGTGGGCGATCAGTACCTCGTCGCCGCGCACTATGGCGCCGATGGTAGTGCCGGGAGGCAGCTTGAGTTCACCCACCTTGCGACCGACCACCTTGGAGGTGGATCTGTCACCGTGGGCGATGGCTTCGATGGCTTCCGCCGCCCCACGACGCAGGGAGTAGACGTTGACGATGTCGGCCCGACGCACGTGGGTCAGCAGCGCCGAAATGGTGGCCTGCTGGGGGGATATGGCCACATCGATGCTGCCGCCCTGCACCAGATCGACATAGGCACCGCGCTGGATCAGCACCATCACCTTTCTGGCGCCCAGTTTTTTGGCGAGCATGGCCGACATGATGTTGGCCTCGTCCTTGTTGGTGACGGCGATGAACACATCCACCTGATCGATATGCTCTTCTACCAGCAGTTCCTGATCGGCGGCGTCACCGCAGAAGACGATGGTGTGCTCCAGCAGTTCGGAAAGCTGCTCGGCTCTTCTGGGATTGTGCTCGATAAGCTTGACCGAATAACGCTTCTCCAGCCGGCGGGCCAGACCGGCACCTATGTTGCCGCCGCCGACGATCATGATGCGCTTGTAGTCACTTTCCAGTCGTTGCAGTTCCGACATCACGGCGCGGATATGGCCGCTGGCGGCGACGAAAAACACCTCGTCGTCGGCCTCGATAATGGTGGTGCCCTGGGGGCGTATCGGCCTGTCCTGACGGAAGATGGCCGCTACACGGGTATCTATGTTGGGCATGTGTTCGCGCAGGGTAGACAGGGCGTTGCCCACCAGAGGGCCGCCGTAATAGGCCTTGATCGCCACCAGACCCACCTTGCCTTCGGCGAAGTCCACCACCTGCAGGGCGCCCGGATACTGGATCAGCCGATAGATGTATTCGGTTACCAGCTGTTCGGGGGCGATCAGATTGTCGACCGGAAGCGCCTCGTTGAGAAACAGCCGTTCGCGCTCGGCCAGAAACTCCGGCGAGCGGATCCGGGCCACCTTGTTGGGCGTGTTGAACAGCGAGTAGGCCACCTGACAGGCAATCATGTTGGTTTCGTCGCTGCTTGTCACCGCCACCAGCATGTCTGCATCCTGGGCACCGGCTTCGCGCAGCACGTTGGGATAGGCGCCGTGGCCGTTGACCACCCGCAAATCGTATTTGTCCTGCAGCTCCCGCAACCGCTCGCTATCGGTATCGACGATGGTTATATCGTTATTCTCGCCCACCAGGTTTTCCGCCAGGGTACCCCCTACCTGACCGGCGCCGAGAATGATGATTTTCATGGTAATTTACTCAGCTTGGCGTAGTAGAAGCCATCTCGCTGTTCGGCTCCCGGCAGTAATTGCCAGCCCGGTTGCTCGACCGTATCGCTCGGGTGCAGGGGTAGGTGACGGGCATCCGGGGTGCGTTGCAGAAACGCCTTGATCTGGGCGCTGTTCTCATCCGGCAGTATGGAGCAGGTGGCGTAGAGCAGGGTACCGCCGGGCTTCAGTTGTTGCCAGAGGGCGTCCAGGATCTGCGCCTGCAGGGCGGCCAGCTGGGCGATATCGTCCGGGCGGCGCAGCCACTTGATGTCCGGATGGCGGCGAATAACGCCGGTGGCCGAACAGGGCGCGTCCAGCAGGATGCGATCGAAGGCCGGGCCCTGCCACCAGTCGGCAGGCTTGGCGGCATCACCCTGAATAACCGTCGCCTGCAGCCCGATGCGCTCCAGATTCTGGTATACCCGTTTCAGCCGTTCGCCGTCCATGTCGACGGCAACCAGCTGGGCCAGTGCCGGCTGGCGTTCGAGGATATGGGCGGTTTTGCCACCGGGGGCGGCACAGGCATCGAGAACGGTCTCGCCGGGGGCGGCTTCCAGCAGCTGGGCGGCCATCTGTGCCGCAGCATCCTGCACAGAGCTGTGACCCAGCTCGAAACCGGGCAGTGTGGTCACATCCGCCGGGCGGGCCAGACGCAGGGCGCCCTCGGCCAGATTGTCGGGTTCCGCTTCCTGACCACTTTGCTGCAGCAATGCCAGGTAGTCTTCCCGTGAGTGATGGCTCTGGTTGACCCGAATCCACATCGGCGGATGCTGGTTATTGGCCTCGAGGATGTCCTGCCACTGCTCGGGATAGGCCTTTTGCAGGCGTTTGACCAGCCAGTTGGGGTGGGCCAGGCGCAATTGAGGCAGGGCGTCGACTTTGGCGGTCAGCTCGTCCTGTTGGCGCTGAACGTTACGCAGTACGCCGTTGACCATGCCCTTGAAGGGCTCGGCTTTCAGGAGCTTGCAGGCGTTGACGGTTTCCGCCAGGGCGGCGTGAGCCGGGATGCGTGTGTAGAGTAGCTGATAGATGCCCACCAGCAGAAGCGAATGCACCGACTGATATTTGCCCTTGAGCGGCTTTTCCAGCAGTTGCTTGGCGATGGCGTCGAGTCGGCTATACCAGCGCAGGGTGCCGAAACACAGCTCCTGCAGCAGGGCGCGATCTTTGGCGGCCACTTCCTGCTGATAACGCGGCAGCAGGGTAGATAACGACTGCCCCTGGTTGAGTACCTGATGAAGGATGTTGGCCGCGGCGGCACGGGTTTTCATATGATTACCACTGAGTTAAGTGTGTTCACGCCAGGCGATTGCCGGGCTGGAACCAGTCCTTGCGGGCGTTGAGCAGATCCTGACAGTTCATGGCTTTCTTGCCCGGCGGTTGCAGGCTGAGCAGGCGCAGCACACCCTTGCCGGTGGCCACGACGATACCAGCCTTGCCGGCACGGATTATGGTGCCGGGCGCCTGGTCGGCACTCTCATCCAGTACTTCGGCCTGCCAGACCTTGATGTTGTGCTCGCCGACCATGAAGTAGCTGAATGGCCAGGGGTTGAAGGCGCGCACGCAGCGTTCGAGCTGTTCAGCCGGTTGCTGCCAGTCGATAAGCGCTTCTTCCTTCGAAAGCTTTTCCGCGTAGTTGGCCTGGGTGTCATCCTGAGGCTCGGCTTTGATGCTGCCATCGGCTATCCGGTTCAGGGCCTGCAGTAGCGCCTGAGGGCCTATGTCGGCCAGCTTGTCATACAGGCTGGCGGAGGTATCCTGAGCCTCGATCGGCAGGCGAGCCAGATGCAGCATGGCACCGGTATCCAGACCCTTGTCCATCTGCATGATGGTGACGCCGGTTTCCCGGTCGCCGGCCCAGATGGCGCGTTGAATGGGGGCGGCGCCACGCCAGCGCGGCAGCAGAGAACCGTGCACATTGATACAGCCCAGACGCGGCGCGTCCAGTACCACCTGAGGCAGGATCAGACCGTAGGCCACCACCACCATGATGTCGGCGTTGAGGGCGGCAAGCTGCTGTTGCGCTTCTTCATTGCGCAGGCTCTGGGGCTGAAATACCGGAATGCCTGCTAGTTCGGCGGCCACCTTGACCGGGCTTGGGGTCAGCTTCTTGCCACGACCGGCAGGCCGGTCCGGCTGGGTATAAACGGCGACGATATTGTGTTCCGAGCCGAGCAGCGCCCGCAGATGACGGGCGGCGAAGTCCGGGGTGCCGGCAAAAATGATATTGAGTTTGCTCAAGGGGCGTCCTTTATTATTGGAATTATTGTGCTTCTTGCTTGGCAAGCTTTTCCATTTTCTGGCGTATGCGCTGGCGCTTGAGCGGAGACAGGTAATCGACAAACAGCTTGCCGATCAGGTGATCCATTTCATGTTGTATGCAGATGGCCAGCAGATCGTCGGCTTCCAGCTCGAATACCTTGCCATGACGATCCTGGGCCCGGATCTTGATGCGCTCGGCTCTTTCCACCAGGGCCCGAGCGCCGGGCACCGACAGGCAACCTTCTTCTATACCGGTGCTGCCGCTTTGCTCGAGAATTTCCGGGTTGATCAGTACCAGCTGTTGCTGCCGGTCTTCAGACACATCCATTACGATCAACTGCTGATGAAAGTCGACCTGAGTCGCCGCCAGGCCAATGCCTTCTTCGGCGTACATGGTTTCAAACATATCATCTACAATTTGCTGTAAAGTCGGAGTGAACTCGGTGACGGGTTTGGCGACGGTACGCAGCCGCTCATCGGGAAAACGTAATACTTCTAACACTTTTGCCATGACTACCTTGCTTATTTCTGTATCGATACTGATAGTATTTTAGCCATTTAAGCGCATAAAAAACAGTAAGAGTTAACTTTAGGGACACGGATGTGATGAAACAGAGATGCCGATTTTTACTCGGGTTGCTGGCGGGGTGTTGTTTTGGCCTGCAGGCCAACACCCTTGAGTCGAATACCAGCCGCCTTGAGCTGAATGAGAGTTACCCCGAGCGCTACACGGTGCGCAAGGGAGACACCCTGTGGGATATTTCTGCCCACTTCCTTAAATCCCCCTGGCTGTGGCCGAAATTGTGGCAGGCCAACCAGCAGATAGCCAACCCCCACCTGATCTACCCGGGCGATGTGCTGCGGCTGATCTGGGTGGATGGTCAGCCCAGGTTGGTGAAAGACGATGGTACTAATGTGGCAACGGTGCGTCTTTCTCCTCGGGTACGGACCGAAGCTGCCGTGGCGACCATACCGCTCAGTTCGATGCTGAACTTCGTTGACAGCCACAGAGTCATGTCACCGGCGGTATTTGGTCAGGCATCTTATATCCTCGGCGATCAGCAAGGCCGGGAAGCCATGGTGAAAGGGTCATCGGTCTATGTTCGCGGCCAACTGACCTCGGGCACCATCTATGGAGTTTATCGCCCGCAGGAAATACTGACCGACCGCTTTACCCATGCCGAGCTTGGACAGAAGGCAGCACTGGTCGGCACTGTGCTGGCACAGGAGCAGCGGGGTTACCAGATGACCGAGGTACAGGTCAGCAGCATGAAGCAGGAGATGCGCCAGGGAGACAAGGTGCTGCCCCTGACCATGGATGGTGGTATTGCGGCATTTTACTACCCCCGGCCGGGACCGGCGCTCGACCAGGCTTATATTCTGGCCATGGGTACCGAGGGCAGCGTCACCGGACGACATGGCGTCGTATTTATCAACAAGGGTAATGCGGATGGTGTTCGTAGCGGTGATCTCTATGCGGTGATGAAACCCGGGCCCGGTGTATACGACGTTAACCCCGGCTCTTCCGGCAGGCTGAGCTATGCGGACAGCGCAGGAGCCTATCTGCGCACCAGCAGCCGGCCCGAGCAGCTGCCGGCTGAAGCGGTGGCCCGCATCATGGTGTTCAAGGTGGACGAGCAGACCAGTGCCGCCCTGGTGCTGGACAGCAAAGGTCTGGTTCAGACGAATTATTCGCTGAGCAATGTGAGTGATGCCGGATTCGGGTCTTGAGCAGCATCCGCTGCTCCCCTGGCTTGCGCTTCAGCATACCAGAGGCATAGGGCCGGTTCGGGCCATACGGCTGCATACCAAACTCGGCGCGCAGTGGTACAACTCTGTGCAACTCGCCGCCAGCGGCCTGAGCGAAGAGCAACTGGAACAGCTGCAGACACCGCACCTGTCGATTCTGGAACCCTTGCTGGAATGGCAGGGGAAAGCGCCGAATCGTCATATTTTGTCGTGGGATGACCCCGCTTATCCGGAGCAGCTCAGGGCAGTCTCTGGAGCCCCGTTGCTGCTGTTTGTGGAAGGGGAACTCTCGGCCTTGCCACTGCCACAAATTGCAGTGGTCGGTAGTCGCCACCCCTCCTATGTCGGCAGAGAAAACACCAAAAATCTGGTTCCGGCGCTGGCGGCTGCCGGTGCCGTCATTACCTCGGGGCTGGCGATAGGAATCGATGGCCTCAGCCATCAGGCGACACTGGATGTCGGTGGTACCACTCTGGCGGTGCTGGGGTCGGGACTGGATCGGTGTTATCCCAAGCGGCACCTTCGTCTGGCCGCAGAACTGGCCAGTCAGGGCGGCGCCTTGTTATCCGAATGCTACCCTTGGGAAGGACCGCTGGCGCATCATTTTCCTCGCCGTAATCGCATTATCAGTGGTTTGAGTCTGGGGGTGTTAATCGTAGAAGCCGCCGAGCGCAGCGGTTCCCTGATTACCGCACGTTACGCCATGGAGCAGGGGCGAGAGGTCTTTGCCATTCCCGGCGCGCGGCAAAACCCGCAGGCCAGTGGCTGTAACCGGCTGATACAGCAAGGAGCTAAGCTGGTTTCCGACGCGAATGATGTTCTCGAAGAGCTGGTGGCATTTTCGGTGGCGGCGATCAAAGTTCGGCCAACTGCCACAGAGGAATTATTGCCTTATCCGGAGTTGTTGGATAACGTAGGTATAGAGACAACGGCGGTGGATTTGATCGCGTCCCGTTGTCAGCAGCCGGTGCAGGAGGTACTTACCCGGTTGGTCGAGCTGGAATTGGCTGGCTGGGTGGAGGCTGTACCCGGGGGTTATGTCAGAGCGAGGAGGGGCTGATCATGTTCGATGTACTTATGTACTTGTTCGAAACTTACATCCATACCGATGTAGATGCCATGGTGGAACAGGATGCTCTCGCCGATGAATTAACCCAGGCGGGCTTTCACAAGGAAGAGATCCTCAAGGCGCTGGCCTGGCTGGAACGCCTTGCCGAATTGCAGGAAGCGGAAGCGGCACCGACATGGGCGAGATCCGCACCTGATTCATTCCGTATCTACACACAGGAAGAGCTGTACAAGATTGACGCCGAAGGGCGTGGTTTCCTGTTGTTCCTCGAGCAGATCAAGGTACTGGATGCCGAAACCCGCGAGATTGTCATCGATCGACTGATGGAGCTGGATCCACCGGAAATCGAGCTGGACGACCTCAAATGGGTGGTGATGATGGTGCTGTTCAATGTGCCCGGCAGCGAATCGGCCTATCAGCAGCTGGAAGAGCTGATTTTCGAACAGCCGGAAGGGGCGGTTCACTGAAGGCGGCCGCGCTGTTAGAATTCGGTCAATGAATTCGGAGGCGCGGCATGTCGAAAATCGATTCCAGTCTGTTTAATACCCAGGATCATGCTCCTGATTGGGGCGATGAACCTTGCCCCCGGTGCGGCGGTGCTCTGGAATTGCGCCATGGTAAACATGGCGCCTTTGTTGGTTGTACGTCCTACCCTGCCTGCGATTATCTGCGCCCGCTCAAGGTCATCGAGCACGATCAGGACGTGGAGAAAGTGCTGGAAGGCAGCCAGTGTCCGTTATGCAGTTATCCTCTTGCCATCAAGAAAGGCCGCTACGGCCTTTTCATCGGTTGTACCCATTATCCCGCTTGCCACCATGTGGCCGACATCAACGATCAGGGCCAGACAGACCCAAGGTGCCCGGCCTGCAGCAAAGGTCAGCTGGTGGCCAGAACCTCCCGCTATGGCAAACGCTTCTATGCCTGTAATCATTATCCGGCCTGTCGCTATGTGATTAACGAGCGGCCGGTGGCCGAGTCCTGCCCCGAGTGCGGTTTTGGCATTTTGACCGAGCGTAAGGGCGGATTGCATTGCCCCAACAAGGGCTGTGGCTACCGGCGTTGAGTCGTTTTATGAAGGAAGTTGTCAGTTAATGAACCCGCAAGCATTGAACGTCGCGCTCGAGCAATTGCGCCAGGGCGGTATCATCGGTTATGCCACCGAGGCGGTATTTGGCCTGGGCTGCGATCCCGATAACGGTGACGCCGTACGGCGGTTGCTTGAAATAAAGCAGCGGCCAGTCGACAAGGGACTGGTGCTGATCGCCGCCGATTTCAGCCAGCTATTGCCCTATCTGGATCTCGCGGCGCTGCCGCCGGGGCGGCTTGAGGTTATTCTCAACAGCTGGCCCGGCCCCTATACCTGGATTATTCCGGCCCGGCCCGAAGTGCCGATCTGGCTCAAGGGACGGTTCAGCTCGCTGGCGGTTCGGGTAACGGCGCATCGGCAGGTTCACGATTTGTGTCTGGCTTTCGGCAAGCCGTTGGTCTCTACCAGCGCCAATAAAACCGGGGAGCCTCCGGCGAGAAGCGAACAACAGCTGGCGGAGTTAATGGGAGCCACACTCGACTATATTCTGCCCGGGCAGACGGATGGGCGCGCCAATCCGTCACTGATCCGGGATGGCATTACCGGCGCCGTGGTGCGCCCGGCCTGAACATCACATTGGAATTAGAAGGAAAAGACATGAGCGGTAAACCGGATATCACGGCCGTTAAAGCATTTCTGCTGCAGTTACAGGATGATATTTGCACTCGGCTGGAGCTGGCGGACGGCACCGGCCGCTTCGAAGAAGATAGCTGGACGCGTGAAGAAGGCGGCGGTGGCCGTAGCCGGGTCTTGCGCAACGGCAGCGTGATCGAGCAGGGGGGCGTCAACTTCTCCCATGTTCATGGCACCGCCATGCCGGCCTCGGCAACGGCACACCGGCCCGAGCTGGCCGGTCGTTCCTTCGAGGCCATGGGCGTGTCGCTGGTGATCCACCCTCACAATCCTCATGTGCCGACCAGTCATGCCAACGTTCGTTTCTTTATTGCCGAGAAAGAAGGCGCCGATCCGGTCTGGTGGTTTGGCGGCGGTTTCGATCTGACGCCCTACTATCCGGTGGAAGAGGACTGCCGGCACTGGCACCAGGTATCCCAGGATCTCTGCGCGCCTTTCGGCGATCAGGTGTATCCGGAATACAAGGCCTGGTGCGATCGCTATTTTTATCTCAAGCACAGAGATGAAACCCGGGGCGTGGGCGGACTCTTTTTCGATGATCTGAATCAGTGGCCCTTCGAGCGGTGTTTCGAGTTCATGCAGGCAGTCGGCCGGGGCTATCTCGACGCCTATCTCCCTATTATCGAGCGGCGCAAAGACACGGCTTACGGCGAAGCCGAGCGGCAGTTCCAGCTCTATCGGCGTGGCCGTTACGTGGAGTTCAACCTGGTGTATGACAGAGGCACGCTGTTTGGCTTGCAGACCGGGGGTAGAACCGAGTCTATCCTGATGTCGATGCCCCCGCTGGCGCGCTGGGAATATAACTGGCAACCGGAGCCGGGAACGGCTGAAGCCCGGCTCAATGACTTCCTGGTGCCAAGAAGCTGGTTTTAATCGCCGTCGTTCTGGGGACCAAACAGGGTGATCACCTGATCGATCAGTCCCTGGCGTTCCCCACCCGGAAGATAGGCCGCATAGACTTCCCGCTTGATTGAGGGGGTGTCGTCCACGATGAACAGCTGTTCCTGCTGTTGGTAGTTGTTGATCATGGAGCTGGGTAGAAAGGTGCTACCGCCATGGTGCAGCAGATATTCCAGCGCAATCCGCACCGAACCGGTATGCAGCAGGGGCGGGGTCGCGGTATTGAACAGCTTGGCATGTTGGGTATTAAAGGCCGTGCCCCAGTCGATGCGAATATAATCCTGAGCCATGGCCTTGGTGGTATCCAGGCCCGGATAGGTGGATACCAGCTGTAATTCCATGGTGTGTATGGCGATATGTCGGACCCCCTCGATACGAGCCGGATCGGTCAGAAACGCCAGATCCAGGGTGCGACCGAGCAGGGCGCGGGTCATCTGCTCCGGAGTGCGGATATCGGCACGCAGTGACAGTGCCGGCAATTCGCAGTAAAGCCGGTGCAATCCATCCTGCAGATAGGCATCCCACAGGTTGGCGGTGCCGGCTACCGCCAGTTGCTGGGTCTGACGTTCGCTCAGGGCCACCTCGTGTTGGGCCCGGGCCCAGGCCAGCAGCATGGACTCGGCGTGAGGGATCAGCGCATCGCCGGAGGAGGTCAGCTGAATATTGTTGCGCAATCGGGTAAACAGCGTGACCCCCAGCTGGCTTTCGAGCTGGCGAATCCGAAAGCTGACTGCCGACGGCGTCAGGTAAAGGTGCTCCGCCGCCTTGCCGAAGTGGCGGGTGCGGGAAACTTCCAGAAAGGTTTTTAAGAGTTCAGTATCCAAGGCTAGCCACAAAATTTTTGTTCGTTAGCGCAAAATCTATTCGTTTTAGTAATTAATGCAACCAAAAAAGCGTCGGCGGTGGCAATATTATCATTATTGCCGTCGGTTCCGGGTGCAGGCAGACCTTATTCGGTACCGGCGTTTACGCCCAGTTATGAGAGCAGAAATCATGGACAGATATGCCGTCATCGGTCATCCCATCAAGCACAGCCAGTCACCTTTTATTCATTGCAGCTTCGCCGAGCAAACAGGCGAACAACTCGACTATCGGCGCCTGCTTGCGCCCCTCGATGGTTTTGCCGATACCCTGAGCCACTTTGCGCGCGAAGGCGGCAGGGGGTGCAACATTACGGTGCCGTTCAAGACCCAGGCCATGGAGCTGGCAGGGGAATTGACGGAAAGAGCCCGCTTGGCCGGTGCCGTCAATACCCTGCATCTGCAGGAGGATGGCTGGTGGCTGGGGGACAATACGGATGGCGCAGGCCTGGTGCTGGATCTCAAGCGACTGGAATTCCCCCTGGCTGGTGCCAGAATATTACTGCTTGGTGCCGGTGGTGCGGCCCGTGGCGCCATGGCGCCATTATTGGCGGAACAGCCGGCACAATTGGTGGTGGCAAATCGCACTCCCGCGAGAGCCGATGAGCTGGTGCAGCGTTTTGGACATCTGGGCAATATCACCAGCGCGCAGCTGGAACACCCCGGTACTGGCTTTGATATCATCATCAACAGCACCTCCGCCAGTCTGCAGGGAGAGGCGTTGTCACTCGACGCCGCTGTTTGTCATCCCGGGACCCGGGTCTACGATATGATGTATGGGCGTGAAGAAACCGTCTTTCTCGCCTGGGCCAGGGAGCTTGGGTTGGAACATCGTCATGATGGCTTGGGCATGTTGGTGGGGCAGGCAGCGGAAAGCTTTTATCTCTGGCGTGGTGTACGGCCAGACATTATGCCGGTGTTGACATCATTGCGAGCCAAACTGGAGGCAGCAACATGAATCAGGACATTATTGTAGACGACGATCTTGACTGGCAACCGGAGCGACAAGGCATTGCCTTCACCGCTCACTGGCAGGGACGCAAAATCGATTGTTTTCTGGCTTTGGCCCACCTCGAGCACATGACCGGCCAGAGCCTCATAGATGAAGGCACTATCATGCTGGCATTCGAGTCGGTACGCTTCGATATCGAAGAGCGGGTCGCCGAGCTGGTGGGAGAAGAAGCCTTCGGGCCCGACGGCGGCTTGTACTTGTAAATAGTTAGAGGAAAGCGCGAGGGGTGAGGCGCAAGACAGACACCAGCACAAAAATGGCCGGTCATGTCTTTTTCTGGCTCTCCTCACGCCTTCCACCTCATACCTCACTATTGTTGCAGGTACTCGTCTTTAAGGCGCACATAGTTCGCCGCCGACTCGGGCAAAAATGCTTTTTCTTCTGGCGTCAGCGGACGCACCTGTTTGGCTGGTGAGCCGACATACAGATAGCCCGACTCCAACTTCTTCCCCGGGGGTACCAGACTGCCGGCACCGATAATCACGTCATCTTCTATATCTGCTCCATCCAGCACTATGGCTCCCATGCCGACCAGCACCCGGTTACCTATGACACAGGCATGCAGCATCGCCTTGTGCCCGACGGTCACGTCCTCTCCGATCAACAAGGGTAATCCCTCGGGCCTGCCCAGACTCTTGCGAGTGACATGCAGCACGGCACCGTCCTGAATATTGGTGCGGGCACCGATACGGATACGGTTGACGTCACCGCGGGCGGCCACCAGTGGCCAGATGCTGGCGTCTTCCCCCAAGACTATGTCGCCATAAAGTACGGCGGAGGCTTCCACGAAGGCTCCCTTGCCCAATACGGGGGTGATCCCGTTATAGTTTTTTAATGGTGTGAGCATGATTGACTCCCGAAAGGCGAACATTGATATAGCCATCTTAACGGTTTTATCGATAAAAACGAGGCTGCGTTGTGTGTAACTCTGTAGATAACGTGTGTTAATGCTGGGTGTTTAAGCAG